>CAJQMT010000001.1 GCA_905479475.1 uncultured Flavobacteriaceae bacterium
TCTAATCGTTCCTCCTGAAAATAAAATTATCATACGTGACGGTGGAACATTAACCCTGAATCAAGGAACTCTTCATTCTGCAAACAATACTGCTTGGGAGGGAATCAAAATTGAAGGCAATGGCTTCTTAGAAATTTTACCCGGTACCGACATTGCTCCACCTTTTTCAGTAGTTACGGGCTATACATACGTCCCCAAATCAAGCACAATTTCGAGAGCCCGCGAATTGAATGATAAAAATTTAGACACCTATTCAACAGTTCCTATAACTCTATTTCCCAACCCTTTTGACAAACTCCTTTCGGTTCAAATACCCCCTTCTCAAGCAAACAGTATACTCGTAATCAAAGACCATTTCAACAAACCTGTTTTGGAAGCCGTATTGACTGAAAAATCCACACAACTCGACGTCTCTCATTTGCAAAATGAGACTTATTACCTCTCCCTTTGGAAAAATGGAATCGAAATATACTCACAGCCGCTTTTAAAAAAATAGCTTATGAAATCAAAAATAAATGACTCTTTTCAAAAACCTACACAGTTCGGCACGAATACACTTTAGACACTTGGCATGCTTTTAAAAACCTGGAATATGAAAACTTTCAGGAAGCACTCCTAGAATTGGTTCTGAAAAATTTGGCGTTTGTTTGATGGAAATTTATTACAAAAAAACTGCACTTAAACAAAGGATGAATTTACTCACAAAAAACATACATCTCACTCTTGCACTAACTACATTATTATTAATTCCGAATTTCGTTTTAGTGTTTGTAGGAGAAGATTCAATTACTGCAACACTCCTTAAAAGCCTTGTTTTTTTAACTTCTTGCTTTTCGTTTGTTTTTATGGGATGCACGCTAGTAAGACCCAAATACTATTTCTTATGTCTTTCCCCTGTTGTGTTTCTCCAATACTTAGAAGTCATTCATATTTTTCTATTTAAAACAACCGTATCATTTGGAATTTTCATAGCAAGCTTACAAACAAATTTTAATGAATCCTATGAGTTTTTAACCAGTCAATTTAAATTTTTAGGAATTGCATTGGCAACACTTTCTTTATACATATTTCTTCTTTTAAAATTAGAAAAGTCTTTTTGTTTTTCCCTTCGAAAAAAACTAATTTTAGCAGTACTGTTTTCTTTTTTCCATCTGTTATTATTGTCACGAGATTTTTTTATAATTAAAAACATCTATCCCAATCACAGCATTAGACAAACATTAGAATCGATTAAATACTCATTTCACGTGAGATTGAATAAAACTTTTCCTGTCAATTTTTTCAGTAGAATAGATAGCTATTTTGAACACCTGGAAGAACATCAAAAATATACACAAAACGTAAAAGATTTTTCTTTTAACTCAATAGCAAAAGACACACTTCAAACTCCAGAAACCATTGTATTAGTTATCGGAGAATCCGCTAGATCAGACCATTTTGGAATGAATGGATACAAAAAAAATACAACTCCCAATCTAGACACTATTGAAAACATCTTATCATTTAAAAACACCTATTCACCCTCAAATTTAACACAACCATCATTGAGCTTTATGCTTTCAAGAGCAACGCCTTTAAAAAAAGCGATTATGAATCATGAACCCTCTTTTGCACGAGCATTTAAGGAACAAGGATTTCAAGTTTATTGGATTTCCAACCAAGACTATGAACCTAGCCATCCAACAAATTTTTATTCCAAAGAATCTGACTCTTTGATCCTGAACAAACTAAGTATGGATACTAGAAAAACAACTGATTTAATTTTAGTAAATCAATTTTCAAGTCTTTTAAAAAACACTAGAAACTATAAAAAAAGATTGTTCATCATACATACTTTGGGTAGCCATTTCAGATATAATTATAGATACACCCAGGATTTTGAAAAATTCACCCCTTGTATTGACAACAATTTTCGTCTTACTAGTGTTCAACTATCCAACAAAATAGCGCTCATCAATAGTTATGACAATTCCATTTTTTACACTGACATGATTGTTTCTAAGTTTATCAAAGAGCTAGATAAAAACAAAAGAAAAAATGCCCTGGTATACGTATCCGACCATGGAGAAAATTTATTTGATAATGACAAAAACCACATATTACACGGCAATAAAATCCCTACCAAATTCGAACTTCACATTCCTCTGATTGTATGGTTATCTGCATCCTACAAAAAAACATATGGAAACAAATACAATACTCTAAAAACAAATCAAACGAAAATATTCTCAAGCGCTAACCTTCCTTACTTAATGTGGGAACTAGGAAACTTGTCTATCTACGAAAACAACAATAGCAGAAATATAGGAAGTCCAAATTATTCAGAGCCAGATACCATTTATACTTTCAATGAAAAAGTTTATAGATTCCCTGTGCATCAACTGAGATGAGAAATTGAAATTCTCAAATTCATAAAATATTTCTATTAATATCAGTTATGTAAAAGAATACAATTTTCAAAAACTACCCAAAAACAGCAGTATTGTCGTATAAAGGTTTTTATGGGAAATCCTTTCTGTATAGAATCTGTCACTAAAAGATTCACTCTTGCTCTTCTTTAATTCATTTACAATGTATACATTTAGGCTTTGAATAAACGCGTATGTTTCTAAAGAAATGTCTTTTTTTATCAATTTTAGCTATTTGGGTGTTGCGACCGAGTTATGCCCAAAATTTTACGGCAAGCTTTATCAAAACTGTCTCTACTCAGGCATCTCATGAAAACAGAGAAACTTCCATTTTTCCATTGGGAAGTTCTTTTCTATTTTCTTTTGACGACCTGGAAGCGGATCAAAAAAACTACTACTACAAAATTGAACATTGCAATTACGATTGGAAAGTCAGCTCTCTAAATCCGTCCGAATATATAGAGGGAAGCAATGAATTTGAGGTTTTAAACTTTGAAAATTCGTTCAACACGCTCCAAGGCTACACGCATTATTCTTTTCAAATACCAAACCAAAACACCCGTATCAAAATAAGTGGCCATTTTTTGATTACCATTTACAACGAGTACGATGAAATTTGCATAGAGCGAAGAATTGTGCTCCATGAAAACCGCGTCAACATCAGTGCTAAAGTTGTTCGTGATCGGAGCTTAGAAAACATCGAAAACAAACAGGTGGTACATTTTTCCATCTACCATCCATCCTTGCGAATCAATAATCCCAAGCAGGAATTGAACGTTGTCATTTTGCAAAATCAAGATTGGAATTTCACAAAGAAAAACTTGCAACCTCAATTTTACAAAAAAGATGAAATGGTTTACAATTACAACGATGCGAGTAGTTTTTTCGGAGGCAACGAATTTTTAAATTTCGACACCAAAGACATCAATGGAAACCATATCAGTATCGCGCAAACTGGTTTAGATAGCATCTTTCATCATTTCTTGTACCCTACACAGCCTCGAATAGACGCCCCGTATACATTGGCTCCTGACATCAATGGTGGTTTTGCAATACGAACAATCAACGAAAACAACCCCTTCACAGAAGGAGATTACAGCTGGGTTCATTTTACGCTTGAAAACAATTTCGCTGAATTATCTGATAGAGAATTGTATGTCTATGGTGCTTTTAACAACTACGCCTTGACAGAGGAAAATAAAATGACCTACAACAAAGATCGGCATGCTTTTGAGGCTTCCCTTTTGTTGAAACAAGGGTTTTACAATTACTGCTTTGCAAGCCCAAACAATGTTCTTGAAAAGAAAAGCGTTGATGGTTCTTTTTTTACAACTGAAAATGAATACAGAATTTTGGTTTATTACCAACCTTTTGGGCAACGAACGGGTAAAATTATTGGAGCTACTGCTGTGTTTTCAAAGAAAATTTAAAATCACATATTACAGGAAAAACATTTTTGTATATTTGATTAGAAACCAATTCTAAAACTCGTGATTCAAAAAATAACCCAAGGCATCAAAGTTTCTGTTCATACGAACTACGAAGGCATTCATGTTCGAAATGAAATTTCTCATTATGCGTTTAGTTATTTTATTACCATCGAAAACCAGAGTCCTCATATTGTGCAATTGGTCTCACGAAAATGGGAAATTTTTGACTCCCTCAACAACAAAGAAATTGTCATCGGTGATGGCGTTGTGGGACAACTCCCTATTTTAGAGCCCCAAGAAAAATACACCTATCGTTCGAACTGTTTTTTAGAGTCTTCCATTGGCTCCATGAAAGGCTATTTCAACATGATCAACTTCACGAGTAAAACCCAATTCAAAGTTCATATTCCTACCTTTCAACTTGTGGTAAAGGAAGTTCTGAATTAAGATATACCTACTTCGTCAAGTATTCTTTGAAAAACATAGACCTTTGTTCTTTGCTGAACCCAACAGATATTGCAATGCGAACCGTGCAAAAATTTATAGGGTTTTTCAATTTCAAAACCACTTTGGTTGACCAAAAAAGAATCTCTCACATGCAGTTCTCCTTTGGCCCCTCGTCTTGAAATCGTATAGCAATTTTTGACACATTTTTCTATTTCAAACCAAGCACCCGCGCCAATACCACTTAACCACTGCCCATTGGGAGGATTGTAAAACGATTTTAACGGCATCATGTTTCCGTATTTATTGATTTCTTGTGAAACCTTTTTTAAAAAATAGTTCCTATGCTCTTTGAGCACTGAGTCGTATTTGTAACTTCTTATTTTTTGCCGATGCACCTCAACTATTTTCTCTTCCGTTTTACCATTGACAACATTACCTATAGGACTTGGCGTAAAAAATTTGGAACGTCGTAGTTTTTTTCTACACTGCTGGTCATACGTAGCATGCAACAGTACATCGGTTACAAATCTTGCACAATTGCTCCCTTTTTTTAAAAAAGCACCGTAAGGAACTTCTCCTTTTTTCTGTAAATTTTCAACAAATCGAAATGCTTTCTCATAATTTATATGTGCATTTACACTAGCAATCATCCGACCCGCTCCATGCGTTTTTTCAGGATGTTTTTCTACAAAAAAAAGTATTTCTTCTAAGTTCACAATAGCATCTCTATCAAAAACTGCACTTATAGGAATTGCCAGTTCACAGTCTGTTTTTTCACTGCGTGCTCTGCCCATTCCTTCGGAAGTTACATATCTTCCAAAATCAAAATAATTAACAGCCCCCGTATTTTTTGAAACCAACAAAAATGCTGCATGCCCTGCCATCAACCTGTGTTTTCCTCCTACACCGAACAAGGGCCAAATTTTGCTTGAAATTTCTTTCGTAGCAGTACGCACGACAGTTTCGGGATAAGCTAACACAATTATGTATCCTGTATACTGCATGTTTTATGAAATTAAAAAGCCATGGAACTCTGTTCTCCCGTCAAAAGATCTTTGTACAACATGGTCAGCTGCTCCTCTGTTTTTGTAATGGAAGTAATACTTACTGTTTCTATATCCGGCCGTTTCATTTGTATGGCATTTTCTCTGGTTCCCAAAGAATCGTTTGAGTGAAATTCTAAGATATTTTCTTGTGTGGGAAAAGGATGTTCTTTTTTAAAATTTGCAAACCACATTTCCCTTTCTTTTTTCATGGCAGTATCGTATAGGGTTGACGAAGACCAAATTTTTGATTGATTCGATAGAATATTGATCTGCTTTTTAGTTCCGTCCCAAACCAACTCCATGCAAATAGGCAAGAAAGACCAATCCAAAGCAATCATTGTAAAAGGTTCTACCCCTTCTAGATGAGAAGTTTCAATCGCCCATTTCATTTCGTCGGCTTTCAAAATATCTTTGACCACCAATCCCCTGCTATATTTATAATCTCCGGCTTGTTTGTGTTTTTTGAATGCACCATTCACCAAACAGATCGCACGCTCTGTTTCAGAAACAGCAATCCAAGTACCTCCTGCTTTCTTGTCTTTAGGATACCAATGCTTGACACCGTCTTCTATATAGAACGCAGGAGACAGCGTTCCTCTACTGGTTTGTTCGTCTCTATTAAAAGTCAATATAAAATTCCCATTTTCTCTAGGAAAAAAAGTAACGGTACACATCTTTGTTTTCTTTTTTTAAAGTGATTCTTATTCAAATAATTTCAAAACTTGCTATTCGTCTGTAAAAATATCCATTCCTAACAAAAGCGAAAAGGATTTCATCAAAAGTAGGAAATATGTAAAAGCTAAGGCTAAAGTTTCTAAAAGAAATATGGAATTGAGTACCTTTGTTTTTCTTAAGTCTATTTGGGCTTTTGACTTTCAAAACCTTGTACAAAGACAAATGCCGCGAATAGAACAACACTTTCACGTTTCCGACACCGAAAAATTCAAATCAAATCTACTGGATTGGGGGCAAGATTGCGACACCGTTGTTTGGCTAGACTCGAACCAACACGATGAGAAATACAGTCAACACAATGCAATTATCGCATTGGAACAAGAACAGTCGATTCGCTGTTCTTATCAAGATTCATTTGAGAAACTCAAAAAATTTCAAGCAAAAATTCAGGACTATTGTTTTGGGTTTTTAGGCTACGATCTGAAAAATGATATTGAAAGTTTAAGCTCTCAAAATCACGACGGATTGGAATTTCCTGATTTGTTTTTTTTCCAACCTAAAAAATTAATTTTCCTTTCTAACGGTAAAGCCACATTCAAATACCTAAACAGTCATAGCGAAGAAATTAAAAATGATTTTGAAAGTATCTTAAATCATAAAGAGACCCTATTCAAAAAGACGAAAAACAATCTTACTTTAAATTTTCGAATTCAAAAAGAAGACTACCTAAAAAAAGTGAGTTCCATTCTGAATCACATTCACCGTGGCGACATTTACGAAGCTAATTTTTGCCAAGAGTTTTACGCTGAAAATGAAGAAATACAACCTCTTGAAGTTTACAAAAATTTGAACCAAATATCCAAAACTCCTTTTGCAACCTATCTTAAATTCGAAGAGAACTTCTTATTATCTGCTTCGCCAGAAAGGTATTTGAAGAAAAATGGGTGTCAAATTATTTCACAACCGATCAAAGGAACAGCAAGAAGATCATCCAACAAACAAAAAGACCTCGCTCTCAAGGAGGCCTTAAAAAATGACCCCAAAGAGAGAGCTGAAAATATCATGATTGTAGATTTGGTTCGAAATGATCTCTCTCGAATTGCTCTCAAAGGAAGTGTACAAGTAGAAGAACTTTGCAAAGTTTACAGCTTCAAACAAGTACACCAAATGATTTCGTCGATTGTTTCCGAAATTCCAGAAAACATACACCCCGTAGACATTATCAAAAACAGCTACCCAATGGGAAGTATGACTGGAGCTCCGAAAGTAAAAGCAATGAAAATCATTGAAAAACACGAAGAAACCAAAAGAAGTTTGTATTCTGGTGCGGTGGGTTATTTTACCCCTGAAGGAAATTTTGATTTCAATGTTATTATCAGAAGTATTTTGTACAATAAAAAAAACAAATACGTCTCCTGTTCTGTGGGTAGTGCCATTACTTCATTGTCTGTTCCTGAAAAGGAATTCGAAGAGTGCCTGCTCAAAGCCAAAGCGCTGAGAGAGGTGCTGCTTTCTTGATAAGACATAAGACTGAATTGAGTATCTTTGTCTTTGAGTAAAATCTATAAAAATTTCGACAGGTGCTCGAACACTTTGAAAATCACATTCAACATAAATTCTCTTATTTACAAAACGAGGCTGTTTTAATTGCTTTGTCCGGGGGGATTGACAGCGTGGTACTCACACATTTAATGCAGAAGATAAACCCCAATTGCATCTTGGCGCATTGCAATTTTAATTTAAGAGGTTTAGAAAGTGACTCAGACGAAGCCTTTGTAAAAGAGCTTGGAAATAAACTTGGCTTAGAAGTTGTATCCATTCATTTCGATACCCAAAAAAAAGCTGCCGAAGAAAAATTATCTATTCAGATGGCAGCACGAAAATTGCGATACCAATGGTTTTCAGAAATCGCAGCTCATCGAAACATAAAACACATTCTTACCGGCCATCACAAAGAAGATGCCTTGGAAACATTTCTTATCAATTTTACAAGGGGTACAGGATTGGATGGATTGACAGGAATTCCTGAAAAAAATGGATCCTTCCTCAGGCCCTTGCTTCCATTCTCGAGAGATGAGATCAGAAAATATGCAGAAGAAAACGCAATCACTTGGAGGGAAGACCAAAGCAATACGAGCACCAAATACCTCAGAAACAAAATCAGACATGAGGTTGTGCCAGTTCTTAAAGAACTCAACCCAAACCTCTTGAATTCGTTCGATCAAACCCTCCAACATCTAAAAGAAAGTAGTTTCTTGGCCAACGATCAAATTGCCTCCTTTAAAAAAGAAACCTTCTCCTATGGGGCAGCGGGAGAAATAGCTATTTGTATCGAAAAAATAAAGATTTTAAAGCATCCTAAAGCTTATTTGTATGCCTTGTTAAAACCTTATGGATTTGTCAACTCTGATGAAACTGCCTCTTTGCTAGAGGCACAATCTGGCAAATTGTTGTACTCACAAACGCATCGCATTTTAAAAGACCGTAAAAATTTTGTTTTGACTGCTTTGGAAGTTCCAACAACACCAAACTTCCTCATTCACGAAACAACAACACACATAGCATCGCCAATTCATCTCAAAATAGAGACCGTTCAAAAAGCATCTGATTTCAAACCATCTATTGCTCTTTTAGATAAATCAAAGTTAAAATTCCCCTTAAGCGTAAGGAAATGGAAAAAAGGAGACTACTTTTACCCAATTGGACTCCGTGGAAAAAAGAAACTCAGTAAGTTTTTCAAAGATGAAAAATACTCCCTCTTCGAAAAAGAAAACACCTGGATTCTTTGCAGCGGTGAAGAAATTGTTTGGGTCGTTGGAAAACGACTTGACGAGCGATATAAAATAACAAAAGAAACAACTTCTATTTTAAAAATAACACATCCCAGCTCTTGACTATGAAAAAATATACGTGGATTTTTATCTTTTTCTCATTCTTTAGTTTTGCCACTACTGCACAAGAAAGCACTGTTGGGTGGTCTTCATCTCTAGAAAAAAACAATGCATCCGAATATACCTTGACCTTAAAAGCCGCGTTGACAGAAGGCTGGCATTTGTATTCCCAACACCTACCTGAGGGCGGGCCATTGCCCACTGTGTTTACCTTTGAAAATGAAAAAAACCTCTACCAACTAATTGGCAAAACAGAAGAGAGCGAAACCCATTCTTCTTATGAAGAAATTTTCAAAATGAAAACTTTTTATTTCGAGAATGTTGCCATTTTTAAACAAAAAATAAAAGTACTTTCCGAGGAATTTTCCCATTTAACAATCGTAGCAAGCTATCAGACATGCAACGACGAAGCTTGTACTTTTGAACCTGGTGAAGAAATTGTAGTATCACTCAATGGACAGCAACTTGTTGCAAATAAAAACAAAGTTATCGACAGTCGCAGCCAAATACTTTCGGATCAATTGGATTTAAAATTAAAAAATCGAAAAACCTACTTTCTCGACGCTGAGAATTCAGAGCAGAAAAAAAAAGGTCTCGGAACTATTTTTTTATTGGGTTTTTTTGGAGGATTGATTGCTTTGTTAACGCCGTGCGTATTTCCTATGATTCCTTTGACAGTTTCGTTCTTCACTAAAAAAACAAACACCAAAAGAAAAGGGGTTTCCAATGCCCTTCTTTATGGATTTTTTATAACGTTTATATACTTGTTATTAAGTCTTCCTTTTCACTTTTTAGATTCTTTGGACCCTGAAATCCTAAACAGCATTTCGACCAATGTTTGGCTGAATGTTTCCTTTTTTGTCATTTTCATTATTTTTGCCATTTCATTCTTTGGCTATTTTGAAATTACTTTGCCCCATGCCTGGTCCAATAAAATGGACGCCGCTTCCGATATTGGAGGGATTGTTGGAACTTTTTTCATGGCGCTTACGTTGGCCATTGTTTCTTTTTCTTGTACGGGTCCTATTCTAGGTTCTCTTCTCGTTGGCGCATTGTCTTCTGATGGTGGAGCCATTCAATTGACTTTTGGAATGCTTGGTTTTGGAACCGCTTTGGCGCTACCTTTTACCCTATTCGCCTTGTTCCCAAACTGGCTGAACAACCTCCCAAAATCTGGAGGATGGTTGAATACTGTAAAAGTTGTTCTTGGATTTTTAGAAGTCGCTTTGGCATTGAAATTTCTTTCAAATGCAGATATGGTACAACACTGGGGGCTCCTAAAACGCGAAGTGTTTGTCGGTATTTGGATTCTAGTATTCGGAGGACTCGCTCTTTACCTGTTCGGAAAAATAAAATTTCCACACGATGGACCTCTCAAAAAATTAAGTTTAGGAAGAATTCTTGTGGGACTTGCTTCGGCAGCTTTCACCTTCTACCTCATTTCAGGTCTATTCTTCAATACTTCCTTGAATATTTTGAGTGGCTTTGCTCCTCCAAAATTTTACAGCGTCTATGAAACGAATACAGAATGCCCTTTGGACTTGAATTGTTTCAAAGACTTTCAGGAAGGATTCGAATATGCAAAAGAAAACAACAAACCTATCTTATTGGATTTTACAGGTTGGGCATGTGTCAATTGTCGTAAAATGGAAGAAAATGTATGGAGTGATCCCGAGGTGTACAATGCCTTGAAAAAATATGTTTTGATCTCCTTGTACGTAGATGACAGAAAAGAACTGCCCAAGGAATTGCAATTTGAATACCAAAAGAAAAACGGAAAAACAAAAACTATCAAAACAATTGGCTCCAAATGGGCAACCTTTCAGGCTATTAATTTTCAGACAGCGTCACAACCTTTCTATGTACAAATAAGCCCAAGTTTAGAATGGTTAAACAGTCCTGAAAAATATACGGATAAAAAAACTTATTTGAATTGGTTGGAAAAAGGCTTGGCAAATTTCAACAACTGACAAACGAACTGTTTACTCTATTCAGAAAATATCTGTAGTGTTTTAATCAACTATAGTTTTACAACTTTGTTCTCTTTCAAACGATACTTTTCACCAGACTCAAGACAAGTCGCTCGATTCTTATTGTCAAACTCCAAGCGGTGACCGTATTCGCTTACCCAACCTATTTGTCTGGACGGGTTTCCAACAACCAAGGCATATGGTTTTATAGATTTACTAACGACTGCACCCGCACCTACCATAGCGTACTCTCCGATCTCGTTGCCACAAATAATGGTTGCATTTGCTCCAATACTTGCCCCTTTTTTTACCAAGGTTTTCTGATATTGATCTTTCCGAACAATAGCACTTCTCGGATTTATGATATTTGTAAAAACCATTGAAGGACCTAGAAATACGTTCTCTTCACAAATTACTCCAGTATAAATAGAAACATTGTTTTGGACTTTTACATTGTTTCCTAGAACAACTTTAGGTGATACCACTACATTTTGGCCAATATTACAAGATTCCCCTATAATTGAGTTGGACATGACATGACTAAAATGCCAAATTTTCGTGCCCGTCCCGATTTTACAAGGAGTATCAATGACTGCTGTTTCGTGTGCAAAGTATTTTTTTTCTTCGTTCATATACATTTTCTATTGCCCAACGAAAATACAAATTATCTATGAAAACTGGCGAATAGCTCTTTTTTAACTAAAAACCGTCAAAAAAAAATGAGTTCGAGAACAAAGACCAAAAAAAAGCAACCTCTAATAGAGATTGCTTTTATATGTTTTGTTTCCTAAGAAATCCTTATTCAACTTGAAATGCTATCGGAAGTGAATACCTTACCGCTACTGGTCTCCCCCGTTGTTTTCCTGGAGTCATTCTCGGCAATGTTCTTACAACACGTTCTGCTTCTTTCTGGAGCCTTGGATGTGGAGCTCTTGCACGTATTTCAGTAATCCCTCCTGTTTTGTCAATTTTAAACATCACGAAAATTCTTTTCTTTCCTGGACTCAATCCTAAGTCAGAAGCCAAGTTCGCATTGAATTTTCTATTGATATGCTTGCTGATTTTTTTGGAAAAACAAGCCTTCTTTTCAGCTTTACTTCCTCTTTCACAACCCGGAAATATCGGAATGTCTTCAATAATTGCAAAAGGAACGTCTTCTATTACATCTTCTCCTTCGTCTTCTTCAATAATCTCTTCAACTTCTACAGCTTCTTCCTCATCTGTTTCCGTCGATTCAATAACGGTCTCTTCAACCTCCTTCTCATCTTCAACTACTTCAATAATTTCTGGTGCTGGGGGGGGTGGAGGTGGTGGTGGTTTCACAGGCTCGACACGTTGTGTAATCACCATATCTTCTTCGTCTTCAACGTTCAAAGAAGCAGCCCCTAAATCGGCAACAATTCTATCGTATGTTTTATGCTCTATTGCAACATAAACACAAAAAAGTGCCAATACCAAACCTAATTGCACAAACAATTTGGTATAGTTTTCTAAATTGGACTTTGGATTTTTCTTTATTTCCATTTATTGAAATGATTAATGAGTGCGCTAATTTAATAATTTTAGCTGTACATATGCAAGTATGTGGCTAGAAAATATCACGGATATCTGAAATATCCCAACTTAAAAAAAACAGCCGTCAATAGTATGCCGATGGTATTTGCTACAATATCTAAAAAGTCTCCAAACCTATCGGTAGTCAACTTCATTTGCAAATACTCCAACAAGACTCCATACAAGAGCAACAACACAAAAGCAATCGAAAAATAGTGTTTTGACCATTTCTTTTTATAAACTGTTAAAAACCAAAAATAGGAAAGTACTCCATAAGCCACGGTATGCAATATTTTATCCGAAAATGCAACAGGCAATCCAAAAGACCCTATATTCAGCTTTGTCAAACTTAAATATCCAATCGCAAAAGTTATACCAAAGGCAAGATAAATGACCTTACGCTCCAATAATTGCTTTATACCCTTGCGCATCTAATAAGTTTTCAATTTCAGATACATCGGAAACTTTCACTTTTATCATCCAGCCTTTTCCATAAGGATCTGTATTTACATTCTCAGGCTCGTCCTCCAATTCTTCGTTAAATTCAACAACCTCGCCCGTTACTGGCATAAATAAGTCCGACACTGTTTTTACCGCTTCTACGGAGCCAAACACCTCGTCTGCTTCCACCGTTTCGTCTAAGGTATCTACATCCACATACACGATATCTCCCAATTCACTTTGGGCAAAATCTGTAATTCCAATAGTTACCACATCTCCTTCAATCTTCACCCATTCATGGTCTTTTGTGTATTTTAACTCCTCCGGTATAATCATCTTACTTTTATTTAAAATATTCTAAAAATTCGTGTCTTTCGAACTCGGTCACAAAAATAGTCAATTAATTTTTCTCTCAAAGAATTAGTTCCCTAAGTTATAGGTGATACTAATACCTGTATTGATAGACTGTCTTGGAAATGAAGTTGAAATTGCATACTTCGATGCCGATTGATCGTAATAAAACGTAGCGATGAGATTTTTATTCAGGTTGTAATCCGCAGAGAGTTTTAGAGAAAACACATCTTGCCCACCTGTAATTTGGTTGGCCGCTACAATTTCATTGTCAATAATGTCCATGGTGCGAATTACCGAAATGTTTTGCCTGAAAGAAATATCTGCTTTCATGTTTAGATTTCCCTTCATTGTTTTTCTTCTACCTGCAAAACGCGTTCTTATCTTTACATTTTTCAAGCGATACCCCAGTCCAAAAATATATTCTGTCCCTCTGACATCTGACAAGGTATAATTGTTGAAATTCAAAGACAGGGTTCTGTCTTTTTTAATTTCTCCTCGAAAAGACATCGAATTTTTAAGCTTCAAATCTAACTTTATCAATGGTGAAAACCCATCATTTAATGTCAAATTCGATATGACATTTTTTGAGAAATAATTGTTGTTAGAATCTTTGCTCGGAATCCCAACCGCGTTCTCTTTGTATTGTAAATTATTGCTGTAATTCCCCAAAGTGTAAGAAGATGTATACCCATGGGAAATAGTAAAGTTGGAAAAGTTAGTTTTGAACCATTTCATCTTCATAAAACCTTTATAGGTTAGCCTCCAATTAGGCAGTGGCATGTTTTTAAATGGTTTCAATCCTTCTTTTTTTGCATCGCCACCCGCATATGCCGCTGCAAAGGCAGGTAATAAGACATCTTGACCAAACCCGTTGTATCCATCTATGGTAGTGATATCTTGATTGGTTTTTGCGGCTAAATTTGAAGTAAGTCGATTTTGTATTTGTGGAATGTTTTCTAAAAACTTTGCAAAGGTCGCATCTCCATTTCCATCAAAAGCGGTTTTTAGCATGTTATAACTCATGCTAAAATTTCCTACTTCTGAAAGTTGGGAAGGTCCAAATTCACTGTAATCATCGGCTGTATCAAAAGTCGCATTGCTATTGACAACCGGATCCAACTGCTCAGAAATATTTTTAGTACGAATTCGATTGGCGACCACGGAAATGTCCAAATCTTTGATTGGTTTTAACGAGAGATTCACATCTAGCTTATTGTAGTGTGTTTGTACATAATTTTTGCTGTAATAGAGACCGTCCTCTACAACATTCCCCTCGGCATCCACATTGTTCACCTTTCTGTCTACCAGCCAATTGTTTTGCAATGCGATGCTACGAATATCTGCTTGATCTCCAAAAACAAATCCGAAAGTAGGAGCCAGGCCTCCTCCATAATTTTGCCTTCCCAAAAACCCAACCTCAGGCTTGTAGCCTTGCAATTGTGTTCCATTATTTTCACTGTAACCTATGTTGACTGACTTCAAAGAAGTAAGCAACGCATAAGATGCGTCTGCTATTTTTTGCTGGGTTGTTTTTTTCTTTCTAGAACTCCTTCGTATCCTTGGTTTCGCCTTTGCAAATTTGTTCCCCTTGTTAATTTTCTTTGCCTTTTTCCTTTTCTTCTTTGATGAAAATAATTTTTGCAGTCCAATTTCCTTATAAAACTTTGTCATATTCAATTTCGTCGACAAGGATTGCGTATTGGCATTTTGGATACTATTTCCAACCAAACTCATCACTTCACCATTGGTGTCTTTTGAGCGCGGTCCTGCCTGCCAATTAAAGTTTGCTGCGTATGTGTAATCGGCGGTTACAAAACCTAAATAAGGTAATTTGTCAATTGGCAATTTGTAGGTCGCATCTAGTTTTTGACTATAGTTGTTCACTCTTCCCATATTGAAGAAATTACTAAACAATGTAATTTCGTCTTCTTCGATCGTATCGTCAGCTTCAAAGCTATCGTATATGTGCTTGTTTGCTGCTCTAAAATTGACTTGCAATGCTTTTGAAACGTCATAACCTATGGTATAATCCCAATCAAACAGAAAATTTCTTTGACGTAATGTCGGCAATTGACTGAGTCCTGGCACCAAATTTCTTGAAAGTTGCTCGTTGTAATTTCGAGTAATATTCGTGTTCACAGCGATATTTTTTGGCAGGAGATAAAAATTAAAATCCTTGATAATTTTAAAATATTTGCTCTTCTGAAATAATGGGACTTTCTGAAAAGGTTCTATGGGTTTTGAAACGATGGTATAAGCGTAATTTGCTGAAGCCCTCACATCTTGCGTGAGGTGTTTTTGTATATTGTAATCTTTGTGATACTCTTCATTGTAGCTGTAGGAGACCGAAAAATTTTCAATATCATAAGGCATGGGGGCTTTCTCTATTGCTCCCACACGCTCTTTTCTCACATTGATAAAATTGATGCTTTTTCGTTTGGTATAATCTTGCGCATTTTTACTATTCTCGTTGAAGTCTTTTGCATTTTCAAACAGCACATCTTGAAATTGAGGGTCGTACTTTGGATCTCTGAATTCTTCTGAAACAGAATAACTCATCGGGATGTTAACACCCCATTGCTTTGGCATCAATTTCCCAACATTTATATTTGTAGAGACGCCGTATTGTTTGACCTCTTCTTGACTTCTCTCATTGACTCTTTGCTCAACATTTCCAAATCCAATAGTTTGCATTCGACCCGTCAAAGCGACATCTGCCAAATCAGCAAAATTGGCATTGGCACTCATTACAGCGGCCCATCCCCCTTTGTTGTCAAAATCTGCCACGCGCAATTCATTGAACCAAACTTCTGCACTTTGAGGACTATTTGAAATGTTTTTCACCCCAAGCATGATGGTTTTTATATTTGCCAAATTGGGGTTTCCTTTTACACGAATTCGATATTCAGGGGCCTCTCCTTTCAAAGGAACTGGATACAATGTATTTACACCAGATACACCAAAAGCTTGATAGCGCTCGAGCTTTAATTTGCCTAGACCCTCTAAATCCACCTCCAGATTGTTGGCTGCTGGCCAAATTTCTTCTGGAGTAGAGGCTCCAAAAAGAGTTGCTTTCAATGGAATTTCAATTTGATAAAAATTCTCACTTAAATCTGCTCCAATCCTTACAATTGCCATCAATTTATCGTCTTGTAAATTGGTTGCCCCTCTTCCTTCGGCATGCACAAACATTTTCATTCGCTTGTACATTCTTAAATCTGTAATGGTATTTTTATAGACCGCTCGTGCTTCTTCTTTCTCTAGATTGTCCACTTTTACTGAAAGGGATTGTTCGTTTTGAAACTGAATATATGTAGAGGCTTGCAGTTGCTCTCTTACAATTCCAGGCGGCAATACATAGGGTATCGGAACTCGATTTTCATTTTCTTCAAAATTTACCACTCCGGAAGTGAAATTTTTCAATTCTGTCTCATCCAAATTGTCGCTCGTTGCGGGAATGCCGCCATGTACATTTTGAATGTAACGTCTCCAATCTCCTCTTACCAATTGCAACTGTCCAAAACGCAAAACAGCAGGCTTGGTGAAATTGGTCACAAACATCCTCATAAAACGAATGGAATTGAATCCCGCAATTCCATTGATTGGAGTTCCTGACACAACAGGAATCCTAAATTGATACCAACGCGTTTGCAATGTCTTTCCATCTGGAGTTTCTCTCGCAACTTCTTTCATATCGACAACATGACCTTTTCCAACCACCAAATCAGACTGTTTTAAGGATACCTTGTATTGATAATACGCGTCAATCGTATTCATTGTTTGGTCTTTGTTGACGTCTTCGGCGTCAGGAATGGTCGTTGCAGAAGTTGGAAACGATTCTTGACTCAAACCTGCTGTTGGAGAGTTTCCTTGCGTATTGTTATAATCTTTGTAACGAGTTAAAATACTAGCCTTTTGATCGTCGTAGACAGTCCCTCTAAAAAATCGGTAGTTGTCAGAGGAAGGATCTTCTTTTTGTGACAACATTGGAAATTTATTTTTCTCAGCGTCATCATTCAAACCGTCCAATCCAACATCTTGAATTTGTCTGTCTGCATCAACTTCTGTAAAGGTGTAGAGAAAAGATTTGCTCACCGGTTTGTTCCCCCATGCAGTTTGTTCAGGAATGGTTACATCCGATGCTTCCGGCAGTCCATTTTCAAACATTTTAGAACCGTCACGCAGAATATCTTCTGAAATATTTCCCAAATTAAAGTAAAGTGCTCCTTCATTGCTTGGAGCAGTTCCATCGGCACCTTCTGCTTCGCTGCTATTGATAGAATATCCCTCATAAGGATCTTGCAACCAAAATTGAATGTATTCTACATTGGCTCTTTCAAAATCCGTTGTTGTCAACGCTCTCGTAATTCCTCCCCAATTGTTTTCCGTTGCAGCTACCAACTCTGAATCTGTTGCATAATTATAACTTCCGCGCTCCTCCGGATAATAGGCCAAATCAAAGGTACGCAAGGTATTGCTTTGCGTGATATCCAAATTGGTTTGTGGAAAAAGCTCTTCGTAGACTACCCTGCTCACTTCTGGTCTTGACAATTCTTCGTTATTGATGTTAGAAGGCTTCAAAGAACCTCCATAAAACAATTGATCGATGGTATACCATGCCAATTTGGCTCTTTTTTTCCCGTTGTCTAGAACGCCTTCATCATTTTGATCTGCATGGGCTGTTTCATCACCAAGATCTCGGAATCGATTTTCTTCATCAACGAAATTTTTCGGTTTACTCGCCAATTTCCAGGAATTCACGTCCATCAGGTTGATGGGGATTTGTGCCCCTTCAAAATCATCAATGTAGGTAGTTGCCTCACCTCCTAAATCAATACCGCTCGGAGTTCCCGGTTTCAGATAAGCAAAATCGGAGCGAACGGATAAATTGGATACTACATCGGTATCTTGAAAAGGCAGTTTGTTTACCAATTTTGTAAAAAAAGGAACTTCTGTATCATAATTCAAACTCAAGCCTAGCATGGTATTGTTGATAGGATCTGCTCCAAAAGCCACTTTTTGAGTGAGGGGCCTCTCATTGACATTCAAATAGGTCCCTGTCATTTGAAATTTGTCTGAGAATTTATGGGTGACATCAATTCCTACGTAACGCTTTGTTTGTTGGTTGAACAAAGTATTGTTCTCCAAAGAAACTTGAACAGGGGCACCTGAAGCCTCAATTGCTGGATTGATAACTTGCACACGTCCGCTCAAATAATCTACCACATAGTCTACCCCTTCTGACAAAAGTATCCCGTTGGAAGTTACTTTTACCGAGCCTTTCGGCACGTTGAAAGCTCCCAAAGAAATTCCACTACTTGCGTCAGATTTATAATAACCTTTCAATAAATATTTATCCTTGGTTTGGAAGCTGTTTCGTGCATTGGTTTGTGTGTTGGTATACAATTCTTCAAAGAGAAAATTGGCATCAGAAGCATCGGTTAACTTTGCTTTCAAATCACGTCCAAAAGGTTCTACAGTCGGAAAAATAATACTCCCATCTTTCGAATTCACGGTGATTCCTTCCACATAATCAAAATAACCATCTCCTTTCGGTTTTACAAAATTATTCTGATCCAAGCTATCCAACTTCACCAAGTTCAAAATCGATCTTTCGGAAACCTTGATCTCTTCTCCTCCCTGTTGGTAAACTGAATTGGCATTCTGTAAGGTATTGACAGCAACGCCTGTTCGATCGTCTTTGTATAATAAATCCAATCGAAATCCTTCTTGCTCCATTTGATAAGCCCCCAAAGAATAGACATTCTTCATCATCAAGTCCCATATTCTATTGGCAGGCTGAATCAATTCACTTCGCAATAATTTTACTACTATATTTTCTGAAGACAATTTTCCGTCAGTTGACAATTCTCCTACTTTGAATATCCCTTCTTTACCGCTGTAGGTATACTGAAAAGCAACCGCCAATACATCTCCATCCACCAAGGGACGATTCAATGACAACATACCCAATTGTGGATGAAAAGTATATTCTGAATTCGTTAATTTTTTTGCATTTTCTAAAATCGTAAAGTCCGTTCCTTGCACCATAGATGAAGGCAAAGCAGGCATTACTGTACCAATATTTCGAATCCTATCATCACTCAAAACAGCAAACAAATTATTTGAACTGTTGTCTGGATGATCAAAAGCGTTGGTTGGAACTACTTCTGCATTGGTAATATTGCTATTCATAGCATCGTATACATCCACTCCCGACTCTGCTAAATCTGTCAAAGCCACAATGTTTCGTACGTCGGTAGTATTTGTGCTTCTATTGGTTATCCATACTTCTAAATTGGTAATATTCACATTGCTATTGACTAGGGGAAATTGTGCCAAAGCCTTGTTGTAATTGTTTCTAAAATATTGTGAAAGAAAGAAATGTTTGTTTGCTGTGTATTGGGATGTTTGCAGTTCAAATTCGTTCAAGGTAGACCCTCCTTGTGCTGTTACTGTTTTGGTTTGGGATCTTTGCTGAGAAAAAACGGAAGTAATACTTGTCTTTCCAAACTGCAATTCGGTTTTCAAACCAAACAAACTTTGTGCTCCTGAAATAAGGTTATTACTCACATCCATCCCTACATTACCCAACTCTATTTTCCGAACAATATCGTCTTCTTCTTTGGATTCATGGGCTGTTAAAAATTCCAATTTCACCAAATTCTGAAAATCAAAGGTAGATTGGGTGTCGTAATTAGCGGTCACACGCAATCGTTCGCCTACTTTAGCTGAAATACTTGCCGTCACTTGTTGATCAAAATCAAAGGAAAAATTACTTCTATTTTCTTCGGATAGTTGAGGGTTCTCAACATTCTGATACAAGCCTCCCAAACGCACATTGAGCGAACCTTTGGTATTTACTTCAATTGTATTTCCTCCAAAAATGGTTTTGAACAACTTTGAGTTTACATAATAGGTTGGCAACAAATCTTTCTGAGCCTTTTTGCTTCCTTTTTTCTTTGAATTTAATGCGGATATTTTTTCTTGGTAGTAGCGAGTTATACCATCTTTTAACTTGTATTCTTTGTACTCAGTTGTAGAAAAAAACAAGGGTTGTTTTACAACGGTCGTCCCTATTTTTTCTAAAACTACATAGCGCTTGATATCTTCGTCAAAAACAACTTCTTTTAAAGTTGGTAAATTCAGAAACAAGCTTCCATTGCTGTTTTTGCGAAATTTATAAGGCAGGCTATCATTGAGAACCTTTGCACTTGGAATACTATCTGTTTTTTCAATAGCAGACAACGGTACTTGTGCCTCCAATTTATTTTGAAAAAAAACAAACAAAAGCAACACAAAAAAACCTGTATATTTTGGTATTCTTTTTCTCAAATGCGTTTAGAAACTTTTCAATGCTTTTTTAATCAATATTTCCACCGACAAATCTGGTTCTACTTTTAAAATTTTATCCAATACTTTTTCAGATATTTTACGTGCAAAACCTAAAACCTCTAAAGCTGATAACGCTTCCTCTTTGTTTGTATTGTGTTGTAGCGATGGCAATTCCTCCAATTCGTAGGTTTTTAAAATCTTGTCTTTTAAATCCAATATCAGCCTTTGTGCAGTTTTAGCGCCGATTCCTTTTACTGACTGAATCAGTGCTACATTTCCAGAAGCAATGGCTTGTTGTATTTCTTCGGAGGTCATTGATGACAACATTGTTCTAGCAATGCTTGGACCAACTCCTGAGACTGAGATGAGCAAACGAAAAATTTCTCTTTCTACTTTCGTCACAAAACCATATAGAGTATGTGCGTCTTCTTTAATAGACAAATGTGTAAATACTGTCAACAATTCATCTGATGTCAATTGTTCATAGGTATGCAATGATATATGCAATAAATACCCCACTCCGTTACAATCCACCACGATATGTGTTGGATTTTTTTCCACCAATCTTCCTTTTAGTTGTGTAATCATCTTTAATTCTTTCTAGATTTATTTTGTGCATCTACGACGGCTACAGCAGCCATATTTACTATTTCATCAACACTTGCGCCTAACTGCATTACATGTGCTGGTTTTTTCAATCCTAAAACAATGGGACCTATCGATTCTGTGCCATTAAGTTCTTTCATCATTTTGTAGGTAATATTGGCGGAATCCAAATTTGGAAAAATCAATACATTTGGTTTTTTTCCAGAAAGGTTGGAAAATGGGAATTTATCTTCCATCATTTCTGAATTCAGCGCAAAATCAATTTGCACAGGACCATCTGCAATCAAATCGGGATACGTTTCATGAATGATCTCGACTGCTTTTCCTACTTTTCGTGATTTTTCTGAATTGGAGGCCCCAAAGTTTGAGAAAGACAGCATGGCAACAACAGGATTTACACCAAACATTTTAGCAACATTTGTAGTCATCTCTGTAATTTTTGCCAATTGTTCTGGTGTTGGGTCTATATTAATAGTGGTATCTGCCAAAAACATGGGGCCTTTTTTAGTCAACATAAGATTGGTTGCTGAAATTCTCGACACCCCCTTTTCCATACCAATGGTTTCAAACAGAGGTTTGATACTACTTGCATAGTTTCTTGAATAGCCTGTAATCATGGCATCCGTATCGTTTTCATTCAACATCATTGCTGCAAAATAATTGCGTTCGCGCATCATTTTCTGAGCTTCCACTAGCGTTACTCCTTTCCGTCGATTCGACTTCCAGTAAATAGCTGCATAAGTAAATCTTTTGGCTCGGATTTGATCTACTTTCGGATCTATAATTTCCACATCGGCATCAAAACCGATTTCTTCTTTCAATCCTAGAATTATTTCTTCATTTCCCAATAAAATAGGAATGGCAATTCCTTCGTCGTGCACAATTTGGGCAGCTTTGATTACATTCAATTTATCTGCCTCATTGAAGACAACTCTCTTTGGATCTGACTTGGCTCTATCATGCAACATGCGTACTACTTTGCTTCCAGTCCCCAAACGCTCCATCAAAATATGCTTGTATGCTTCCCAATCTTGAATCGGGTGTTTTGCAATTCCTGAATCCATAGCTGCTTTGGCAATGGCAGGAGGAATCTCATAAATCAAACGGGGATCAAAGGGTTTGGGAATGATGTAATTTTTCCCAAAAGTTAAATTCGATGTGCCATAAGCTAAATTTACTTGTTCTGGAACTGATTTTTTTGCCAAATCTGCCAACGCATAGACAGCGGCCAATTTCATTTCTTCATTGATTCCTGTCGCTCTTACATCCAAAGCTCCTCTAAAAATAAAAGGAAAACCAAGCACATTGTTTACTTGATTGGGGTGATCAGAACGTCCTGTTGCCATCAAAATATCTTCTCTGGTTTTTACTGCCAAATCGTATGAAATTTCAGGTGACGGGTTTGCCATTGCAAAAACAATGGGATCTTTGGCCATTGTCAACAACATGGCTGGAGTAACAACATCGGCAATCGAAAGCCCTATAAACACATCGGCATTTTTCATGGCATCACTCAGGGAATACAAATTCTTCTCTGTAGCGAATTCTAATTTTTGCGAAGATAAATTTTCAATATCTGTCCGAATAACGCCCTTGCTATCACACATAACTATATTTTCTCTTCTAGCTCCTAATGCCAAATACAAACGTGTACAAGAAATCGCAGCGGCTCCTGCTCCATTGACCACAATTTGTATGTCTTCCATATTTTTTTCAACAATTTCCACTGCATTTTTTAAGGCTGCAGCTGAAATAATTGCGGTTCCGTGTTGGTCATCGTGCATTACAGGAATGTCCAGCTCTTCTTTCAATCTTCTTTCAATTTCAAAAGCTTCTGGAGCCTTGATATCTTCTAAATTGATTCCTCCAAAGGTTGGGGAAATTGCTTTGACCGTTTCTACAAATTTATCGACATCTGTGACATCCAATTCAATATCAAACACATCTATATCTGCAAAAATTTTAAACAAGAGTCCTTTTCCTTCCATAACAGGTTTCCCTGCCAAAGGACCAATATTTCCCAATCCCAATACGGCAGTTCCATTTGAAATAACTGCCACCAAATTTCCTTTCGAAGTGTATCGATACGCATTTTCGGGGTCTTTTTCTATTTCCAAACAGGGTTCGGCAACACCTGGCGAATACGCCAAAGACAAATCTCGTTGACTTGCATATTTTTTGGTAGGAACTACTTTAATTTTTCCAGGGGTAGGCTCGGCATGATACAAGAGTGCCTCTTTTCTTTTATTGGATGCTGACATAGAAATTTCTTTGGACGTATTACTGACAAATATAACCTATTTCCGATAGATTCTTTCGAAATACACAAGGAAGACTTTTATCTTCCAGAACTCTCTTTTAGGAACTGAATATTTCTTTTCAAACCTGAAAATTTTGCACGTTTTACGGCTGACTTTTGAAAGACTTTTTGAAAGACGTCTTCGGTCACTTCTTCCCAATCCCTTTTGGTCATTTGCAACAAATCGGGATGGGGCTCGAACAAAGGTTCGGAATGCGGTTTTGAGAAACGATTCCAAGGACAAACATCTTGACATAAGTCGCAACCAAACATCCAATCTTCGAATTTTCGTTTTTCTGAACTGGGCAATTCATTTTTCAATTCGATGGTATAATACGAAATGCATTTGCTGCCATCTACGGTATTGTTGGATAGAATGGCTTCCGTGGGACAAACGTCGATGCATTGGGTACAAGTTCCACAGTGATCGGTTGTGAATGGGGCATCGTATTCCAGCTCCAAATCCACAACAAGTTCTGCCAAAAAGAAAAATGATCCGTGTTGTTTCTGGAGCAATAATGAGTTTTTTCCTCTCCAACCCAAACCTGATTTTTCTGCCCAAACTCTTTCCAATAACGGTGCAGAATCTGTAAAAGCTCTTCCTGCTACTTCACCTATTTTCTCTTGTATGGCATGCATTAAATTTTTAAGCTTGGCTTTGACGACATGGTGATAATCTTGTCCATAAGCGTATTTCGCCAATTTGTAAGTATCGTTGTCTTGCGTTTTTTCTGGAAAATAATTGTAGGTCAAAGAAATCACAGATTTTGCGCCTTCTACCAAAAGCCTTGGGTCTAAACGTTTGTCAAAATGATTTTCAAGATATTGCATTTCGCCCTGATAACCGCTCTTCAACCATTGCTCTAATTTGGAAGCTTCCTCTTCTAGGAAACCTGCTCTCGCCACGCCAATACTTGTAAATCCAAGTGACAAGGCTTTTTCTTTAATAAAACGGGTATGTTGCTCGGTATTTTTCAAAGTAGCACAAAAATAGCTATTTCTATGGAAATGTAGACTTCTGTATTTTTGAACTTTGAAAACTCGCCTAGCTCTCGATTTTTTTTATTTTTTGAAAAAGACTTTTTGGATGTTTTTGAAAACAAAAAAGTCTGCATAAAAATGCAGACTTTTTTTGTTCGTGGGCAATGAGGGATTCGAACCCCCGACCCCCTCGGTGTAAACGAGGTGCTCTGAACCAACTGAGCTAATTGCCCGTAGCGGTTGCAAATATAAGACAGATATTTAAATAGACAACTATTTTTTATTTTTTATTCTAAAATTTCTGCCACTACAAAAGTACTCCCTCCTATGTAAATAAAATCCTCCTTTGAAGCATTGATTTTGGCTTCTTTATAAGCTTGATTTACAGTTGTAAAACCCCTTCCCTGCAAACCTATTTTTTTTGCTTGTTTCTGTAAATCTTCGACGGCCAAGGCTCTTCCTAAATTGGGTGCACAAAAATAATAGTTCGCTTCTTTTGGAAACAAAGACAATATTTCAGAAAAATCTTTGTCGTTTACCATTCCCAAAACAATGTGTAATTTTTGATATTTTTCAGTAGTGATCTGTTGCAATGTATAGGTAAGTCCTTCTTTGTTATGTGCTGTATCGCAAATAATCTTTGGCGCTGTTCCTAGTTCCTGCCAACGTCCCAACAAACCTGTATTTTCAACCACTTTTAGCAATCCGTTTCCCAATGCTTCTTCGGAAATTGAAACACCGCTATCTCGCAAAACTTCGACAACGGTTTGTACGGTTTTGATATTGTGAGTCTGATAGCTTCCTTTCAAGTCAGAAGGATAGATTTGCTTTTTTTGTTTGGAAGCCAAATAGAGTGGCGCTTTTTTATCTTGGGCTAATTTTTGGAAAACAGGAAATGTTTTTGGATGGTATTCTCCTATGACTACAGGTGTTTTTTCTTTGATAACTCCTCCCTTTTCAGCAGCAATTGCTTCCACAGTTGTTCCTAAAAACTGGGTATGGTCTAATCCTATATTTGTAATTACAGATAGTATTGGAGCTAAAATATTGGTAGAATCTAGTCTTCCTCCCAAACCCACTTCGACAAGCGCAATATCAACCTTTTCATCGCTGAAATATTGAAAGGCCAAACCGACAGTCATTTCAAAGAAAGACAAAGAATTTTCTTCAAAAAAAAGGTTGTATTCTTCTACAAAGTCAACGACATATTTTTTTGAAATATTTTGACCGTTTATTTTAATCCGTTCTCGGAAATCTTTCAAATGTGGCGATGTATACAAGCCAACTTTGAGACCTGTCTCTTGTAAAACAGAAGCCAACATATGGCTGGTCGATCCTTTTCCATTGGTTCCTGCCACGTGAATGCTTTGAAATGTATTCTCAGGATTGCCTAGTTTTTTTGCAAGTTTCAACGTATTCGATAAATCTTTTTTATACGCTGCTCCTCCTTGTCTTTGATACATAGGCAATTGCACAAAAAGCCAATTCAACGTTTCTTGATAAGTCATTTAAATCTTATTTATCTGTTGTGTTTTAGGGTTTCGCACAAAATGAATATTCAACGAAAATAAAAGTTATTTTGAAAGTGAAAATCTATAAATAATAACCCCAATTTGCGTTGTAGGCGCCTTGCCATCTGCATTCCATTTTGTTTTCAAAGCTGCTTCTTTGGCAGGTGCTAACAAGCAAGGAGCTGTATTTGTCGTTCCTTTTACTCCTGGTAAAGCCTTGACAACGTTTCCTATTTTATTTACTTCTATGCGCACCACGACGGTTCCTTCTTCATTGCAGTTGGGTTTGACTATAGGTCTTGCCAACGCTTTTCTTCCTGAAAGATTGTAATTTTCATCGCCATCACTACCAGTAGATTCGTAGTATTTTGAACTCTCCGAAGTGCCTTCTTCTTTGCCTTTCATCTCTTTTTGATCGTTAGATGCATTGACTTCTGCACGATCTTGCTTGGACGGATTGCCTTTCATCAAATTCTCCAACGCGTTTTGTGCTTCTTTGGAGGGCATCGGCGCAGTAAGAGGTTCTGAACGCTCTTTTGTGATTATGGGAGCCTCCTTGTTTTCTTGTGTTATAAGTTCGTCGTTTGTACGCTCTTCTGAAGTTTTGGGATTTGACAACGTATTTTTATCTGCAATCGGAAGTTCTCTCGCTATATCTGTGGTTCCAAAACGAATTGCCACTCCATATTCTTCGGGAGGGTCTTGATATTTCATGCCAAAAGCATACATCAAAAACAGCAGTATTGACATGACAAATATCGTTGCAATGACTGATTTAAGTTGGTGAATGGTTCTAAAATATCTCATCATATTCTTAAAATCAAATTCCTTTGACAGCCAAAATCATTTTTATTTTATTTCTGTTGGCAATGTCTATGACATACATGATGTTTTTATACGACACATTTTCATCTCCACGAATCACCAAGGTCTTGTTTTTATCTGCTGAAAATTTGTCGACCAAAACACGTTCTACATTTTCTTTTTTCAGCGAAGTTTCTTCTAGATAAAATTGTGCGTCTTTGGTAATGGTGATGGCAACTGTTGCTTTGTTTTCGGTTTTCCCTCCTGCTTTGGGCAGCAAAACATCAATGGCATTGACCGTTACTAGGGTGGATGTCAACATAAAAAAAATCAACAGTAAGAAAACAATATCTGTCATGGAGGACATATTGAAATTTGCATCTACCTTATTTCTTCCTCTGAAATTCATTTTCTATAATTTTTTAAGTACTCTTTTGGTTCGATATCCATCATTGAAAGTCTTACAAACTAGACAGGTTCGTTGAGCAAGTCTAAAAATTCTACGGACTTTGCTTCCATTTGGTATACTACTTTATCGGTTTTCACAACCAAGTGATTGTAGGCGATGTATGAAATAATTCCAACAATCAATCCGCCAACAGTGGTTGTCATGGCTGTGTACAAACCATCAGCCAACATTTTAATATCTATCTGCCCTCCTGCATTGGCAATTTCATGTATGGAAACAATCATTCCGATAACAGTTCCCAAAAAACCGATCATGGGTGCAGCGCCTGCAATAGTCGCCACAACACTAACATTGGTTTCTAGCTTGTAAATCTCCAATTTTCCAGAGTTCTCTATGGCCGTATTGATGTCTTCAAGCGGTTTTCCTATTCGAGACATCCCTGTTTCGATGAGATTGGCGACAGGTGTGTCCTCGGAAGCACAGAGTGACTTTGCCGCTTCAATATTGCCGTTGGCAACATAGTCCTTGATCTGATTCATAAAATCTTTGTCTACCTTACTCGCCGCCTTGATTGCAAGAAAACGTTCGAAATAAATGTACAAAGCGACTGCCAACAAAAGGAGTAAAATACTTATGATAATTTGCCCCCCTATTCCACCCTCGACAATGAGCTTGTAAATTGACAAAGTTTTTTCCTCTAGGACAACTGCTGCTGCAAGGTCGACAGCTTCTTGAATGATTGACAACATAAAAAATGTTTTGTTTATAATTTTTATTTGATAAAACGAAATTACGAATAGTAAATTGTTTTTTTTCGAAATTCTATAAAAAACTAAGCCTCAAAAAAGAA
>CAJQMT010000002.1 GCA_905479475.1 uncultured Flavobacteriaceae bacterium
AGCTGCTCTGTTTAGTTTTTTTAAAAAAACTTTGGCCTTCTCCATTATTTCTTATTTTTACCTAACAAAAAACGGCACCTCAATGACCAACCACAGAAACCCTAGCTCAGAAGAAATTGCAACTCTAATTTCTGAAAACTGTTCTGCAACCGACTGGAATTCTTTTTGGATTACTGAGAAGACAGATCTGACAAAAATAAAGAACGTTCAATTTTCTGGAACCGTAAAGCTGCAAGAAATCTCTGGAGAAAACAAATCGTACGGGGATATCATAAGACCTAATGGGATTTACAATGCTCGAATTCACAATTCAGAAATTGGGAAAAACCCTTTCATCACCAACGTCAGTAATTTTATTGCAAATTATTCCATTGGCGACAATATTGTGATTGACTGTGTTGGTCACATTGCCGTTCATGGCAGTTCTTCTTTTGGAAATGGGACTCAAGTAGAAGCCATCAATGAAGGTGGAGGTCGAGAAATTCCTATTTACGACGCCCTTTCTGCGCAAGAGGCCTATATTCTTTCTTTGTACAGGCATCGAAATGGTTTGATTTCAAATCTAAAAAAAATGATTGCTACCTATACAGATAAAATCACATCTGATCGAGGTAGCATTGGGGATGATGTGAGAATTTTGAACTGTCGTTCTATCAAAAACATCAACATTGGTGACCATGCAAAACTCGAAGGAGTGGTTAGCCTTAAAAATGGAAGCATCAACTCCTTCCAAGAAGCTCCTGTTTATATTGGGTCAGGTGTGATGGCTGAAAATTTTATCATCTCTAGTGACACAAGAATTGACAACGCAACCATTTTGACCAATTGTTTTGTCGGACAGGGTTGTGTTTTGGACAAGCATTATTCGGCAGAACACTCTGTGTTTTTTGCCAACAGCCAAGGTTTTAATGGAGAGGCCTGTTCTATTTTTGCAGGACCCTATACCGTAACGCATCACAAATCAACCTTACTCATTGCAGGGATGTTTTCATTTATGAATGCGGGCTCTGGTTCCAACCAAAGCAATCATATGTACAAACTTGGACCGATTCATCAAGGAATTATGGAGCGTGGGGCTAAAACCACGAGTAACTCCTACATTCTATGGCCTTCCAAAGTAGGCGCCTTTACTTTGGTGTCGGGACGTCATTATAAAAATGTAGACTCTTCCAAATTCCCCTTTTCCTATTTGATAGAATCCAACGATGAGAGCGTATTGTTTCCTGGAATCAATTTGCGAAGTGTCGGAACCGTAAGAGATGCTCAGAAATGGGGAAAACGAGACAAACGACACAAAAACTATCAGACAGACATCATCAATTTCAATTTGTTAAGTCCGTTTACGATTCACAAGGTAATGGAAGGACTTTCCAATTTAGAAAACATTCAAAAGATTTCTGGAAACAATTCCAAAGAATATACTTTCGAGGGAATGAAAATCAAATCGAGTTCTTTGCTCAAAGGAATGCATATTTACAAAATGGTAGTTCACAAATTCCTAGGAAACTCCATCATTAGTAGAATCTATAAAAAAGACCTTCAAACAACCGCCAATTTGCAAAAAGTTTTGAAACCTAGTTCTTCGATTGGAACAGGGAAATGGCTGGATGTGAGCGGTATGATCTGTCCCGTAGAATCCATAAATGGCTTTTTGTCCGATATCGAATCAGAGAAAATCAATAGCTTGAAGCAAGTGCAACAAGCCTTGAAAAGTATCCACGACCATTATTACGAGTATGAATGGAATTGGGCGAGCGCTTGGATTGAAAAGTTTTACAAGGTAGATTTGAAAAATATCACAACCAAGGAGATCATTTCTATTGTAAAAAAATGGCAAAAAGCGGTGGTCGAATTGGATCATATGTTGTACGCAGATGCTAAAAAAGAATTTTCACTTTCTACGCAGGTAGGTTTTGGTGTTGACGGCGATTTGGAGGAGCGAAAACAAGATTTTAGCAGTGTGCGTGGAGATTTTGACAGCAATACTACGGTCATCGAAATTTTAAATCACATCGATCGCAAAACAACTTTGGGGAATAACACTATCAAAGAGCTCCAAAGAATCAAATAGGAATGTTTACCGTAATTCGAGTTCCTTCTCCTTTGTTCGACTGTATAAAAAGTCGACCATTGACATAATTCACGCGTTCTTTCATAAAAAAAAGACCCATTCCTAAACCTTTTTCTGACGTTTCTACCTCCTGAACGTCAAATCCGTTTCCATTGTCATCAATCATGATACTCAACAGATCTTTGTTGTGGCTTATCGTCACCAATACATAATTGGAATTGGCATACTTCAGCGCATTGTTCACCGCTTCCTGCCCTACTCTGTATAAATTTGTTTCTGTCAAGGAATCAAAACGACCCTCAAAATCCGTTTTGTTTTCAAAAAGAATTTGTTTCCCTGATAATTTGGAAATTTCCTCTGTCATCTTTTTAAAAGCTGGTGCGATACCATGATCGCTCAACTCCGGAGGTGTCAAACTAAAAGTGACGGCACGTACATCTTTGATCAATTGTCCAAAAACCTTTTTCAAGTTGGAAAACTTATTTTCCGCATCTTCTGTATTTTCAACATTGATCGATTCGACGCTAAATTTCAAAGCGGTTAGCATCTGTCCAATACCATCGTGAATGTCTTTCGCAATTCTTTTTCGCTCTTCTTCTTGTGCTTCTACAATTTGGCTAGCTTGATTTTTTTGATATTGCACTTCCTTTTCATATTCACTTTCCTTGATCTTGTCAATGGTTTCTCGGGCAATTTTACTTTCAGTAATATTGTTTCCTAAAATAAAAAGACTTTGTTTTCCAAAAGATTGATTCATCGGAATGATCGTCAACTCCAACCACAATTCTTCCCTTTTTCTCGAAGTCAAAGCCACCTCACCTTTCCATATCTTATGCCTCGTTGCGCCGATTAAATCATTGATATTTTGCTGTTCTCCTTCTTTTACAGACAACAATCTTTCGATGGCTCCTCTGACTTCTTTTTTATCAAGTCCTAAGAGATCTCCCAGTTTTTTACTCATATAAATCACCGTCCCATCCAACTTCGTGCTTGCAAACAAGGCCGCATTGTCAATGACAAAGTTCAAGCTCTCCAATTCCTGATAAGCCACTTCTTTGAGCTTGTATTGTTCGCGTAATTCTGTTATTTGTGCTTTGTTGTAAAGATTGGATTTCGTTAAAACATGCATGATTTTTTGAAAGTATTTTCTCACAAATACCAACACAAAAAAAACAAACACCAAAATCAGCAGTATGGAGATACTGATATCTACCTGAAAGTAGGACAAAACGACATAAAACAGCACCGGAACTCCTGAAAGCAAGAAAAAAGCCCTGACTAAGAGCTTTTTCAGTAGCAAAGGCACAATTGCAAATTCTTTTTGATGGGTCATAGCACAAAAGTATAAAAAAAGAATGGCATGCCGTCAACGAACAGATTGATGAACAATTATTCCCGTTGGATTTTGAACATGCTGAAAGGCAAGCATGGAATTTTACAAATTCAACGCTTTGGAAAGCAAAGCCAGTGCAGGTTTTGAAAAAGGTAGTTTCAACGCCTCACTGTGCGCACGTTCCGACATTTTACGCCATGTTTTTTGAACGATATCTATCATTTTTTCTTCCGAATATTTTTCCGCAAACGGGTCAAAATAAAACTCTAAAAACACCAAGCAAATGACATCTTCTAAAAGTTGTGTTTCTGGATCGCGCTTCAATTGTTTTTTTTGTACTAAAAAAGCGACTCTTTTTATCGTTTCTTTCTCATAGCCAACTTTTTCCAATATTTCGATCGCTTTTTGGGCATGAAATTTCTTCAAATCTTGTCTCCACAACAAATAACCTGTACGGTTCATCTCATAAGAATTTCTCGCACTCTCCCATCGGCAAATGTGTTGACAACGCGCTGCCAATTGCACTGCCTCCGATGCATTGGGTTCAAAACCCCTCAAAACCTGGGTCATTCTTTCGGCATACAAAAGCTCTTTCGGATAGCTTTTACCTTCAAAAGTTTCCTGGTTGGGGTCTTTGCTATTGGCCTCATCAAATAATTGTACCGCGTGTTGAAATTTATCTAAATTCATATTGTTCTGTAGTTTGTGCTGCTACAAAAATAAAAAAAGTGTTGGAGCCAGGCTCCAACACTTTGTAAAAATTTCATTTTTTAAAACAATTCCCCTATTCCGAAAAACCTATATACACATTTCCTTCTTTAATTTGAACGGGATAAACGGCAATGGATTCGAGTTCTCCATTTAGGTTTTCACCATTCTCCAAAGAAAATGTTTTTTTATGCAGCGGACAAGCTACCTTGGGTGTACCACAATCATCGCCTATCATTCCTCGCGACAAAACCATTTCCATTTTGTGTGGACATAAATTTTGACAGGCATACCATTTCTTTTCTCTTGTGAAGTTGAAAACGGCAATTTGTTTGTCTTTGTATTTTACACAAGCCCCTCCGTTTTCTGGAAAATTCTCTACAGGAGCTGCTTTGAACCAAACTTTTACCTCTTCCTCATTTGTTGTAAAATACTTTTCTAATACTGCTGACATGTTTTTTATTTTTTTGTTCTATTCAGAGGAACGCTCAAAAACGAGTCCTAAATTATCAAAGAACCCGCCTTTGATGACCGTCCCTCCTTCATAGAAATCAAACTATAATTATTTCTTTTTCATTATTCTTACGATTCCCACAACTCAGGCATTTTCTGATCTCTGAGGGGAACAAAATTTAAATTGGCGTCAATTTCATCAGAATTTACGAAATGACTGTACTTATTTTGAATTTCTATATTTTCAATCGCCTCTTTCCACTCACATTTGTAAGTATTCACCAAGCCTTGCATTTCTTTGTCCAAATCTTCGCAAATTCCTAAAGAATCGTTTACAACGAGATCCTTGAGGTATTCAATGCCACCTTCTAATTTGTCCAACCATGCAGCTGTTCTTTGCAAAGGCAACGCTGTTTTTATATAGTACATTAAAAAGCGATCCACATACTTGACAACAGTTTCGTTGTCAATTTTTTCTGCCAACAATTCCGCATGCCTTGGATTGGCACCTCCATTTCCAGCAACATATAAATTCCAACCTCCTTCTACCGCGATCATCCCAAAATCTTTGCAACGTGCTTCTGCGCATTCGCGAATACATCCAGAAACCCCACCTTTGATTTTGTGCGGCGATCGAATTCCTTTGTATCGATTTTCAACTTCTATCGCAAAACTGACGCTTTCGTCCATTCCGTAACGACACCATGTAGAACCTACACAACTTTTTACCGTTCGCAAGGATTTTCCATAAGCGTGGCCGCTTTCGAAACCTTCGTCAATCAATTCTTTCCAAATAGCTGGCAATTGATCCAATCTTGCTCCAAACAAATCGATGCGCTGTCCTCCTGTTATTTTTGTATACAGGTCGTACTTTGAAGCAATCTCTCCAATTACAATCAATTGCTTTGGGGTAATTTCTCCTCCAGCAACACGGGGTACTACCGAGTAGGTTCCGTTTCTTTGGATGTTTGCTAAAAAGCGATCGTTGGAATCTTGAATGGCTTCTTGTTTGTTCGCTGTTTCGTTGTAGATGCTTGCAAACAATGAGGCCATTGCCGGTTTGCAAATTTCGCATCCATGCCCATTTCCGTAATTATCCAAGAGTTCGTCGTAAGAACGGATGTTTTTCATGGTAATGATATCAAACAATTCTTGACGCGAATATTCAAAATGCTCACAAATGGTTTCTTTCACCACTTTTCCTGCCGCTTTGAGTGTTTCGTTCAATAGGTCGGTTACCATGGGTTTACAGCCTCCACATCCTGTGGTCACTTTGGTTTCTGCAGCCAATCCTTTGAGTGTATCCACCCCTTCTTCTACCTTACAGCAAATGGCTCCTTTGGTAACCGATTCACAGGAACAAACCACTGCGGCATCTGGCAAGTCCAACACCGAACCAAAACTGGCTTCTCCTCCTCCTCTGGCCCCTAAAATCAAATCTTCTGGATTCTCTGGAATGGCCAATCCATTCAAATAGATCTGATGCAGCATATTGTAATCACTTGCATCTCCAACCAAAATACCTCCTAAAAGAGATTTTCCGTCTTTGGAAACGACGATTTTTTTGTAGATACCTTGAAATTTGTTTTCATAGACAATTCCTTCTCCTTCTTTTTGCTCGTTCAAGGCGTCTCCAAAACTCGCCACATCGATTCCACTTAATTTCAACTTGGTAGACATGTCTATTGACGTTGGCATCGCAGCTTCTTGACCCATAATTTGATCAACCGCCACTCCGGCCATGTCGTATCCTGGTGCTACCAAACCATAAATCATTTGGTTTAACAGAGCACATTCTCCAATGGCATAAATATGTTCGTCTGAGGTTTTCATGTCGTTGGATACGACAATTCCTCCTCTTGTTCCTACTTCCAATCCACAGGTTTTTGCCAATTCATCTCTCGGACGAATTCCGGCTGAAACCAATAGCATATCGACATCCAACACATCTCCGTTTCCGAAATCCATTCCGGTAATTGCGGTGTCTCCTAAAATTTGTTGGGTTCCTTTGTTTAGTAAAATCTCAATCCCTAATTCTTCTAGCTTGCCTTGCAAGACGTTACTAGCATCTGTATCCAATTGCCTAGGCATCAAACGCGGAGCAAACTCTACAACAGCAGCTTCTAGGTCCATGTCTAAAATGGCCTTTCCTGCTTCCAAACCTAAGAGTCCTCCTCCAAGAATGGCGGCTTTCTTTTTGCCTCCATCTTGTTTTAATGTTTCGGCATAAGCCATGGTCGCGTCCAAATCTTCAATGGTTCGGTATACAAAAATTCCTTCTTTTTCAATTTTAGGGATGGGTGGCACAAAGGCTGAAGAACCCGTTGCCAAAACCAAGTAGTCGTACGAATACACTGCCTCACTAATGGTTGTGATCGTTTTGTTATCTCTATGAATGTCTGTAACTCTTTCGTTGGTGATCAGTTCTATATTGTTCTCTTCATACCAAGATCTCGGTGCCATACTCAATCGTTCGGCATCTTGATTTGCAAAATACTCACTCAAATGCACACGATCGTAGGCAGGTCTGGGCTCTTCCCCAAAGACTACCAACTTGAATGCTGCAGAATTTTCTTTTCCCACAAACTTCTCGCAAAATTTGTAGCCGACCATTCCGTTTCCGATAACTAAAATCCTTTTCATATATCTTAATTTCTAAATTATGGTACAAAATTACGTAATAATACGTAAATATACGTAGTTTTTTAGGTAAAAAACTGGATTATTTCGTTCTTGTCAAGATTTGCAAAGAAAATTGACCTACTTCTTAAAAAAGAAATGAAAATATTACTAAAACCATATAAAAACATGGATTAACTACAGGTATTTTCCTCAAATCTGTTTTGGTTAAACACAACCAAGAGGTCGGTTATTTTCTTTCGCGTACTTTCTACTTGGAATTTATTTAAGTATATATACGTAGTTTTGAATAATATTTCCTATTTTTGCGCTTTATTAATGTTTCTTAATCATTGTAAATTATGTCTGACTGTATTTCTTGTGAAAACACGAATTGCCTGATCAAAAAGAATCTTAAAAATCCCTTGATTGCCAAGTTTCTTGATGAAAAACACACGATTAAATGTAAGAAATCACAACAGTTTATCATGGAGGGTGCGCCAGCGCATGGTCTCTTCTTTGTAAAGAAAGGGCAAGTCAAGGTGGTGAAGACAGGGATTTATGGCCGCGAACAGATTGTGCGTTTTGCACACGATGGTGAGATCATCGGGCATCGTGGTTTTGGACCCGGAAAACAATACCCTATTGGTGCCTTGGCCATCAAGGAAACATTGCTTTGCAACTTCACCAATGATGTGTTGTCAAAAATGCTTCATGAAATTCCAGACGTGACTTTTGACCTCATGCTCTTTTACGCCGAGGAATTGAATCGTTCGGAGACAAAGGTTCGAAAATTTGCTCAAATGACTGTTCGAGAAAAAGTCATCGACTCCTTTTTATACATCCATCGAAAATTTGGACAAACAGACGAAGGTTTTTTCAACATTCAACTTCCAAGAAAAGATTTTGCAGATTTTGCAGGAACAACGGAAGAGCAAGTCATTCGAATCATTTCGAGCTTGAAAAAGGAAAAACTCCTGATCACCAAAGGCAAAAAAATCGGTATTGCCAACATTCCTCTGCTCAAGAAAGAAATTTCGGAACACAATTATTTCTTGGACAGCTAAAGAGATCCATCCCTACAATAAAAAAACTATACATCTCCTTAACAATCGCATAAACTCGTGAAATATACTATTTTTTCTGTATAGTTTAGAGGAAACAAATCTTTAACAAAATGCGATTGAATACTTCCTTGGCCATGATTGCCAGCCTTACTCTTTTTATTGCCTGCTCAGATGACAGCACGCAAAGTTCTGACAACAACTCCTTTCCAGTTCCAGAAGGATATACCCTGGTCTGGTCTGACGAGTTCAACGAAAATGAGATTGACTCCAATAAATGGAGTTACGAATTGGGAGATGGAACGGACTATGGTTTGAAACCAGGTTGGGGAAACAACGAAAAACAGTTGTACACAGATTCTAGTGAAAATTCTTTTATCACTCAAGATGCTACAACATCTGCCTTGGCAATCACTGCTCTAAAAGACGGAGATGGATTTACTTCTGCAAAAGTAACCACACAAAATACCTTTACCACCCGATTTGGTCGTGTGAGCGTGCGCGCCAAAATTCCAAAAGGACAAGGTATGTGGCCTGCTATCTGGATGCTCGGTGCCAACAAAACTGACATCGACTGGCCTGGTTGCGGAGAAATTGACATCATGGAAATTCTGGGTCATGAAACAGACAAATTGCTCACGACTCTTCATTATACAGGAGAAAACAACAAATACGAAACCATCGAAAACACGCATGTTTTAAGTACCGGAGATTTCAGCGAAAGCTACCACGAATACACCTTGGATTGGACACCAGAAAAATTAAGTTTTTCTTTGGACAACAACTTTTTATACGAGGTTCCTATTGAAAGCGACATGAAGGAATACCTTCGCGATTTTTACCTCATTTTAAATGTGGCTGTTGGTGGAAATTTACCAGGAGAGGTAGATGAAACGACTTCTTTTCCGCAAGCGATGTTGGTGGATTATGTGCGTGTCTACTCAAAAGACGACCTTGACATTCCAGATGCCCCACCTTTGGATCTTGAAGAAGAAACGGTAGGACAGGTAATTGATGAAAGTTTGGCAAGCAATGCTATCCAAAGTGGTTTTACAAGCTTTGGAGATTTAAAAGCGGCTAGCTGGGGGCCTGGTGCTCCTTTTATCTCGAGTTCCGAAACTGCCATCGAGGGTGAGCAAAGCCTGTCTTTTTCGTATCCTGGAGGAGAATGGGGTGGTAGTTTTATAGAACTCGAAACTCCAAAGAGCGTCCTCAACTACAATTCTCTTGTGTTTTCGTTGCACAAACCGACAACATTGGTAGATGCCGAAATAAAATTAGAAAACCCTGACAACAAGGGTGCTGCGGTATTTTTGATAGATTATACACCCACAGACGTAAGCAATGGGTTTGTCGAATACAACATTCCTTTGTCCGACTTTACAGGTTTGGATTTGGAGAACCTGAGCATTCCATTCTCTATTTGGAACCCAAAAGACAGCGATGAAAATTATTTCGAAGGGGAAATCCTTATTGACAATCTTTATTTTTCAAACTAGCTTTTTACAATATTTACGAAATTTTCTTTTTTTTAAAGAACCTTACCCTTGAAAAACGCCCGTACATTTTGTAAGGGCGTTTTTTTTGGCGTACATAATATTCCTGAAAGGAATAGTAAACTAAATAAGGTAGTGGAAAAACACCCAAACCTATTCCTGTAAAAACGCAGTTTTCCTTATGGAAAAAAATGCATTTTCAGCTACACAAGTCCATATTTTAAGTAAGCTCTTCCAACTAACTTTGTACACTTTAGAAACCCATAGATTTGGTTTCTGATACACAAACTCTATAAAAGTATCTGGAAAAACGTTTCAAGAAAACAACCCATTATGGCCAACTGCATCACTTGTGAAAACACAAACTGCTTGATTAAAAAAAATAGCAAAGACCCCAATATTCTTTCTTTCTTAAACAAAAAGCACACCATCAAATGTAAAAAGTCACAACAATTTATCATGGAAGGAACCCCCGCCCATGGCCTCTTTTTTGCATTTAAAGGAAAAGTAAAAGTTCTCAAAACAGGCGTTGACGACAGAGAACAAATTGTTCGCTTTGCCAAAGATGGTGAAATCATTGGACACCGTGGTGGCTTTGGATCCTCCAAATACTATTCTATTTCTGCGCAAGCCCTTGAAAACACCACCCTGTGTTACTTTGCCAAAGAAGACTTAAAAAACATCCTACTCGCCATTCCTAGACTCACATTTGAATTCATGCTTTTCTATGCAGACGAATTGAGTGAAAGTGAAACACGCGTACGGAAATTGACACAAATGTCGGTTCGAGAACGTGTCATAGACTCCCTATTACACATGGAAAACAAATTCGGTTCTTCGGATGGACTTCTTTCCATTACCCTTAGCCGAAAAGATTATGCCGATTATTCAGGCACCACCGAGGAACAAGTGATTCGGACACTCTCCGCATTGAAAAAAGAAAAACTCCTACTTGCCGAAGGAAGACGCTTGGGAATTCTAAATGCCAGCGCATTGAAAGCAGAAATTTCCAAACACACTTTCTCGCTGAACTCTTAATATTTAGGCTTTTACAACCTAATAATAACAAATTCAAAGCACTAATAAGCCTCCAGTGACAAGAATCGAAAAGGTTTTAATTGATAAAACCTGCAATCTGTCAGTTTTTTAAATGATTAATCACCTCTTAAAACCGGTGTAAAAAATTGTTTAACACTGTAAAACCTCATAACTAAAAACAGACCTTGAATCTATCTTTGCCCTATCACATTGAAACAAAAAATCATTAATTTAAAATAAGAGTATGAAATCAACATTTGTAAAAGTAACAGCATTGGCTACCTTACTCCTCACCATATCTTGTGGAGGGAAAGACAGCAAGAAAAAAGAAGAAACCAAAGCAACACCAGAAGTAAGTGCCTCTTTGGAAATTGAAAAACCACAATTGACCTTTGGTTTTATCAAATTGACCGATATGGCACCTTTGGCTATTGCCAAAGAAAAAGGATTTTTTGAAGAAGAGGGTTTGTTTGTCTCAGTGGAAGCCCAGTCCAACTGGAAAAACATTTTAGACAGAGTTATTGACGGTCAATTGGACGGTTCTCACATGCTAGCGGGACAGCCTATTGCGGCAGGAGCTGGCTATGGTCGTCAAGCAGAACTCGTTACCCCTTTTTCTATGGACTTGAACGGAAATGGAATTACCGTATCCAACGATGTTTGGTCTAAAATGAAACCAAACATTCCAAAAGATGAAAATGGAAAACCAATACACCCTATTAGTGCAGAATCTTTAAAGCCGGTTATTTCAGACTACAAAAACAACGGAAAAGCCTTCAAAATGGGAATGGTATTTCCAGTATCTACACACAATTATGAAATTCGTTACTGGTTGGCAGCTGCTGGAATCCACCCAGGAATGTATTCTGCAGAAAATATCCAAGGACAAATCGACGCAGAAGTACTACTATCTGTAACACCACCGCCACAAATGCCCGCTACTTTAGAAGCAGGAACTATTTATGGATACTGTGTAGGAGAACCATGGAACCAACAAGCCGTATTCAAAGGAATTGGAGTTCCAGTAACAACAAACTACGACATCTGGAAGAACAACCCAGAGAAAGTATTTGTAATGACTAAAAAATTTGTAGAGCAGTACCCAAATACAGCCGTTGCTGTAACCAAAGCATTGATCAGAGCCGGAAAATGGTTGGATACTCCTGGAAACAGAGAAGAAGCAGTGAAAATATTATCAATGTCACAATACGTAGGAGCTGACGAAGTGGTATTGGCCAACTCAATGACAGGTACTTTTGAATTCGAAAAAGGAGACAAAAGATCGATGCCAGACTTCAACGTATTCTACCGTTACAATGCAACCTACCCTTTCTATTCAGATGCAGTTTGGTTCTTGACTCAGATGAGAAGATGGGGACAAATTACAACAGAAAAGCCAGCAGCATGGTATGCAGAAAAAGCAAAAGAAATCTACCGTCCTGATATCTGGGAAAAAGCAGCAAAAATCTTAGCAGCAGAAGGAAAAATTCCTGCTACGGACATTCCGGAAACAGACGGATACAAGCCAGCAACCACAGATTTTATTGACGGGAAAAACTACGATGCAAAAGATCCTGTTGGATACATCAACAGTTTCAAAATCGGAAACAAAGACTAAAAACGCTCCACAAAAATATGCCATCGAGCATCTCAATTAAAATTTGAGAGATATCGAGAAACCTGTTTCCATCTTAAAACACTGTTTCTCGATATTCTTTTCTCCTTCAATCTAGGTTGAAGGAGAAAATTTCTCGATAAGACAGATTCATAAAAGAACTCAGCAAAACAAACAAAATGAAAGATTCTATCATCAAAGGATTCCGATTTATCGGACTTGGTTTTTTTGAACCACTCGTAAGACTAATTGCCGGCGAGGACTCGAGAAAAAACAGTACAGAAGTTTTAAAGAAAATAATCGCTCCAATCGCTTCTATTCTATTATTTATTGGAATTTGGTACAGCGGATCCAAATCGCTTTTCAATACAGAGGCCAACTACAAAATAGAAAAAGTACGCAAAGAACAAGGTGATGAAGAAGCCGCTAAAATGAAAGCCTGTATTGAATCTGGAGATGTGAGCTGTCAACCCAATACACTGCCTTCTCCTTCTCAAGTTTGGGCGTCTTACAAGCTGCTTTTGAAAGATCACAAAATCATTAGTGCGGACAAAGATGCTTTCAAGCAAAAAACAGCTGCCATGAATGAGAAGAGAGTCGCGCAAGGAAAAAATCCGATTGTATATACCGGAAGACCTTCTTTTGTAGACCAGATAAAAACAAGTATCAAAACGGTATTCGCAGGATTTTTATTGGCGCTGCTTATTGCCACTCCAATCGGTATTATTATTGGGCTGAGTGAAACCTTGAGAACTTCTTTCAACTGGTTGATTCAAATTTTAAAACCTGTGTCACCCGTAGTTTGGTTGTTGTTGGTTTTTATGATCGTCAAAACATTGACAAAAGATTCTAACGGAGATACCTCTTTTATCATCTCGTTTATCAGTGTAGGACTTTGTTCTATGTGGGCAACTTTGGTAAATACAGCCATGGGAGTTTCTTCGGTAGACAAAGATTACATCAATGTCGCAAAAGTATTGAAACTCGGTTCGCTTCAAAAAATATTCAAAGTAATCCTTCCAGCCTCTTTGCCTCTTATTTTTACGGGATTGAGAATTACCCTATCGGTAGCATGGATGGTATTGATTGCCATTGAACTCTTGGCACAAAGTCCAGGATTGGGCTCATTTGTATGGGAAGAATTCCAAAACGGAGCCAACGATTCCAACTCTAAGATAATTGTTGCCATGTTTGTGATTGGTTTTATTGGATTCTTACTGGACAGAATTATGCTGACTATCCAAAAATTTATCTCATTTGATAAAAACGAAGGCATCTAACAAACTACTTTGTGCTGTGAACAGCAGTCAAACATTGTTCACAGCACAAAAAAACAAGAACAAACGATTGAATCGCCTCACATAGATAGGCTCTTAAAGAATAAGTAAAATGGCATATTTAGAATTGAACAACGTAACAAAAACCTATGGCACTGGTGAGAACACCACCAAGGTTTTGGACAATATCAACCTTCATATTGAAGAAGGAGAGTTTGTTGCCATCGTAGGATTTACAGGTAGTGGAAAAACAACCTTGGTAAATTTGATCAACGGTCTCGAAAAACCGACCAGCGGTGAGGTTTTATTCAAAGGAAAACCCGTAGAAGATACCAGCCATGAACGAGGTGTTATCTTTCAGAATTACTCCTTACTTCCGTGGTTGACAGTCTATCAAAATGTAGAAATGGCAGTAAAAGAAGCCTTTCCAAAAAAACCGAAAAAATTCATTGACCAACGTATCAAAGAATACGTGGAAATGGTAAGTCTTTCACATGCCATCCACAAAAGACCCAAAGAACTATCAGGAGGTATGCGACAACGCGTATCTGTTGCCCGAGCCTTGTCTATGGATCCTGAAATGATCATCATGGACGAACCTTTGGGGGCTTTAGATGCACTGACACGCGGAAATCTTCAAGACGAAATTTTAAATATTTGGAACAAAAACAAACGCACCGCACTCCTCATTACAAATGATGTGGACGAAGGGATTTACATGGCTGATCGAATCATTCCATTACGCCCGGGACCAAAAGCAACTTTGGGGCCTGAATTTAAAATTGACATTGAACGACCTCGTGACAAAACAGCATTGAACGACAACGCTTCCTTTAAGAAAACGAGAAATGAAATCATCGAGTATTTGATGGAGATCGGAAACGAACGCTCTTCAAATTCAGAAATACAGTACGAACTACCTGACATCCAACCGAAAGATTTGCGATGGGAATTCAAAGCTTCTAAATAATACGATCATGAAAACAAGCATACTTCAAGAAAAATTTGCGCCAGCCGAAACGATGTTGGACTTACAAAAATTAAAAAAAGTATACCCTACTCCAAAAGGGGATTACGTCGTATTGGAAGACTTGAACCTCCAAGTGAAAAAAGAAGAATTCATCACCATTATTGGACATTCTGGTTGTGGAAAAACAACCATGCTTTCCATGATTGCTGGATTGAATGAAATTTCTGGAGGAAAAATCTCGGTACTAGGATCTTCGATCAAAGGCCCTGGACCCGACAGAGGTGTTATTTTCCAAGCACCCAGTTTGATGCCCTGGATGACCGCTTTTGAAAATGTCATGCTCGGTGTGAAAAAAGTATTTCCACACGGAACCAAAAAAGAAAGAGAAGACATCTGTAAATACTACTTGAGTAAAGTAGGATTGGAGGGTTCTTTTCACAAAAGAGCTTCTGAACTTTCCCAAGGAATGCAACAACGTGTCGGAATTGCCAGAGCGTTTGCCATCAAACCCAAAGTACTTCTTTTAGACGAACCTTTTGGAATGTTAGATTCTTTGACACGGGGTGAATTGCAAGATGTTCTGATAGAAATCTGGAACAAAGAAAAAATTACCGCAGTTATGATTACACATGATGTAGACGAAGCGATATTTCTTTCCGATAGAGTGGTGATGATGACCAGCGGACCAAAGGCAAAAATTGGAGATATTCTTCCCATTGGATTTGAACGACCTCGTTCGAGAAAAGCCGTACTCACACATGACGATTACTACAAGTACAGAAAACATTTGATCGATTTCCTAGAACATTAAAACTGTTTAAAAACAGGGGTACAGTGCTATAAAAAGACCTTAAAACCTGTTTTTTATCATATTCTGTATTTCAAATTGAAACTACATTTGTCAACATAAAACAACAACTATAATAGCAACCCTTAAAATAACAAAAAATGAAACTCAAAAATTTAATCTTTACAGTGGCAGTACTTGCTTCGACAAGCATGTTTGCCCAATTCTCATTAAGTGGTGAATTTAGACCTCGTACAGAATGGTTCGGTCACGGACAAAAAGCAACAGCCTTAGAGGGAACGAAGGGATATCTTTCAACAAGCGTAAGAGCAGCCTTGAAAGGAACCTACAAATCAGAAGGATACACCTTATTTACAAGCTTTCAAGAAGTGTTTAAATTTGGAGATCGCGCACAAATTTCTCCTGCTGGAAACGGAAACTTCCGTGTGCAAGAAGCTTGGGCAGACATCAAATTGAACGACGCACTTAGCTTGAAATTTGGTCGCCAACCTCTTTCTTACGATGACCAACGAATTTTAGGAGGTCTTGGATGGGCTCAGCAAGCAAGAACCCACGATGCAGGAGTCTTCAAATACAAAAAAGGAGGCTACAATTTAGACTTAGGTTTTGCATTGAACACACCTACCTCTGCAATCTACGACCAAGCTGCCGCATTCTCATACAGAGAAATGGCTTTTGTTCGTGCGAACAAAAAGTACAAAAACTTAAACTTGAGCGCTTTGATCTTGTCAAATACTTACCAGAACGGAAGCGAAGACAAATCAAGTCTTTTGACAGCAGGTCTTCATGCAGACTTAAAGCTTAACAAATTGACACTTACAGCAAATGCATATTTACAAGAAGGAGACCGATTGAATGATGTAGCCGTAGAAGGTGCTTATTTGGCAAGCCTTTTGGCAAAATACAAAGCTACAGGAAAAACAACTTTCAAAGCAGGTTTCGAAACAATTTCTGGGAAAACAGACGATTCTGCAGCTTTCTTCCCTTTGTATGGAACCAACCATGCTTTCAACGGTTTGATGGATAGATTTTATGTAGGAAACCACGGAAATGCTGGAGGGCTGAACGATCTACAATTGGGAGTTTCAACAAAAATCTCTGGTTTGGCAGTAAGCTTGACAGGGCATTACTTTACAGAAGTTGAAGATCTTGATGGACTTGGAAGTGACCTAGGGTCAGAATTGGATTTGGTAGTTGCCAAAAAGTTCAAAGATTTCAAATTGGTAGGAGGATACTCTCAATTCTTTGAACCATCTGAAGTTGTTGGTAAAGACACACAAAACTGGGCTTGGTTAATGCTCATCATTTCTCCTAAATTCTTGTAAGAACTTTCTTAAAATCTGATAATCTAAAACTGCCTTCGGGCAGTTTTTTTGTTTTTAACAGATTCATTTCTGTTATTCGACAGTTTTTTTATTGAGACACACCCCTTTTTAAATGGGTAAAAAAGTGGACTTCGCATGCTCATTCTCATAAAATGAATCTTCAATACAACCTATTTTTACCATGCAAGAAAAAACAGTGTAAACCCTTTAAAACAAAATCTTATGTTGACATTTTTAAAAAAACTAATCAAAAAACCCAAAGAAGAAAAAAGCCCCATTGACGAACAAACCATTGTACTTGTGCAAGGGTCTTTTGAAAAAGTAAAGCCCATTGCTGCCACCGCTGCAGAAATTTTTTACACAAAACTATTTGAATTAGACCCAAAATTAAAGCCTATGTTTCCTACAGAAAAAGAGGGTGCCATGGCCGAGCAAGGCAACAAATTGATGACCATGCTCTCAAGCGCGGTTGCTGGACTAACGGCTCTAGACAAGTTGATACCAATACTCCAAGATTTAGGAAAAAGACACGTGCAGTATGGAGTAGAAAAATCACATTATGACACCGTAGGTGCAGCACTACTTGACACACTTCAAGCGGGTCTAGGAGAAGGTTTTACACCAAGTATAAAACAAGCCTGGACTGATGTATACACCGTAATGGCAGGCGTGATGATCGAAGCCTCTTATGGAAAATCTGCAGATGCCTAAACCATGTAATTTTTCACGAAACAATTGAAAATCAATAGAAAAGAAACAACAAATTGCAAAAAAAAAATTTTATTAAAAAATGTTTAAAACAAGTCGCTCATAAAAAAACAAAAGAATTTTGCAAAAAAAAATGAGATAACATTTATCTTTGTTGTTGAAAACAACAAATTTAAAGTATCGAAATGCAGTCTTTGTTTCATAGTAAGCTTTAGCACTATTTTTAAACAAGTTAAGAATCTTGTAAATAAATAACACTAAAAAACACTTCTCATGAAAAATCTAACAACCCTAACAACTCCATTTCTTACCTTACTTTTGTTTGCATGTGGTGGAGTTCCTGAAAAAAAAGAAACAGCTGCTGTTGAAAAAATGGAATTTGCCGTTGCTGAAGTCCTTGAAATGGTCGCAAAAGAAAACGACATCACACGAACGCTCTACACCAAAGCCATTGTGGGAGGTGGAAAAAAACAAGGAATGAAATTTGACGAAGACTGGCAAAAAGAAGAAGTAGAAGCAGGACCACTTCCGGCTTTATTTTTAAGAGGAATTGCCAATGACATTCGCAAAAGCGAAACGCCTCTCGGTCTTTATTTAGGATCTGATTTCCCAATCAACAAAGCCAATAAATTGGAAGGAAAACAAGCAGATCTGTTTAAAAAGATAAAAGAAGACAGAAAACCTCAATTCTTTTACGATGAAAACCAAGAAGTACATACGGCTATGTTTGCCGATGTTGCTGGAGCTGGAGCCTGTGTTTCGTGCCATAACGATCACGAACAAACTACTAAAACGGATTGGAAACTTGGAGATGTTATGGGTGCTACCACTTGGCAATACCCAGCAGACTCTTTAAGTTACGAAGCTACTTTGGGAGTCTTAAAAGCTTACAGAAACGGAACCAAGGCTGTTTATGAAGACTATCTTGCAGAAATATCAAAGTTTGAAAAGAGTGAAAAACCTGAAATTGGTGATAAATGGCCTTCTGCTGGAGGATTGTACTTGCCAAGTCCAGAGGTCTTTTTAGACAGTGTCAGAGAACTAGCTTCTTATGACACCATGAAGGTATTGCTCAACTAAGAAAATACGGAATTGAAAAATAATAGTTACATACCCCTAATAGGCCTACTGCTTTTCTTCGCCTATCTTTTGCAAGAAGTCCTGCAATTAAAATGGTCTTTTTTAGAAGATCTACAAAGATTGGAGCCCTACAAAAGATGGTCGGGATTAGCGCTAGGTCTCTTTATTTTGTTTCAATGGTTGCTTACCTTTAGCAGGATCATTCCTGCTTTTAGAAAAAAAGCACTGACCATCAACAAATTGCACAAATGGATCGGTATTTTTAGTCCCCTGTTGTTGTATGCTCACAGCACACAATTTGGTTTTGGGTACTTAGCATTGTTCTCCTATTTGTTTCTCGCAAATATGCTGCTAGGAACCGTTAATTTGGATGTATTGAAATCAACCAAGTCATGGATTTTCAAAGGGTGGATGATCGCTCATGTATCACTTTCTATGTGTATTACTTTTTTACTTTTTTTTCATATCAACATCGTTTTTTACTACAAATAACCCCTATGAAATTAACCGTAGTCAACGTCAAAAAAGAAACTGATCAAGCGGTCACAATCTCTTTTAAAAACAATCGTATTTTTAACAAAATACACTACAAGCCTGGACAATTTTTAACTCTAAAAATTCCAATCAATGGACGCGTAGAAAGTCGAGCCTACTCTTTCAGCAGCGATCCTTACACAGAAAAATCGCTGAAAATAACGGTGAAAAAAGTAGCGAATGGGTTGATTTCAAACTATCTAAATACTGAGGTAAAAGCTGGTCAAAAAATGACCATTGACAAACCAATGGGAAGTTTCTACATTGAACCTGATGCCGAGCAAAAACAACAATATGTTTTATTTGCCGGAGGAAGCGGAATAACACCAGTTTTCTCTATCCTAAAAACGGTTTTGGCCAAAGAACCGCATTCCAAAGTAGTATTGATCTATGCCAATCTGAATATTGAAAATATCATTTTCCTTGAAGAATTGCAGGAACTGAGTAAAACCTATTCAGATCGATTGTCTGTAGAATACATTCTCAGTGAAAATACAAATCCACTTTTTCATTCTGGTTTTGTCACAAAAGAAATCATCGAAAAAATATTTGACAAATACGATTTGGAATTTACAGATCACAAATACATGATGTGCGGCCCCTCGGGATTTATGAGAACGGTCAAAGAAATTTTGAAAGCCAAATCCATAGCGCCCTCAAAAGTTCAAACGGAAGTTTTCAAAGCGGCGAAAATTAAGATTGATTCAAAAAACTTGCTTAGCAAGGTGACTATCAAACACAAAGGCACCACTCACAACCTGGAAGTTCCTGGTAATAGAACCATTCTCGAACAAGCGATGAAAGATAACATTGCCCTGCCCTACTCATGTAGATCTGGCATGTGCAGTACGTGCAAAGCACAGTGCGTATCTGGCGAAGTCCAATTGACAAAAGGTCACCTGCTCCCTGACAACGAAGTTGAAAACGGAGCCATATTAACCTGTGTCAGCTACCCAAGTAGCGAAGAAGTAACCATAGAAATTCCGAAATAAGGTATGAAGTTCGAAATAAATCCATTGCGAAAAAGACAAGTTCTCGGAATGCTCATAGGAACCATCTTAGGCGTCTTTTTATTCCTATTCCTCTCGAGTGAGGCTAATGAAGAATACAAAAGCCTGGGTCCGATGAACACCGGTCATGAAGATTTTTCTTGTAGCAGCTGTCATTCAGATGCGGAAGGAAGTTTATGGGCACAAACACAATCCAACCTACAGTACAGTATCGGATTGAGAGCGAATTCTGTTGCATACGGAACCCTAGATGTAGAAACTAAGAAATGCCTTGCCTGTCATGAAAGAGACAACGACAGACATCCTACACATCGATTTTTAGAACCCAAATACAAAGAAGCTGTTGAAAAAATAAATACCGCCAGTTGCATCACATGTCACTCAGAACACAATGCAAAAAGACTTACCCTTTCGAAAGTCGACTATTGCATGCATTGTCATGAGGATTTAACAGTTAAAAATGATCCGATAGACATTTCACACGAAACCTTGATTGCAACAGAACAGTGGGACACTTGTCTTCAGTGCCATGACTTCCATGGAAATCACGAATACAAAACACCCTCCGTAATGAAAGACACCCTTTCTTATGAAGCACTAGACATTTACTTTAATGGTGGAAAAGATCCTTACAGCACAAAGAAAAAATTTACTGCACTTTCGGAAAAAGAGTGGATTGAAAAATTTCTTAAATAAAGAGTATTTGAACGCCCTTGGCGTACCTGATTTGTAAATTAATGTTGAAATTTGAACAAAATTACCTTTTCAAAAAAACCAAACACAGTCCAATTAAAAGAGTCTTTTGCCTTTAAACTACCTAAATAAATACGTAATTTCCTTTAAAGTAAACCGAAGTTCTGCTATATTTGTAGTATAAAACACTAAAAAATTGGAAAAAGTAATCAAAATCATATTGGCTGATGATCATTTGCTAGTAAGAAATGGTATCAAATCTTTATTGCTCGAAGATGCTACATTGGATGTCATTGGAGAAGCTTCCAATGGAAAAGAAGCCCTAGAATTGGCAAAAGAAACGCAACCCGACCTTTTAATTATTGACGTGCGCATGCCCGTTATGGACGGTATTGAAGCCGCTGGTCATTTGAAGGATTATGCACCAAACACCAAATCCATTGTACTGTCGATGCACGACTCTGAAGAATACATCTTAAAGTCTATCAAAGCTGGAGCAAGTGGTTATTTATTAAAAGACACAGGAAAAGAAGAATTCCTAAAAGCCATAAAAACAGTCTTTAATGGAGGAAAATACTTCAGCGGAGACATCTCAAATGTGATTGTTTCCAATTACCTACAAACCACTTCAACGACAAACCCCACTGTCAAGACACCCAAAAATACGCTTGGACTCACCAAAAAGGAAATCGAAATCTTATCGTTGATTTTATCTGGAATGACCAACACTGAAATATCAGACAAACTGGGTAAAAGCAAACGCACCATAGAAACACATCGTTTCAATTTGATGAAAAAAATGAACGTTAAAAACCTCATCGAATTATCTTCCAAAGCGAAAGAATTAGGATTTTAATAGTTATGTCTTCCTTTTTTCTAGAAAACAGCAAGACGCAGACTACTTAAAAAAAATAACTGTAAAAATTACGTATTTCACTACGTATTTATACGTAAATTAGTAAATTTGCTTTCCGTTTGATACATGGTATGCCCTCGGGACCGACCACGAATACGGAACAAAAGAAACTGAATTCTTAAACTGACAAAATTAAGAGAGATATGTCAATCTTAAAATCCTATAAAACAACATGTTCTTATTGCGGTGTGGGCTGTGGAATCATTGTAGACAAAAACCACAACGGTACGCTAAAAGTAAAAGGTGACCCAGATCATCCTACGAACAAAGGAATGCTTTGTTCTAAAGGAATGAACCTGCACTATGTGGCACAGGATACTTCTGACAGGATCCTACACCCACAGATGAAATGGAGTAAAAACCACCCCCTAAAAAAAGTATCTTGGGATACGGCTTTAGATAGAGCTGCAGCAGTTTTCAAAAGTATCATCAAAAAGCACGGACCAGATAGTGTTGGATTTTACGTCTCTGGACAATGTTTGACTGAAGAATATTATTTGGTCAACAAACTTACCAAGGGATTTATTGGAACGAACAACGTCGACACAAATTCAAGATTGTGTATGAGTTCCGCAGTTGTAGGATATAAGAAAGCCCTCGGAGACGACAACGTTCCCATCGCTTATGAGGACATTGAACTCGCAGACACCTTCTTGATAACGGGTGCCAACCCAGCTTGGTGTCATCCCATACTCTTCAGACGTTTGGAAAAACACAAAGAGGACAATCCAAATACCAAAATTATCGTTGTGGATCCGCGAAAAACACAAACTTGTGCCATCGCTGATTTGCATTTACAAATCATCCCAGGAACAGATGTGGTGTTGCACAATGCCATTGCAAAAAGACTCATCGACAAAAAGAAGGTGGACGCGGATTTTATCAAAAAGCACACCAACAATTTTGAAGCTTTGAAAAAACTGGTTTCTGAAACCTCTCTTAACAAAGCCGCTAAAATTTGTGGAATTTCGACAGCAGACATCAAATTAGCAGCGCAATATATAGGAGATGCCAAAGGGTTTATCAGCATGTGGACCATGGGCATCAATCAGAGCGTCATTGGAGTAGACAAAAACACTTCTTTGCTCAACATATCCTTACTAACAGGACATATTGGAAAGCCCGGATCAGGACCTTTTTCATTGACCGGACAACCCAATGCCATGGGAGGCCGTGAAGTTGGTGGAATGGCAAATTTATTGGCCGCTCACAAAAACTTAGCAGACCCACAACACAGAAAAGAAGTCGCTGACTTTTGGGGAAGCAAACCCATTTCACCAAACCCTGGATTGACCGCAACAGAAATGTTTGATGCCTTGGACAGCGGCAAATTAAAAGCAATTTGGATCATTTGCACGAATCCTGTGGTCAGCCTACCGGATGCAAATAAGGTTGAAAAAGCCCTTAAAAAAGCGAATTTTGTAGTCGTACAAGACATTTCCGAAAATTCAGAAACCGTTGCCTTTGCAGATCTCGTATTGCCTGCTGCAGGATGGTTAGAAAAAGAAGGAACGATGACCAACTCCGAACGCAGAGTGAGTTACCTACCAAAAGGAATTGAACCTCCTGGAGAAGCTTTGCCAGATGCTGAAATTTTATGGAAGTTCGCCCAAAAAATGGACTTTTTAGGATTTAACTACAAACATGTGAGTGAAGTGTACGACGAACATTGTGCGCTCACTAAAGGTACCAAAATAGACGTTTCAGGCCTCTCTCATGAGCGATTGAAATCTGAAGGGAGTATGCAATGGCCTGTTCCTCATAAAAAACACAAAGGCACTACAAGACTTTATACAGATTACCAATTTGACACACTGAATGGGAAAGCGGCTTTTAACATTCCTTCAAGTACCGAAAACCTATCCGAAAAAACTTCTTCGAAATTTCCTTTGGTTTTAAACACCGGAAGAATTCGCGACCAATGGCACACACGCACCAAAACAGGAAAAGTGCAACGATTGCTGACGCATATCGAAGGTCCTTATGTGGAAATGAACGCAGCTGATGCCTTTCAGAGAAATTTAAAAGACGGAGACATTGCCGTCGTAAAAAACAACCGCGGAGAAACCAGAGTTCCCGTAGTAACCAACCATGATATCCGATCAGGCGTTGTCTTCATGCCGATGCACTTTGGAAAAGTTTCTAACAGCACACTGGGAAGAGCAAACAACCTTACCCATTCCTTGATTGACCCGATTTCGAAAGAACCCGACTTTAAATTTGCGGCAGTAGAAGTCAGCAAATACAAAAAGAAAAAACAAAAAATATGCGTGATTGGCGGCGGTGCAGCCGCCTATCGTTTTGTACAAACCTATCGAGAAAATAACAAAATAGACGATATTGAAGTATTTTCTTTGGAAGAAACGCCTTTTTACAATCGCGTTCTTCTGCCAGAATATGTAAACGATGAATTGACATGGGAGCAACTTCAAAAAATCAAAAAAGGAGAACTCGCCAAATTAAAAATCAAACTACACGCAAACACTTCCATTACTTCCATAGACAAAGTAGCAAAATCGATTGTCGATAGCAATGAGGTCGAACACACCTACGATATTTTGATCATGGCCACTGGAAGTCGTGCCTTTGTGCCTTCTGACGCACAACTCGATTTGCCTGGAAGATTTACTATGCGGAACAAAGGGGATGCCGATGCCCTAAAAAATTATTTAGAGCAAACAGGATTGCCAAACAATGAGCAACATGTTGTGATTGTAGGAGGTGGCTTGCTAGGGCTCGAGCTTGCGGCCGCATTGAACAAACGAAAAGTAAACATCACTATCATTCAAAGAGCGTCCCGATTGATGGAACGACAATTGGATTTGGTTGCCAGTCGTCTTCTCGCTCAAGACGTACAAGAAAGAGGCATTCAAATATATTTTGACAACGAGGTCAATACTGTGTTTGATGACACACAGATAAACAACCTGTCGATCAACTTGAAAACAGGAAAAACAATCAACGCCAATGCCATTGTATATGCCATTGGAACCATTCCAAACGTAGAACTTGCCAGAGAAGCAAAACTAACTGTTCAAAGAGGTGTCGTTGTCAATGAATACCTGCAAACAAGTACTCCTGAAATTTTTGCGATGGGAGAAATTGCAGAATTCAACAATTTCTTATTCGGAATTACTTCTGCGGCAGAGCAACAAGCAGATATTGCTGCAAAATTCATTTTAGGAAACCTCAACAACCACTACAAAGGGTCTGTACTGATGAATATTCTAAAATTTGAAGATTTGGATTTGTGTAGTATCGGGAATATTGAATTTCCTGAAAACGACCCAAGCTACGAGGAAATACTACTTATGGACGTAAGCAAACGTTTTTACAAAAAATGCATCGTAAAAGACGACAAGCTTATTGGTGCATTGATGATGGGAGACAAAAGTGAATTCGCAGAATTCAAAAGCTTGATTGAGGACAAAACAGAATTGTCTGAAAAAAGAGTAGAATTATTACGAGGCAGAAGCGACGCAAAACCAGTCATTGGAAAGCTCATTTGCTCTTGCAGTCAAGTAGGAGAAGGAAACCTAAAAGAGGCCATAAAAGGAGGTTGTTCTGAGTTTATAGATTTGTGCAAAACCACAGGAGCAGGATTGGGTTGTGGAAGCTGCAAACCAGAAGTCAGAGATATTTTAGTAAATGCGAAAAGCGAAACAGTAAACGGGTAAACATGAGAAACAAAGATCTAAAACGTATTTTTATCAAAGGAGGAGTGTTGTCACCTGGAGAATTGAAACAAATCATTCGACTGGCTGAGACCTTGGGACTTAACGATATTTTCTTTGGTTCAAGACAAGATATTATTTTGCCTTTTCAAGAGGCTGACAACGAAATTCTGGAGCAGTTTCCCGATTTAAAAATGGAAATTATTTCTGAAAGAAACTACCAAAACATTGTTTGTTCTTATGTTTCTGCCGACATCTTCAAAAATACACCTTGGCTGAATGGGGTAAAGTATTTGTACATTTTGGAAGATTTCAAACACACGCCAAAAATTAAAATCAACATTACGGATCCACAACAGCAGTTGGTCCCTGTTTTCAGTGGAAACTTGAATTTTATTGCCTCCGAGCACGAAGATTATTGGTACTTGCATTTGAACCTTCCCCACTGGGAAACCCCAGAATATTATCCCGTATTGATTTTTAGCTATGACATTGCTAAGATTTCGAGAACCATTGAAGAAATCGGTTCCGATGCCGACGACGCACAAGAACTTTTTGACTTGATCAACGACCGCATCGAAACGAACAACCGTTCCATTGAAAAAAAACTAGCCATTCCCTATGAGCCTTTTCCTTACTACGAAGGAATGAATAAAATGGGCATAAACAGGTATTGGCTTGGTTTGTACTGGAGAAACAACCGATACGATCTCAATTTCTTAAAAGATTTTTCCGAATTCTGTTTGAACCACAAAGTAGGTAAAATTTGTATTACCCCCTGGAAATCCTTCATCGTAAAAGGAATTGGCCAAGAAGACAAATTGACCTTAGAAAAGTTTTTGGGAAAAAAAGGAATCAATGTAAGACACTCTTCCTTAGAGTTGAACTGGAACATTCCTGTGAATGACAACGACGCCTTGAATTTGAAAGAATTTGTGGTAAAAACATTCGATCAAAACGACATCAGTACCTACGGTATGACTTTTGGAATCAGCTATCATGAAACTGAAAAAACTTATTTCACAACCGTTACGATTGAAAAAAACAAAACCCCGGACATTGTAAAAAATTTCCAAGTACGGCCCACATTTAATGTGCTCTACTCAAAAAACTTTGACCCCAACACCCAAGAATACATTGCCTATGCGCAGGATGTCGACAAAATTGAATTGCCTGGTTTGTTGATGGAATTGAGTCGAATGTACTTTGAACAATTAGGAGCCATTACTCCTTCTTCAAGTACAAAATCTGACGCTAACGACGCTCCGGAGTTGTCTGAAGTTTACCAATGTCAAAACTGTATGACTCTATACGACAGCACTTATGGTGACGAACAATCGGGAATCTTACCGAACACACCTTTTGAAAAATTACCAGACGATTATTGCTGTGGTGTCTGCGAAGGGGAAAAGAAATATTTTAAAAAAATCCTGATGTAAGGAGCGATTTTCAAATTTCTCTTACATCGCTTCGTTGCATTTGTTTTCTTCACTTGTCAATTTTTTTTTATCTTTCTAAGAAAATTGTGAGTTTGTTGCTTTTCTAAGTGACACTCTTTGAAAAAAAATTGCTATGTTAATCAAAGTTTATGGTTCTGCCGTGTTCGGCATTGAAGCTACCACTATTGTTGTTGAAGTAAATATTGACCAAGGCATCGGTTACCACCTTGTGGGCCTTCCTGACAATGCGGTTCGAGAAAGCAGTTACCGGATTTCCGCAGCCTTACACAATATCGGTTACAAACTTCCCGGAAAAAAAATCACGCTGAACATGGCTCCCGCCGATTTGCGCAAAGAAGGATCTGCTTATGATTTGACCTTGGCCATTGGAATATTAGCTGCTTCAAATCAAATAAAGAGTACCAATATTGGAGAATATCTGATCATGGGTGAACTCTCTTTAGATGGAAATTTGCAACCTATCAAAGGAGCCTTACCCATTGCTATCAATGCGAAATCAGAGGGTTTCAAAGGCTTTATACTTCCCAAACAAAATGTCCAAGAAGCCGCTATTGTAAAAGGACTCGAAGTATATGGTATTGAAAACATCCGAGAAGCCATCTCTTTTTTTGACGGAAAAAATTCCTTAGAAGCCACTGTGATCGATGTACAAAAACAATTTCAACAGACCTTGGAAAATCCAGAATTTGACTTTTCAGATGTCAAAGGACAAGAATCCATCAAACGCTGTATGGAAATTGCCGCCGCAGGAGGACACAATATAATTCTCATTGGACCTCCTGGATCTGGAAAAACCATGTTGGCCAAAAGATTGCCCACAATCTTACCTCCCATGACATTGGAAGAGGCTTTGGAAACTACAAAGATCCATTCTGTCGTGGGACGTGTGAAAGAAAATTTTGGCTTGATGAGCCAACGCCCCTTTCGATCTCCACATCACACCATTTCAGATGTGGCCTTGGTAGGTGGCGGACAATACCCGCAACCTGGAGAAATTTCCATGTCGCACAACGGTGTTTTATTTCTTGACGAACTCCCCGAATTCAAACGCACTGTTTTGGAAGTAATGCGACAACCGCTCGAAGATCGTGAAATAACGATATCTAGGGCTCGTTTTACCGTCACCTATCCGAGTAGTTTTATGTTGGTAGCAAGCATGAACCCCAGTCCTAGCGGTTTTTTCAACGACCCTGACAGCCCGATGACTTCTAGCCCACAAGAAATGCAACGTTATTTGAACAGAATATCGGGCCCTTTATTAGACCGCATAGACATTCATATTGAAGTGACTCCTGTTCCTTTTGAAAAACTAGCAGAAGAACGCAAAGGAGAACCTAGCAAGGTTATCAGAGAACGCGTAACGATGGCAAGAAAACAACAAACGCTTCGCTTTTCTAAATCTGAAAACACACATTACAACGCTCAGATGTCTGTCCAACAAATTCGAGAATTTTGCAATTTAGACAAAGCCTCCAAAGATCTTTTAAAATCAGCAATGGAACGGTTGAATTTATCTGCACGAGCCTACGATCGAATTTTAAAAGTAAGCAGAACCATCGCTGATTTAGACCAGCAAAAAAACATCCAACCCAACCATATTGGTGAAGCCATTCAATACCGTAGTTTGGACAGAGATGGATGGCTAGGGTGACTCAAAATTGAAAAACAATTTGCTTTTTAAATCTAAAAATTTTAAATTAGAGAATTGCTTGTTAACAAAATTCTTACACTCAAAAAAATTTTACTTATGCTCCCTTTTCGAACAGAAATACGAAATTCTCCCAAAGAACAAACTTTGAAAATTTATTTGAGTGATATCTCTTTAGACATCGAACTTCAAGGTCTGCTTGAAGAAATAGAAGGTGTCCGAATGGCAGAGGTACAAACGAGTATGAGTAGAAATAGAGTTCCTGAGAATTTGACTGTTTTTAGAGAGGATACGATCTCCATCAATGATTTAAAGGATAAAATTGATTCATTTTTAAATAGCTTTTTTGACCAGATAGACAACTAGAATCAAGAAAAAATAAACCCTCTGAGAAATCATTCAAAGAGGGTATTTTATTTTTTTATACGAGCAACAGCGCAAGGTCATCTACAATTGTTTGATTTCCTCAGCAACTATTAATATCTGTAGTATTCCGGCTTGTAAGGCCCCTCCACTTTTACATCGATATAGGCTGCTTGTTCGTTATTCAATTCATCCAATTCCACACCAATTTTTGCCAAGTGTAAACGTGCTACTTTTTCATCTAGATGTTTTGGCAACATGTAAACTTCGTTTTTATAAGCTGCTGCATTCTGCCACAATTCCAATTGTGCCAAAGTCTGATTTGTAAAAGAATTTGACATTACAAAACTTGGATGCCCGGTAGCACATCCAAGATTTACCAAACGTCCTTCCGCCAATACTAAGAATTCTTTGCCATCAATGGTGTATTGATCTACTTGAGGTTTGATTTCCACTTTCGTGTCTCCATAATTTCCATTCAACCAAGCCATGTCAATTTCATTGTCAAAGTGACCGATGTTACAAACAATTGTTTTGTCTTTGATTGCTTTGAAATGACGATCAACAATGATGTCTTTGTTTCCTGTGGTCGTAATCACAATATCGGCCCTCGAAATCGCATTGTCCATTTTACGCACTTCAAAACCGTCCATCGCTGCTTGCAACGCACAGATTGGGTCTATCTCAGTAACAATGACTCTTGCTCCTGCTCCTGCTAAAGATGCGGCAGTCCCTTTTCCTACGTCTCCGTATCCAGCAACCAATGCAACTTTACCAGCCATCATAATGTCGGTTGCTCTACGAATCGCATCCACAGCCGATTCTTTACATCCGTATTTGTTGTCAAATTTCGATTTTGTAACCGAATCATTCACATTGATTGCCGGCATTGGCAACGTTCCTTCTTTTACTCTATCGTACAAACGATGAACTCCTGTAGTGGTTTCTTCAGAAAGTCCTTTGATTCCTGAAACCAATTCTGGATATCGATCCAATACCATGTTTGTCAAATCACCTCCATCGTCTAGAATCATGTTCAACGGTTTTTTATCTTCTCCAAAAAACAAGGTTTGCTCAATACACCAGTCAAACTCTTCTTCGGAAAGTCCTTTCCAAGCGTATACTGAAACTCCTGCAGCAGCAATGGCCGCAGCAGCTTGGTCTTGGGTAGAAAAAATATTACAAGAACTCCAAGTTACCTCGGCACCCAAATCTACCAATGTTTCTATCAAAACAGCGGTTTGAATGGTCATGTGCAAACATCCTGCGATACGCGCACCTGCCAAAGGTTTTTGCCCTTTGTATTCTTCTCTCAAACTCATCAAACCTGGCATTTCTGCTTCTGCCAAATGAATTTCTTTGCGACCCCAATCTGCTAAATTGATGTCTTTTACCTTAAATTTTACGTATGTTGATGTTTGTGAACTCATAGTTCTTATATTTGTGAATTAGGATGCAAAATTACGAAATACTTTTTGATTTCTATAATCCCTAAAATGTTTAAAAGCAGAATGTTTTCTTTGTTCAATCTTCCATCCCAACAACCTAAAAATTCACTCTAAATTTTCATAGAAGAATGCCACTCGTAAAAACAATTCGTGTTGACCAAAACACCGAAGTCTTTGTCTGGAAAATCACAGAGACCTTGGAAGAATTGAAAACCATTTCGCTAAAACCGGAAAGCTTGAAACGCCTTCAAAACATGCGATCTGAAATGCATCGAAAAGGGTTTTCCAGCATCAGACACCTCATGAAAACAGCGGGTTATTCAGATAACGATTTGTACTACACCCAGGACGGGAAACCTCATCTAAAAGATGGAAAATATATTTCTATTACTCATTCTTTTGACTATTCCGCTCTTATCATTAGCAACAGTTGCGTTGGTATTGACATTGAAAAAAACAGGGAAACGGTCAAACGTATTGCTTCAAAATTCATTGATTCCGAAAATTATTTTTTAAAGGAACAGCACTTAATTGAACAACTGACTGTTATTTGGGGGGCCAAAGAATCATTATACAAAATTCATCCAAAAGGCGGCCTCTTGTTCAAAGAACACCTGCCTATTGATTCTTTTGAACTCAAAGACAACAAAACGACAGGTTGGATATTGAAAAGCCCTTTGAAAGAGTGTTATTCGATTTATTTTCACCAAATAGACGGTTTTTCATTGGTATATGCACTTCCAAAACTGAATTCTATCCAAAGCGAATAACTCTTGGTTTGTCATTGATATCCAAAAAATAACTTGAAATTATTTACGGTTGGAATTATTTTTATTATTCCGTGATCTATTTCTATTCTGGTTGGAATTTCTATTTTGTCCTCTCGAATTTCCTTGTTTTTTATTGGCATTCGGTGTCGGGTTATTGGTAGGTTCAAAACCTTCTACAATTTCACTCTCTAAAGTTTCGCCCAATAATTTTTCTATTTCTCTGACATATGCTATTTCATCCACGTCTACCAAAGACAAAGCTTGACCACTTGCTCCTGCTCTACCGGTTCTTCCGATTCTATGCACATAATCTTCAGGCACATTTGGCAACTCAAAATTGATTACATGTGGTAATAACGGAATGTCGATGCCTCGCGCTGCAATGTCGGTCGCTACGAGCACTCGAATTTTTTGACTTTTAAATCCCGCCAAAGCCTTTGTTCTGGCGGCCTGACTTTTATTCCCATGTATGGGCGCTGCTGTAATCCCAGCTTTTACCAACTTCTCACTCAAACGATTTGCTCTGTGTTTGGTCCTTGTAAAAATCAATACCTGTTTCCAATTTCCATCCGCAATCAATTTGATGGTAAGGGCTACTTTTTTCTCTTTGTCAACGCGATAAGTTTTTTGATTTACTTTTTCTGCGGTGGTATTCTCTGGTGTGGCACTGATTTCCAATGGATTGTTCAAAATTTCGGACGCCAATTTTTTTATTTCTTTTGAAAAGGTAGCAGAAAACAATAAATTTTGACGTTTTTTAGGCATCAATGCAATGATTCTTTTAATGTCTCTTAAAAAACCCATGTTCAACATTTGGTCTGCCTCGTCTAAAACCAATATTTCTATTCGTTTCAAAGACAAAGCATTTTGACTCTCCAAATCCAACAAACGTCCTGGTGTTGCAACAACAATATCCACTCCTGAACGAAGGGCACTTATTTGGGGTTTGGCATTCACACCGCCAAAAATGACAGTTGACCTAATGTCTAAGTATTCGCTGTAACTACGTACATTGTCATATACCTGTGCTGCTAATTCTCTGGTGGGTGTGAGTACCAATGCTCGAATAGGTCTGAATTTTTCTTTTTTCGTTGCTGCTAAATTTTGCAACATCGGCAAGGTAAAACCTGCTGTTTTTCCGGTTCCTGTTTGGGCAGACGCCAACACATCTGCTCCTTTCAATATGGTTGGAATTGTTTTTTCTTGGATGGGGGAAGGACTTGTATATCCTTGTTTATCAACTGCTTTTAGCAATTCTGAAAGCAGTCCTAAAGATTTAAATGACATAATTTTTTTGTATAAGCAGCAAAAGTACGTTTTATTAATTTGGTATCGTTCTTTTGTAAGACTTCTCTCTTCAAAACAAAAGCGCGACTGATTCCTTACCTTTGTGTCTACCAACAAATATTCCTCCTTAAAATGAATCGCTCAAAACTTCTTTCTGAGTTGTCTTTCAAAGCCATCCGAAGCAGTGGTGCTGGGGGTCAGCATGTCAACAAAGTTTCTTCAAAAATTGAGTTGACCTTTGATCTAAAAAATTCGCTGGGACTGTCCTCTTTTGAAAAAGAATTATTGGAAAAATCATGGGTTTCAAAGCTTACAAAAGAGGGTGTCTTACTACTTCAATGCGACGCACTAAGAAGTCAGCATAAAAACAAAGGAATTGCTATAAAACGTTTTTTTAAATTGATAGAATCCGGCTTGTATGTTCCCAAAAAAAGAAAAAAAACGACTCCTAAAAAATCGGCCATATTAAATCGCCTCAAGAATAAAAAAATCGCAGCACTCAAAAAAGAAAATCGAAAAAAGCCAGAAATTTAGGTCCTTGAATTTCAAGTTTGTTAAAAAAAATACACTTTGTTTTTTTTATGTCAACTTTCTGTTCTAATTTTGTTCCGTTCTCAATAAAGGGGTGCCGCAAGGCTGAGATCACACCCAAAGAACCTGGGCAGGTAATGCTGCCAAGGGAAATGCGAAAGCATTATTTATTATTTACCGTACGTACAACCGTACACAATTATTATTAATTTAAAAATTAAGAATAATTGCCTCTTTTTATTCATTTGTAAAAAAATGAAAAAAAATCATTCTCTTAAAAAAGCGAAGGCTTTAGTAGCTTTTTTTGGTCTCTTGTTTGTTTCATGGACAGGAAGTGGACAAACCAGTAAACTCATTGGAAAAGTAGTTGACGAAAACAACCAGCCTCTTATAGGAGCTACCGTATTGGTCAAAGAACAATCCCAAGGAACTTCGACCAACTACGATGGTGAATTTACCATGGAATTGGAAAACGGCAATCACACCCTTATCATTTCTTATGTAGGCTTTCGTTCGTTGACAAAAAGTATTGCTGTGAAAAGCAACAAAGAAATTCTTTTTACGCTTGTTTCAAATGAAAATATTTTGGAAGAGGTATTGGTTTCTGCAGTGCGTGTAAAAGAAAATGCGCCAGTAACTCATTCGAATCTCGGTAAAAAAGAATTGGCAAAACGCAACTTGGGACAAGACATCCCGATTTTAATGAACTATTTACCATCTGTAGTTTCTTCTTCTGATGCGGGTGCTGGCGTAGGTTACACTTACATACGTGTACGTGGGTCTGATGCTTCTCGTGTCAACGTTACGATCAACGGAATCCCATACAATGATGCCGAAAGTCAAGGAACGTTTTGGGTAAACATGGGAGATTTTGCTTCTTCTGTTGAAAACTTACAATTGCAACGTGGTGTTGGTACGTCAACAAATGGGTCTGGTGCTTTTGGTGCAAGTCTAAATATTTTAACAGACGCTGTTTCTAAAGAGGCTGGTGGAGAAATTTCGAATTCTTTTGGTTCATACGGAACAAGAAAACACACCGTAAAATTTACAACTGGAAAGCTAAACAATCATTTTGAACTGGCGGGAAGAGTGTCTAAAATTAAATCCAATGGATACATCGACAGGGCTTCTTCTGATTTAACAACTTATTTCTTACAAGGAAGTTATGCCGATAAAAACACCTTAATTAAGGCATTGGTTTTCGGAGGACACGAAAAAACTTACCAAGCCTGGTATGGTATCGATGCGACTCAATTAAAAGAAAATCGCCGTCAAAACCCTTATACTTATGATAATGAGACTGACAACTATTGGCAAGATCATTACCAATTGCATTGGAATGAAAAACTGAACAATAATTGGTCTACAAATATTGGCTTAAATTACACCCGTGGAAAAGGTTTCTTCGAACAATTTAAAGGAGAAAGTGCTGTAAGCAAATATAATAATGTTGTAGAAGCGACAACGACAACATGGGACGGAAAACCTGCCACAGATTTAATAGTAAGACGCTGGTTGGACAATCATTTCTATGTTGTTAATGGGAATATTACATATAAAAAGGGTAGTCTCGAAATTATTTCTGGAGGTTCTTATAGTAACTATACAGGGGATCATTTTGGAGAAGTCATTTGGGCAAAGCAGTTTGCGCCAAATGCAAGCATTAGAGATCGTTATTATTTTAGTGATGCTACTAAAAATGATTTTAGCATATTTTCGAAAGCTACTTTCAATTTTACTGACAACTTAATCGCGATGATTGATGTTCAAGGAAGGTTTATCAATTACAAAACTGATGGATTGACATCAGATAGAATTCCTTTAAATGTCAATAATAAATTTAATTTTTTCAATCCAAAGGTGGGGCTGACCTATGTAATCGATGAAGAAAATAGCATTTACGCCTCCTATGCACGAGCAAACAGAGAGCCCAACCGAAGTGACTTTGAAAATGGTGAAACTGTAAAACACGAATCATTAAATGATTTTGAATTGGGTTGGCGTTTAAAAAACAACATCGTTCAACTAAACACAAATTTGTATTGTATGATTTATGACAATCAATTAATTCAAACGGGAGGTTTGAATGATGTTGGTGAATATCTAAGAGAAAATGTAAAAGATAGTTATCGTGTTGGATTAGAAATTGATGCAAACGTAAAAGTTTCTAAAAAATTTAATATAAATCAAAATCTAACCATCAGTAGTAATAAAATCGAGAATTTTATTTTAGATAGAGACGGGGCTCAAAGAAATATTGGAACTACCAATATTGCTTTCTCGCCAAATATCATTGCTGGAAATACGCTATCTTATAATCTCACAGAGAGCTTTCAAGTTTCTTTATTGTCGAAATTTGTGGGAGAGCAATACTTAAGCAACACAGATACTGAAGCCTCTAAACTTGACAACTACTTTACAAGTGATTTGAATTTTATCTATGAACTAAAAACAAATTCGATTTTTAAATCTATTGTGTTTTCAGGCGTTGTAAATAATCTTTTTGACAAAGAATATGTAGACAGAGGTTATACTTATTTAGATTATTGGACAGGACCAACTTCATTTGAAGTACAAGGGTACTATCCTCAAGCCACCAGAAACTTCTTAGTTGGATTGACTTTGAACTTCTAAAAAAATTAACGAACATTTCAAACCCGACCGATTTTAAAATCGGTCGGGTTTTTTTTAAATAAAAAAAACCGTTTAATGACAATCACAATCTGAGTCACATTTGTTTTTTTTCTTTCCTTTGAAGATGTATTTTCGAAGTAAAAATAAAAGGGCTGTTACCAATAAGACATAAACAAGAACTTGCTGAAGCATAAGGCATTATTTTAGAATGACAAAAGTGATAAAAGCTGTAAGATAAGCCAAAGCACCCATTCCAACCAATTGTAGAATCGGCCATTTCCAAGATTTTGTCTCTCTTTTTACAATTGCCAAAGTACCCATACACTGCATCGCGAAAGCATAAAAAACCAACAACGACATTCCTGCTGGAAAATTGAATCGCTTTTCTTTGGTAATTGGATTTATTTCTGCTGCCATGCGCTGTTTGATCGTTCCTTCATCATCACTACCCACACTGTAAATAGTGGAAAGGGCCCCTACAAAAACTTCTCGAGCCGCAAAAGAACTGATCAATGCGACTCCTATTTTCCAGTCATATCCCAAGGGAGCAATCACGGGTTCTATTATTTTTCCCATCCTACCAATGTAAGATTTTTCTAGTTTAAATGCCGCGATCTCCCCTTCTAATTCTTGTGGAGTCAAGTTCTGTGAAGTTGATTTATCCACAACAATCTGTGAGGCATTTTTAAAATCTTCACCGCCATTAGATGCCAAAAACCAAAGTACGATAGAGATGGCTAAAATGATTTTACCTGCACCCAATACAAAAGCCTTCGTTTTTTCGAATACATCAAAAGCGATATTTTTAAGAGAGGGCAATTTGTAATTAGGCATTTCTACTATAAAAAACGTTTTTCCATCTACTTTTAGAAACTTGTTCAGTAAAAAAGCAGAAATCAATGCGGAAGCAAAACCCAATATATACAGAGCCATCAAAACCAAACCTTGCAAACTAAACAGCCCGAGAATTCTATTGTCTGGAATGATCAAAGCAATGATAATAGCATAGACCGGTAATCGTGCAGAACAGGTGGTAAACGGTGTGACCAAAATAGTAATCAAGCGGTCTTTCCAACCTACTATATTTCGAGTAGCCATAATAGCTGGTATGGCGCATGCCGTTCCTGAAATCAAAGGAATGACACTTTTACCGCTCATTCCATAACGCCTCATAATTTTGTCCATTAAAAAAACAACTCGACTCATGTAGCCTGTTTCCTCAAGAATGGATACAAATAAAAACAAAATTGCTATTTGGGGAATGAAAATGACAATCCCTCCGATTCCAGGGATGATGCCTTCGGTAATTAGATTGGATATAACTCCTTGTGGGAGCATTTTTTTTGCCCATTCACTAAGGTTGGAAAAGGAAAGATCAATGGAATCCATTGGCACGCTTGCCCAATTAAAGACAGACTGAAACATCACAAATAAGATGGCTGTAAAAATCACATAACCAAAAACTTTGTGCGTCAATATTCGATCCAAGTTACTGCGCAAGTCTTTTGCTTTACTTCTATCAATAAAATAGGTCTTTTTCAAAATTTCATTGATGTACTGGTAGCGGTAAATTGTTTCTTTGTGTTGGTATTTTTTTACTTGTTGTTGCTCTTTCTTAAAGGACTCTATAATCGTTCTAGAGGCTTCTGAAATAAAACTAACTGGATTTTTTTGGGTAATCAACAGCCATGATTTGTAGGTTGAAAAACCTTTAAGTCTCGATTTTATTTTTTCGAAATAAGCTTTGTCTATTTTATCTGAGATCGACTGAAGAGGTGTGGTATCAAAAGTTTCATAGCGAAGAAGTGCTTCTTTTAAAGTCTCTATCCCTTCTCTTTTCCGCGCACTTACTAAAACAATCTCTGTATTTAAAATTGTTTTTAATGCCTCTATGTTGATAGAAATTCCTTTTCTATCCATTTGATCGGCCATATTGACAACCAATAGGGTGGGAATTTTTAAATCTTTCACTTGCGTAAAAAGCAACAAATTCCGCTTGATGTTTTCTACCTCTGCAACCACCACCACAATGTCTGGATAATTTTCGTGGTCACTGTCTAGCAGGGTTTCCAAAACGATACTTTCGTCTAAGGATGTTGGGTTGATACTGTACGTTCCTGGCAAATCGGTAATAATTGCTGTTTCCTTAGCTCCTAATTTACAGGTCCCTTGTTTTTTATCTACCGTAATTCCTGGATAATTTCCTACTTTCTGTGTAAGTCCAGTAAGTTGATTGAATAAAGAAGTTTTTCCTGTATTCGGATTCCCTACCAAGGAGATGTTTACCGTTTTTTTAGATTTCATCGCACAAGAGTTTGGCTAAAATAATACGTTGTGCTGTTTCTCGACGAATTGCAAAATGACTTCCGTTCACACTAATATACAAAGGGTCTTTCATGGGGGCTGATTGAATCAAAACAACCTGTTTCCCAGGGATGCATCCCATCTCCATCAAAGCCAATGGAATTTCATCAAAAGCCAATTCCTCAATGGTGGCTTTTTCTCCTTTTTGTAAATCTGCAACTGTACGCATTTGTCCTTGAACTCTTATTAAAAGTGAAACAAAGGTAAGGATTTAGAATGATTCTAAAGAGGGCTTTGCTATAAAAAGCAAAGAATTATCTTTCTTGTTGTAGCAAGCGAATATCCGAAATCAATCGTTGTACATCTTTCAAGTCGGTTCCATCGTAATAACCACGGATTCTTTTCTTTTTGTCAATCAAGACAAATTGTTCTGTGTGAATAAAATCTTGATCGCCTCCGTCTCCTTCATCCAATACGGCAAAATAACTTTTGCGAGCAAGTTTGTAAATCTCTTTTTTGGTTCCCGTAACCAAATGCCACTTATTTGAAAGGACTCCTTTTGCATCCGCATAAGTTTTGAGTATCGGAACACTGTCCATGACGGGAGTGACGGAATGAGAAAGCAGTAGAATTTCAGGATCGTTCAAAAATTCTTTTTGTACAACTCCCATATTTGTGGTCATTACTGGGCAGATTGTTCCGCATCGGGTAAAGAAAAAATCGGTCACATAAATCTTATCTTCGAATGTTTGCTCTGTCACCTCCTCTCCATTTTGGTTGATCAGGTCAAAATTGGCGATGGTATGATTTTTCCGAATGTGCTGCATCGAAGCATCTACCAAACGGGGGTTGACATCGACAGGACTGTAAATAGGCAATATTTTTTGCGGAGTCAAGAGCTGATAAAAAACACAAACACCGACAATACTAAAGGCCAACATTGTCAGGAGGGTTGGAATTGATTTCTTAAAAAAATGTGTACTCATCTTTATAATTTAATTACAAATTTAAGAAGTATTTTCCGACAAATTACCATTTTATTAACACCAATTACGACAGTACACCTCTCCATAATTCCACTTTAATTATGTACATTTGCTTTCGTATTTTACAAAAAACACCTTATGGAAATTCTTATAAAAGCTTCGCAGTTCCTGCTAAGTCTGTCCTTACTGATCGTACTTCATGAATTGGGGCATTTTATCCCTGCCAAACTATTCAAAACAAGAGTAGAAAAATTTTATTTGTTCTTTGATTATAAATTTTCTCTTCTCAAGAAAAAAATAGGGGGCACCGAGTATGGTATTGGCTGGATTCCGTTAGGAGGATATGTAAAAATCTCGGGAATGATTGACGAAAGCATGGATACCGAGCAGCTACAAGAACCTGCAAAACCTTGGGAATTTCGTTCGAAACCAGCCTGGCAACGTTTGATTATTATGCTCGGTGGTATTTTTGTCAATTTTATCTTAGGATTTGCGCTTTACATTTTAATTCTTTTTACTTGGGGAGAAAGCTACATCTCTAATGAAAATTTAGAGGGAGGCATTTGGGTTACAAATCGATTAGGAACAGAATTGGGCTTACAAACAGGGGATCAAATAAAAACCATTGACGGAAAACCCATCAAAGCTTTCTCGAATATTGTACCCGAATTAATCAATGGAAATGAATTTACAATAGAAAGAGAAGGACAACGTATTGTAAAAGAGATACCGGTTGATTTTATTGCAAAATTAATTGAAGAAGGCAAAGGGCGTTTTATTTCTCCTCGTTATCCTTTTGTTGTCGGACAAATTTCTGAGTCCTCTCTCAATATAAAAAGTGGTTTGCAGTCTAAAGACATGATTACTGCCATCAACAATACGCCTGTCAAATATTTTGACCAAGCTGAAATCCTTTTGAGCCCATTCAAAAACCAAGAGGTTTCTTTGACTGTAAAAAGAGGAAAGGAACAACTAGAAATTCCTGTCACACTGGATGAAAATGGGAAAACAGGAGTCGCTCTCGGTGCGCTCTCCAACGAAGACATGGAGCGATTGGGTTATTACACCTTAGAGACAAAGACCTACAGTTTCGGTGAAGCTATTCCCGCGGGAATTGAAAAAGGATATGGTACTTTAACAGGGTACCTCAAACAATTGAAAAAAGTATTCAACCCAGAAACAGGAGCTTACAAAGGCTTGGGTGGATTTATTTCTATCGGAAGTATTTTTCCTTCCACCTGGAGCTGGCAAGTATTTTGGAGCATCACCGCGTTCTTATCCATCATGCTCGCAGTCATGAATTTGTTGCCTATTCCTGCTTTGGATGGTGGTCATGTGGTATTTACATTGTACGAAATGATCACAGGTAAAAAACCGAGTGATAAGTTTTTAGAATATGCTCAGATCACTGGTTTTGTTCTTCTAATGGCCTTGCTATTGTTTGCCAATGCCAATGATGTTATCAAACTATTTGATTAAAAAAAATAAAACAACTTTACAAAAAAATCCCGTTACAACATGTTGTGTAACGGGATTTTTTTATTGAAAATAAGCCTTAGTCTTTTAACTGAGCTCTTATCTCTTTTGCTTTTACTTTCGATTCTTCGTTTCGTTCAATTTTATGTTCTGGACGTGTCCATTTCGGATTCTCTCCTTGCGCTTTGTATTCAGAATGCTGCGATTCTACAGTTTTTGGCTGTACCTTTTTCGTAAAAGGTTTCATCGGATTTAAGCCCAATTTTTTGAACAATTTCATGTCTTCATTTACATCAGGATTTGGCGTGGTTAGCAATTTATCTCCTGCAAAAATAGAATTTGCTCCGGAAAAGAAACACATGGCTTGCCCTTCTTGACTCATCTGGGTTCTTCCTGCCGACAAACGCACTTGGGTTTCTGGCATCACAATACGTGTTGTAGCGACCATCCGAATCATCTCCCAAATTTCTACAGGTTTTTGATCTTCTAATGGCGTTCCTTCCACGGCTACCAATGCATTGATAGGTGTCGATTCTGGTTGTGGGTTTAAAGTGGACAAGGCAACTAACATTCCTGCTCTGTCCTCAATAGTTTCCCCCATTCCAATAATACCTCCTGAGCAAACAGTAACATTTGTTTTACGGACATTGTCAATCGTATCCAAACGATCCTGGTAACCTCTTGTCGATATAACCTCTTTGTAATATTCTTCAGAAGAATCTAAATTATGATTGTAAGCGTACAAACCGGCCTCTGCCAATCTTTTTGCTTGGTTTTCTGTTACCATTCCCAATGTACAGCAAACCTCCATATCTAATTTATTAATGGTACGAACCATTTCCAATACTTCGTCAAATTCTGGACCGTCTTTCACATTACGCCAAGATGCTCCCATACAAACTCGCGAGGATCCACTTGCCTTCGCTCTTAAAGCCTGCGCTTTTACTTGTTGTACCGGCATTAAGTCATTTCCTTCAATATCGGTATGGTATCTTGCAGCTTGTGGGCAATAGCCACAATCTTCAGAACATCCTCCCGTTTTTATTGACAGTAAAGTTGACACTTGAACTGCATTTGGATCATGATGCAAACGGTGTATCTGAGCAGCCTCAAACAAGAGTTCCATCAAGGGTTTGTTATAAATCTTTAAGATCTCTTCTTTTGTCCAATTATGTCTGATTTCACTCATAATTACTCTAAATTTTTCGATTTCAAAAATACGTAATTAAATGATTGTTGTCCTATTCAATTAAATATATTTTTATTTTACAAGCAATATACTAACTGCATTCCCGCCAAAACCCACGGCATTAATCAGTACTGAATTTATCTTTTTAGGGTCTTTATTTTTTTCTAAAAAAGGGACCGGAATAAACTGCTGGTATTGCAACATCAATAGCGCCAGCTCCATACTTAGGACTCCAGACGCGCCAAGAGTGTGTCCAATTTTCCATTTATTGGTTGTGAGGGCTGGCAGTTCTGCATCAAATACGCTTTGAATCGCCTTGTATTCTGACAGATCTCCTTTTATAGTACCTGGTGCATGCATGACAATAACATCTACACTTTCCAACTTTGCATCTTGTAATGCCATTCGCATGGACTTTTGAAAACACAAAGCATCTGACGAAATTGATATGTTGTGTTTTAATTTTTCAGTAGCATATCCAACTCCCGAAATAAGCGCCAATGAATTTTTAGAAATTCCTTTTTCTAAACAAATAGCGACGGCTCCTTCTCCCAACACCATCGTGTTTTTTTCTTTGGAAAAATCAAAAGCTCGGCAAGGATATTTTGTTTCTTCTTGTTTGGCATAAATTTTCAAGGCTTTCATTTGAGCTACCGTAAATGCTGTCAAAGGGGCTTCACTGCCTCCCACAAGAAAAGTTTCAGCCATTCCTGAACGCAACCATGCCACACCATTTAGAAGGGAATGCAAGGCGGTGGAACAGGTAATTGAATGACTGATTACGGGACCTTTTGTTTGCAAATCATGTGCGACCCATGAGGCAATATTCCCCAAAGTTGTTGTGGGAGAAGTTAGTGTTTCTGTTCTCCCAAAAGGATCGGACTGAAAAGCATCGTAGTATTTCTCAAAAAGTTCGGTAGCTCCTCTGGAGGAACCTATATTCACTCCAAAAGATTGATCCCAAGAGACTTTTTCCAAAGCCCTTCTTGATACATACATGGCCAACAAAACAGATCTATCTAGGTTTTTATATTTGCTATCCGAATCTCTAAAAGCCTCCACTTCTTTATTTAGTATGTCAGATATGGCACTTACAGGGGCACTGAATTTACCGAAATCTTTGGTAGCTAGAAAGTGGTTTGGATTCAAGTAACTATTCCAAACAGATCTAGAAGAATTTCCTAAACTTGAAATAGATGAAAAACTTGCAATTGAAATGGGTTCTTTCATGAAAATCGAATAAGCTACAAATATAATTTGTTTCTACTTGCTAGAACATAATATTCGAAAATTCTTAAGAGTGTTTCGGTCAAGTCATTTGCTTACAATAGTAATGAACTTTTGTTGATGTACCTCCTCATTTTGCTGTACCTGTAACAATTTATCTTCCTGCGCTTTGAGAACAAAGAGCAATCCAACAACCAATATGATAAGAATAATTGCGAGATAACCTTCATTCAATTTTCGGAATCTATCGATAAACATAAATGTCATTTTTTTAATGAATGTTTGGTATTAAAACCTAATTTCAAGCAGGGATGAAGGACAAACATGAGTCGAAAAGACTTTTTATTTATAGCAAGATACAATATCTTGTGAAGAACATGTATGCAAGAGCAATACATTAAATAACGAAACAATAACGGAAATAAGTGGGGTATTTACTGTTAAATCTGTGTTGTACAAAACAACGATTGCTAATTTCTCCCTTTTTCATCAGGATACATTTGACAAACAGGGTCACTCTGCCAGAATTGCTTGGTCTCTACATCCATGAGCGTCAACGGGTTTTTATGAGCGGCTCCAGTATCGACATTCCATACGTTGGCTACATTTTTAGGAATCGCTTCGCCAATTCTTGAGAGCGCTGTATGTCCAATAAATATTTCATGGTAACGCGTCAATCGCTTCGGATAAAAAATATTTCCTTTTTCTAAATTTTTGTCCATTGCCAATACCATCTCCCACAAAGAGCGATCCCAGTACAACATCTTCTCAAAATATTCGTCTTTGACGCCATTTTGGTTCGTAAACCCAGCATGCACAAACAAACGGTTTTTTTGGTCAATATAATAGTTTACCAAATTTTCAAAAAAATACAGATGTATGTTTCTAATATTCATAGATACCTTGGCATACGAATCTATCGTTGTTTGCCCTCCGTGAAACAACCATGTCTCATTGCTCTCTCCATACTTCAGCCAACGGTAAAAAAGTTCATCGTGATTTCCTCGTAAGAATATACAGGTATGAATTGATTTCAATTCTATCAAATAATTGATCAACTCTGGGGTTTGACTCCAACCATCGACGTAATCACCTAAAAAGACAAGCGTATCATCTGGTGTCACTTTCGCGCGATCCAATACTTGTATCAATGCTTTCAATGCGCCGTGAATATCTCCAATTACAAGGGTTCGGGTTGAGGTCATTTTTTTCTTTTCAAAGCTAACGGAAAGTTTTCAAAATACCACACGATCATTCCTGAAATTTGAGATGCGCTAAAAAACAATCACAACTTTACGTGTGACGCACTGCATTCACTATTGCGAAGCAAACTAGTACTATTTTAAAAAAAGACCTATGGTAAAAGTGTGATTTCTATACAAGAAAGCCGCTCCGGAAAAGAGCGGCTTTTGTTTGACTGGATAACCACAACCAATCAAAAATTAACTAACCAAACTTAATATGAACATCAATCTATTTATTATTTTTCAGGTAGCCTGCAAAGACCTTCCATCTCTAATTTAATAATGTCTAGAATTCAATTAAATCTAGTGTGTATTGTGCAAGACTCGTGCCAAAATTGATTTATTCGGAAAAAAGTTTCTAAAATTAGCTTCGTCCAAAAAGAACTACATCCAGAGAATATACTTCCCTTTCGAAACAAAAAAAGGGCTTCTCAACGTTGAGAAGCCCTTCACTATTATTTTGCTCTTTAAAAATTACGCATTCAAAGCTTCTGCTCCTCCCACGATTTCTAAAATTTCATTGGTAATTGCTGCTTGACGCGCCTTATTGTACGTCAACAACAAGTCATTTCTCAAATCATTTGCGTTGTCTGTTGCTTTGTGCATTGCCGTCATTCGCGCACCGTGTTCAGATGCAAAAGAATCACGTAAGGCTTTGTAAAGCTGTGTTTTCAATGATTTCGGAATCAAGGCCGCCACGATTTCTTCTTTCTGCGGTTCAAAAATATAATCCGACACTACGGTATTTTCATTCTCTACGGGTTTGATAGGTAAAAACTGCTCTACCTTTACTAGCTGAGTAGCTGCATTTTTAAAGCTGTTGTACACCACCTCAATTTTGTCATAGGAACCGTCCACAAATAATTGCATGAGATTTTCAGCAATCTCAGCAACATTCTCAAAAGTCAACTCATCAAAAACGGATGACTGATTGTCTATGACATTGAAATCACGACTCAAAAGATCGTTTCCTTTTTTACCAATAGTCAATAAACTCACCTCTTTTCCTTGGTAATGTTCCGCGATTACTTTTTGCGTTTCTTTGACAATCGCAGAATTGAACCCGCCACACAATCCTCTGTTTGAGGTAACAACCACGAGCAAAACTTTAGAGACATTTCTTTGTTCGGAAAAAGCACCCCCTGCATCTGTATCCAAAGTTGCACTTAAACTTTGTAACAATTCTGTCAACTTATTAGAATACGGGCGCATTGCCGTAATTGCATCTTGTGCTTTTTTCAATTTAGCAGCAGATACCATCTTCATAGCTTTCGTGATTTTCATCGTAGAACCTATCGAGGTAATTCTGTTTCTAATTTCTTTTAAGTTTGGCATACCTTTTAGTATTTGTTTCTTGTAGTTGGACTACCTAAATTTACGATGACTAAAACTCCTAGAAAGCGATTTGATATTCGCCTCACTTTCTAGAATTCTTTATGATATTAAGCAAATTTCGCAGAAATTTCAGAGGCCGCAGCTTCCAAAACATCTAATGAAGATTGCTCTAATTTACCTGATTTTAATGAATCCAAAACATCCCTGTGCTTACCGTTCAAGTAAGAAATATAATCTGCTTCAAATTCTTTTACTTTGTTAACCGGTACATCTTTCAACAAGTTTTTTGAACCTGCATAGATAATGGCTACTTGGTCTTCTACAGTATAAGGATCATTTTGTGCTTGTTTCAAAATTTCAACATTGCGTTGCCCTTTCGAAATTACATTCATCGTTGCTGCATCCAAATCAGAACCAAACTTTGCAAATGCTTCCAATTCACGGTATTGTGCTTGATCTAGTTTCAAAGTACCTGATACTTTTTTCATCGATTTGATCTGCGCTGACCCTCCTACACGTGATACCGAAATACCCACGTTAATAGCTGGACGGACTCCCGAGTTAAACAAATCAGACTCCAAAAAGATTTGTCCATCTGTAATCGAAATTACGTTTGTTGGAATATAGGCAGATACATCTCCTGCTTGTGTTTCAATAATTGGCAATGCCGTTAAAGAACCTCCTCCTTTGATTTTTCCTTGTAGCGATTCAGGAACATCGTTCATCTGAGAAGCAATTGTGTCATCGTTGATTACTTTTGCAGCACGTTCTAACAATCTTGAATGTAAGTAAAATACATCTCCTGGGTATGCCTCACGTCCCGGTGGTCTTCTTAACAACAAAGACACCTCACGATACGCGACCGCTTGCTTAGACAAATCATCATAAACAATCAAAGCAGGTCTACCTGTATCTCTAAAATATTCTCCAATAGCTGCACCTGCGAATGGTGCATATACCTGCATTGGTGCTGGATCAGAAGCGTTTGCTGCAACAACTGTTGTATAAGCCAATGCTCCTTTTTCTTCTAACAAATTCACGATTCCTGCAACCGTAGAGGCTTTTTGTCCAATCGCTACATAAATACAATAAACTGGCTCACCGGCATCGTAAAATTCTTTTTGGTTCAAAATAGTATCTAAGGCTACCGTAGATTTTCCAGTTTGACGGTCACCAATAATCAATTCACGTTGTCCACGACCTACTGGAATCATGGCATCTACTGACTTGATTCCTGTTTGCAATGGTTCCGTTACAGGCTCTCTAAAAATAACTCCGGGTGCTTTGCGCTCCAAAGGCATTTCAAAAGTTTCTCCTTCAATCGGACCTTTACCATCAATTGGATTTCCTAAAGTATCTACAACACGACCTACAATTCCTTCTCCTACATTTAAAGAAGCAATACGTTCTGTACGTTTTACTGTAGACCCTTCAACAACAGATGTGGAAGCTCCTAAAAGCACCACCCCAACATTGTCTTCTTCCAAGTTCAATACAATTCCTTCTAGACCTGATTCAAATTGAACCAATTCACCGTATTGTACATTTTCCAACCCGTAAACACGAGCAATACCATCTCCTACTTGTAAAACTGTTCCAACCTCACTCAATGAAGCAGAAGCTTCAAAACTTGTCAATTGTTCTTTTAAAATTGCTGATACTTCAGCTGCTTTAATTGATGCCATCTTATCTTATTTTGATGTAAAATTAAATTTTTGCTACAAAATGACTATTGTCAAATTGTCTTTTCAATTCGTTTAAATTATTTGAAATACTTGCGTCGTACTGAATATCGCCTACTCTCAAAACGAAACCTCCGATAATGTCGGGATTCACTACATTTTCAAGAGAAGCTGCATGTCCGGTCAACTCTTTGATTTTTGCAAGTACTTTGTCTTTTAATTCCGTTGTCAAAGGAACGGCTGTCGTCACTTTAGCAACATCTATCAGCTTATCATGATCAAACGAAATCGTGTATTGTTTCGCGACCATCGACAACAAAGGCAAACGCTTATTTTCACCTAACAAACCGATTACCCCTAATGAAATTTGATCTATCGCTTCCGTGAATATTGCTTGCAATACTTTTATTTTATGGTCGACTTTGATCACCGGGCTATTTAAAACTGCTTCAAGCTCTTTGTTTTCATCAATAGTTTCCGCTATCAACAACATCGATTTATTTACGTCAGCTTCTTTGTTTGAATCTTTTGCAAGACTCAAAACTGCTTTTGCATAACGTAATGCTGCTCTCGTACCTTTCATCTTCTATCTAGTTTAAAGTAACGTCTCCCAACATTTTGTCAACCAATTTCAATTGATCGTCTTTTGAAGACAATTCATTTTTAACTACTTTCTCAGCAATTTCAATAGACAAATGTGCAACCTGTGTTTTCAATTCAGCAATGGCAGCTTTCTTCTCCACATCAATAGCAGCTTTGGCACTTTCCATAATAGAACTCGCCTGCTCTTGAGCTTCTTCTTTCGCTTCTAAAATGATTTGCTCTTTGATATCACGTGCTTCTTTCAACAGGCCGTCTCTTTCAGCTCTTGCCTCTTTTAAAATACGCTCGTTATCTGCATTCAAAGATGTCATTTCTTTTTTGGCTTCTTCCGCAGCATCTAATGCTTCTTGAATTCCATCTTCTCTACTTTGTAGTGCATCTAAGATAGGCTTCCAAGCGAACTTTCTCATCAACCCGATTAAGATTAGTAAGATGATTGCTTGCATAAAAAACAATCCTGGTGAAAAATCATTTAATAACTGATCCATTGTATCTCTAATTAATTTTTTAACTTCTTTTTGTTTAATATAAAAAACACATTCTGCAACCAACCGTTACAGAAATGTGTTTCAAATCTTTTCGGATTATTTTCCTAAGATCAAAGCACCAAATGCCAAACCTTCCAATAATGCTCCGATGATAATCATCGCTGTTTGAATTTTTCCGGCTGCCTCAGGTTGACGAGCAATTCCTTCCATTGCTTTTCCTCCAATTTGACCTAATCCAATTCCTCCACCGATTACGATTAATCCTGCTCCAATTAAATTGTACATACTATTTGATTTTTATATTAATTAAACAAATTCTAACTCTCTTTTTAATGATGTTCGTGTTCCTCTACTGCCATTCCAATAAACAGAGATGACAACATGGTAAATATGAACGCCTGTAAAAACGCTACCAATATTTCAATTATGGAAATAAACAATGACAACACCAATGACATACCTGTCGATGCTACGGGTCCGAAAGCTGCTTTCATCGTAATCATCAAGGCGATCAAACTCATCACAACAAAATGTCCTGCTGTAATGTTTGCATACAAACGAACCAATAACGAAAATGGCTTGATCAGCACAAATCCAACCAGTTCAATCACTGCCAATATAGGTCTCAATACCACAGGTACTCCCGGCATCCACAAAGTGTGTTGCCAAAAGTCTTTACTTCCACTAAACATATAGATAAACATGGTAAACAGTCCCAAACAAACGGTCACTGCTATTTGACCTGTTACGTTGAATCCAAGCGGTGTCAATCCCAACAAGTTCAAAATCCATATGAAGAAAAAAACCGTCAGCAAAAAGCTCATGAATTTTCGGTATTTTTTCTCTCCAATATTCGGTCTTGCTATTTCATCTCTTACATAAATAACAAGTGGCTCTAAAACTCGAGCAAATCCGGTTGGAATGGCTCCTTTCTTATAGCCTCTAGCCAATGAAGAAAAACCCAAAAACATCAACAAAGCTGTCAACAACATTCCAACAACACTTTTTGTTATCGATAAATCGATTACTTTGTGTGCATTGGTAGCATGATGGTCTGCATCAAATTCTACAGTCACTGAACCCTCATTTAACTCGTATATTTTACTGTGAATCTTTGCTAATTTCACCCCATCTTTTTCGACAACTACATGCCCATCATCGTTGTGATGAAATTCGGAAGACATGAAAAATTTCATTCCTTTGCTTGTAGAAACAATGACCGGCAATGAGAATCCATAATGCTTTCCTGTTGCACCGTCTGTATAAAGCACAAAATCATGAGAATCTTGCAAGTGATGCTTGATATACCCTCTAATTTCTTCTGCAGTATCAATCTGATTTCCGTGAGCCTCACTATCGTGATTATCTTCACCATGACCTCCACTCGCATGTGTAAAAACAGTCACTAACATAACTGCAAATAGCATCATTCCTTTGATCGACTTCTGTACTGTATTCATACTTTTCAATTCTGTATAAAATTTACATTTTCTAAATTTCCGTGCAAAGGTAACAATATATTAAATATTCATCCTCTTTTTTTACAAGTTTCTACGTAGTTTTTTTTTGATCTTATGTTTTTATGTTTTTTGTCATAAACATAACATTGTAAATCACTTAAATACAATCATCGGACATTATCCAGGCTATAAAAAAATAAAGAGAAAATCAAATTACAATTTGGAATTCAACAATCTTGAAACCGCGATCGCCTCGGCTATTAGAAACAAAAATAAAGGGACGATAAGAGAAATTCTTCCCTCTTTTTCCAAGACAATATCTGAAAAAATAGTTGCCTTAAAAAGCAATACAAAAAAGCCAATTTTTAAAAAAATTGATGCCAAATAGGCATAGCCTGCTTGGTTGGGCATTTTCCAAGAAACGCCCTCTATCAAAGTATAAATAACAAGCGTTGAAATAAAATGAAACAAATACACATGGAACAAGGAGTACTGTAAATCTTCCACGCTCATAAAATTTTGATGTACAAAAAACACCACTAAAAACAGCAGTGTTGCTATAAAAACATACGAAATTATTCTTTTTACCATTTCTATTTACCTCCTATTTTGTGCACCTTTTTTATCACAGTATACATGGCTAAAAAAACAGCCACTAATGTCAGGACTTTAAAGTAAAATTGATTTTCATTTTCAAATTTGACATCCAACCAAGACCCTAAAAGACTTCCTAAATAAATGGTTCCTCCCATTTGAAAAGCCATGCCTGTAAATTGGAAAAACGTACTAAGCTGTTTTTTCTTCTGATCTTTCTTGCTCATTTTTCACCAATTCTTTCACCATTCCTTTCATACTGCAAACCGCATTGAAAACCGCTCCTGGTTCTACGGTTAATTTCCCAATTATCACCTCTCCTGTGACAGATGAAGATGCCTTCAAACTGAGCATATTGTCTACCACAAGATTGCCTGAAACATGTCCTTCTATCTCTGCATTGGAACAATTTATTTCTCCTTGCACTCGGCCTTCCTTTCCGACAATCACTTTCCCTTTGGCTTGTATACTCCCCTCAACAACACCGTCAATTCTAAAATCTCCTTGTGAATTGATTTCTCCGTTAATCGTTGTTTTTTTTCCTATCACATTTCGTTCGTAAATTGTCGTATCCTTCATAATCAAATTGTTAATATTGAGGTTTTATTTTATTTTTTTCAACAGCTCTTTAGCTCTTTTTTCTTCTTCTGTATTGACGTGATTCAAAACTATAAATTCCAATGCTTTTTTATAAGCTGTCTTTCCTGCTAGTTTTGCCAATACATGAGCACGAAGCAATGCCAACTTTGGTTGTAATTTATCTCCTTCAAATGAAAACATTGCCTTTTCAATTTCTTTCAAAGCCCCTTTGTAATTTTCAGAACTGTAAAGATAATAGATTTCTTTGTACTTGTCTTCTAGCAATGCTTCACCTTGTTCTCGGACATTATAATCTTCCGGCTGCAAGATCATTCTAGCGAAAATAGAATTGGGAAATTGATTGACAACAACTTTTTTATAAATTCCTGCTAAGGGAGAGTTTTGTGCTTTGTACATTTTGTACAACTGATAATTTGCTCCGAGTACCAATCTTTGACTTGGATCATAAGAAAGCAACTTTTCTAACTTTTCCAATGCCAGTTCTGTTTCTTTGAATTGTTCTTTATAAACCAATCCTAATTGGTAATACGTTGTATTTCTAAGGACAAAAATACTGTCTCTTTCTTTTGTTGTTTTTGGCAATTTATCGATATAAAACATCGGATTGTATTTTTCCAACAGCTCATTTGAAACTGCATTTTTTTTCTTTTCAAGCGAAGCATCCTCCAATTTATTTTCAACAATCGCCAATTTTGAAGACCACCTCCAATTGTCTTTTAATTCTCGTTTACCCCAGTTCCTTTGAAAGTCCTGAGCTCCATAAGCCAAGGTTTCTTGATTGTAAAAATACCATTTCCCTCCTGATTTAGAGGTGTATTGCTGCCCAGGGCCCACAGTATTTACAGCTCTTTCTTGATAGACTGCCAACTTTTGTTGCAATGTTGCTACTTTCAATGCCTCCGCCTCTTTGATTTTTAACTGTGTGATGTATTTTTCAAAAAAAAGAACCTGCTCTGAGGGTTCAATGGACAACAAATGAAAGATGCTATCATTTCTTTTGATTCGTTGTTCAAAAACGAGTACTATTTCTAAATTTTCTCGCTTTTTCGAGATTCTACGGATCCGTTTGCTTTTTATTTTTCCTGAAACCTGGAGGACACTATCGTAATATGCTCCTGCATTTTTATAGTTGGCTTCCTTAAAAAACAAATCTCCCAAAATTTCATAAGAAAGTCCTTTTTGGAAATTTTGAGCGTTTTTGGTATGAATGGATTTTACAAAATTCTGAACGGACAAATCTCTCGAACCGCTTTCTTTATGAACAACACCCAATTGATGATACAATGCCGCCAAATAAGGACGATTTTCTCTGATTTCAATAAGTTCTTGCAGTCTGTCAACTATTTGACTTGGAGGAGTGTCATTTGTGTAGTTTTTTGCCCTTTCTATTTCTGCATGAATTTTATATTTGTAAGGAATTTTCTTCAATGAAATCACCTCTTGAAAGGATTTCTGAGAAAGCTCACGCTCGCCTTCCTGAAGGTATAGCTGCCCGAGAATCAAAAGGTTTCTTGCTTTTTTGGATTTGTCTTTGCTAAAATTTACGGCTTCGTTCAAATGATGAATCACCATCGCGACACTGTCCAATTGATTCCAAGCCATTGCGGATATCATATGCGCTTCTTCAACAATTGATGCGTCAATTTTACCCTGTGCTTTTTCTTCTTGCAGCCTTTCTTGCAAGGACTCCAAAGCAACTTCTTCATTTTCCAAACGAACGTTGGTTTTTGCTCTCCATACAATTGCTTCTTTGATCAGACTTGCCTCTGGATAGTTCTTTAAGATATAGTCAAAAGCTTCCAAGGCGGGGATAAAACGCTGTGAATAATACCGCGACTTCCCTAAAAGCAAATAAGCATCGTCTATTTTACTGTTACGTTCTGAACCGTCTATGAACATCGAATGTTTTTGCACGGCTTTTACTGCTTTTGCCTCAGCAATTTCAAATGGCGTTTGTTTTTCATCTGATTCGTTTTCTAAAACTCCCTTCTTTTTGGGAACAGACTCTTCAACATAATCCTCCTTAATTTCAAGGGGTTCTATTGGCAGTACATTCCAATAATTGTCTTCATAGTTCTCTTGCATTTCTTTCCAATCTTTTTCAAAAGCAATTTCACCATTGTACAAAATATTGTATTCTGTTGTCATCGCATGGTATTTACGATTGAGAAAACGATTTTTTTTTGTGCTACATCCAAGCACTGTGGCAATCAAAAAAAGAATATGGAAAAATTTCGTGTTCAAGTAGTTTTTATATTTTTTCGCTGCCTTACAACTGAAGGTCAAAAATGAAACGTAAAACTACAAATTATATTATGGTTTGACCCCTTGGGAAAACGCAATTTTGTTTGTCGGAGCTGAAGCATGTCATGCTTTACAGAAAACGATCCACGATAGATTTTACGGACTCTATTTTTTTCGTATGACCAATACTCGGCCCAGCAACCCAGACAGTTTTGTAAGTTACTTTTTTAGCTGCTTGTGCCACATCGGCAGATCCCTTGAGATAACGGAGTAATTTTACCCATTTTTTCAATCTTTTATTCCGCTTCAGCAAGTTTTCAAGCCACGTTTCTTGGGTACCCACTTTTTTCACATAGGGTGTATTGATCACTGTACAAGGAGTTCCAGAAATTTTTTGAGTGACTACAATATCTTCCGAACCATAATCCACGCATGCTTGTTTGTATTCATTTGAAATGCTCGCTTCTTCAGACGCAATAAAAGGACTTCCAATAGAAGCTCCAACTGCACCTAAATCCAACATCTCCTTCAGTTCTTCTTTATTCCCAACTCCTCCTGCCGAAATTACTGGGATATTGCATTGTTTGACGAGCTCTGGAATCAATTCTTCCGGTTTCAAATCTCCGCGATGCCCTCCTGCTCTGTTATTGACAGCAATCAAAGCATCACAACCCAAAGCAGCTACTTTTTTGGCATGCACTACACTGACCACATCGCAAAATACTTTGATGTTTTTTTGATGTGCCTTGCGAATAATTTCTTCTGGATTGCCAAGAGAAGTAATGATAAAATCGACTCCAACCTCACAACAAGCATACAATTGCTCTTTGTACTTTAAATTGGATTTGTTTACGATGATATTGATTCCAAAAGCTCCTTTTGGCGTTTTGACTTTCTGAAGTGTTCGTATCGCTTTTTTGAGCTCTGGAATCGTGCGGTAATTCAAAGCTGGAATACATCCCGCCACATTTTTTTCCATCACTGCTTTTACCATTTCGACATTGGAAACTAAAAACATAGGAGCTACAATGATGGGGTGTTCAATCCCCAACATCTCTTGCAAAGTAAAACCAGATTCTTTCATTTTTTTTTATCTGTTTAAAGATACTTTATTTAAAGTCAGGAATCCTTAAGATATGTTTATAATTAAACTTCTCTTAAATTCAAACAATTTGAGCTGCATCTTTTAGAAGTTTCTTACTTTTGTATGGAATTACATACCATAGATCAATGCCACAATTTCACAACTTAAAAATCAAAGAAATCGTCAAAGAAACATTCAATGCGGTTTCCATTCTTTTTGAAGTTCCTTCTGATTTGGAAAAAACATATAAGTTCATAGCCGGACAGTACGTCACTATTCGAACTGAAATAAACAATGAAACCATTCGCAGAGCTTATTCTATTTGTTCGTCCGAAAAAAGTGGTGATTTGCGAATTGCTGTCAAAGCCATCAAAAACGGGGTGTTTTCCAACCACGCCTTTCAATATTTGAATTTGGGAGATTCTTTGGAGGTGGCGCCTCCCGAGGGAATTTTCAAACTAAACACCGACAATAAGGCGCTGAAAAATTATGTAGGTTTCGCTGCAGGAAGTGGGATTACACCCATTCTTTCCATGATTAAAACTGTCCTGGAAAACGAACCCAAATCCACTTTTACTCTAGTTTATGGGAACAAAAGCAATCAAGAAACCATTTTTAAAGAAGAACTCGATGCTTTGGCGCAAAAATTTATAGCCCGTTTAAACATAAAATATGTATTTAGCCAAGAAGAAACAAAAGGCGCCGAATATGGCAGAATCGACAAAGCGACTGTACATGCTATTGTAAGAGAAAAATTCAACCACCTTCGTTTTGACGAAGCCTTTCTTTGCGGTCCTGAAGAAATGATCCAGACCGTTTCAAAGACGCTATCAGAAGACGGCTTCTCGAAAAAAAATATACATTTTGAATTGTTTGTCTCTTCCACCAACACGAAAGAAGTTACCAACCAGGAAGGCATTTCAGAAATCACGGTTTTGGTAGATGATGAAGAAACGACCTTTTCTATGGACAAAAACGACACTCTTTTGGCTGCTTCATTACGCAACAATTTGGATGTTCCATACTCCTGTCAAGGAGGGGTTTGTAGCAGCTGTATGTGCAAAGTAACGGAAGGGAAAGCACGCATGACTGCTAATTCTATCCTAAGCGAAAGCGATTTGGAAGAAGGACTTGTTTTATCATGCCTGGCGCACCCAACCACCGAAAAAATCACCATCGATTTTGACGATGTCTGATTCCTAGTAGCTACTATTCAATTACTTTCTTGGAAAACGATTGTTGCTTTTGTCAATATCTGCCATCAATTCTAGCGGGTCGATGGAAACTGACTGGATCTTTTTTTGAACTGAAAAACGGTATTTCGGAGCCACCCATGACCAATCGTTTAAGAGTTCTGCATTGGTTCTCTTTTCTCCCCTCATAGCAACTATAGGGATGTAAAAATATGCTTTTGTTCCATCTTCATAAGAAACCATAAGATCTATGGGCATGTGCATAGAACCTATTCTTTCGAGAACAATTTCATTTCCGTTCTTTACCGATACACTGTAATCAATAGTACGTGTTGTTTCTATCCAATTGTTATAATACCAGTCCAAGGATATTCCTGAAATTTTCTCCACTGTTCGCAAAAAATTGTGAGGTGTCGGATGTTTGAATATAAAATCTACATAGTACTTCTGCAAGGCTTTTTCTAAAGAATCCTCTCCGATAACATACGCCAGTTGTTTCAAAAATATAGCGCCTTTGTCATAACTAGAAATTCCATAAGCATAATTGTAACGATAATAATCAGCGTGGGTTGTCATGGGCTCACTAATATTGTACTTTACAAATTTGTAATAACTGTCGTAGCTTGCTTTGTTTGGGTTTTTAGAAAACCTCTCGAGTACCTTATCCTCTGCTTTTTGTGAAATATACGTTGCAAAACCTTCATCCATCCATGGGTACTTACTTTCGTTAGTCGCTAATACAAACTGGAACCAAGAATGTGCCAATTCATGGGCTACTACCCCGACCAAACTTCCAAAACTTCTTTCCCCGGTAATCAAGGTACACATCCCGTATTCCATTCCTCCATCTCCCCCTTGTATCACAGAATATTGTGGGTACGGATATGTCCCAATTTGCTGGTTATAGTACGACAGTAACTCTGCTATTTTCGGCTGCAAATCTTTCCAATTTTGCAAGAAGGATTTCGTCATGGTGCTTTTGTAAAAAAAGCGAAGTACCGTTCCTTCTTTTGTTAAAATAACATCGTGTGTAAAATCAGGATCTGCTGCCCAAGTAAAATCATGTACGTTGTGCGCTTTGAAATGCCATTTTAATTTGCCTTCTTCTCCTTTTTTAAATTCTTCACCCGCTTGCGAATAACCATGTCCAACTTCTTCCGTGTTTTGTAGAACTCCTGTCCCACCAACTGTATATTTTTTATCGAGATACAAGGTGACATCAAAATCGCCCCACTCGCCATAGAATTCTCTCCCAATATACGATTGCGCATGCCATCCTTCAACATCATAGACTGCCATTTTGGGGTACCATTGCGTCATGGACAGCGCAACGTTTTCTTTATTATTTCTTCCCGAGCGTCTCACCTGATTTGGTACCTGTCCCAAAAATTCCATCTCAAAAACAGCCTTCTTCCCAGGTGCAATAGGCTTGTTTAAATACACTTCTAAGATCGTCCCATCAATCTTGTAGGTCAGTAGTTCCTTGTTCTGCTTCAAAGAATTAATTTCGATAAATCCGATTTCATTAGGTTTCAAAAGCGCTATTTTACTTGTCAGTACAGGATTTTCCGAAGTGCCTGTATTTGTAACCATACGCGGATCGGGATCTTTGCTGTGTTGCACGCGGACATCCATTTCCGAATTTGGCTGAAAAGCATTGAAATACAAATGATAGTACACTTTTTTCAAGACATCCGGAGAATTGTTCGTGTAGGTCAATTTTTGTTTTCCCTTGTATTGATAGGTTTGTACATCCATATCAATCTCCATCACATAGTCAACCTCTTGCTGCCAATAGCAACTTTTTTGTGCCCTCGAGGATTGCGTCAAGAAAACGGCAAAAACAAAACTTACAAACAGTGCTCTCACTTGTTCATCATTAAAAAATTAAACCCTACTTTTTCGATACCATACTTTCAGCCATACGGACAGCGTTGTATGCATTTACAATTCTTCCAGTGACACACAATTCAGACAACGAAACCAAAACATCTGTTGTTCCTGGTTGGATGACCTTGAAAGGAATAAGTGTTCCAGAATTCATCAAAATACGCTTTACTTGTTTTGCCGAAAGGGCGGGGTAATAGGAACGTAGCAAGGCTGCTACCCCTGCCGTTGAAGGAGAAGCCATGGAGGTTCCACTTAAAAACCGATACGAATTCTCCGTAACAGGCGCATAGATTTTTACGCCGGGAGCAAAAATATCTACATTTTTTTTTCCATAATTTGAAAATGTAGCCAAGAGGTGTTCGTCGTAAGAAGAACTCATTGCCCCAACCGTAATCATATTGTCAGAAATTTCATTTGTCAAATCTGGGGCATCGTTTGGAAATACACCTATCTCATCAATATTTTGCGCGTTGTTGCCTGCTGCATTTACGATCAATACGTCGTGTTTTTCCGCATAGCGAATAGCTTCGTAAACCCATTCCACATTTGGAGAATACCCTTTGCCAAAACTTGTATTGATTACTTTTGCACCGTTGTCAACGGCATATCTGAATCCCAAAGCCACGTCTTTGTCATACTCATCTCCGTTCGGTACGCAACGCACCGACATCAATTTCACATTCTTTGCGATTCCACTCATCCCATTTTCATTAATCTTTTCCGCCAAAATAATTCCTGCAACGTGCGTGCCGTGAATTTCATCTTTTTCCCGATTGCTTGGGTCTCCATCTCCATAATCTGTTACTGACATATCAAACTCATTATCTCCCAACAATGTACTTCTGGGATTGAAATCCAAATTGTAAAAAGCGTTTACTTGGGATGTGTAATAAGCAACACCTCCTTTCAAATGAGCCATTTCTTCTTGGTAGCTCGTTCCTCCTGTCAATACTCGGATAGTCATTTCTTTTTGTTTGCTCAACGCTTCATCCGTTGTTACAATAGCCGTCACGTCTGCCAACGTATAAACCTCTTTACCCGTGCTTTGTAACATGGCATTGTGGGCAGATTCGTACATCTTATAATAAGAAGTATACTTATTTTTACTTTCGGAAGCCTTGTCCAATTTTGCATCAAACACTTCTTTGAGTTCCATGTATTCTTGGTATTCTTTTTTATCAGCCTCTGAAATTTGAGCTGTTGTCGTGCCTTCAAATTTTACAGATTTCTGTTTTATCAATCGAGTTATTTCAAGGTTCTCATCGTAGATTTCACCCAAAAAATTCCAGCCATGAACATCATCGACATAACCATTTTTATCATCATCGACTCCGTTTCCTGGTATTTCGTCTTCATTGACCCACAGTACATTTTTCAAAGCATCGTGTTTCAATTCGATTCCTGAATCATTTACTGCGACAATAATTTCTGTCGCTTTTTTCCCTTTTAAAAAATCATATGCTTTTGCAACACTCATTCCTGGAATGGTGTCTGTCGCAAGATCTGCATGTCCCCAAGTTTGTTTTTGGAATTCAGTAAGCATCTGCTCTTTTGCAGGCAATTCCACAGCGTTCAAACTTGCTTTGGGAACCGGTATATTGCGAATAGACCTACAACTTCCTATAGAAATTAGTAAGAGAACAGCGAAGCAGGTTTCATTGAATCGTTTCATGTTTTTTATTTTTTAAATAGTGAATTGATCTTTAAAAGAAAATGTTTCTTTCAAACGAAACCCTTTGTCCGTTTGTTTGATGGTGCATAATTCGTTCGAAGCATCGTGTTCCAAAAACAACAAGTATTCTTGAGCTACTGCTTCCCTTAAAAAAAGCTCTTTTTCTTGCATCGTTAAAAGTGGTCGGGTGTCATAACTCATCACATATGGCAATGGAATATGACCAATTGTCGGCAACAAATCAGCGACAAAAACAATGGTTTTCCCTTTGTAACGAATGTGCGGTAACATTTGTTTTTCTGTATGTCCATCCACCGTAAATATCTCAAAGCCCAAAGCAGTATTTTTCAAATAATTTTCATCGTTGACTTCAACGAAATTCAATTGTCCACTTTCTTGTATGGGTAAAATATTCTCTGATAAAAAAGAGGCTTTTTCTCTTGAATTTGGCTCAGTTGCCCATTTCCAATGTTCTTTGTTGGACCAAAACCGCGCATTTTTAAAGGCGGGTTGAAAAAATGTTTTGGTGGCATTCCACTCGATACATCCTCCACAGTGATCGAAGTGCAAATGCGTTAAAAAAACATCTGTGATATCGTCTTTATGGAAACCGTAGTTGGCCAGTGAACGTTCTAAAGAAAAATCTCTCGACACATCAAAATGACCAAAAAAAGATTCGGATTGTTTGTTACCTATCCCCGTGTCAATCAATAGCAATCGTTCTCCATCTTCAATCAACAAACTTCGCATAGAAACCTCAATCCTATTATGCGCGTCTGCTGGATTTGTTCTTTGCCAAATAGTTTTGGGTACGACTCCAAACATGGCTCCGCCATCGAGTTTGATACGTCCGGTTTCGATAGGATAAATTTTCAAAGGCTCCTTTTTTAAAATTTACGAGTGCGCGTTCTCTACGAATATAAGAAATTCTACATTCATGAATGCGGCTGCTTTTGCCAAATATGGCAATGCTTACAAAAGTGCTACTTTTTTCGGAAGAAGTATGTTAAATAAATAAAAAAACCATCTTGGATCAAGATGGTTTTTTAGAGGCGTCGAGCGGATTCGAACCGCTGTAGATGGTTTTGCAGACCACTGCCTAGCCACTCGGCCACAACGCCATTGCGGATGCAAATTTAGACATTTTTACTATCTGCACAAGAACTTTCAAGGATTATTTTCTCTTTTCAGAAAGCACTACAGTCACTTGTTCAACATCTCCTCCAATAGGTGGATTTATCTTAGAAACAGCAACTTTTACTTTTTGCACCATCGGTATTTCAACCAACACTCGGTCAATAATTCTTTTGGCAACATGTTCCAATAATTCTGATCGAATTGCCATTTCTTGTTTTGCGATCAAGTTCAAATGAACGTAATCTACCGTATCTGAAAGCCGATCAGTGGAAGAAGATTTTTCCAAATCTGCTTTGACAGCAATGTCCACGCGATAATCAGAGCCTATTTTTGCCTCTTCCTCCAGACACCCGTGATAGGAATAGGTACGTATATTTTCAACTTTGATGGTTCCCATTTTTATTTTGTTTGATTGCAAATTTACGGAAACTCAAACGAGAAGCCTCCGCCACACTGGAAAAATATATCCAATCCACACAGGATCGCTTTTTTTCTAAATTTGACAAAAAAATCACATCTTCAAATCACCAATTCCATTTCAAACAAAGGCTTGTTCAATTCCGCTATTTTTTATTCTATTTTCTTTAAATTTGCAGCTTTACAAACCCTTTCAACTCGTTGAAGATGACAGATGAAAAAAAGTCTTTGAACTTTATTGAACAAATCATTGAGGAAGATCTTAAAAACGGTTTGTCTCCTGACAAGTTGCGTTTTCGTTTTCCACCTGAACCAAATGGATATTTACATATCGGACATGCAGCTTCTATTTGTCTTAATTTTGGTTTAGGATTGAAATACGAGGCTCCTGTAAACCTTCGCTTTGACGACACCAATCCTGCTAAAGAAGAGCAAGAATATGTAGATGCCATACGCAGAGATGTAAAGTGGTTGGGCTTTGAGTGGGACAAAGAATTTTTCTCTTCCGATTATTTTCAACAACTCTACGATTGGACACTCCAACTCATTAAAGAAGGCAAGGCATATGTAGACAATCTTTCTTCTGAGGAAATGGCCTTACAAAAAGGAACCCCCACAGAACCTGGAGTGGATAGCCCTAATAGAAACCGTGCTATCGAAGACAACTTGGCACTCTTTCAACAAATGAAAAATGGAGATTTTGAAGAAGGTTCTCACGTATTGCGTGCCAAAATAGACATGCAACACATAAATATGCACATGCGTGACCCAATTATGTATCGCATCCTTAAAAAAGAACACCATAGAACTGGAAACGATTGGTGCATTTATCCAATGTACGATTGGACGCATGGCGAATCGGATTATTTGGAGCAAATTTCCCATTCTATCTGTACATTAGAATTCAAAAGTCACCGCGACTTATACGATTGGTATGTGGATCAAATTGTGGACACCCACCAATTAAGACCCAAACAACGAGAATTTGCCCGTAGAAATTTAAGTTATACGGTCATGAGCAAACGAAAGTTATTACAACTCGTTGAAGAAGGAGTTGTCAATGGCTGGGACGACCCTCGTATGCCTACCATCTCTGGTTTAAGAAGACGAGGATATACACCCGCTTCCATCCGAAAGTTTAGTGAAACTGCAGGAATTTCGAAAAGAGACAATGTTACGGATGTTGCCTTGCTCGAGTATTGTATCAAAGATGACCTGAACAAAACGGCTCCCCGTGTCATGGCTGTTTTAAATCCTTTGAAATTGATCATTACCAATTACCCTGAAGGAAAAGAGGAGTGGGTGACTGCCGAAAACAACCCAGAAGATCCAAGTGCAGGTGACAGACAGGTTCCTTTTTCGAGAGAAATTTATATTGAAAAAGAAGACTTTAGAGAACAGGCTAATAAAAAATTCTTCCGACTAAAATTGGGAGGTGAGGTGCGTTTGAAAAACACCTATATCATCAAAGCACATGATGTGGTAAAAGATGCCGATGGAAATATTACAGAAGTACATTGCACTTATGATGAAGATTCTAAAAGTGGAAGTGGTACCGAAGCGAGTACACGACGCGTAAAAGGAACCTTGCACTGGGTATCGATACAGCACGCCGAAAAAGTGGAGGTTCGTTTGTACGACCGGCTATTTACAGAGGAAGCGCCCGACGGCCACAAAGAAAGAGATTTCAAAGAATTTATAAACCCAAACTCCTTGTCAGTTGGAAGTGCCTTTGTAGAGCCGAGTTTGAAAAATGCGCAAATAGGAGACAAATTTCAATTCCAAAGAAAAGGGTATTTCTGTATGGACACAGACGCTTCTACTGACAACTTGATTTTCAACAAAACAGTAGGCTTGACCGATTCTTTTGCTAAAATTGAAAAGAAAGCCAAAGCACCTGCTCGAAACGAATCCTTTGAAAAAGTGGGACCTCTTGCCGGAAAATATTTGAAAGCAAGAAGTGACAAGGAAAGAAATGCCTTAAAAGAAGCCATTACTGAACTGGGCAAAAACATTCCTTTCGAAGCGTTACTTGCTCCCATGGAAGTTGCAAAATCAAACAAAGAAATTTTATCGTGTCTCTTGACACTAGCAACAGGTGTTGAAAGTGAAGAAAATGAAGTCTTAGAAAAATTTGCAACAACCACACTTGGCTCGAACAATAGCACCCTAAAAGTAGAAGCTATCAAATATCTATTGGAAAATAATTGGCTAAAAAAGAAATTTGACCATGCCTTACAAACCTTAAAAACGGAAGATAAAAACCCATTTGTTCGAAGTTTACTCGAAGAAAACCTTTAAGTAATACTTTTTTATCAAAAGGGCGATTTCTTTGAAACTGCCCTTTTTTTTTATGCTTCCATAAAACTTTATTCTACCTACAACAAAGACAAGGCTTTTTCAATAGTCGAATAAATTTTTTGCAAGTCCACATCAGAAATAACAAAGGGTGGAAGAATATAGATTGTATTCCCCAAAGGCCTAAGACAGACGCCATTTTCCATAAAAAAAGAAAACAACTGATCTCGCAAGGCACCATAACGATCCATTTCAATGGCCAAATCCAACGCCACAATAACGCCTAGTTGTCGCGTTGCTTTTACTTTGGGATGCTGCTTTATTTTTGCTTCAAAAAGCTGATGCTGTTTCGAAATTCTTTGGATGTTTTGCTGTATCTCATCCGAAACCAACAAATCAATTCCTGCTGAAACAGCCGTACATCCCAACGGATTTGCAGAATAAGTATGCCCATGAAAAAACCCTTTTCCAATATCATCGGCTAAAAATGCATCGTATATCTTCTGCGTACAGGTAGTCAAGGCCATCGGTACGACACCTCCTGTCAATGACTTGGACAAACACATGATGTCAGGAAGATTTTGCAGATAATCAGAGGCAAAATATTTTCCAGTTTTCCCAAATCCTGTCATTACCTCATCGGCAATCGCGAGTACGTGATGTTGCTTTGCTATGCCAATCAATTCATCCAATAATTTTGCATCGTACATTTTCATGGCTGCCGCACCTTGCACCAGGGGTTCAAAAATAAAAGCGGCCACCTCACCTGAAGAAACGAAGGAGGTAAACTTTCTTTTTACCGCTTCAAAGTTGTCTTGATTCGGAACTGCAATCCTGTCAACATTCAATAAAAAATCTTCAAAAGGACCGTTGTATACAGACAAACCTGAAACAGACATCGCACCAAAAGTATCTCCGTGAAATGCATGTTCCAATGCAATGATTTTCAATCTTTTTTCTCCTTGATTGAAATGGTATTGCAAAGCCATTTTCACAGCAATATCTACCGAGGTAGATCCATTGTCAGAAAAAAATATTTTTTGCTGATTTACTGGAAGAATCGCCATCAATTTTTCAGACATTTTTACGGCGGGTTCATGTGTAAATCCGCTAAAAACTACCTGATCTAACTTGAACAATTGCGCGGTTATTTTCTGAGTGATGTATTCGTTGCAATGTCCGTACATACATGTATACCAAGATGCAATTCCGTCGATATAAGAATTGCCTTCTTCATCGTATAGCCACACCCCTTTGGCCGCAGTAACCGCCAAATGCTTGGAATGCAACTTATGCTGAGTCAAGGGATGCCACAAATGTTTTTGATCTCTTTCTGATAATGTCATGCTTCCTTTTCGATTTGTCGTATCCAAATTTCTTTTTTCCAACTTCTTCAATCTCATAAACAGTTCTTTGTATCTATTTTTATAAATCTAGAAGTTTTTCGCGAAACAAGTGCGCATATCGTTTGATGACTTCTTTGTTTATTTCTGTTTCCTCTGCTACCCGACCAATAACGGATACCCCCGTCATTTTTTGAATGATGGATTCTGTCGAAGGGTGTGGATCTCCGCTAAAAATAACACCTACTTCAAGACCTCTTTCTTGTAAAATTTTCAAAGTCATTAAGGTGTGATTGATACTCCCCAGATAATGTCTTGAGACAACAATTACCTTATAATCGTCTGCAATGATGTCTAAAATTGTGTTTTCATTATTGAGAGGAACCAACAAACCTCCTGCTCCTTCAATTACCAAATGATTTTTTGTTTTTGGGATTTTAATAGCATTTATCTCAATGACAACATTGTCTATCTCGGCTGCGGCATGCGGACTCATGGGGGTATGCAAAGCATAAGCATTGGCATGAAATTTTGATTTCTTATTTGAAATCAATGCCTTCACTTTATGTGTGTCTGAATGATCCAACTCTCCCGCCTGAATCGGTTTCCAATAATCGGCCTCCAAAGCCTCAGTTACAATGGCTGAAATCAATGTTTTTCCAACTTCTGTCGAAATCCCTGTAATAAAAATTTTCATCGGTTTCTTTTTATTGTCTTTGCCCCACGACGCACTTATTTTCTCCCTGCATCAAGCTTGGTTAATAGAAGTTATCTATTCGCTTTACAAAAGTAGCTAATAGCCGCAAAACTTCCGCTATTTCTCCTTTTATATTATAGCTGTGCAAACAAAATCTCAAGCGCTCTTTTCCTTTCGGAACTGTTGGTGACAAAATGGGTTTTAACTGGTACCCCTTTTTTTGTAAAGCTCCTGCAATGTCTTTCACTTTTTTATTTCCTGAAATCAGACAACATTGAATGGCACTGTCACTTTCAACGAACAAATGCTGTAGCTTATTCTCTACGATTTTTTCTTTGAAAAAGAGAATATTTTTTTTCAAGGCTGCGCTTTCTTCCGAGATATACAACTCTTGATATGCAGCGGAAATCAATGCCACCGAATGCAAGGAAGCAGCGGTAGTATAAATGAAAGAACGCGAAAAATTAACCAAATATTCCTTTAGCTCCTTCGAGCCCAGCACTACTGCTCCATGACATCCCAAGGCTTTTCCAAAGGTGTGTACTCTTGCAAAGACCTCGTTTTGCAAATTTAAGGCTTGTAGCATTCCGCTCCCATTTTCTCCAAAAACTCCATTCGAATGTGCCTCGTCAACAATTAAAAAACAATTGTTTTTTATAGAAAAGTTTACCAATTCTTTCAAAGGTGCACTGTCTCCATCCATCGAATAAACAGACTCTACAGCAATGAACACAGTCCCAGATGCTTTGTTTCTTTTCTTGCGCAAGTCTTCCAAAGAATTGTGCTTGAATTTGAACGCTTTTGCATGGGACAAACGAATACCATCTCGTATGGAGGCATGAATCAATTCATCATAAAAAATAGTTGCTCCTTTTTGAAGGATGGCAGAAAACAAACCGATGTTCGCATCGTAGCCCGAATTGAAAAGCAATGCAGCCTCTGTCTTATGAAAATTCGCCAACTGTGTCTCCACAAGTTCGTGAAGCGGGTGATTTCCTGAGAGCAAACGTGCACCTGTACTTCCATTTTTAAAATGGTTTTTACCGAGCAATTCCAATGCTTTTTCCTGAATGACTTCTTTTTTAGAAAAACCCAGATAATCATTGGAAACAAAATCTACGCCTGAAGATAATTGCATCAGATTTCGAAAGGAATCGTCTTCTTTTCGTTGGTTGATTTTTCTTTTTAATTCTTCTGGAAATCTATTCATCTTGAATGCAAGCCTCTTTTCTAAGACAAATGTAACAGGTTTTACTCAAAAAAAAGAAACGTTTTAAAAAACAAAAAACTCCAAGCAAACATACTTGGAGTTTTTTGATATAAAGTTTGAAAATAATCAATCCACCAGAACGATTACCTTATTGTCTTTCATTTCTATCGTACCACTAGCAATTTCCAAAACATACTGCCCGTTTTCATTGGAAAAATTTGATTGAAATGCTTCTTGAATTTCAATTGTTTTTCCTTGAATACGAATGTTTCCTTTCCCTAATACAGAAACAATGGCTGCGTGATTGTTCAATAATTGAAACTCACCATTGATTCCTGGTACTGATACAGACGCAACTTCTTGACTAAATAATGTTGCTTCTGGGGATACAATTTCTAAAAACATATTCTTGTAGTTTTTATTCTTTAGTTTAGGCTTCTGCTAACATTTTTTCTCCGGCATCAATCGCTTCTTGGATAGATCCTCTTAAGTTGAAGGCTGCCTCTGGATATTGATCCAATTCCCCATTCATAATCATGTTGAATCCTTTGATCGTATCTTTGATATCTACCAACACTCCAGGTATCCCTGTAAATTGTTCCGCAACATGGAAAGGCTGTGATAAGAAACGTTGTGCTCTACGAGCTCGGTGTACCACTAATTTGTCTTCTTCACTCAATTCTTCCATCCCTAAAATAGCGATGATATCTTGCAATTCCTTGTAACGCTGCAACAATTCTTTTACGTTTTGCGCACATGCATAATGCTCTTTTCCTAAGATGTCTTCGGTCAAAATACGAGACGTAGAATCCAAAGGATCTACTGCTGGATAAATTCCCAATTCTGCAATTTTACGAGACAATACAGTTGTTGCATCCAAGTGAGCAAAAGTTGTTGCCGGTGCTGGATCTGTCAAATCATCTGCAGGTACATATACGGCTTGTACAGAAGTAATAGACCCTGTTTTGGTAGAAGTAATACGCTCTTGCATCGCTCCCATCTCTGTTGCCAACGTTGGTTGGTATCCAACAGCTGAAGGCATACGACCTAACAAGGCAGATACCTCAGAACCTGCTTGTGTAAAACGGAAGATGTTGTCGACGAAAAACAAAACATCCTTTCCTTGAGAGTCTCCTGCTCCATCACGGAAGTATTCCGCAATTGTCAAACCAGACAAGGCCACACGCGCACGTGCTCCAGGAGGTTCGTTCATTTGTCCAAATACAAAGGTTACTTTGGAATCTTTCATTTTCTCATGATCGATTTTTTCCAAGTCCCATCCACCTGCTTCCATGGAATGCTCAAATTCTTCTCCATATTGGATAATTCCAGCTTCAATCATTTCACGCATCAAGTCATTTCCTTCACGGGTTCTTTCACCTACTCCTGCAAATACAGAAAGTCCTCCATGTCCTTTTGCAATATTGTTGATCAATTCTTGAATCAATACAGTTTTACCTACACCGGCACCACCGAACAATCCAATTTTACCTCCTTTTGAGTAAGGCTCGATCAAATCAATTACTTTAATTCCTGTAAACAAAACTTCTGTAGAAACAGACAAGTCTTCAAATTTTGGTGCCTCACGGTGAATAGACATTCCATTCGCTCCGTCTTTTGGCAATGCTTTCAAGCCGTCAATTGGGTCTCCATTTACGTTGAATAAACGACCGTAAATATTATCACCTACGGGTACTTTAATTGGGTTTCCTGTAGCAACTGCTGCTGCTCCTCTACTCAAACCGTCGGTTGAATCCATGGCAATACATCTTACTGTATCTTCACCAATGTGTTGTTCAACTTCTAGCACCAAAGTAGTTCCATTCTCTCTTGTAATTTCCAACGAATCGAAAATTTGAGGAAGACCTTCTCCTGTTGTAAATGCGACATCAATTACTGGTCCAATAATTTGAGCAACTTTCCCTGTTAATTTAGACATTGTTGTAACTATTAATTGTTAGTTCTGTTTGTATGTGAGTTTTACCTCTTTTTTCAAGGTGCAAAGATAGCAGTTTAAATGGAATAAAAAAGTTGTTTTTTTGCTTTTTTAGACCAAAAAAAACACCCTAAATGAATTAGGGTGTTTTTACTATTTGTGCTTTCTATTTTACGGATTGTAGGTAAGAGAAATATAAGACATTTGACCAATCATACCGCTTCCAGGAATCTGGACATAATCTTTTCCAAATAAGTTGGTTGCCCCAACTTTTACAGTCGTCGCTTTACTTACAGGGTAGTTTGCTTGCATGTCGAGTACTGTGTTTTCTGGAACTATTGCATCTACAAATGTTGATTCATAATAGTACGCTTCGTTCCAACGAACATTCATACCTAAGTTTAATTTACCAATTAAGTTGCTCGCGTTCACATTCAATTTTACACGGTTTTCAGGAGTATTAAATCCTGGCTCATAATCGGAATTTTCTGGAGCTGCATAGTCCATTTTATTGTACTCGTAAACCACACCTACTTTGATGTTGTCACTAATTTTGGTATTGATTCCTAGATTCATACCATACGTATTTACAATTTCGTCTGTATTTCCGTCAACTTGAAAAACTTGAGTTTTTCCATTTTGTAATGGAACCAAAACATTTTGTCCAGCTAAGAAATTGGTATACTTACTGAAATATCCATTCAAATCAATATCAAAATTCGATTGATTGATACGGTATCCAAATTCATACGATTCTACTTGTTCAGGAACCACGTTTTCAAGATTTGCAGCTACTGGAGCTCCTGCCAAAACACTACTCAAAGAGAGCGCATTGTCAAATACATATTGCCCCGTAACGTTTTCTCCTTGGACATTCATATTGAAACGTTTGATGTTGTCAGATGAAGATCCCAACAAAATAGCACTTCCTACATTCAAGCCAATAAACTGGTCTTGAGAAGATGGGTTTCTAAATCCAGTTTGGTAAGATACACGTAAATTTTGGTTTTCATTGAAGTTGTACAACAACCCAAAACGAGGTGTGAAATTTCCGTCAAAAAACTCACTCTTGTCATATCGTAAAGAACCTGTAACCTTCAATTTACCCATGTTTTTTACCAACTGTCCATACATTCCATATTCGTTGTACTCGATAGGAGCGTCATAATCGGTAAATAATGTTCCGTTTGAATCTAAAGAAAATATCTTGTAAGATCCTCCTAGAATCACGTCAGCCCATTTGATTTGGTCTTTGAAACTATAGTTCCCTTCAAAACTATACGATTTTGAATTGTCTTGAATAGCGGCTCCTCCCTCAGAAATTGCTTTTCCGATGGCATCTTGCTTGGCGGCTTCAAACTCTGGCGAACCCGGAACCAACATATTGGCATCGGCTGCCGCTCTTGCAAATTGATGTGCTGCAGCTGTGTCTACCCCTGGCAAATCAGCAATGGTAGCTCCTTCCGCAGGAAGACCAAATGCTGCCAAACTACCAGCTTGATGCCCGATGATCAATGTAGAAATCTCCGTTGGATCTGCTAGTAGCGCAGGGTTCGCTGCGTTTACTTGCGTTCCGATTGCCCCCAAATAATTTGTCAAATAAGTTCCGTACCATCCTTGTGAAATTCCACCTGGCTGCGCGTTTGCTATTCTTCCTGCCAAAGCACTTGCATCATGTGTGTCTCCGGAATCTTCTATGGTGGCATAGGTTCTCAACGTAAGATGCTTGTCACGATATTCTAGTTTGTGTTGCTGTAGTTGAAAATCTTTCAACATATTTCTATTCGTCGCTTGCAAAATAGCATCTCCCATTCCAATTTTGGAGTTCCAGCTCAATTCTGCATTTTCACTAATTTTATAGTGCAGCGCTGCATCAATTTTGACACTTTTTGCGGTGTAGTCTGTCAAATCAGATTCTTTATATCCTGTACTACTTACATCTGTTGGCGCAAAATAGGTTGGATATCCGCTAGCTAAATCTGTGTATACTGCTGTCGCGGGATCTGCTGCTAAGCCTGCAAGAAAAACATCTGTCAAGCTTCCTGATTGCTCTCCATAAATGTTTGTTCCGTCATAATCAATATCTGTCGATGCTTTTGAAGCGTCATTAAAATCTGTATAATTGTCCGCTTGCCAATCGGTCCCTTCTACATAAGAGATAGATGCTTTGGCCGCAAATTTATCCGAAAATTTGTGAGCCATACGAACTCCAAAATCTTTGAACAAGTTTGTTCCTGCAGCTTCTTGTGAGGTAACACCTGTTTTGGCGTAAGCACTAATTCCTTGTTTGTCAAAAGGACTGATACTATTCATAAACAAAATCCCTTTGATTGCATTTGCTCCATACAATGCCGAAGAAGCTCCTGGCATTAATTCTACACTGCTTACATCCAATTCGTTCAGCCCCAAAAGGTTCCCCATCGGAAAGTTTAAACCTGGTGCAGAGTTGTCCATCATGTCCACAAGTTGCACAAAACCTTCATTGTACACCGTAGAAAATCCACGCGTACTAATTTGTTTCATGAAAATTCCTCCTTGATTGATTTGCACTCCTTTAAGACTCTCAATTCCATCATAAAAACTTGGCGACGTACTGTTTCTTATTGCAGTAATCCCTAATTTTTCAACTGTAACGGGAGATTCAAAAATTCTTTCAGGAGTTCTAGAAGCAGATACAACTACTTCATCCAACGCTGTTCCCTCTTCGAGACTGATCGCAATATTTTGGTCTCCTTTTGATACCAAAATAGACGTCGATTTGAATCCTACACTCGTAGCTTCAATTTGGAATGGAGCTGTTTTGCTCGTTTTTAAAATAAATTTTCCATCAAAATCAGCAGCAGTTCCGTTGGTAGACCCCAACACACGAATACTTACGCCTGGAATAGGCGTCCCTGTATTTGAATCTGTGACTGTTCCTGAAATGGTTGTTTGCGCATAAGTGAACGCACTAAATAACAACAGTAAAATAATACTTACTTGTTTTTTCATTGGTTAAGTTTGATTTGGTTACATGTGAAAATTACAAAAAATAAACCAATCTTAGGATCGCACCCATGAAAACACTTTGTTTT
>CAJQMT010000003.1 GCA_905479475.1 uncultured Flavobacteriaceae bacterium
TTTCATTATAAAAATACAGATATGATTACTTCAAATGAATATTTTGACGCACAAGTAAAATCTTTAGGATACGATTCTGCAACCGGAAAATCGAGTGTAGGAGTTATGGAAGAAGGTTCTTATGAATTCGGGACATCAACGCACGAGACAATGGTTGTTATTGAAGGAGAGCTGATTGCTCAATTGCCCGGAGAAGAGGAATGGAAATCGTACAAAGCAGGAGATACATTTGAGGTAGCGGCAAATACGTCGTTCAAAGTAAAATCGGTGGGGCAAACGTCTTATTTGTGTCAATACAAATAAAAAGATTTCTTTGATTGTAAGAAATATTGAGAACTCGGAACGGATGCAAATCCGTTTCCGAGTTTTTTGTAGGATCGTCTTTTTATTCGAAATTCATAGAAAGTTGAATTCGTTTTCGATCCAAATCCACTTCTTCAATTCTAACACTTACCTGTTGGTTTAAATGAACAATATCATTTACATTGCTCACATATCCCTTGCTTAATTTTGAAATATGAACCAACCCACTTTCCCTAATTCCAAGAGCTACAAAACACCCAAAGTTGGTGATGTTATTTACAATACCAGGCAAAATTTGGCCTTGTTTTAAATCATGGATTGTTTTGATATTCGGATTGAATTCAAATGTTGAAACTTTTTTTCTCGGGTCCAAACCAGGTTTTTCAAGTTCTTTTACAATGTCTTTTAAGGTAGGTATTCCAATGGTATCTGTCGTAAAATCTTCTAACGAAATACCTGCTAGTAGCTCTTTGTTTCCGATCAATTCAGATAGATTTTTTTTGGTGCTTTTGGCGATATTCTTTACGACAGCATAGCTCTCTGGGTGAACAGCAGAGTCGTCTAATGGGTTTGTTGGATTTTTAATTCTTAGAAAAGCAATGCTTTGTTCGTACGCTTTGTTTCCCAATCGAGGAACTTTTTTGAGTTCAGTTCTGGCTTTAAATTCACCATTTTCAGCTCTGTATTCGACAATATTCTCTGCAAGCTTGGAGCCAATTCCTGAAACGTATTGGAGTAAAGAATGACTGGCTGTATTTATATTTACACCAACTTTGTTTACGCAGCGCTCCACGACAGTCTGCAATTCATTTTTTAAGAGGGTTTGATCTATATCATGCTGGTATTGCCCGATGCCAATTGATTTGGGATCAATTTTTACAAGCTCTGCCAAAGGATCTGCGAGCCTTCTACCAATAGAAATTGCTCCTCTTACGGTGACATCGTAATTCGGAAATTCTTGGCGGGCAATTTTTGAAGCAGAGTAAATGGAAGCTCCTGCTTCGTTCACAGAGAAAACTTGAATGCTTTTTGGAAGTTGTATTTTTTTCACCAAGGTTTCGGTTTCTCTAGAAGCAGTACCATTTCCGATTGCAATGGCTTCAATTTTATAGGCATTTGCTGTCGATTGAATTTTTCCGATTGCTTCTTTTTCTTTGTGAAGATAAATAGTGTCGTTGTGTTGTATATTTCCATTCTTATCCAAACAAACGAACTTACATCCTGTCCTAAAACCAGGGTCCAAGGCTAAAATATTTTTTGTACCCAAAGGAGCTTGCAAAAGCAATTGTTCTAGATTTTTAGCAAAAACTGCTGCCGCTTTTTCGTCTGCCTTCTTCTTGTAATTGGCTAAAATTTCATTTGAGATAGCAGGTGAAAGAAGCCTCTTGTATGCATCTTCAATAGCAAGTGATACTTGTAAAGCACAGTCATCATTTGAACGAATTATTTTGGAGGCAATATGGGAGACAGCGCGTTCATGGTCTATATCAATTTTTATACGAACAACTCCTTCTTTTTCTGCTCTCAGGAGTGCCATTAGCCTGTGAGATGGACAGAGATATAAGGATTCAGACCAGTCAAAATAGTCTCTAAATTTTTGTGATTTCTCCTCAGTCAATTTTGATTTGATGGCTTTGGAGCCAATCATTGCATTGCGTTGGTATTGATTTCTCAAGTAGTTTCTGATGTCTCTTCGTTCGTTGATCCATTCAGCGATGATGTGTCGAGCCCCTTCGAGAGTAGTTTCAAAATCAGAACCTTTTAAAAACTTGCTAGCAGAAGATTCCAAGTCCTTGGAATTTTGGGATAGGATTATTTTTGCGAGTCCTTCCAGTCCGAGTTCTCGTGCTTTGTCTGCTTTGGTTTTTCTTGATTTTTTGTAGGGTAAGTACAAATCTTCAAGATCGATGAGCGTAGCGGTGTTTTCTATTTTTAATTGCAGTTGGGAATCTAATTTCCCCTGTGTATCGATAGATTTTAAAACGCTCGATTTTCGTTTTTCTAGTTCTGCAAATTCTTTTTTGTGCCGTACGATTTCTTCTATCTGTACCTCGTCTAAATTTCCAGTCATTTCTTTTCGATAACGAGAGATAAAAGGGATTGTAGAATTGGTATCCAAGAGTTTTAGCGTATTGATGATACTGATATCACGAATTTCCGTTTTTGAAAGAATATAGTCGAGTGCTTCCATGTGGGCTTTTTGGTTGCGTGTTTGTATAGATGGGTTGCTGAAGCAGTTATCACAAAGATTAAAAATTGTTTTGAAATACAACTGTAGGAATGTTACAAATACGAAAAACCCTTGGAAGTAGAAACTTCCAAGGGTTTTTATACTCTAAAATACGGTATTAAATGGATGCTTTTAAAAACTCTCTATTCATACGAGCAATGTTTTCAAGAGAAATTCCTTTCGGACATTCTACTTCACAAGCACCGGTGTTGGTACAATTTCCAAAACCTTCTTCATCCATTTGCTTCACCATGTTTAGCACACGGTCTGCGGCTTCTACTTGTCCTTGTGGCAACAAAGCGTATTGAGATACTTTGGCACCTACAAACAACATAGCCGATGAGTTTTTACAAGTAGCTACACAAGCACCACATCCAATACAAGTCGCAGCATCCATGGCCTTGTCTGCATCTATTTTAGAAATAGGGGTGGCATTGGCATCTTGCGTGTTTCCAGAAGTGTTTACAGAGATGTATCCCCCTGCGTGTTGTATTCTATCAAAAGCACTGCGATCCACCACCAAGTCTTTGATGACAGGAAACGAAGCAGCTCTAAAAGGTTCAATATAAATCGTCTCCCCGTCTTTGAACATACGCATGTGCAATTGGCAAGTGGTAACCCCTCTGTCGGGTCCATGTGCTTCGCCATTGATGTACATAGAACACATTCCACAAATTCCTTCACGACAATCGTGATCAAATGCTACAGGTTCTCCACCTTCATTGATAATTTGTTCGTTTAGCATGTCCATCATTTCTAAGAAAGACATGTCTGGAGAGACTCCGTCTAATTGATAATCAACTAGAGCTCCTTTATCGTTTGCACCACTTTGGCGCCAAATTTTTAAAGTTAATTTCATAATCTTTCTTATTTGTATGAACGTTGTTTTAATTCAATATCGTTAAATTCTAGCTCTTCTTTGTGCAATACCGCATCCGAAGGTTCTCCTTTGTATTCCCATGCAGAAACAAATGCAAAGTTTTCATCATCACGTTTGGCTTCTCCTTTTTGAGGGCCATCTTCTTCTACAGATTCTTCACGGAAATGACCTCCACAAGATTCGTTTCTTTCCAAAGCATCTTTGGCAAACAATTCTCCCAATTCCAAAAAGTCTGCAACTCTACCAGCTTTTGCCAGTTGTTCGTTATAGGTATCTGCAGCACCTGGAACAGTTACTTCTTTCCAGAATTCCTCGCGCAGGGCTTTGATTTCAGCAATGGCTTCTTTCAATCCTTTTTCATTACGAGACATTCCTACTTTGTTCCACATAATTTTACCCAAACGTTTGTGGAAATGATCCACAGATTTGGATCCATTATTATTGATAAAGAAATCAATCTTTTCTTTTACTTCTTTTTCTGCTTGTTCAAATTCAGGAGTATCTGTTGGAATTTTTCCAGTACGAATATCGTCTGATAAATAATCTCCAATGGTATATGGCAATACGAAATATCCATCCGCCAAACCTTGCATCAAGGCCGAGGCTCCTAATCTGTTTGCTCCGTGTTCAGAGAAATTCGCTTCTCCAATACAGTAACACCCTGGAATGGTGGTCATCAAATTGTAATCCACCCAAACACCTCCCATCGTGTAATGGACCGCTGGGTAAATCATCATCGGGGTTTCGTATGGGTTTTCATCTACAATTTTCTCATACATTTGGAACAAGTTTCCGTATTTAGCTTCGACAACATCTTTTCCAAGTCGGGTAACCAAAACAGCATCTTTTTCATCCAAGTTTTTGATTTTCGCTTGTTCTTTTCCATAACGTTGAATGGCAGCAGCGAAATCTAAAAATACAGCTTCTCCAGTTTCATTATGTCCCACTCCATATCCAGCATCGGCACGCTCTTTTGCGGCTCTTGATGCGACATCACGAGGAACTAAGTTTCCAAAGGCAGGATACCTTCTTTCTAAATAGTAATCTCTATCTTCTTCCGCAATGTCATTGGCTTTTTTCTTTCCTGCTCGAATCGCTTCCGCATCTTCTTTAATTGCAGGAACCCAAATACGCCCATCATTACGCAAGGATTCTGACATCAAAGTCAGTTTCGATTGGTTTTCTCCGTGCACAGGCACACAGGTTGGGTGTATTTGTGTGTAACAAGGGTTTGCAAAGAAGGCTCCTTTTTTATGGATTTTCCATCCAGCAGAAACATTCGATCCCATTGCATTTGTTGATAAAAAGAAGACATTTCCATAACCTCCAGAGGCAATCACAACTGCATGTGCGGAATGACGTTCTATTTCACCAGTAACCAAGTTTCGGGCAATGATTCCTCTTGCTTTTCCATCAACGATGACCACATCCATCATTTCATGACGGTTGTACATTTGAATTTTTCCACGACCTATCTGACGATTCATTGCAGAATACGCACCGAGTAGCAATTGCTGTCCTGTTTGTCCTTTTGCATAAAATGTACGAGAGACCAATACTCCCCCAAAAGAACGGTTGTCTAACAATCCTCCATAATCACGAGCAAAAGGAACTCCTTGGGCCACACACTGATCGATGATGTTTGCAGAAACTTCTGCCAAACGGTGTACGTTTGCTTCTCGGGAACGATAATCTCCACCTTTCACAGTGTCGTAAAACAAACGGTAAGTAGAATCACCATCTCCTTGGTAATTTTTTGCAGCATTGATTCCTCCTTGAGCCGCAATGGAATGTGCTCTACGAGGAGAATCTTGGTAAGCAAAAGCTTTTACGTTGTAGCCGAGTTCTGCTAAGGTAGCAGAAGCAGAACCTCCCGCCAATCCTGTACCCACAACAATCACATCAATGTTACGTTTGTTGGCAGGGTTTACCAAATCTATTTTGTCTTTGTACGTTGTCCATTTATCTTTAATTGGACCTTTAGGTATTTTAGAATTTAAAGTCGTCATATCTTTTTAAGATTAATGGTTTAAGTGATGAAATACAGCTACAATAATAAATCCAAGTGGAATGACAATAGAATAAATGTTTCCTAAAGATTTTACTGTTTTTGTGTATTTGTTATTGAATCCCATCGATTGAAATGCAGATTGAAATCCATGTGCTAAATGCACTCCTAAAAGCGCGAAGGCAACCACATAGGCAATCACTCTCCAAACAGGGACAAATTTGTGTTGTAATTCTTCAAAGTATCTAAAGTCTTGCGTTCCTTCTAACAAACCAGACATATCTCCTTGTATGTATTTTACGTTCAATTCTGGAAACCAGAAATCAATGAAATGTAGCACGATAAAAGCCAAAATAACAAGTCCGCTGTAAATCATGTTTCTTGAAGACCAGCTCGAATTTGCCGCTCCGTTGTTTTTGGCATATTTTACTGTAGAAGCTTTTTTGTTTTTCAATTCTAACACAAAACCCATCACAAAATGAAAAACAACTCCAAAAATCAAGACAGGTTGCAAGGCAAATTGCACGAGAGGATTGGTTCCCATAAAATGAGAAAGTTCGTTGAAAAGAGATTCACTAAAAACAGATGTAAGGTTAACTGATAAGTGAATGATTAAGAAAAAGATAAGAAAAAGTGCTGACAACGCCATGGCTACTTTTCTTGCGATTGATGAAGATATAAATCCGCTCATTTTAATTTTAAATTTTAGAAGCACAAAGATAGTGCATGATTTTCTTTTAAAGAAATATAGGGGTTGGTTTCCCTGTTTTGAACAGAGTATTTTATTTATGTCATAATATTTGTTGTTGTTTTTATCAATATGGCCAAATCAAAGGGATTAAAATTAAACTTATCACAAAGAAAACACATAAGAGTCCTGCTCCGACTTTGGCATAATCTTTAAAGGTATAATTCCCCGCATTCATTACCATCATGTTGGTGGTTGTTCCAAAAGGAGTCAAGAAAGCGGTAGAGGCACTTACTGCTAAAATCATCATGAATGGTATGGGTGAATATCCAAGTTCAAGCGCAGCTGAAATAATAATGGGTGCCATTAAAATAGAGGTCGCAGAATTGCTCATTACTTGACTAAGGCTTGTCGTGATTAAAAAAACTCCCGCAAGAAAATAAGTGGGGTGTAGCTCGCCTAAAAAGTCGACCATAGCATCTGCAACGAGTTTGGCAGCTCCTGTCTTTTGAAGAGCGACTCCCATAGGAATCATTCCAGCAATGATGATGACGACATTCCAGTTGATAGATCGATACGATTGAGTCATGTTGATACAGCCACCAGCTACCAAGAGCATCGCGGTTATCATTACGACAATAGCAGAGGAGAAAATTCCTGCAACAAGCATGCAGACCATAAAGGTCATGGCAAGAATAGAAATAATTCCTTTGGTGCTAATTTTCCCTACCTCTTTTGCCAATTCTTCTGGGTGACCTACAATCATGAAATCTTTGCTTTCGTCTTGAATTTCTTTGATGTCTTTCCATTTAGCTCTTACCAGTATGGTGTCTCCCTCCTGTAAAACAAATTCTCGTCCTCTGATTCTTTTGTTGTAGCGGTTCAGGGCAATGACTTGAACGTTGTATTTTGATGCAAACCGGCCCACATTTATTTTTTTACCTCTGTACGAAGACCTCGGAGCCACGATCAATTCTGAAAGGCCAATTTCGTCAGACAGGATATTTTCTTTTACAAAATCACTGTCTCCTTCTATTTTTTGCGCTGCTACATTGTATTTGTCTATGAATCGTTGTACCCTGTTTTCACTACAGTTCAGAATCAATTCGTCATTCATTTTTAATTCTATATTTTCTTCAAGAATTTTGTCACTTTCCTGCGCAGATAAGCCTACTTTCTTCAAAATATCTATAGCTCCTATTTCAAATGGAATAATTTTTACTACGCTGATACCCATTTCTGAGTCTAAGTGCAAGTTCTGTAATTTTTGACCAATAGCAGAGGAGTTTGGACGGATTCGCACCTTCCAAAATCCTTCAAAAATTTGATAAGAATTTTCGAGTGTTTGGATGGATTCATCAATATCTTCTATGTTATTGGAGGCATTGTTCGGAAGCAATTTCACACCAATAAAACGCATGTATAGCACAATGGCAACCAAGAGAGGAATTCCGATATATGCATATTCAAAAAAATTAAATCCCTCGTAACCTGCTTCTATCAAGGCTTGATTGGCAATGATGTTGGGAGGTGTTCCAGTCAAAGTCAACAGTCCTCCAGTATTGGCAGCGAAAGCTAGGGGAATTAACATTTTAGAGGCTGTTGTCTTGAGTCGCCAAGCAGCGGCGATAGCTACTGGAATTAGAGAAGCTACTGTTCCAGTATTGCTCACAAATCCCGAGATAATTGCAGTTCCGAAAATGAGTAGGATTAAAAATTTGTTTGTTTTACTGTTGGATAACAGCACAATTTTATTTCCCAGCCAAGAGGTAACCCCGGTTTTACTCATGGCTTCTCCTACAATAAAGAGAGCAGCAATCATAACCACTGTGGTGTTGCTAAAACCAGAAAAAGTTTCCTTTACAGTTAAAATACCAAAGGCATATAGAGAAACCATGGACAACAAAGCAACAGCATCAGCTCGAATTTTTCCCCAGATAAACAAAGCAAGCGTCACAACAAGAATGGCAAAAGTAAAGGTCATCATGATGAATTAGTTTAGACTACAAAAATACGCTTTCAGGAGTTGTTTCTGATATGACAATTATCATTATTACAGACGGATTTACGAATTTTAGCACCTTCTGTGTCTTGTTCAGGATGAAAATTAGTTAATCCGTTTTTTAAGAATGCCATACAAAGCGGTACATTTGTAGAACTATGATATAAATTTCAATTTTTTTCTAATGAAATATACACCCATTGCTTCCTCGTTGTTTTTAAAAAACAGGATTAAATTTTCGGCTCGATTGAAATCAAATTCCATTGCTTTTTTTAATTCAAACGATATTTATCCAGTGAGTTCTGATAGCACTTTGCCTTTTGCACAGCACCGAGATATTTTTTATTTAAGCGGCATAGACCAAGAGGAAAGTGTGTTGTTTTTGTTTCCTGATTGTCCAAACCCAGCGCATAGAGTAATTTTATTTGTACGAGAAACCAATGCGCATATCGCTGTATGGGAAGGCGCAAAATTGACCAAAGAAGCTGCCACCAAGATATCGGGTATTGAAAAGGTATATTGGTTGGCCGATTTGCCAAAAATATTAGAAGAATTGATGAAGCAATGTGAAAATGTATATACCAATATCAATGAGCATTCTAGAGCGAAAGTCCAAACAGAGACAAGAGAAGATCGTTTTATAAAAAGGATGTTGGAAAAATATCCAAAACACAACATAGAAAAGAGCAATCCTATCTTGCAGCAACTACGTTCTGTAAAAGAACCAGAAGAAATTGACCTTATTCAAAAAGCCTGTAACATCACAGAAAAAGGATTTCGTCGTGTGCTAGATTTTGTAAAGCCAGGTGTTTGGGAATATGAAATCGAGGCAGAGTGGATCCATGAATTTATAAGAAATCGTTCCAAGGGATTTGCCTACACACCCATAGTTGCCAGCGGGAACAATGCCAATGTACTGCATTATATACAGAACAATCAGCAATGCAAATCAGGCGAATTGATATTGATGGATGTCGCAGCAGAATACGCAAATTATTCAAGTGATTTGACCCGTACGGTTCCTGTATCAGGACGTTTTTCGAATCGTCAGAAGAAAGTTTACAACGCAGTGAATAGAGTCAAAAAAGAAGCGACCACAATGTTGGTTCCAGGAACTATTTGGGCAGAATACCAAGCGGAGGTTGGGAAAATGATGAGTTCTGAATTGCTAGATTTGGGTTTGTTGACAAAAGCAGACCTTCAAAATGAAACTCCAGACAATCCTGCTTACAAAAAATATTTTATGCATGGCACCTCACATCACATGGGATTAGATACCCATGATTACGGAATTTTAACAGAGCCGATGCAGGCCAATATGGTGTTTACCGTAGAGCCGGGAATTTACATTCCGGAGGAAGGTTTTGGGATTCGTTTGGAAGACGATGTGGTGATTCAAGAGTCAGGAACACCTGTAAATCTTATGCAGAACATTCCTATCGAACCAGAAGAAATTGAAGATTTGATGAATAGAGGAGAGAATTAAAAAGGATACATGAAAAATAAAAACTTCTTTTTAGACCACAAAAACACACGAATACACTATTCAGATCAAGGGAAAGGTCCTACTGTTGTTCTATTGCATGGGTTTTTAGAAAATATTTCCATGTGGGATGATTTGGCAGAGGTGCTTTCAAAAAGAAACCGTGTGGTTTGTATCGATTTGTTGGGGCATGGGCAGTCTGAGAATTTAGGGTACCTGCACACCATGGAACAAATGTCAGAAGTGGTAGTATCTGTGTTAAAGGTTTTGAGAGTTCGGAAATCAATTTTGGTAGGGCATTCCATGGGAGGCTATGTTGCACTTGCTTTTGCAGAATGTTTTCCCAATAAGGTGAAAGGCCTCTGCTTGTTGAATTCAACCGCATGTGCAGACAGTTTGCAAAAACAACAAAACAGAGATCGTGCCATTTCGGTGGTCAAAAAAAATCATATTTCTTTTATCAGAACAGCCGTTCCATTACTGTTTCGATCGAAAAACAGAACCTTGTTTAGCGAAGCGATTTCGAAAGTTAAAAACGAAGCCTTGAAAACGTCCAAGCAAGGGGTTATTGCAGCTTTGGAAGGGATGAAAATTCGTCAAGACAAGGTAGCTATATTGCATTCAAGTCACTTCAAAAAAATGATGATTCTTGGCGAAAAAGATCCTGTATTGAGTCCAGCGTCTTTGTTGCGTCAGGCAGAGGGTACGGATACCGTTGTTGTAAAGTTTTCAGAGGGACATATGTCGCTAATTGAAAATAAGGAAGCAACAATCACCGCAATTGTAGAATTTGCAAAAAGCTGTTAAAATTTGTTTTGAATAGAGGTCTTATCGAACAAGTAGCCAAGCGTCTTTTGCGACGTTTGCTTTGATTTGTTGGAGTTTCTCGATAGCGTCTTCTCGTGTTGTATAGCTCTCAAAAGCGACCTGATTCAAACCCCATTTATTGACACCAACAATTTGAGAATTGAACCCTTTGTTTTGCAGTTGTTTTACCAGTTTGTAAGCGTTTGACTTTTCACGAAAAGAACCAGCCATCAAATGATATTTTTTGGGCATTTTTTTGACGAGCTTCAAATTAATTTCGGGAAGCGAATTGCTGATGAAAAAAGTAGCTTCTTGTATCTTCCTTTCAACAACCTTTTGTTGTTGAAGTTCTAGAGCCTTTAGTTGTTTTTCTTGGTTGTTTTTCCATCCAAGTGTACCGATGGTAAGCAATACAGCCACAGAGGCAGCATATTTATAGAAAGAACTGCTTTTTTTCTTCTCAATTGTTGTTACAGGAACTACTTTTTGTTTGTAGGTTTCTCTTAAGATAGCAGCAGAATTATAAGCTTCCAAACCAAAAGAATCTCGAAGATAATTGATTTCTTCCGAAGGTGTAAATACAATTTTCTGTTCTTTATTAAAAGAAAGGTTTCCAATTTTAGGAAACTCTAAATTGCTCTTTTTCAGTTGGTTTTTCCAAGAATTGACTTGTGTCGTAATTTTTTCGTTGGCTTCTTCAAAACTACATTTTTCAACAGCAGAGATATAATTTGCCAACAAGCCGTCATTGTTTGTCAATTGACTATTGAAAGCTATTTTCTTTGCAGGCGGATAAAACGTATGTGTAAAATGATTTACTTTCGAAGAAATGGTGTTCGAAATAAACCCTCCAAAACCAGGAACAATGACACATTCGTATCGGTATAATAAATCGCTTATGTAATTTGAAAACTGCATGTAACAAATATAAAAAATATCTTCTTTTCTGAAAGCGAGCGTCAGATAATTTATCAACAAAAATTTTTGTAAATTGAAGATCAAATTGTTGTGCTATGAAAGAAGAAGAATTGCGCTATGCATTGGCCTTGCAAAAGGTTTATGGCATTGGAGATGTCAATGCAAAAAAATTAATTACACTTTGTGGAAGTCCAAAAAATGTTTTCAAAGAAGCCCGCAGCACTTTGAAAAAAATAAAAGGGATCGGAGCTGCTAAGTGGAAAGAATTGAGCTCTAGTCAGTATGTAAAGGCTGCTGATGTTGAAATGAAGCGTATTCAACAACATAAAATAAAACCACTTTATTTCCAAGATTCGGAATATCCCTCTCTATTAAAAAATTGTGTGGACAGTCCCATTCTGTTGTTTCAGGACGGTAATTACTGTTGGAAGAATCAAAGAATAATTAGTATTGTTGGAACTCGGAAAATGACGTCTTATGGGAAAGAATTTTGTAAAAAATTAATTGGGGAACTCAAAGAATACAATCCCATTATTGTGAGTGGTTTTGCCTATGGAGTTGATGTGTGTGCCCATCGAGAATCTTTTACAAACAAATTGACAACAGTAGGCGTTTTGGCACATGGTTTTGGCGATGTATATCCAAAGGCACACAAAAAATACATGGCTCAAATGTATGAAAGAGGAGGGTTTTTAACAGAATATTGGTATGAGGACGCTCCTTATCGCGAAAACTTTTTAAAACGAAATAGAATCATAGCTGGAATTTCCGAGGCAACTCTTGTCATTGAATCCGCTGATAAAGGAGGGGCTCTGGTGACTGCAGATATCGCGAATTCATATTCCAAAGACGTCTTTGCTGTGCCGGGAAGAAATACGGACACCTATAGCAAAGGGTGCAATGCTTTGATTCGTGATTGCAAGGCCGCCTTAGTTGCCAATGCAGATGATATTGTGCACATGTTAGGTTGGGAAAAATCTCAAAAAAGCAAGACCGTACAAACAAAATTATTTGTGGATTTAACAGCGGAAGAGCTTCAAATAGTTCATTGTTTAGAAGCACATGGAAAAGAACGGTTAGATCCCATTGCAATCGCCTGTAAAATGCCAGCTTTCAAAGTTGCTAATTTGTTATTTCAATTGGAACTGAAAGGATTTGTACGTGCTTTGCCAGGTAAAAAATTTGAGCTCCTGTAAGAACTCTCTTAAAGGATGTAATTTTTAAATTTTTTGAAGAGTATTCAAGGCTATTTTGACGGAATCAATTTTAATAAATGTGATGAGTAAGCGCAACCCGTTTTTAGTTTGTTTTTCTTTCATCACACAACTCTTTGAATTTTTTTGAATGTATTGAAGAACAGCAGTAAATTCTGGAGTGTTGTAAAATTCACTTTGTTGATCTGCGACAAAATAGCCAATCATGCGTTTTTGTTTGAGAACCAACTTTTCAATTCCTACTTTTTTCGCCAACCATTTGATTCGAATGCTGTCGAATAGGTCTACGACTTGTGTGGGAACTGGTCCAAAGCGATCTGTTATTTTGGTCTCGAAATCCAAAAGTTCCTCTTCATTTTTCAAACCACTCAGCTCACTGTACAAAGACAAACGCTCAGAAACAATGTTGATATAATCGTCTGGAAACAAGATTTCAAAATCCGTGTCTAATTGAAGTTCTTTTACAAATTCTTGTTTTTCCGAATTTCCTTCCGAATTGTACAATTCTTTGAATTCGTTTTCTTTCAATTCTTCAATGGCTTCCTTCAGGATTTTCTGGTACGTATCAAAACCAATATCGCTGATAAAACCACTTTGTTCTCCGCCTAACAAATCTCCAGCACCTCGAATCTCCAAATCTTTCATGGCAATATGGATGCCACTTCCCAAATCAGAAAATAATACCAGAGCATCAATTCTTTTGCGAGCCTCGTCGGTCATCATATGGGATGGAGGTGCAATGAAATAACAAAAGGCTTTTTTATTAGAACGCCCCACGCGTCCTCTCATTTGATGTAAATCTGACAAACCAAAATTGTTGGCATTGTTGATGAAAATAGTATTGGCATTCGGTACATCCAGTCCACTTTCAATAATGGTTGTAGCGACCAAAATGTCAAAATCACCTCGCATAAAAGAAAGCATCAATTCCTCTAATTTTTTTCCTTCCATTTGACCATGACCAATGCCGATTTTTGCATCGGGTAACAATCGTTGTAGCATGCCTGCTACTTCTTTGATATTTTCTACTCGATTGTGAATAAAGAAAACCTGACCCCCTCTAGAAATTTCATAGGAGATGCCATCGCGAATGGTTTCTTCATGAAATCCAATGACATTGGTTTCAATTGGATGTCGATTGGGGGGAGGCGTGCTGATCACAGACAGATCACGCGCAGCCATCAATGAAAATTGGAGCGTACGCGGTATCGGAGTTGCGGTAAGGGTCAAGGTATCTACATTTTCTTTCAAGGTTTTTAATTTGTCCTTGACTCCAACGCCGAATTTTTGTTCTTCGTCTATGATAAGCAATCCTAAATCCTTGAAGGAGATTTTCTTATTGACCAATTGATGAGTTCCAATCACAATGTCAATTTTGCCTTCTTTCAATTCGTCGATGACCTGAGTCCGTTGTTTTCCGGTTCTAAAACGGTTCAAATAATCAACGCTGATAGGAAAATCTTTGAGTCTTTCCGAAAAAGTTTTAAAATGTTGGAAAGCCAGAATGGTTGTAGGAACTAAGATCGCTACTTGTTTGCCATTGTCTGTAGCTTTGAAAGCGGCACGAATGGCTACCTCTGTTTTTCCAAAACCAACATCGCCACAAATCAATCGATCCATGGGTTGTTCCCCTTCCATGTCTTTTTTAACATCTTGGGTAGCTGTAAATTGGTCGGGAGTATCTTCGTACATAAAACTAGCTTCCAATTCATGTTGCAAATAGCTATCAGGACTGTACTGAAATCCTTTTTCTAGTTTTCTTTTTGCGTATAGCTGGATGAGGTTGAAAGCAATTTCTTTGACCCGTGTTTTGGTTTTTTGCTTTAATTTTTTCCATGCACCAGAACCGAGCTTGTATATTTTAGGTGCTTTTCCATCCTTTCCATTGAATTTAGAAATTTTGTGAAGGGAATGAATGCTGAGGTATAAAATGTCTCGGTCACCGTAGACCAATTTAATGGCTTCTTGGTGATTGCCTTCTACTTCAATTTTTTGCAATCCACCAAATTTTCCGACACCGTGATCGATGTGCGTCACAAAATCACCGACTTCCAAAGAGGTCAGTTCTTTGAGTGTAATGTTTTGTTTTTTGGAACGGTTGTTTTTCAGATGAAATTTATGGTAGCGACCAAAAATTTCATGATCACTATAGCAAGCGATGTTGGTCTCAGAATCTATAAACCCACTGTAAATTGGAAGGATCAATGTTTGGTATTGGATGCTTGTTGTGTTTTCCTCATTGATGGAAGAAAAGATGTCGTGAAAACGTTGTGCTTGTTTTTCGTTGGTACAACAGATAAAATTTTCAATCCCTTTGGAAGTATTTTCATTCAAATTCGCAATCAACAAATCAAATTGTTTGTTGAAGAATGGTTGTGGTTTTGTTTGAAAGTTAAAAACATCTTTGGAAGAAATTTCAGAGTGTGTATGCTGCATCGAGACACGACTAAATTCTAGCAATTGTTGTTTGATCAAAGTGCTGTTGACAAACAAATCAGAAGGCGCTGTATGTTTGATTTCTTTTGATAATTCTTCAAAAGCAATTTCCGATTTCTCAAAAAGTTTGTCCAATCTTCCATACAACAACTCCGTGTTTTTGGTAAGAATAACAGTTTTGTTTGAAAGAAATTTTAAAAAACTCTCTCGGTTTTCTTGTGAAAATTTATTTTCGATATTGGGTATGATGCGAACTTTCTCCAAAGTTTCCGTCGAAAGTTGGGATTCGATATCGAAGGTTCGAATGCTGTCTATTTCATCCCCAAAGAATTCGATACGGTAAGGCTCATCATTGGAAAATGAAAAGACATCAATAATACCTCCCCTTACTGCAAATTCGCCAGGTTCTGTTACAAAGTCTACTCGATTGAAATGGTATTCAAAAAGGACTTCATTGACAAAGTCCAAAGAAATTTGATCGTTTGCCTTGATTTGCAATGTGTTTTTTTCCAATTCTTTTTTTGTGACCACTTTCTCAAACAAAGCAGATGGATAAGTCACAATAATTGAAGACATTTTGTTTGAATTGATACTGTTTAAAACCTCTGCACGCAGTAAAATATTGGCATTGTCTACTTCTTGCCCTGAAACATCTACTTGATAAGGCCTTCTGTAAGAGTCTGGATAAAACAATACATTTTTTTGACCAAGCAATTGCTCCAAATCATTGAGATGATAAGCAGCTTCTTCTTTGTCGTTTAAAATGAGTAAAAACGGGGTTTCTGATTTTTCAAAAATTTCGGAAATATAAAAAGAGAGTGAAGAACCGGCAAGTCCTGAAAATTGCAGATGTGTTTTCTCAAAAGAAAGCCTCTCGGCTATTTTATTTAGGGAAGGAACTTGTTTTAAAAAGTGACCAATACTATGTTTTGTCAAAGGGAAATAATTTTTAACAAAGATAATTCTTTCAAAAAGAACAGTAGGCAATGAGTGCTCTTTTTTCTTTCAAAAACGAAGGTATTGAGAAAGGAGCCTTGTTACTTTCTAGACGGTCATAACGGGACTTAAATTTATACTATCTTGCTTACATACAGAACCTTGCAAGGCTATGGGGACGATTAAAAATTGGAACCAATCTTGAGTCCTATAAAAAAGGTTCTCGGAATAGCAGGTCCGTAAATGAAATTGCTGTCCCTGTCTTTTCCACGGTCAAAATCGTTTTGGTAGGCATCAAAAAGGTTTTTTACACCTCCAGAAAACTCTAACTTCTCGCTTTTGTTGAGATTTAGTACGTAAGAGGATTTTAGTCCAAATTCGGTGAAAGAAGGCGATGTGAAGTAGGTTGCTGTGTTTTCAGACAAAATGTGAAGTACGTCCATCGAGCCTGTTTGCACGATGTTCATAGTGGTCCTAAATTTTTTGTTGGGACTGAACGTCAAAGTAGCATATCCGTAGCTGTTAGGAGTTCTTAAAAAATTTCTTTTTAGTGCTAAATTTGGATCGTCAAAATTTTCAACGGCAGTTTCAAACAAGCTTGATTGCATGGTGTATCCTGCTTCCAATTGAAAAATTCGATCGTAGTTCCATCGGGTTTCTAAAGTGATTCCTTTTACTGTTGCACCGTCTCCATTTCTTTTTTCAAAGCGTGAACCATAGGCATCTTCTCCAATAGGATGCAAGTAAAAAGCATCTTTCAACTGCGTGTAGAAACCTTCTATCGTAAACCCATAAACGGCATGTTCGGTTGGCTTGTCGTAATTCAAAGAGAGGCTCATGCTATTGGAGCGTTCGGACTCCAAATCGTCTGCTAAGGATATTCTTGAGATACCGCCACCAGCAAATGCAATATGCAAGTCAGCATCAAAGGCTTGTGGTGCACGAAACCCAGTGCCCCAAGTCGCCCTCAATTGTGTTTTTTCAAAAGGTTTGTAGAGGAAGGAAATGCGGGGGCTTGCCAGTATTTTTGACACCAAATTGTGTTTGTCAAATCGAATCCCCGCAAGCATGTTTACTTTTTTTGTGAGTTCCCAATCACTTTGTACGAAAACCCCAATATTTTTTGTGACTTGATCTATGTTGTAGTTGTAAGCTGTAATTTCATCCAACACATCGTCCAAGATATATTCAGTTCCCAAAGTGAAGACATTGTTTCCTTGAAAGAAATTTTCAACTTTATGATTCAGTTGCACACCTCCTTGCAACGTTTTGGTGACAGAGGTTCCGTAAGGAGGATTGGCCAAATGAACTTCTGTGTCTTCCGGCGTGTCCGGAAAAATACCTGTGTAATGTTCTCGATCAGTGTATTGTCCTGCCAAGTAGGTGATTAAGGAGCTTCTATCGTCGTTAAAATTGACTTGATAGTCGATGTTTCCGACGTATACATGGTGTGTTCTTTCTTCCGATTGAAGCGTCAGATGAGGTACTTTGTCTACCATTTCTCCTCCATAACGGTATTCGTACATTTTACTTAAATTGATTTCTACTTTTTGATTTTCAGTAGGAAGAAAGAAAATGTTTGTTCCAAATGATAGATTTTTTAATTGAGGCAATTCTGAAAAATTATCACCATTGGCGTCGTACAAGCCGCGATCCCTTTTGTTAAAAAAGATCGAAAACCCCTTGTCGACCTCTTCGTTGACAAAACTCGCATTTCCTGAAAATATATGATCGTCAGTACCTTTTGTATTGAGGTAGGAATATCCAAAGGCATGTGTATTTTTTTTCGGGATTTTTGTAATGACATTTACGGTTCCTCCGATAGCACTTGAGCCATAGAGCGCAGAGCCTCCTCCTCTCACAACTTCAATCCTATCAATCATATTTGTAGGAACCTGTTCGAGGCCATACAAGCCTGTCAATGGGCTAAAAATGGGTCTTCCATTGATCAAAATTTGAGAATAGCCTCCTCCAAGTCCATTCATACGCAGCTGCGTATAATTACAGGTTTGACAATCTGTTTCTACACGCAATCCCGTTTGAAATTTCAACCCTTCGGATAAATTACAGGCCTGCACGTCATTAAGTTTGACACTGTTGATGACATTTACAATCACAGGGTTTTCCGTTTGTCTTTTATCTGTTCGTGTGCCAGTTACGGTTACTTGATTTAGCACCTCAGAAGCTTCTTTTAAATCAAAATTAAGAATGATTTCTTCTTGATTCGGTACAATGAAAATTGTTTTTGTCTGCGAGAGGTAGCCTGTGAATGAAACTTTCAAGGTTGTTTTATTTTTTTGCTCGCTTTCCAAAGTATAATTTCCTTCAGTGTCAGAGGTTGTTCCGCTATTGGTTCCTTTTATGACAACAGAGGCAAAAGGAAGTGCCTCTCCGTTACTCGTTACGTTTCCTTTGAAAATGATTTGAGAAGAACAAAGCACTGGGAACAAGGTGAAAAAAGCAATCCAATTTTTCATAAGGCATCAAGTATTTTTTGCAAATATAAAACAAATTTTTAGATATGTCTAAAAATTTGTTTTTGCAAATAGAAATAATGTCTTTATCTTTGTACTTTATGAAAACAGAATTATCACAAACCGAAGAAAACTATCTGAAGGCTATTTTTAGCATTTCGCTTTCGCTGAACAAAGCAGTAAGTACCAATGCCATTGCAGAAAAGTTAAAAACCAAAGCTTCCTCTGTGACAGATATGATTAAGAAATTATCTGAAAAGAACTTGGTAGATTATAAAAAATACCAAGGCGTTTTGTTGACTGAAAAAGGAAAGAAAATTGCTGTTAAAATTATAAGAAAACACCGATTATGGGAGGTTTTCTTGGTAAAATATTTGGACTTCAGTTGGGACGAAGTGCATGAAGTTGCTGAGCAATTGGAACACGTAAAATCTACAAAACTTACGCAAGAGTTAGACCGTTATTTGGAATACCCCACGCATGATCCACATGGAGATCCTATTCCAGATGAAAATGGAAAAATTGCACACCACAGCGATACGATGCTTTCTTCGATAAAAGAAAAGCAAGCATGCATTGTGATGGGTGTAAAAGATTCTTCTACTTCTTTTTTGAAATATTTGGACAATGCAAATATCAAATTAGGAAGTGTGGTCAATGTGATCGAAAAAGTAGCGTTTGACGATTCTATGCGCATCGAAATTCAAGGAGCGCAATTGTCGATATCTCACCAAATTTCAAAAAATTTATTCGTTAAAAAAATCTAGTTATGATAGATCAAATTATTCAATATTTTGAGGGGATAGACCCTGTTTTGGGCGCTTTGTACGCCACTACATTTACTTGGGCATTGACTGCTTTAGGGGCGTCTTTGGTTTTCTTTTTCAAATCTATGAATCGCGCAGTGCTTGACGGCATGCTGGGTTTTACAGGAGGAGTAATGGTTGCGGCTAGTTTTTGGAGCTTGTTAGCCCCTGCTATTGAAATGAGTGGAGGAGAAGGATTTGCAAAAGTGCTGCCCGCAGCAGTTGGTTTTTTTCTTGGGGCACTCTTTTTGTTTGGTTTGGACAAGGTATTGCCACACATACACATCAATTTTAAAGAAGCAGAAGGAATCAAAACACCTTGGCATAAAACCACACTTTTGGTCTTGGCCATTACCTTACACAATATTCCTGAAGGATTGGCCGTAGGAGTACTTTTCGGAGGTGTTGCTGCAGGTTTTGACGGCGCAACTATCGGAGGTGCTGTTGCTTTGGCGATTGGAATTGGTTTGCAAAATTTCCCAGAGGGATTTGCAGTAGCCATGCCTTTACGGCGTCAGGGAGTGAGCCGAAAAAAAAGTTTTTGGTACGGACAATTGTCTGCTGTGGTAGAACCAATTGCAGGAGTATTAGGAGCGTGGGCAGTACTTTCCTTTGAACCGATTTTACCATATGCTTTGGCTTTTGCTGCAGGAGCTATGATATTTGTGGTGGTAGAAGAGGTGATTCCAGAAACACAGCAAGACAAATATACCGACATCGCAACGATGGGTTTCATAGCAGGTTTTATCATTATGATGAGCATGGATGTTGCTTTGGGCTAAAAAATATTTTGCCAAAATATCTGTTTTTGAACAAAACAATTTTTGCTTGTGGTTAAAAACAGGACGATAGTTTCTTATCTTTACTCAAAACCTTAGCATTGCGTTTTTTTCTATGAATCAAAATTCTTCTTTTAGTGTTTACAATGCTTCTGCGGGAAGCGGAAAAACTTTTTCTCTGGTAAAAGAATATTTGAAAAAGGTATTGGAAACCAATAGTCGGTATCAATTTCAAAAGATTCTAGCCATTACATTTACAAACAAGGCAGCTGCTGAGATGAAGGATCGGGTGCTTGAAAATTTAAAGCTCTTTTCTGAAGGAACTGAAAGTGATATGTTTTCGATGCTTTCTGAAGAATTGGCATTGGATAAAAAAAAACTCCAAGAGCGCTCACAAATCACACTTGAAGCTATTCTTCAAAACTATTCTGCTTTCAACATCACAACCATTGATAGTTTTACCCATAAAATAATAAGGACTTTTGCCTACGACTTGGGCTTGCCTTTGAATTTTGAAGTGGAAATGGACGGGGTTCGCTTGTTGAGTGAAGCAGTAGATGTTTTAATTTCTAAGATCGGAGAAAATAAAGAACTCACAGACGTATTGATTGAATACGCTGTTGGAAAAATAGACGCAGACAAATCGTGGGACATTGCCTACGACTTGAATGCGAGTGCCAAATTGTTGCTAAAAGAAGAAGATGTCCTTCAGTTGCAAAGACTAAAGGGGAAAACCTTAGAAGATTTTCGAGTTCTTGAAAAAAAATTAAAGAAGAAACAAGGTGAAATAGCGTGTCAATTTATTGCACTAGGAAAAAGAGGAATGGAGATCGTAGATAGTTTGGATGTCGATTACAACGATTTTTTTCATGGAGATTTGCCAAAGTTTTTTGACAAGCTAAAGACTTTCTCTAAAATAGAAATAGGGAAACTTGTTTTTAAAGGACGACTTGCCAAAAACATGGAAGCAGGCGTGCTTTATTCGGCGAGTAAAAGTGAGAGAGTCAAGCAAAGTATTGATTGCGTTTCTGAGGATTTACAAACCTTGTATTCCGAGGTTGAAACTTATTATAACCTGGAGTATCCCACCTATGTATTGTCTCAATTTGTGTTAAAAAATTTGATTCCATTGGCCGTATTGAAAAATATTCAAGAGGAACTGCAAGCAATCAAAGACCAAAATAATATTTGTTTGAATTCTGAATTCAACCAACTGATTTCAAATAAAATTAAAGACGAACCAGCTCCTTTTATTTACGAGCGAATAGGTGAAAAATTTGAAAATTATTTCATCGATGAAATGCAAGATACCTCAGGGTTGCAATGGCAAAATTTAATCCCTTTGATAAACAACGCGCTTTCACAAGAAAAGGGCAGTCTGTTGTTGGTAGGAGATGCCAAACAAGCAATATACAGATGGAGGGGAGGAAAGTCGGAACAATTTATCGATTTGTACAAAGAAGAAAACAATGCAAATAACAATCCTTTTTTAGTAGAGAAAAACATTGAAAACCTCGACACAAATTTTAGAAGTTATAGTGAAATAGTACAGTTTAATAATTTATTTTTTACCCATACTTCTCAGTTTTTAGAAAATCCCGAGTACAAAGAATTATATCGGTTAGGAAATCAACAAAAAGAAAACAAACAAAAGGGAGGCTATGTTCAATTGAATTTTTTAAAGAAAAACGAATTGGACGGAGATGAAAAGAAAAATGCTTTTGCAAATCAGGTTTTAGAAACAGTCAAAAGCCTGCCTGAAGAACGACCGAAATCAGATGTTTGTGTTTTGGTTCGGTCAAAAAGAGAAGGTCTTTTGATTTCAGATGTGTTGACTCAAAATGGAATTTCAATCATTTCATCAGAAACATTATTGGTTCAAAATGATCGAAAAGTTCAATTTGTGGTGCAGTTGCTTTCTTATATTCACAATCCTTTGGATACCAATGCCAAATTTTTAGCACTTTCGTTTTTATACAGGCATCTAAAAACAAATTTAGATGAGCATTTGTTCTATCAAAGGTTTTTAGAATATAAAGGAGAAGATTTTTACATGCATTTACAATCGATAGGAGTGTATTTCAATTACCGTTCTTTTTTACAAATGCCTTTTTACGAGAGTATGGAAGAGCTGATGAGGTCTTTTCACCTTTTCGATGAAAGCAATGCTTTTGTCACCTGTTTTTTAGACTTTGTATTAGAATTTCAAAGAAACAAAGTGGCTAATATTGCCGCATTTTTAGAGCATTGGGAAACAAAGAAAGAAAGTTTGAGCATTGCGGCAGTTGAAAACAAAGAGGCTGTTCGAATCATGACCATTCACAAGTCCAAAGGATTGGAATTTCCAATCGTTATTTTCCCTTCTGAGTTGAACGTTTTCAAAGAACAAAATCCAACGACTTGGTACGATGACTTGGAAGAAAATACTTTTGACGGATTTGAAACATTTTTGGTTTCTTGTTCCGAAAATATTAGTTTGACAGGAGATTTGGGTACATCTATCTACAAAACTAGAAAACAAGAAGTCGCTTTGGACAATGCAAATCTATTGTATGTAGCACTTACCCGCGCTGTGGAAGAACTGTATGTCATTACTGAATACAAAATAGATAAAAAAGGAAACGAAAATACAGATTGGTTTTCAGGAATGTTTATCAGTTATTTGAAAACCCTTTCCGACAAGAATGTATGGAATGTTGACTGTTTGGAATATACTTTTGGAGAAAAAAGAGTTTTTGCTAAGAATCAAAAGATAGAACTGCCAACACACACGGAAGAAAGTGTTGGTATCATTTCGAGTTCCTGGGAAAATCACGGGATAACCATTGTTTCCAATTCTTCAAAAAATTGGGGAACGAAACAGGAAGACGCCATTGAATACGGATTACTTGTTCATGAGATGTTGTCAAAAATTTCTATCGAAGAAGAGGCTGTTTTGGTTGTACAAAATTATGTTTTACAAGGCTTGGTTAAAAAAGAGGATGGTGAATTGATTTTAAAGCAATTGAAAAAAGTGATAACGCACCCAGAATTGAAACCGTATTTTCAAAAAGAGAAAAAGATTGTATGCGAAAGAGAGTTACTGAACGAGGAAGGACAAAAGTTGATTCCAGATCGTTTGGTCTTTGAAGGAAAAGACGTCTCGATATTGGATTACAAAACAGGTAAAATGGAAAAATCACACAGAGCTCAAGTCACGATGTATGGATATTTGCTAGAAAAGATGGGTTATGAAGTAAAAAAGAGACTGTTGATTTACTTGGGAGAAAAAATAAAAATCGATAGTTTTTAAAAGAGCCATTGGAGTTTTTTGAAGAATTGTTCAAATCGAAGTAGAAAAGTAAATGGTTGGACGATACAAATACTAGAAACATGAAAACATTTTTATCAGAAACTGTAAAAGAGCTCGTTCTCTCTGAGGAAAAATTTAGAGATACTTTGTGCGTATTGCCAAGTGAAAGAGCAGGTGTTTTCTTGGCGCAGGAATTCAAAAAACAAACCAATGGAAATATTTTTCTTCCAGAAATCATAAGTATTGAGAGGTTTATTGAGCGCGTGTCAGAATTTCGAAAAGAAGACAGTGTCAATCTTCTTTTTGATTTTTACAAAGTATATACGAATAATAAAGAAAGTGCTGAAGAAACCTTTGACACCTTTTCGCAATGGGCTTCTATTGCATTGCAAGATTTTAATGAAGTAGATCGACATTTGGTCAATGCCGTAGATCTCTTTACTTATTTGCGAGACATCAAAAGGATTGAAAAATGGAATGTTGGTAAGGAGAACAATGGTTCTACAATGATGGAAAACCATCTCTCTTTCATGGAAAAATTGGATGTCAATTATCAAAAATTCTATGAGTATCTCGTTTCTCAAAAAAAAGGATACCAAGGGCTGTTGTATCGGGAAGCAGCGAAAAAGATCGAAAGGTATATTCAAAAAAACAGCAGTTTAAAAATAGTATTTATAGGTTTCAATGCTCTGAACAAAGCAGAAGAATATATTTTTCAAGAGCTCTTGAAAAGTGGATTGGCAACGGTGTATTGGGATGCAGACACCTATTATATGGATTCATCAAAATCCGCAGGAACCTTTTTAAGAAAATACAAGGAAAATTGGACCTACTTTGAAAAAAACCGATTCAAATTTATAGGACAGCATCTCCAAAAAGACAAAGAGATTTATGAGATTGCAGCGACCAAAAATGTTTCTCAAATAAAGACAGTTGGGAGTCTGTTGGAAAAACAGGACTCTCTTGAGAACACGGCACTGGTTTTGGCAGATGAGTCCTTGTTGTCGTTGACGCTGAATTCGTTGCCGCAAAAAGTCGATAAATTGAATATCACCATGGGATATGCACTCGCCGACATGCCTATGGTTGGTTTGTTTCATTTGATTTTTGAATTGTATCTGAACCAAGAGAAATTTGGTAAAAAAGAAGCGTTTTACCACAAAGATTTTGAACGTATTCTAAGCCACCCCTTCTTTTACAGGCTTTTTGGAAAGAGTGAAGATTTTCATAGGTTGAAAAAATTTGTGATACAAAACAACCAAGTTTTTGTTTCGGTAGCTCAAATTAAAAATAATTTGGTAGAAGAAGATGCTAAAAAATTTATTCAAATATTTGAAATTTCCCAAGAAGTTCCCAAATTTATAAAAGTGTGCATTGCGTTGATCGAAGCGAACAAAGAAAATTTCAAAGGCTTTGAAAAAGAATGCCTGTATCGTTTTTACAATCTTTTCTTACAGCTTGAAAATTTGAACGGCGAATATCAATTTATCAAGTCTATCAAAACACTGCAAGGAATTTACCAACAGTTGATCACAACTGAAAAATTATCTTTTCAAGGAGAACCACTTGAGGGACTTCAATTGATGGGTATGCTTGAAACCCGAGCATTGGATTTTGAAACCGTTATTGTAGCATCTATGAACGAAGGTGTTTTACCTGCTGGAAAAACTGAAAATTCATTCATCCCTTTTGATGTTAAAATCGAATACGGATTGCCTACCTATCGGGAAAAAGATGCTATTTTTTCTTACCATTTTTACCGACTGATTCAAAGGGCAAAAAAAGTGTACTTGTTGTACAATACCGATACAGATGATTACGGTGCCGGTGAAAAAAGTAGGTTTTTGACCCAATTGGAAGTGGAAGGATTTCCTATTGTAAAAACCAGCGTGAGTATTCCTGTTACAAGTCCAAAAATAGAGCAGCAGCTCGTTCAAAAAACACCGGAAATGATCGCAGCTTTGAAAAAAATTGCGACCAGTGGATTTTCCCCCTCCGCATTGTCTAGCTATGTCAGCAATCCAATAGCCTACTATAAAAGATATCTTTTAAAAATTAAAGATTTGGAAGAAGTAGAAGAAACCATTGCTTTCAATACACTGGGTACCGTCGTTCACGAAGTATTGGAAGAATTTTACAAGCCGTTTATCGGAAGATTTGTTAGCGCTGAAAACGTGAAATCGATGCAAAAAAATAGGGAGACGACACTGCGTAAAAGCTTTCAAAAAAATTATCAAAACGGAAACCTTGACAAAGGGAAAAACAAATTGATTTTTGAAGTCGCCAATGCCTATGTCTCTAATTTTCTAGCAGCAGAATTGCGACTATTGGTCGCTGGGAAGCAATTAAAAATCATAGGAACAGAAACCAAAATAAAAGCAGAAATTCAAATAGATGGATTGGATTTTCCAGTTTATTTGAAAGGAGAAGTAGATCGGATTGACGAGTTGGACGGTGTAAAGCGAATCGTAGATTACAAATCTGGAAAAGTAACGGCTTCCGATTTAAAGATCTCCGATTTCTCCAAAATAAAAGAAGGAAGAAAATACAACAAAGCACTGCAAGTTATGTTGTACGCTTTTTTGTATACCCAAGAGAACAAAACTATCTTTGACGGCGAATTAGAGTCAGGAATTTTTTCGTTTAAAAACAGCAACGAAGGGTTTTTAAAAATGAATTTTGCAGAAGGAAGAACAAAAAATAACAAAGTCACGGCTGAAAGAGTTTCAGAATACATGGAAGTTGTGAAAGAAATTATAAGCGAACTTTTTGATCTTCAAACACCTTTTGAAGAAAATTCAGACGATCCGTATACATAATACCATGCAAGAAATAAAAAATATTCAAGTCCCAGGAAAGCATCAGAAGCCCATACTAACAGATGTCATTTATAAAAAAAATAACCAAAAAAAACCCTTGGTTATTTTTTGTCACGGTTACAAGGGCTACAAAGATTGGGGTGTTTTTAATAAAATGACAAGCACCTTTGCAGATGAGGCCCTTTTTCTTGTAAAGTTCAATTTTTCTCACAATGGAGGAACGCCAGAGGAGCCCATTGATTTTCCAGATTTGGAAGCATTTGGTCAAAACAATTATACCAAAGAATTAGACGACTTGGAATCGGTGTTGGAGTATCTTTTGTCAAATCTATCCTTTCAAGGAGAGCTCAACCCAGAAAACATTACCCTCATTGGGCATTCCAGAGGTGGAGGTTTGGTGAGTTTGAAAGCTGCAGAAAATAAAAAAATCACCCGATTGATTACGTGGGCAGGCGTTGCCGATTTTGGGGCACGATTCCCTACAGGAGCAATTCTAGAAAAATGGAAAAAAGAGGGGGTGGCCTATATCGAAAATGCACGAACACAGCAACAGATGCCGCACTACATTCAGTTTTACGAAAATTTCAAAGCAAACGAAGAGCGCTTGACCATTCGAGAAGCGGTTTCAAAATTAAAGATACCGCATTTAATTGTGCACGGCACCAACGATACTTCCGTAGAGCTGAAAGAAGGAGAATACCTGCATCAATGGAATGCGAATAGCGAACTTTTTTTAATAGACGGAGCAGATCACACTTTTGGAGCCAAGCAGCCATGGACAGAAAAAAAGCTACCAGAAGATTTTCAGAAAGTCCTTTTTAAAACAATTGACTTTATCAAAACGAGCTAAATGCAACAAGTCAAAGGACAAAAAGTTTCTTTCCAACAAATTAACAAACTTGCAATACCCTCTATCATTGCAGGGATATCCGAACCTCTGCTCTCCATAGTGGATACAGCTGTGGTTGGGAATATTCAAGAAAATCCTACTGAAGCATTGGCAGCCGTAGGAATTGCAGGTTCTTTTATTGCAGCTATTTTTTGGGTATTGGGTCAAACACGAGCTGCTATTTCTGCGATTGTAGCCCAATATGTAGGAGAAAAAAGACTGGAAAAATTGCAAAGTTTGCCTTCCCAAATTATTTGTTTTAATCTTTTGATCAGTCTTGGGATTTATCTTTTGACTTTTTTTTTAGCACAGCAAATTTTTAGTATTTACAATGCAGAAGGTTTGGTGCTAACCTATGCGGTAGATTATTATAAAATTAGGGCCCTAGGTTTGCCCTTATCTTTATTTATATTCACAATTTTTGGAGTTTTTACAGGGATGCAAAACACCTTTTATCCCATGATGATCAGTATAGCGGGTGCATTGTTAAATGTGATTCTAGACTTTTTATTTGTCTATGGAGTCGAGGGTTTTATTTTTCCGATGCATGTAAAGGGAGCGGCTTATGCGAGTCTCATATCACAAGGATTGATGGCGATATTGGCCTTGCGATTGCTCTATAAAAAAACTCCTTTCAAACTCAAAATAACTTTTCAATTTCACCCCGAATTGAAAAGAATGTTTGGCCTAAGCTTGAATTTGTTTTTACGAGCTTTGGCATTGCATATTACCATGTATTTTGCAAATTCATACGCGACCAGTTATGGAGCAGCATACATTGCCGCACAAACTATCTGCTTTCAAATTTGGTTGTTTTTTGCTTTTTTCATTGATGGGTATGCTAGTGTGGGAAGTATTATTTCAGGAAAACAGAAAGGGGAAAAGAATTTTCTAGGATTACAAGTTTTGGTGAAAGACCTAAATAGGTATGCTATTGTAGTGTCCTTGATTTTAGCGTTTTTTTGTTTTTTAGGCTACAATAGCATCGGGAAAATATTTACTTCGAATACCCAAGTACTGGAAGTTTTTACCTCCGTTTTTTGGCTAGTCCTCCTTACACAGCCCATCAATGCCGTCGCTTTTGTGTACGATGGTGTTTTCAAAGGATTGGCAGAAGCAGTAGTCCTCAGAAACACCCTTTTTATCGCTACTTTTATCGGTTTTTTACCGAGTCTGTTGTTGTGCAATCAGTACGATTTAAAATTGACAGGTATTTGGGTAGCCTTTGCCATTTGGATGTGCTTTCGATCCGGAATATTGTTCTTTTATTTCAATCGAATTTATTTGCTTAAAAAAAGGTAACTTTGAACTATGAACACAGGAAGCGTACACACTCAGATTGTTGCAAAAGTTGCGACACTTACTTTTTTTCATCCAGCGAGCAATTCTTTGCCTAGTGATTTGTTAAGAAAAATAACTGAGGAACTCATTTCTTTGGGTCAAAACGAAGAAGTACAAGTAATTCTTCTAAAAAGTGACGGAGAAAAAACATTCTGTGCAGGTGCTTCTTTTGACGAATTGTTGGCGATAGATTCCGAAGAAAAAGGAATCCTCTTTTTTATGGGGTTTGCGCATTTGATCAACGCGATACGTTCTTGTACCAAAGTTGTAATTGGATTGGTACAGGGAAAGGCTGTTGGGGGCGGCGTGGGTTTACTTTCCGCCTGTGATTATTGTCTAGCTACGGAAGAAGCGGCCGTCAAATTATCCGAATTGTTCATCGGGATTGGAGCTTTTGTCATCGAACCTGCAGTGACAAGAAAACTAGGAAAATCCGCGTTTTCAACCCTTACTTTAGAAGCGACAGAGTGGCATTCTGCGCAGTGGGGATTGGACAAAGGATTGTTTTCAAAAGTCTTTCCAAGCATTGAAGAGATGGAGGTGGCTGGTGAGAAATTGAGTACAGCTTTGGCCAGCTATTCTCCAGAAGCTCTTTTGGAAATGAAAAAAGTCTTTTGGGAAGGTACTGAACATTGGGATACACTTTTGAAAGAACGTGCAGCAATCAGTGGAAAGCTCGTATTGTCTAAATTCACCAAAGAAACTTTGCAAAAATTCAAGAAGTAAGAAGTAAGTCCACTTCTGAGCTTGTCACATCTCCACAAACTCCTATGAAAAATCAATAAAACACTGAGAATATTTCATACCTTTGTGGGATGAATAAAATTAGAATTACCAAGCAATTTGAATTTGAAACTGGACATGCCTTGTACGGTTACGATGGGAAATGTAGAAATGTACATGGGCATAGTTACAAGCTTTCAGTGACTGTTATTGGAACCCCTATTGAAGATAAAAACAATGTGAAATATGGGATGGTAATTGATTTTACAGATTTGAAAAAAATTGTAAAAGAGCAAATCGTAGATGCCTTTGATCATTCGACGGTTTTTAATAAAAATACACCACATCTTGAATTGGCACATGAGCTACAATCTAGAGGACATAGTGTTATTTTGGTTGACTACCAGCCGACTAGTGAAATGATGTTGGTTGATTTTGCAGCAAAAATTAAGGGAAAATTACCAGAAGAAATCAAATTGTATTCACTACGTTTGCAAGAAACAGCAACTTCTTATGCGGAGTGGTTTGCTGATGAAAATAGTTAAACACTAAAACTACAGTTCTAGCGGACCATTGAATTGATTCATGGTATTTCCGAGACCCGATGTTCCAAACGATTTTACCAAATTGGATCCTTTTAGTAACAATTCAGGCAAATAACGCTTTTCTTCTTTGATCCATTCCCCTAACACATAGTTGGATTGTTTTCCTTTGGAAAAATTGGCACTGACTCCAAAACGAAAACGAGCATAACTTTGATTGTTCAATTTTTCATTGATGTCCTTTAGCCCATTGTGTCCTCCGGCACTTCCTTTTGCTTTTAGACGAAAAGTTCCAAAATCCAAATTCAAATCATCTGAAATGACCAGTAAATTTTCAAGCTTAATTTTTTCTTTGTCAAGCCAATATTTTACCGATTTTCCACTTAAATTCATATAAGTAGAAGGTTTTAGTAGGAGAAATGTTTTGCCCTTGAAACGGAAAGAAGCCAGGTCTCCCAATTTTTCTGTTTGAAAAGAAACACTTTCCGAGGCGGCCAATTCGTCCAAAATTTTGAAGCCGATATTATGGCGTGTATTTTCGTAATCTGCGCCAATGTTACCAAGACCAACAATTAAAAATTTCTTCATTTTTTTTGGGGTGAATTTGGATTTAAAAATAGCAAAAAAAAAGGTTCATCTTGAAAATCAAAATGAACCTTTGTAAAATTTGTTGAAAAATTATTCAGCAGCAGCTTCTTCTGTAGCTTCTTCTGCAGCTTCTTCTTCAGCAGGAGTAGTAGCAGCACGTGACATTCTCACCTGAGCCACGACCGTGTTTTCAGGATGTAAAATAGTACAGTTTTGTGCATTTACTTCACTTACAAATAATTTATCTCCGATTTCTAATTTAGAAATATCAGCTTCGATCGTGTCCGGCAAGTTTGCAGGCAACGCCTTCACTTTCAGTTTACGCTTTGGAAAACGTAAAGATCCACCAATGATTACCCCTGGTGCATTTCCTAACAACGTAACAGGAATTTCCATCGTAACTTCTTTGTCGTCAAACAATTGATAGAAGTCAATGTGTAAAATTTTGTCATTTACTGGGTGAAATTGGATGTCTTGTAAAATACAAGTAACCGCTTTTTCTCCTTCCAACTCAATCGTTGCAGTATATACATTTGGAGTGTATACCAAGTTTTTAAAAGCTTTTTCTTCAGCTGAAAAATGAATGGCATTTTCTCCTCCGTATAATACGCAAGGTACCTTGTCAGCATTACGTAGTGCTTTTGTAGCAGCTTTTCCTACGCTTTCTCTTTTCGATCCTTTGATTGTAATAGATTTCATTATATATAGTAATTGTTAATTATTTACAGTAAAAAATGGTCGCTAATGGACTTGTTGTTTTGTACTTGTTGCATAATCTCCGCGAACAAGGGCGCGCAAGATACAACTTTTATTTTAGAACTCTGTTTTTTCAATGGAATGGAATCCGAAACAACCAATTCTAATAATTTAGATGCCTCAATCCTTTCATACGCATTTCCAGAAAGCAATGGATGTGTGATGATGGCACGTACACTTAAAGCCCCTCTCTCTACCATCAAGTCTGCAGCCTTTACAAGTGTTCCGCCAGTATCAATCATATCATCTACCAGAATAACGTGTTTGCCTTCTACATGACCAATCAATTCCATGGTGTCGATGATGTTGGCTTTCAAACGTTGCTTGTAGCAGATAACCACCTCGCTTTGCAAATATTTAGAATAGGCATAAGCTCTTTTAGAACCTCCCATGTCAGGAGAGGCCATAGTAATATTGTCCAACCCCAAACTTTCAATATACGGCAAGAAAATAGTAGAACCGAATACGTGGTCTACTGGTTTTTCAAAAAACCCTTGAATTTGATCTGCGTGTAAATCCATGGTCATGATACGAGTAGCTCCTGCTGTTTGCAAAAGATTGGCAACCAATTTGGCTCCAATGGCTACACGCGGTTTGTCTTTTCTGTCTTGACGTGCCCATCCGAAATACGGCATCACAGCAGTGATGTGTCTGGCAGATGCTCTTTTAGCAGCATCTAAAATCAACAACATTTCCATCAGGTTGTCTGAACTGGGAAAGGTAGATCCGACAATAAATACACGTCGTCCACGCACAGACTCCTCAAAAGCCGGTTGAAATTCTCCATCGCTGAAACGAGAGATGTTAATATTTCCAAGTTCCGTTCCGTAGGCTTTTGCAATATTTTGTGCCAATTCAAAGCTTTGTTCGCAAGCAAAAACTTTCGGTGCTAATTGAGTGCTAGACATGTGATAGATGTTTAAAAGGGTTGTATCTAATTGTTCGAGGTTGCAAAAATAAAAAATAATTTTACGGGGCCCCTTATATTTTTAAATAAATGTATTTGAAATTCAATTTTTTTTTTACATTTGCAATCCAATTACGAAAATGCCTTGGTGGCGGAATTGGTAGACGCGCTGGATTCAAAATCCAGTTCTTTCGGGAGTGTGGGTTCGATTCCCACCCAAGGTACAAAAGTCGACTTTTTAAGTCGGCTTTTTTATTGCTTATTACTGCTGATATTTTGTATTCAAAGCGCATAAAAAAAGCCGTTTCCAAGAGTAGGAAACGGCTTTTTCTTTTTGGAAAACCAAATTACACCAATTCGTTCGCAACTAGGTATTCTGCAATTTGAATAGTATTTGTCGCCGCTCCTTTTCTCAAGTTGTCTGCAACAATCCACATATTCAATGTGTTTGGTAGAGATTCATCTCTACGGATACGCCCTACAAAGACTTCGTCTTTTTCGTGTGCATAGGTTGGCATTGGATAGGTGTTGGTGTCCAGGTTGTCTTGTACAACCACTCCTGGAAAATCATGCAATAATTGACGCACTTCCGCCTCGTCAAAATCGTTTACAAATTCTACATTCACCGATTCAGAATGTCCACCAGCAGTAGGAATTCGGACCGCAGTAGCTGTCACGGCAAACGAATTGTCGCGTAAAATTTTCTTAGGTTCTTTCACCAACTTCATTTCTTCTTTGGTGTACCCATTTTCCATAAAAACATCACAGTGAGGAATTGCATTGCGGTTGATTGGGTAATGGTAAGCCATTTCACCTTCGATTCCTTTTGTTTCGTTTTCCAATTGTCTTACAGCGGCCACTCCTGTTCCTGAAACCGATTGGTAAGTAGAAACGATCAGTCGTTTCATTTGGTATTTTTGGTGCAAAGGAGCCAGCGCCATCACCAATTGAATGGTAGAACAGTTTGGGTTTGCGATAATTTTATCCTCTTTGGTCAATACATCTCCGTTGATCTCAGGAACGACTAGCTTTTTCGTTGGATCCATTCTCCATGCAGAAGAATTGTCCACAACAGTTGTTCCAGCTGCAGCAAATTTTGGCGCCCATTCGATAGAAGTATCACCACCTGCTGAAAACAAAGCAATGTCTGCATTCATAATAACAGCATCTTCTAAGGTTACCACCGTGTATTCTTTTCCTTTGAAAGGGAGTTTTTTACCTGCAGATCTCGCAGAAGCCACAGGGATTAATTCCGTTACAGGAAAATTTCTTTCTTCTAATACTTTCAACATGACGGTTCCTACCATTCCAGTAGCACCCACGACAGCTATTTTCATTCTTTTAAATTTTAGATAATCGTTATTTTTGAGGATGCAAAGATTGCACTTTTCTGCGTTCTAACACAGGGAGTTGTGTAAAAAATACTGTCTTTGTTTAATTTTCATCAAATTTAAAATAAATGTGAATTATTTCACAAACTGAAAAGAGGAGAAAGACCCTTGATAGGAACTATTTTTGCCCATTTTTGCGAACAATGTGAAACTCTTGCGAATAAAATGAAAAGCGCACTCTTGCAGCCCAATAAAATTCTTATTTTTGCCATAATATTTGTGTAACTAAAATTGGTATAGCATGCAACTGTACAATAAGTTAAGCGCAGAAGAACGTGCGCAATTAATAGACGAAGCCGGAAAAGACCGCTTGACCCTTTCTTTCTATCAGTATTTCAAGATAGAAGACCCCCAACTTTTTAGAGACCATCTTTTTTTGGAGTGGGATGCCTTAGAGGTTTTAGGAAGAACTTATGTTTCCTATGAGGGGATCAATGCGCAGATTTCAGTACCCGCTGAAAAATTTCTTGAATTAAAAGCCCAATTAGACGGTACTTCTTTTTTGAAAGACATTCGCTTGAACGTTGCCGTGGAACAAGACAATAAGTCTTTTTTAAAACTAAAAATAAAAGTAAGGAATAAAATTGTTGCAGATGGTTTGGAAGACGACACCTTTGATGTGACAGATATAGGTGTGCATTTAAAAGCCGCAGAGTTTAACAAAATGTTGCAAGATCCAAACACGGTTTGTGTGGACATGCGGAACCATTATGAAAGTGAAATTGGACATTTTGAAGGTGCGGTTACACCAGATGTAGATACCTTTCGAGACTCTTTGGATTTGATTGAAGAAGATTTGAAAGAGCACAAAGAAGACAAAAATTTATTGATGTATTGTACCGGTGGAATTCGCTGTGAAAAGGCGAGTGCTTACTACAAACACAAAGGATTTAAGAATGTTTTTCAATTGGAAGGAGGAATCATCAATTACGTACGTCAAATAGAAGAAAGTGGTCTTGAAAATAAATTCAAAGGAAAGAATTTTGTGTTTGATCACCGCAGAGCAGAGCGTGTTTCTGAAGATGTGGTTTCCAACTGTCACCAATGCGGGGCTCCTTGTGATACACATGTCAACTGTGAGAACGAAGCCTGCCACTTACTATTTATTCAATGCAGTTCTTGCCAAGAAAAAATGAATACCTGTTGCTCTGAAGAGTGTAAAGAAATTGCGAGCCTGCCTTTTGAAGTTCAAAAAGAACTCCGAAAAGGCAAAGGGAATAGCAATAAAATTTTCAAAAAAGGGAGGTCTGAGGCTCTAAAATTTAAGAAATAAAAACCAAGTTACGAGCAGAAATAGTGGTATTGAAGCCTTTCTGTTTTTCTTGAAAAAAAGTCAAAATAGGGTTTGAAAAATAAAAAGTAGAGAAGTAAAAACAGCATTTTATAATTTTTATTTTTATGCTATCTTTACGGATTAAAGGAAATTTGAAAAAGTGTTTTGTAAAACTCAATCTACGAGTTTGTTAGCTATTTCTAATTGAATATGAATATACGTGCTGTATCAAAAAGCAGCATCCAAAATATAAAAATATGAGCTGTAATTCTTGCTCAACAAATACGTCAGGAGTACCCAATGGCTGCAAAAGTAATGGAAACTGTGCCACAGGAAGCTGTGACAAGCTTTCCGTTTTTGACTGGCTCTCCAACATGGCCTTGCCTAGCGGACAAAAGCCTTTCAATATTGCAGAGGTGCGTTTTAAAAATGGGAGAAAACATTTTTTTAAAAACACCAATGACTTTCATTTATCGATCGGTGAAATTGTAGCCGTAGAAGGTTCACCAGGACATGATGTTGGCACCGTTTCTTTGACAGGAGAACTTGTGAAAGTTCAAATGAAAAAGAAAAAAATAAAAGCGGACAGCGATGAGGTCAAAAAAATATACCGAAAGGCAACAGTAAAAGACATTGATATTTGGCATGCTGCTAGAGATCGTGAAATAGAAACACAAAGAAGAGGACGAGAAATTTTAGGACGTTTGGGCTTGAAAATGAAACTCTCAGATGTCGAATTTCAAGGAGACGGTAACAAAGCGACCTTTTATTATACAGCAGAAGACAGAGTTGATTTCAGACAACTGATCAAAGATTTTGCAAGTGCATTTAGCATTCGAGTAGAAATGAAACAAGTAGGCTTGCGTCAAGAAGCTGCAAGACTCGGAGGAGTGGGTTCTTGTGGACGTGAATTGTGCTGTTCCACCTGGCTTACCGATTTTAGAAAAGTGAATACCGCTTCCGCTCGTTATCAACAATTGTCTTTAAACCCACAAAAACTAGCCGGTCAATGCGGGAAATTAAAATGTTGTTTGAATTTTGAGTTGGATTCTTATTTAGACGCCCTAAAAGCTTTCCCGAAACAAGATACAGTATTAGAAACAGAAAAAGGAAAGGCATACTTTGTAAAAATGGATATTTTCAAAGGATTGCTTTGGTACACTTCAAGAGATGAGGGCTCTAAGTGGTTCAAGCTTACTTTAGAGCAAGTAAAAGAAGTCATTAGCCTTAATAAAAAAGGAGAAAAAGGACCGAGTTTAGAAGAATTAGAATCAGAAACGATTGTCGAAACTAAAATTGATTTTGAAAATGTAGTAGGACAAGACAGTTTGACTCGTTTTGACAAACCGAAAACCAACAAGCGCAGAAGAAATAACAAAAGAAAGAAAAAAACAGGAAAATCGGGTGTTAATAATGAGGTAGGTGCTACAAATAATAGTGCCAATTCTGCTCGAAAAAAATCCAACAATAAGCCACAGGAGGAAAATAATAAAGCAGGGAACGAATCAAAGAGAAGACCTCAAAATAAAAAACGCAGACCTCAAAAGAAGCAAGAAGGAGGAGCCAATCCAGCTCCAAAAGTAAAAGGAGAAAATATAGGGACATCCAATAAAAGGAGAAACAACAACCGCAGAAAAAAAACCAATCCGAATTCTAAAAATCAGGATACCAATGCGAAGAAGGAGGATTAATAGAGCGTGTTTTTTGTTGTTATTTATAGCCCTAGGGTCTTGTGATCGCAATCGTGCGTTTGATCAATACCATTCATTGAAAGAGAATAATTGGAGGAAAGACCAAGCACAATTGTTTGAATTTCAAATCCAAGACACCCTGTCTTATTACAATTTGTTTATAAATATTCGGAATACGAATGAATTCCAATTCAACAATATTTTTATTCGTACAGAATTGGAATATCCAAACGGTTTTATAAGAGCCGATACTTTGGAGTATCAAATGGCGGATATTTATGGGAGATGGTTAGGAAAAGGGTATACCGATATCAAAGAGAACAAACTGTACTACAAAGAAAATTTCCAATTCCGAAAGCCTGGAAATTATCTTCTAAAGATAGAACAAGCCATGCGAAGAAGAAATGAACTTCAAGGACTCAAAGACCTGAAAGGGATTTCCGATGTGGGATTTCGGATTGAGTTCAAAAATTAAAAAAACGGACCAAGAAAACAGCGAGGTTTGAAAATAACAGAAAATGGGAAAGGCAAGAAAAAATAAAAAAGCAACAACAAATCCAACCTTTAAGAAATTTAATAGGTGGTTTTGGATGGCTTTGGCAAGTGGGATAGGAGTTGTTTGCTTGTTGTTTTTGTTGGCCTCTTTGGAGCTATTTGAAAAATTACCTACTTTCGAAGAATTGGAAAGTCCAGAAAGTAATTTTGCAACCGAAATTATTTCTATCGACGGACAAACACTCGGAAAATATGCCATTGAGAACAGAACTCCCGTTCAATTCGAAGACCTGCCAGGTCATCTAGTAGAAGCCCTAGTAGCTACCGAAGACGAACGTTTTTTTAGCCATGCCGGAATTGATTTTCGAGGAACCTTAAGAGCTGTAGTAAAAATGGGTAAAGGCGGAGGAGCGAGTACTATTACCCAACAGTTGGCCAAATTGCTTTTTCATGGTGAGGGCTCTAAAAATTTGCCCAAACGATTGCTTCAAAAAATCAATGAATGGATTATTGCAATTCGATTAGAACGTCAGTATACCAAGCAGGAAATCATCACCATGTATTTTAACAAATTTGACTTCCTGTACAACGCGATTGGAATTCGGTCTGCTTCACGTATTTATTTTGGAAAGGAACCACAAGATTTGAAAGTGGAAGAATCAGCAGTGCTGGTTGCGATGCTTAAAAATCCAGCGCTCTACAATCCCAACAGAGCACGGTTTAAAAAGCGCGCCTTTGAGAGAAGAAATCAAGTTTTTTATCAAATGAACAGAAGTGAGTTTATCAGTAAAAAAGAAAAAGACTCGCTCCAAAAATTACCCACCGTATTGGATTTCTCTCCCGAAGGACACAGCCATGGTTCGGCGACTTATTTTAGGGAGTACCTGAGAGACTACATGAAGAAGTGGATCAAAACACACCCAAAACCTGATGGAACATTGCATAATTTGTACAGAGACGGACTGAAAATTTATGTCACGCTCGACGCTCGAATGCAAAAATATGCCGAAGAAGCAGTTCAAGAGCATGTATCAAACCTACAACGGGTGTTTTTTAAAGAACAAAAAAGAAATCCGCTGGCTCCTTTTTACGATTTAACGCCTGGCCGTATCGATACCATGATGACGAGAGCAATGCTCTACACGGAGCGCTATCGCTTGTTGAAAAAAGCTGGAAAATCAAAAGAGGAGATCAAAAAAGCATTTCATACCAAACGAAGAATGAAAATATTTTCATGGAATGGAACCAAAGACACAGTTTTATCTCCATACGATTCCTTACGTTATTACAAACATTTCTTACATTCAGGATTGCTTTCTATAGAACCGCAAACGGGACATGTAAAAGCCTGGGTCGGTGGAATCAATCATAAATATTTCAAATACGATCACGTAAAGCAAGGGAAACGTCAAGTAGGATCTACTTTCAAACCCTTCGTGTACGCATCGGCAATTGATCAGTTGCAAATGTCACCATGTGATGAATACCCGAATACACCTTATACCATTCCTAAGGAAGCCTATGGAATGGAAGAGGATTGGACGCCTCGAAATTCGGGAGAGACCTATGGAGGTGTATTGACCTTAAAAAGAGCGCTGGCAAAATCTGTCAATGTGGTTACAGCCAGATTGATTCATAGTGTAGGGCCAAAAACAGTGGTTCGTTTGGCTAAAAAAGCAGGCATCTCATCTTATGTTCCTCCATATCCATCCATTGCGTTGGGTACATTGGATGCAAGTTTGTATGATATGGTAGGAGCTTATGCCATGTTTGCAAACAAGGGTTTGCGCATCAACCAAATGATGGTATTGCGTATTGAAGACAGAAACGGAAGTGTTTTGCAAAACTTTACTCCAAAAACCAGTCAAGTATTGAGTGAAGAATCTGCTTATACAGTATTGGAATTGTTGAAAGGAGTGACCGAAGATGGTTCCGGTGTTCGATTAAGAGGGCGCTGGGGGAAATATCCAGACAGTATTTCCACAGGATATCCCTATGAATTTAAGAATCCGATTGCAGGAAAAACGGGAACCACTCAAAATCATTCAGACGGATGGTTCATGGGTGTTGTGCCGAATCTAGCTACAGGAGTTTGGACAGGAGCCGATGACAGAGCGACTCATTTTGAAGAAATTACCCAAGGTCAAGGAGCCACGATGTCTTTGCCAACTTGGGCTTTGTATATGAAAAAATGTTATGCAGATTCAACCTTGGTACTCAGCCAAGAAGACTTTCAAAGACCGGCGCACATAGCTACCGAATTTGATTGCTCAAGCAAAGCTTCAATCGATGATCTAGAGAACGTTTTGTCAGAAGAATACACAGAAGAAGAAACCGATTTTTAAGACTTTTTAGGTAGCTTTTTTGTATTTTTAAGATTCTTAAAATGAGGTAAATGACTTATTGGAAACCATCAAAAAAGCAAATTTATGAGAGCAACATTTATAAAATGATGCAGCTCACCGGGCAAAAATCGCCCCATGATTTTTGGCATTGGTCGGTGGCTCATAAAGAACACTTTTGGGAAAAAACAATGGCATCCCTTGGGATTGTTTTCTCTCAAAAACACGAAACATTGCTCGACGTTTCGGAAGGAGTGGAACAGGCAAAATGGTTGGTGGGAGCTCAGTTTAACATTGTGGATTCTTGCTTTCAAAACAAACCTTCAGACACGGCAATCGTGTTTCAAAAAGAAGAGGGCTCTCTTGAAAAAAAATCATTTGGAGAACTTGAAATCCTTGTAAACAAGGCGGCCAATGGCTTGCTTGAGTGGGGTTTGAAAAAAAGAGACGTCATTGCCATCGCAATGCCGATGACTTTGGAAGCCGTTGTTATTTATTTGGCAGGGATCAAAGCAGGAATGGTAGTCGCAACCATTGCCGATAGTTTTTCAGTGTCAGAGATAGAAACCCGTTTGAAAATAACAAAACCTGCCTTGGTTTTTACCCAAGACATTTCTTTGCGAAAAGGAAAAATACATGCGCTTTATAAAAAAATCATCAAAGCTACTGAGACACCTATTGCACTAGTTTCTTCAAAAACAGAACCCCTTCAAAAGAGAGTACAAGACTGCTATTGGAAAAGTTTTTTAAGCAAAAAACCGGATTTTGAATCCGTAAAAATGAGTGCTGAAGAAGCGATGACTATTTTGTTTTCTTCAGGGACAACAGGACAGCCAAAAGCCATTCCTTGGAACCATGTCACTCCTATAAAATCGGCTTCAGATGCCTACTATCACCACGATATCCAAAAGAAAGATGTGCTTTGTTGGCCTACAAATTTGGGATGGATGATGGGACCATGGTTGATTTTTTCAGCCTTCATCAACAAGGCAAGTATTGCTTTGTATTACGGGGCTCCTTTTCAAAAAGAATTTGGAGCATTTGTCGAACAAGCTGAAGTCACGATGCTAGGTGTGGTTCCTAGTCTCGTAAAACAATGGAAAGTATCCAAAGAAATGGAAGGTTTTCATTGGGGAAAAATCAAATGTTTTAGCTCCACTGGAGAAGTTTCTAACTCGGAAGAAATGCACTATTTGATGCAGTTGGCAAACAACAAACCCATTGTTGAGTATTGTGGAGGAACCGAAATCGGAGGAGGCTATATTGCCAGTACCCTTGTAGAAGAAAATATCCCGAGTCAGTTTTCTAGTCAAACCATGGGTGGTGCTTTTGTTTTGTTAGATGCAGATGGAAATTTGAGTTCGCAGGGAGAAGTTTTTTTGATACCACCCATTTTAGGTCTTTCCACAACACTACTCAATAAAAATCATTACAACACCTATTACAAAGGAGTTCCAAACCTCGAAGGGCAAGTTTTGAGACGCCACGGAGATGCCATGGAAAAACTAGAAAATGGCTATTACAAAGGAAGAGGACGCATAGATGATGCCATGAATTTGGGAGGGATTAAAGTGAGTGCTTTGCAAATAGAAACAGTAATATGTCGATTGAATGTTGTCAAAGAATGCGCAGCCATCTCGGTTGAGCCCTTAGGAGGAGGTCCAAGCAAATTGGTGATTTTCTTTGTTGCTCAAAAAGAAATGGAAAAAAACGAAGTTTTGATAGCAATGCAAAAACAAATAAAAAGAGAATTAAACCCACTATTCAAAGTGGCAGATTTGGTGAAAATTGATACCTTGCCACGTACAGCCTCTCACAAATTAAAAAGAGAAGAGTTGAGAAACCAATACAAGATCAAAAGACAAGCATAGAATTTTTCTCAAGCCAACTAGAGAGATAAAAAATCAAAAAAGAACACCTTAAGAAAATGAAAGTAATATCGTACAATGTTAATGGAATTCGAGCTGCGCTAAAAAAAGGATTTATCGAATGGCTGGAAGCCGCCAACCCAGATGTCATTTGTTTGCAAGAAACAAAAGCGCACAAAGAACAGTTGGATTTGTCGCTGTTTGAAAATGCAGGATACAAATACAATTATTGGTTTTCAGCCCAAAAAAAAGGCTACAGTAGTGTCGCAATATTGTGTAAAAAAGAGCCTAAAAACATTGTTTATGGAACAGGAATTGATTCCATGGATTTTGAAGGTAGAAATATTAGAGTCGATTTTGACACGGTTTCCATCATGAGCTTGTATTTGCCATCAGGAACCAATGATACGCGGTTGGAGTTCAAATTAAACTATATGGCAGAATTTCAAGAGTATGTAAATGTGTTGAAAAAGGAAGTTCCTAATTTGATTATTTGCGGTGACTATAATATCTGTCATGAAGAGATCGATATTCACAATCCAAAAATGAAGGGTGTTTCTGGATTTTTACCCGTCGAACGAACCTGGATTGGAAATTTTATCAAGAATGGATTTATTGATAGTTTTCGAGAATTGAACAAAGAACCTAATCATTATAGTTGGTGGAGTTACAGAGCCAACGCTAGGAACAACAACAAAGGGTGGCGCATCGATTATCATATGATCACAGAGCCCTTAAGAGAGCGTTTGCAAAGAGCTTATATTCTTCCAGAAGCCAAACACTCGGATCATTGTCCGATTGTGGTAGAAATCAAAGAATAAAAGTATTTCTGATCCAATCACATAAAAAAAATGAAGAAAAATAGACACCGTTTTTGGCACATCGCTTTGATAGCCTGTTTCACTTTAAATGCACAACAAAAGGAAGACACTATTGTCAATGTCATGAAAGATAGCCTTCAGGTTGTTTCGAAGGATATCAAGTTAGATTCCATTGTCTCGATGGCAACAATAGACAGTCTTTGGATTGAAATCATGTACAGTTCTCCACTCTATGAAAAACAGGTGGCTACAGAACAGAACGTGAAGGAGCTTGCGATGCCGAACTTGACAACAGAAGTTTTAAAACAACGACTGGAAGCCCTAGATGCAAACACACCTTTTAATTTAGAGTACAACCCAGTCCTAGAGCGGCTGATCAAATCGTATTTAAAAACAAGGTCAAAATACTATCCGAAAATGATGGCAAGAGCACGCTATTATTTTCCGGTATTCGAATCTTATTTAGACAAGTATGACATCCCGCTGGAAATTAAATACTTGGCAGTGGTAGAATCTGCCTTGAATCCAAGAGCAAAATC
>CAJQMT010000004.1 GCA_905479475.1 uncultured Flavobacteriaceae bacterium
GGAGCGATGGGAACAATGTTACAGGCGTATAAATTTTCAGAAGAGGATTTTCGAGGATCCGAATTTAAAGATTGGAAACTCTCCGTAAAAGGAAACAACGATATGTTGTCAATTACCCAGCCAGATGCAATCAAAGAGGTGCATCGGCAGTATTTTGAGGCTGGTGCTGATATTATCGAAACAAATACATTTTCGAGCACAACAATTGCGATGGCTGATTACGAGATGGAAGAATATGTTTACCAACTCAATTATCAATCCGCTAAAATTGCAAAAGAAGTAGCAGACGAAATGACGGCCACAAATCCTGATAAACCGAGATTTGTAGCGGGATCTATAGGTCCTACAAATAAAACAGGATCGATGTCGCCGGATGTAAATGATCCTGGCTACCGAGCGATTACATTTGAGGAGTTACGCGTTGCCTACAAGCAACAAGCAGAAGCACTATTGGATGGGGGGGCTGATATATTATTAGTAGAAACTGTTTTTGATACCTTGAATGCAAAAGCGGCTTTGTTTGCTATTGAACAGATAGGAGACGAAAGAACAATAGACATCCCTGTAATGTTGAGTGGAACTATTACAGATGCCAGTGGAAGAACTCTTTCTGGCCAAACGGCAGAAGCGTTTTTAATTTCGGTATCACATGTGCCTTTGTTGACAGTTGGTTTGAATTGTGCTTTGGGTGCTAGTGCATTGATTCCTCATTTAGAATCGATTTCAAGCAACACTGAATTTGGTGTGTCTGCACATCCAAATGCGGGATTGCCAAATGCTTTTGGTGAGTATGATGAAACACCGGAAGAAATGGCAGCACAGATAAAAGAGTACTTGGATAGGAATTTGGTTAATATTGTAGGTGGTTGTTGTGGAACCACACCTGCACATATCAAAGCGATTGCAGAAATTGCTCAACATTACAAGCCAAGAACGGTTTGATATTTTTCCAAAGAGTAAGACTGCTGATTTTAAGAAAGCCAAGAATATAATAAAAAGTCGAAAGACAAAAAGAATGATCAAACAAACAAAATTTATGAAGTTGTCTGGATTAGAACCGTTGGTTCTAAGTCCAAACATGAACTTTATCAATGTAGGAGAGCGAACAAACGTAGCAGGGTCTCGTAAGTTTCTACGTTTGATCAAAGAAGAGCAATTTGAAGAAGCGTTGGCAATTGCGCGTAATCAGGTAGATGGAGGTGCCCAAATCATTGACATCAATATGGATGATGGGATGATTGATGGGAAAGAAGCGATGGTTCGTTTTTTGCATTTGATCATGGCAGAACCTGATATTTCTCGTGTCCCTATTATGATTGACAGCTCGAAATGGGAAATAATCGAAGCTGGTTTGCAAGTTGTTCAAGGAAAATGTGTGGTCAATTCGATTTCTTTGAAAGAAGGGGAAGCCGCTTTTCGCGCGCAAGTAAAACTATTAAAGCGCTACGGGGCTGCAGTAATTGTGATGGCTTTTGACGAAGTAGGTCAAGCAGATAATTACGAACGAAGATGTGAAATAGCAAAGCGTTCTTACGATATCATGGTAGATGAGCTAGGCTTTCCTTCTGAAGATATTATTTTTGATTTGAATATTTTCCCTGTTGCTACAGGAATGGAGGAGCATCGTAGAAATGCCATCGATTTTATTGATGCAACTCACTGGGTACGAACCAATTTATTAAATGTAAGTGTAAGCGGTGGGGTGAGTAATGTTTCTTTTTCCTTTCGAGGGAATAATGTTGTTCGTGAAGCGATGCACTCGGTTTTTTTATACCATGCCATTCAAAAAGGAATGAATATGGGGATTGTGAATCCAGCCATGTTAGAGGTATATGATGACATTCCTAAAGATTTATTGACACATGTTGAAGATGTTATTTTAGACAGAAGAGGAGACGCTACAGAACGGTTGTTGGATTTTGCGGAATCTGTGAAAGGTTCTGGAAAGGTACAGGTCCAAAATTTGGAATGGAGGGAAACTCCTTTGCAAGACCGAATAACCCATTCTTTGGTAAAAGGTTTGGATACGTTTATCGTGGAAGATGTTGAAGAAGCAAGGTTGCTGGCAGAAAAACCTCTGGAGGTCATTGAAGAGAACTTAATGATTGGAATGGGGGTTGTTGGTGATTTGTTTGGAGCTGGAAAAATGTTTTTACCTCAGGTAGTGAAATCGGCGCGTGTCATGAAAAAAGCGGTCGCGCATTTGATGCCTTTTATTGAGGCAGACAAGGATGAAAATACCAAAGCACAAGGAAAAGTTTTACTAGCTACAGTGAAAGGCGATGTGCATGATATTGGAAAAAATATTGTGGGGGTTGTATTGGCATGTAACAATTATGAAATCTTAGATTTAGGGGTGATGGTTGCTCCTGAAAAAATTCTAGAGGAAGCTCAAAAACACCAAGTAGATGTGATTGGTTTGAGTGGTTTGATTACTCCTTCTTTGGATGAGATGGTGCATGTTGCGAAAGAAATGCAACGGTTGAGTTTTACCATTCCTTTACTGATTGGTGGTGCGACTACTTCTCGTGCACACACAGCTGTCAAAATAGCCGAACAATATGACAACGGAGTGATTCATGTATTGGATGCTTCTCGTTCTGTACCCGTTGTAAGCAAGCTGATAAGTGATGATACACGGGATGCTTTTTTAAAGGATACTTATGGGGAGTACGATAAATTAAGGGAAGGTTATTTGAATCGAGCACGTAAAAAGGTGTATTTGCCATTAGAAGAGGCAAGAGCGAATAAATTTAAAATTGATTGGAAACCTGAGGATGTTTATACACCTAAAAAAACAGGAGTTCATGTTATTGAGGATTTCGATTTTAATGAATTGGTTCCTTATTTTGATTGGACACCTTTTTTTCAGTCTTGGGAATTGCATGGAAAATATCCTGGGATTTTAGAAGATGAAATTGTAGGTACTCAATCGACAGAATTGTTTAAGGATGCTTCTGAGATGCTGGAAAAAATATTGAAAGAAAAATGGTTTAGTGCCAAGGCGGTTTATGGCCTGTTCCCTGCAAATACTATTGGGAATTCAGACGACATTGAACTCTATAAAGATGAAGAGCGTACAGCAGTTTTGGAAACTCTTTTGACCTTGCGTCAGCAATCAAAAAAAGGAGAAGGAAAACCCAATATTGCTTTGTCAGATTTTATAGCGCCGAAAGAAACGGGGTTGAAAGACTATGTAGGAGGATTTTGCGTTACGACCGGTTTTGGGGTAGAAGAAATTGCAGACAAATACAAAGAAGATTTAGACGATTACAACAGTATTATGGTCAAAGCTTTGGGAGATCGTTTTGCCGAGGCATTTGCGGAGTGTTTGCATGACAAAGTTCGTAAAGAATTTTGGGGCTATGCTTCTGATGAAAATTTATCTAATGAAGATTTGATTCGGGAAGAATATCAAGGAATTCGCCCTGCACCAGGATATCCGGCGTGTCCTGATCATACAGAGAAGACAACCCTATGGCGTTTGTTGAATGTCGAAGAAAATATCGGTGTAAAATTGACAGATAGTTTGGCGATGTGGCCTACAGCTTCGGTGTCTGGACTTTATTTAGCGCATCCGAAATCAAGGTATTTTGGATTGGGTAAAATCACAAAAGAACAGGTACATGATTTCGCAATTCGTCGAGGAATTTCAAACGAGGAAGCCGAGCGGTGGTTGGCGCCGAATTTGAATGAATAATTTCTTGCGAACAAATCAAAAGGAATTGTGTAATTTCGCATGGCAATTAAGCAAATCATTTTTATGAGAAGCTTTGTGAATTGGACTTTCTGTGAATGCATTAGAAAGACTCAGAAAAAATAGAAAATGAAGATTACAGATCATATTAAAAACGCAAAAGGAGAATCACTTTTTTCCTTTGAAATTGTGCCTCCAGTGAAAGGTCAGAGCATTCAGAAATTGTATGATAATATCGATCCTTTGATGGAATTCAAACCCCCTTTTATAGATGTTACAACTTCGAGAGAGGAGTATGTTTATATTGATAAGGGCAATGGTTTGTTAGAGCGAAAAATGACGAGAATGCGTCCAGGAACTGTAGGGATTTGTGCTGCATTGATGCACAAATACAATGTGGATCCTGTACCGCATGTTTTGTGTGGTGGCTTTACTCGTGAAGAAACGGAATATGTTTTGGTTGATTGTCATTACTTGGGAATTGATAATGTGGTTGCTTTGCGCGGAGATTCAATGAAACATGAGAGTCAATTTGTACCTGTGAAAGGAGGAAATAATTATGCGGTGGATTTGGTAAACCAAATTTCTCAATTGAACAAGGGACATTTTTTAGTAGATACGATTGATACACCCTATACACCTGATTTTTGTGTGGGTGTAGCTGGGTATCCTGAAAAGCATTTTGAGGCACCTAGCTTGCAGTCTGATTTGCAACGTTTGAAAGAAAAAGTGGATGCGGGTGCTGATTATGTAGTCACTCAGATGTTTTTCGATAATAATAAATATTTTGATTTTGTAGCAGCAGCGAGAGCTATGGGAGTCATGGTTCCAATTATACCAGGAATCAAACCTATTGCAGTGGAAAGACATCTGCAGATTTTGCCAAAAGTATTTAGTTTGGATTTGCCTTTGGAGTTGGAAAAATCGGTATTGGATTGCAAAGGAGATAAATCTGCCATTCGTCAAGTAGGAATTGATTGGGCGATTCTACAGAGTAAGGAATTGATTGCGGCAGGGGTGCCTACGGTACATTATTATTCGATGGGAAAATCGGATAATATTGTGAAAATAGCGCAAGAAGTTTTTTAGACTTGGTAGAACAAGAATACAAGTAGATTCTTATTTTAAAAAGCGTTTGCTGCGTTAAATTTTGAAGAATTAATTTTTGAAATAGCTTCTGCAAATAGATGTATAAGAAAAAGTGATTTCAACAAATCAATTTTGGATGTTTATTTGACGATATTTGTAACCGAAAGAAAAAAATAATAATTTAAAAAATAGAAGATATGGCATTAGAAATAACAGATGCAACTTTTGAAGAAGTAGTATTGAAATCAGACAAACCAGTATTGGTAGACTTTTGGGCAACTTGGTGTGGACCTTGCAGAATGGTAGGGCCTATTATTGAAGATTTGAGCAATGATTACGAAGGAAAAGCAGTAGTGGGGAAAGTAGATGTAGACAGTCATCAAGAATTTGCAGCAAAATACGGCGTAAGAAATATTCCTACAGTTTTGTTGTTCAAAAACGGTGAAGTAATTGACAAGCAAGTAGGCGTGGCTCCGAAAGCAACTTATGCTTCAAAAATCGATGCTGCTTTGTAATTGAAAAGTTTGAACACTTGTTATAGAGATTTCGAAAAATAAAAAAGTCTCATAGGAATTCCTGTGAGACTTTTTTATTTTTTAGCTTTTTTAGCAGCAACAACCAATTCAATTTGATCCAAATTTGCTTGGGTGGTAAACATACCATAATCAATCGTTACCTTGTTTTTTTCTATTTTGTCAATGATTCCAGAGGCTCTTCCATCAATCAACCGGACTTTGTCATTGATTTTGAAAATATAGGAAGCCTTTTCTTTGGCCTTTTTCTTCGCAATGACTTCTTTCTCTTTTCGAACTTCTACAACTTTGGTTAAGATTTCTTTTTCAACCTTTTGAAGTTTTGTCTCATTTTCTTGTTTGATGACTTTTGCTTTCTTCTTTTCAGTTTTGGTCTTTTTGACGATGGGATTTGATTTTAAGTGCTTTGTCTTTTCCATCAATACCCATTTGTTGAAGTCGGCAATCAGCTCTTTTTTGTTGTTGGTCTGAAAGTATTTGTGCAGCAGGTCGTTTGATTTCCTTCCATAGTAGAGCATCTTTTGATTTTTGTCGTATAGTTCTTGAAAACTGTTGAGCTTTTCTTTGATCTTGGCTTCCTTTTCTGACAAGTTTTCTGTTTGTTCTTTGGCTTTCAGTTTTTCGTTCTCTAATACTTGTGAATTTCGTTGCAGTTGGTTGCGTTCTTTTTGAAGTTTTGAGATGGTTTTGTCGAGGCGAATTTTTTCTCCTTCTACTTTCTTTTTTGCTCGGTTGATCAAGCTAAAAGGGATCCCATTTTTCTGAGCGACTTCAAAGGTAAAGGAACTCCCTGCTTGTCCCACATGAAGTTTGAACAAAGGTTCCAATGTTTTCTCATCGAACTGCATGCTTGCATTGCTCACGTTTTCCAATTCGTTTGCCAACACTTTTAAGTTTGCATAATGTGTGGTAATGACTCCATATGCTTTCTTTTCATAAAATTCTTCTAGAAATATTTCTGCAAGTGCACCTCCAAGTTCTGGGTCACTACCTGTTCCAAATTCATCAATTAAAAACAGAGAACTCTCATTGCAACGTTTTAGAAATCCACGCATGTTTTTCAAACGGTAGCTATAGGTGCTCAACTGATTTTCTATGGATTGGTTATCTCCGATGTCTGTGAGTATGGTGTCGAAGAAACAGGTTTCACTTTTTTCGTCTACAGGGATCAACATTCCGCTTTGTAACATTACTTGAAGAAGGCCAATGGTTTTCAATGTAATGCTCTTTCCTCCTGCATTGGGGCCCGAAATAACAATGATTTGTTGTCTTTCATTCAGTTCAAGTGTTTGAGGAATGATTTCTAGATTTTTCTCCTTGTTGTTTTCTAACAAAATGGGATGATAGGCATCTTTGAAAAACAATCTTTTTTTATTCGAAAATTTTGGTAAGAGCGCGTTGGTGTGGTTGCCATATTTCGCTTTGGCACCTACGGTGTCTAATTTTATCAAAAAGGTTTGGTAACTGTCAAATAAGGGGAAGAAAGGCCGTGTGTTTTCGGTCAGTTCTTTGAGGATTCGATTGACTTCTTGTTGCTCTTCGAAATGTAAGTTTTGCAATTCTCGATGTAATTCTAGGGTTGCTTGAGGTGCAATAAATACGATGCTTCCTGTTTTGGAGCTGCCGAGAAGACTTCCTTTGACTTTTTTTCGATACATAGATTGAACCGCTAATACACGTTGGTTGTCTACCACCGATTCACGAATTTCATCTAAAAAACCAGCACTTTCATACTTGCTCATCTCTTTGGTGAAACTACTGCCAATTTTCGAACGGGTGGAATTGATTTCCCTTCGGATGTTTTTTAAAAAACTAGAAGCATTGTCATTGACTTCTCCAAAGGATGAAATTATTTTATGAATTTCTTGAACAACGGTTTTTGTAAATTCTATTTTTTGTGAAATGGAAAAGAGTGTTGGATAATATTCTTCAAATTTTTTAAAAAAAAGAAGCAACTCATTCACAGTTTCTGAATTGACAGCAATTTTTAAAAAGGAGTCAGCAGTCAATGTGCTGTTTTCGATTTTTAGAAGGTGTATTTCATCTCGAATATCTTCAAAGGAATGATTTGGAATTCTATTTTCACTGATGAACGAAGTATTGTATTCGTTGACAAGAGCAAGCTCATGAATCAAATTGGGTTTGTTTGGAATGGGGCTGATTTGTTTTATTTCTGCTCTTCCTAAATCTGAGACGCAAAATTCTTCAACGCTTTCTAAGATCGTGTCAAACTCTAAATCGTTTCGTGTTTTTTTTGAAATAAAACCCATTTATTTTCTATTTTTACCTAGCGGATTTTGATTGTTTTGTGACCCTTTTGGAAGGATTGTAGCAAAAGTAATCATAAGATGTTTAATTGCATACCTGTTTGTGGGTTTAATTGCAGAGGTCTAATAGGGAAACGAATTCATTTTAAAAGAACAAACGTCATGAAAGTAAAACTGTCTGAATGTTGGCAACGCTTGTTGGAGTCTGAATTTCAAAAAGAATATTTTACGAAATTGATTTCTTTTGTGAAATCTGACTATTCAAAAAATATCTGTTATCCCAAAGAAAAAGAAATATTTGCTGCTTTCGATAGATGCTCTTTTGACGATGTAAAAGTGGTCATAATAGGACAAGATCCTTACCACGGTTTTCGACAGGCCAATGGCTTGTGTTTTTCGGTTGAGGAGAATATGTCACACCCTCCTTCTTTGGTGAATATTTTTAAAGAAGTACAAAGTGATTTGGGAAAACCTATTCCTATTTCGGGTGATTTAACTCGATGGGCAAGGCAAGGTGTTTTGTTGTTGAATGCTACTTTGACCGTAAGAGAGGGGCAAGCCGGATCTCATCAGAAAAAAGGTTGGGAGGTTTTTACCGATGCAGTGATTCAATTGATTTCTGACGAAAAAGAAGATGTTGTATTTCTATTGTGGGGAGGCTTTGCAAAGAAAAAGGGAAAACGTATTGATCAGGAAAAACATTGTGTTTTGGAAAGTGGGCATCCTTCTCCTTTGAGCGCAAATAGGGGGTATTGGTTTGGAAATCGATGTTTTAGTAGCGCAAATTCTTTTTTAAAATCCAAAGGAATGAGGGAAATTCAATGGTGATAATGTTTTTATTCGTTTTCCTTGTAGATGCATTTAAAATCGATGATAATAGTGCGCGAAGATGTAGTTAGGTATGGTCGTGTTTTTTAAAATTACCCTCCAACGCGTTTTACATTGTAGTTCTCTTTTTGCAGGAGTTTCATGATCTTGTCTCGAAACTTTCCTTGAATGATAATTTCACCGTCTTTTACAGAACCTCCAACGCCACATTTTGATTTGAGCATTTTTCCCAAGGCTTTTAAATCGTCTTCCGGTCCTACGAAACCTGTAATGATGGTCACCGTTTTCCCTCCACGTCCTTTGTTAGAAAAAAGAGCCTCTAATTTTTGTTGATTGTTTGGAATGCGCCCTTCTGATTCGTTGGACTCCATGTCGAAATCATCGTTGGTAGAGAATACAAATCCTCCCAAATCGGAGGGGTTAGAAAGTTTCTTTTTGGGCATTTTTAAAGATTTACAAAGGTTTAAATTTAGGAATAAATTTTACAATTGGTCTTGCTATTTTAAAAGACCCAATTCGATTAGTCGTTCTTTTAAAAAATCACCTGCTGTAATGTCCTCGAATGCTTTGGGTTCCTTTGGAGTTATACAAGATTCCAAACAATCCAAGTGCATAGCTGCGATTGGGTGCATGAAAAAAGGGATGGAATAACGCGATTTTCCCCACAGTTCTTTGGCAGGATTGACGACTTTGTGAATGGTAGATTTTAATTTGTTATTGGTGTGCCTTGATAGCATGTCTCCTACGTTGATCATCAATTCATCGGGTGCTGCAATGGCATTAATCCATTCTCCTTGGTGATTTTTTACTTGCAATCCTTGTCCTTGAGCTCCCATAAGCAAAGTAATCAAATTGATGTCTCCGTGTGCCGCTGCGCGCTCTGCTCCTTTGGGTTTTTCTACAATAGGAGGGTAATGAATGGGTCTTAAAATGCTGTTACCGTTGTGAATGAATTTGTCAAAATAAAATTCATTTAAGTTGAGGTGTAAAGCCAAAGCGCGGAGTACATATTTGGCGGTTTTTTCTAATTGTTGAAAAGCTTCTTTCCCTACTGTATTGAAGTCGGGGACTTCAGAAACGGTCACATTATTTGGATATTGACATTTTTCGTCACCTTTTGCATACTGTCCAAAATGCCAAAATTCTTTCAAATCTGCTTCTTTTTTTCCTTTGGCACTTTCTTTCCCGAAAGAGGTATATCCGCGTTGTCCTCCTCCGTTCTCGATTTCGTATTTTTTCTTCGTTTTTTCAGGAAGATCAAAAAAGTTTTTAATTTCCTTGTAAAGTTTTTCTGTAAGTTCTTCATCTAAAAAATGTCCTTTGAGAGCAACAAAACCTATTTGTTCAAAGGCATTTCCAATTTCTTGAATAAACTTTTGTTTTTGTTGCGGGTCGTTTGATAGGAAATCAGATAGGTTGGCACTGGGTATATTATTCATGAAAGACACTTCTAAAGGGGTTATTTTTTGTAAAGAGGAATTCTGTAACTTAGGGTGTAGTTAAAACTAACGCCAGAGTTGGTAACATATACTTTGTTGAAACCAGGAATGTATAAGTTTTTAAAATTGTTTGGTTCAGTAGCGCCAATCAGTTTGGAGAAATTGACACTTGCTCCTAAAAATAAGTTATTGAAGGTTTCTACTTTGAGGCCTAGAACAAAAGAAATCCAGTGGGCTGAAAGGTTTGTATATGTTTGATTGAGATCGACTGTTTTTGGTTCAAAATAAGCCGAGCTAACACCCTCTATTTCTGTCCCTTTTTGGAATACAGTGTATGTGTTCAATTTTTGTGAAAAAGAGCTAAAACCGTAGCGTGCACCGTAATAAATTTCATTGTCCATTTCTAACCAGTTTTGAAATGTATTTTTATTAAATCCGACAGTTATGTAAGATCCCTTGGTGGTAAAGTTGTAGTTGTCTTCTTTGGAGGTTTTTTCAATAAATCCAATTTCTCCTGCGATGTATAGGTTTTTTTGAATTCTGTAGTCACCAACCAGTTCGTAGCCTGAAAAATGACTATCAGTGGCGCCTATAAGAAGTTTGCTCATGTCAATACCGAGCCGTAAACCGTAGTTTTTTTTGTAAATAATGCTGTCTTTTTGCGAAACATTTTTTTGTTGTGCAACGGCAGTAATTGAAAAGAACGCCATGCAAAGGCTAATGAAATATTTTGACATGGACTTGGTTTTCGTTTTCGATAAAGGAGTTGTTGATGTCAATACTTTCGATCCAGGTATTCGTAGAGCTTTCGATTCCTAGGTTTTTAAAAATCGCTTTGAAACCGCAAGATTCAGATACAAAGACGTCTTCACTTTCATAAGTGAAATTTATATGATCAACTTCTTTACTGTGTGAGAATTTATAAGTGATGTTTCGACTGTCTGGGTTCAAGGGTAAAGCAATGGAGTCTAGGCTCACTCCTTGATAGATAGAGTCCATTTTTTCTGCCCAGACAATCAAAGGTGCTTTTTTGAATTCTTCAGGGTTTTCAAGATCATAAAAACCTACGATAAGACGAGGCGTCGTGTCTTCGGTACAGAAATCATCGTTTTCACAAGCGCCTATTAGGGATAGTAAAAGTAAAAATACGAGCCTATATTTTTTCATAGATACCTCAAATATACGGTTTATTTTAATTCTAAAAGAACTACGTTTTCTATGTGATGTGTCTGCGGGAACATATCGACAGCTTGTGTTTTTTTTACGTTGTATTTGTCTTTCATTAAGGCCAAATCACGTGCTTGCGTAGCTGAATTACAGCTTACATACACAATTCTTTTCGGTAAAATATTTAAAATTTGCGCTACCACTTTTTTGTGCATTCCATCTCTAGGAGGATCCGTGATAATGACATCAGGTTGTCCGTGTTTGGAAATGAAATCTGCAGTAAAAACGTCTTTCATGTCCCCAACGTAAAACTCGGTATTTTCTATCTCGTTGTACGCTGCATTTTTTTTCGCGTCTTCAATGGCTTCAGGAACCGATTCTACTCCGATTACTTTCTTTGCTTTTTTCGCCACGAACTGAGCGATGGTTCCTGTACCTGTGTACAAGTCGTATACCAATTCTTCTCCTGTCAAAGCCGCCAGGTCACGAGTGACCTTGTAAAGTTCATAGGCCTGTTTGGAGTTGGTTTGGTAAAAGGATTTCGCATTGATTTTAAAACGCAGTCCTTCCATTTCTTCAAAGATATGATCTCGTCCGTGGAATAAGTGAATTTCTTGGTCGTAAATAGAATCGTTTCCTTTTTCGTTGATAATGTATTGCAAGGAAGTGATTTCTGGAAAATGTGTTAAGATATGATTGAGGAGCAGTTCTCTTTTTTGTCTGTGTTCTTTAAAAAATTGAAGAACCAACATGATTTCTCCTGTTGAAACAATGCGTAACATCATGGTTCTCAGCAGTCCATTTTGTTCACGTGGGTTGTAAAATGCAATGTCATTTTCAATGGCGAACTCTTTGATGTTGTTTCGAATGGAGTTGGAAGGGTCTTCTTGTAGATGGCATTTTTCAATATCTAAGATTTTGTCCCACATTCCTGCGATGTGAAAGCCGAGTGCGTTTTTGTTTTCTACTTCTTCCTCTGATTTTATTTCTTCGTAGGTCAGCCAGCGGTTGCTAGAAAAAGAAAATTCCATTTTATTGCGGTAGAAATATTGATTGTCACAGCCCAAAATAGGGGTGGCTTCAGGTAGTTCGAGATGACCGATACGTTGCAAATTGTTCAAGACCTCTTTTTCCTTGTAGAATAGTTGGTCTTCATATTTCATATGTTGCCATTTGCAACCTCCACAGTGTTCAAAATGTATACATTTGGGCGTTGTTCTTTTTTCAGAGTATTTGTGAAATTTTGTAGCGGTTCCTTCAAAATAGGCTTTGCGTTTTTTTCCTGTTTTGATATCTACAACATCTCCTGGAATGGCATTGGTTAAAAATATAACTCTTCCATCAGGAGCCTTTGCTACGGACTTTCCTTTTGCGCCTGCATCGACAACTTCGATGTTTTCAAAAATGTAATTCTTCTTTTTTCTACTCATGCTGCAAAGATACTTTTTTAAACGAAAAAAAAGCAGGAAAATGAATTTCCTGCTTTCTGTTTTATTTTTATTTGGCATTAGTTTCTGCGTCTTCCAAAACCAGCACTTCTGTCAGGTCTATCAGAGCTTCTACTCGTGCGGTCGCTTCGGTCAGGCCTGTCTCTACGATCACTTCCTCCTTCCCTTCTTCTGCTGTCGTTTCTGTCGGATCTTCCTCCGCTGTCGTTGCTTCTTCGGTCACTTCTTCCTTTACCTTCAAATCTTCTTCCGCGTCCTCTGCGATCTTCTCCGCCTCGTCTGCGTCCGCCGCCTCCTGAACGTTTTTTCTTTTCGGTGACTTCAACGTTTACATTTCTTCCGTTGAAGGTGGTGTCTACAAAGGCTTCAATGGTCTCGTCTGTGAAGTTTTTGTCCAATTCAAAGAATGAGAAAGTGTCTAAAATTTCAATCTGACCAATTTCTACATTGTCTGTAATATTCTGGTCGTTGATGAGTCCTATCAATTTCCCTGGATTCAATTGGTCTTTTCTTCCCAAGTTGACAAAGAAACGAGTCATGTTTTCATCGTCTCTTGATTTTCCTCGATCGTCTTTTCTACTGCGTTCAGAATCGTTCAAATCTCTTGAATTTGCATAGTGTTTCAAGAATTTATTGAATTCAACCGATACAAATTTTTGGATCAATTCCTCTCTTTCTAATCCCTCCAAACTCGCGTAGATGTTTTCTAAATACGTATCTATTTGTTGATGATTAACTTCTGTTTCTTTTACGTTGTTGATCAGACTAAAGAGTTGGTTTTTACAAATTTCTTCTCCTGAAGGGACTGATTTTTTTTCGAATTTTTTTTGTATTTTTCTTTCAATAGGTCTCAACTTACCCATCTCTTTGTTGGTAATCAAAGCAATGGAGATTCCTTTGTTACCAGCTCTACCAGTTCTACCACTACGATGCGTATACGCCTCTGTCTGATCTGGTAATTTGTAATTGATGACATGTGTCAAACTGTTGACATCCAATCCACGTGCTGCTACATCGGTTGCTACCAGCATTTGTAAGCTTTTGTTCCTGAATTTCTGCATTACTCCATCACGCTGTGCTTGTGACAAGTCACCGTGTAATGCATCTGCATTATATCCATCCTGTATCAAGTTGTCAGCTACTTGAGCTGTTTCTCTCTTGGTTCGGCAAAAAACGATTCCATAGATGTCTGGATTGACATCACATATTCTTCGCAACGCAGGGTAACGGTTTCTTTCTGTTACTAAATAGTATTGGTTTTCTACATTGTCAGATCCTGTATTTTTTTGTCCTGCTGTAATTTCAACGGGATTGTTCATGTAATTTCTAGCAATGGACTCAACTTCTTTTGGGAATGTAGCAGAAAATAATAATGTCTGTTTTTCTTCTGGAGTTACTTCTAATACTTGATCTAATTCGTCTTTGAAGCCCATATTGAGCATTTCATCCGCTTCGTCAAGAATCAACCATTGTACGTTTTCAAGTTTCAATCGTCCTCTTTTGATAAGGTCTACCGTTCTTCCTGGTGTACCTACTACAATTTGAACTCCTTTTCTTAATTTCTTGATTTGTTCGTCAATATTGGCTCCACCGTAGACGGTTAAAACATTCACATTTTTCATATATTTTGAAAAATCTTTGATGTTGTTGCCAATTTGAACAGCCAATTCTCGTGTAGGCGAAAGTATTATGGCTTGTGTATTCTTGCTTTCTGAATCTAGTAATTGTAAAACTGGCAAACTAAATGCAGCAGTTTTACCTGTTCCCGTTTGTGCAAAAGCTTTGAGGTCATCTGTAGATGAAATGACTTGTGGAATTGCCTTCTCTTGTATTTCTGAGGGCTTTTCGTAGCCCAAGTCCGTAAGGGCTTTTAGGATTTCTTCTTTCAATCCTAATTCTGTAAATGTCGACATATTGTATAAGTTATTGACTTACAAAATAATATCGCTACTTTGTCAGCCAGTGTTAAAAGTTTGCAAATGTACTGCTAATAGTTGCATAAATCTAAAAAAGCGCTGTTTTTTTTAAAGATGTTTTGGTAAAAGAAAACCTACTGTAGGGGGATAGATTCCAGGAGATGATGAAAAAGGATTCTTTTTGCAAATAAAGGGAAAAACAATTTGAAAGTTCTAAAACAAGCTCCTTTAAATTTAGAAATGAGTGGGTTGCAACTCGTTAATTTTCTTTAAATTATGTATTGTAAGATTGAAAAATAAACCTTAAATTTGCACTCCCTTTTACGAGTCTAGACAGAAAGGGGGTTAGAAACATTTTTAAAATTAACAATCTCTTGGTGTTGATTTCGTTTAAATAGTCTGATTGATAGTAAGATACAAATAATAAAGACAGTATGTCTGAAGAATTAAAAAACGAAGTAGAAGCACAGGAAGTACCTGTTGTTGAAACTGTAAATCCAGAACAATTTTTAGCAGATTTCGATTGGCACAAATACGAAGAAGGTATCGAGGCCGTTGATGAAGCGAAATTAAAAGAATTTGAAACAGCTTTAGAAGGAACTGTAGGTTTCGTAAATGAATTGGATGTAATTGAAGGTTTGGTAACTAGAATTACGGACCGTGATGCGATCATCGATATCAATTCTAAATCTGAAGGAGTTATTTCTTTGAACGAATTCCGTTACAATCCTAACTTAGCAGTTGGTGATACTGTAGAGGTGTTGGTTGATAGAAGAGAAGATGTTTCTGGTCAATTGGTATTGTCTCACAAGAAAGCGAGAGTAATCAAGGCTTGGGATCGTGTAATCAACGCTCAAGAAACGGGTGAAGTAGTAAACGGATTTGTGAAGTGTAGAACTAGAGGAGGTATGATTGTGGATGTATTCGGAATCGAAGCATTCTTACCAGGTTCGCAAATTGATGTGAAGCCAATTAGAGATTACGATCAATACGTAGATAAAACAATGGAATTCAAAGTTGTGAAAATCAACCATGAATTTAAAAACGTTGTGGTTTCACACAAGGCCCTTATTGAGGCGGATATTGAAATCCAAAAAAGAGAAATTATTGGTAAATTAGAAAAAGGACAAGTTCTAGAAGGTGTTGTAAAAAACATTACTTCTTACGGTGTTTTCATCGATTTAGGAGGAGTAGATGGGCTGGTTCATATTACTGATTTGTCTTGGTCAAGAATCAATCACCCATCTGAAGTAGTTGAATTGGATCAAAAATTGAACGTTGTAATCTTAGATTTTGACGATCAAAAAACAAGAATTCAATTAGGATTGAAACAATTGAATGCACACCCATGGGAAGCATTAGATGCAGAACTTAAAGTGGGAGATAAAGTAAAAGGGAAAGTAGTAGTACTTGCTGATTACGGTGCGTTTATTGAAGTAAGTCAAGGAGTTGAAGGATTGATTCACGTTTCTGAAATGTCGTGGTCAACGCATTTGCGTTCTGCTCAAGACTTTGTAAAAGTTGGTGATGAGGTAGAAGCAGTTGTATTGACATTGGATAGAGACGATCGAAAAATGTCTCTTGGGATCAAGCAATTGCATCCAGATCCATGGACAGACATTACGAAGAAATACCCTGTAGGTTCTGCCCACAAAGGAACGGTAAGAAATTACACAAACTTTGGTGTGTTTGTAGAATTGGAAGAAGGAATCGATGGTTTGGTTTATATCTCTGATTTGTCTTGGACTAAGAAAGTGAAGCATCCATCTGACTTTGTAAATGTTGGAGATGTGTTGGATGTTCAAGTATTGGAATTGGATGTTGAAAACCGTAAGTTGAACTTAGGTCACAAACAAACGCAAGAAAATCCTTGGGATGAGCGCGAAGCTATCTATACGATTGATTCAGTACACGCTGGAACAATCAAAGAGAAAACAGACAAAGGAGCAATTGTAACTTTTGCTGATGCAGTTGAGGCTTTCGTGCCAGGACGTCATTTAGAGAAAGAAGATGGCAGCAAACTTGGGAAAGGAGATGCTGCTGACTTTAAAGTATTAGAATTCAACAAGGAATACAGAAGAATTGTTGCTTCTCATACAGCTATCTTTAGAGAAGAAGAGCAAAAGAACATCAAAACTGCGAATAAAAAAGCAGAAAGTGCTGACAAAGCTACTTTTGGTGATATTGCTGGTCTTGCAGATTTGAAGAAAAAAATGGAAGGAAAATAATATTTCCGAGACATTTTAATTTTTTATAAAAGACCCTCATCCTAATATTTAGGATGGGGGTTTTCTTTTTTCTGAAAGAAATGATCGTTTAATTTTTGCAGGATTCTCGTCGAATAATTTTTGTGGGACTGTAGGAAGTTGAAATGATGTGTTGCGATGAGTTCTGTAAAAAAAAATCCCGACTCTAAATAAGAATCGGGATTTTTTTAAAAAAGTTAAAATGTTTTAACTCGCTTTGTTCTGGTAGTTTTCTGTGCTGTCAACCAACATGATTTTGGCTTCTTTTGTGTCATGAATATTTTCAATTTTCAACGACTTTGAAAGCCCGCAATCACTTGATTTCAAAGAACCACACGAAGTGCACAAAATAGATGTCAATACAAAACCAACTATACAACCAATACGCTTCATTTTCTAGTATTTACAATAATATGATGCAAAAATACAAGCCTTTTACGTTGTATGAGTTAAGTCATTGTTAACAAATTGTTTTCAAATCATGTTCCCTGTTTGAATTTCGATTGAGGTTTCAGGAGTATTTGTTATGAGTTTGCTGTCCAATTTTCAATCCATTTGGCTACAGTGTCAACCCACTCGTCATTGTCATTCAAACATGGGATGTGTTTGTAATTTTCTCCTCCACCCTCTTGGAATTGTTCTTCTCCTTCCATGGCAATTTCTTCCAAAGTTTCCAAACAGTCAGATACAAAAGCGGGTGTGATGACAGCTAGGTTCTTTTTGTTTTCTTCCTGAGGCAGACGCTCGAATTCGAAATCGGTGTAAGGTTTTAGCCATGGGTCTCTTCCAAGTCGCGATTGGAAGGAGTCACTGAATTTGTCTTCAGGAAGGTTCAGTTCCTTTGCAATTGCTTTGGTTGTTTCAAAACACTGGTGTCGGTAACAGGTTGCATGCGCTTCTGACGGTTTGTCGCAACAGGATCCGTCTAGTTTGCAATGTGACTTTGTAGTGTCTGATTTTTTGATGTGTCGCTCTGGAATTCCATGGTAAGAGAAGAGCACATGATCGTATTCAAAATTCTCTAAATCTTTACGAATCGCATTAGACATGGTCTTGATATATTCCTGGTTGTTGTAAAAAGGAGGTAGAATATCAGTTGTCATTGCTGGAAATAAGCTTTTTTGTACTTCCAAAGATTTTTCAACAACAGTTTCATAGGACGACATTGCGTAATGAGGATAAAGAGGAATAAGGAGTACTTCTGTTACACCTTGTTTTTCAAGTGCACGATATCCTTTTTCTATGCTCATAGAGCCATATCGCATACCTAGTGCAACTGGAATCTCAGTTTTTTTCTCTAATTTTTGATGGAATCGTTCCGAAATTACAATCAGGGGAGAGCCTTCTTTCCACCAAATTTTTTGGTATGCTTCTGCTGATTTTTTAGGGCGTGTGTTTAAGATGACTCCTTTGACAAGAATATTTCTCAGTACGACGTTGACGTCAATCACACGTTCGTCCATTAAAAATTCTTTCAAGTATTTTTTTACATCTTTCGGGGAGGGGCTGTCTGGGGAGCCCAGATTGACTAAGAGTACACCTTTCATTTAATTGTTTTGTTTTGTGAATTGTTTTGGAGTAGTTCCGAATTTCTTTTTAAAAGCAGCGATAAAGTGACTAGAATTACTATAGCCGACATGAAGTGCGACTTCCGAAACGTTCAATTGGTTTTCTTCTAATAGTTTTTTTGAATAATCTAATTTGTAGTTTAATAAAAAAGTAAATACAGGAGCTCCGTAAAATTCTTTAAAGCCTAATTTCAGCTTTTTAATGTTGAGTCCAACTTTTTTTGACAATTCTTCCAGGCTAGGAGGTTGTGCCATGTTTTCAATGATAATATCTTTTGCTTTTTTGATTTGTGTAACCGTTTCTTCATTTGCCATAAACGGGCACTGATCCGATTCTATCTCTTCTGAAATGTTGAAATACAAGCTCAATAGCTCGTATATTTTACCCTTTATATAAAGGTCTTGTAAGGATCCATGTAGTTTTTTAGCGACGATTTGATTTAAGATGATTTTCAAACTGGGTGCAACAACTTTTTCTTCTAGTATAGGTCTGCCTCCCTTGCTATTGTTGAAGCTAAAGAACGAATCTCCTTCGTGTGCAAACAAGGAATGAAAATAAGGAACAGGAATCAGTAAGCCGAGGGTTTTTCCTTTCGCAGGAATTTCAAATAGGACATTCATAGCATCGTCTTTGAAATAAATCAACCCTGAATCTTCAGGACTTAATCGGATGGCACAATGCTCCATGTTGAAAGCTATTTTCACTTTTTCTTGAAGGCTAAAATACAATTGAATGTAATTGCCATCAAGGGTGTATTTGTTATGTACGGTATTGTCAGTGACATTCTCTAAAAACAACAAAGAAAATTTTCCTTTTTCGTTGAAAAACTCGATCGAACTTTTGTCGATATTTTTGTAATTGGAAGGGATAACTTTCATCCGTACAAATTTTGTTATTGTACAAAAATACGACAAAAATATTTGTAAATACGTTCTTTTAGAGTGTCTTTAATTTCATGTATTTTTGCATGTTATTGCATGATATAACGCTGTTTTATAGGTTAAAATATTGTTTTTCATGTACTTGCATCAGTTTATAATCAGTCTAAATAACAGGAATTTTCCTCTCAACGACATTTATAGTCCTTTTAACGTTGTTTTTATCAAAAGGAAGGTGGTACTTTTGGCGTTGTTTATCAAAATAATGTTATTTTGACTACAGCAAACAATGAAATTGAAATAGGACACATGAGTTTAGAAGTTTCAGGGAAAAAATTATACAATGTTGGGTTGAGCTATAAAAAAGCAGATGTCAAAACACGTGGTGATTTTAGCATTAGTAAAGAAAAGCAGCTACAATTGTTAAAAGAGGCTAAAAAATTTGGTGTTGGAGGTGTTTTTGTCCTATCTACATGCAATCGTACGGAGATTATGGGATTTGCAAATCATCCTTTCGAACTCATTGCATTGTTGTGTAAGTATTCAAAAGGTTCTGTTGAGGAATTTGTGAGTGTTTCTAATGTATATAAAGACAAGGATGCTGTTCGTCATTTGTTCAAAATTGCGACAGGTTTAGACAGTCAAATTCTTGGAGATTATGAAATTGTAGGTCAGCTCAAAGATTCTTTTCGGATGGCGCAAGAACAGAAAACATTGAATGCGTATCTCGAGCGTTTGATAAATCTAGTGCTACAGGCGAGTAAAAAAGTAAAAAATACGACAGAATTGAGTTCAGGAACCACTTCGGTTTCTTATGCTGCGGTTCAGTATATCATTGACACGGTTCCAAGTTTTAGTGATAAAAAGGTGCTGGTATATGGTTTAGGAGATATTGGTAAAAACACTTGTAAAAACTTGATTGAATATGCACAGATCAAAAACATTACTCTGATCAATCGGACCATTCAAAAAGCTCAAGAATTTGTGCAAGAACATCCGTTGGTAAAAATGAATTCCATAGAAAATTTAGCCGAAGAAATTGCCAAAGCAGACATTTTAATCGTCTCTACGGGGTCGGATGTGCCAACAGTCACAAAAGAGTATATTGAAAAAAACAAGGAATTACTTGTGTTGGATTTGTCGCTTCCAGAAAATGTGGCAAGTGAAGTGGGTGTACTAGAAAATATTTCATTGGTAAATATAGATGAGCTGTCAAAAATAACGAACAAAACTATTGCAGAACGAAAAAAAGAAATTCCAAAAGCAGAAGAAATTATTGCGGAACACAAAGCCGAATTTATGGAATGGATTGGTCACCGAAAGTTCACACCTGCTGTAAGCGCATTGAAAGCTTCTTTGGAGTCTATTCAAAAAGATGAAATAGAATTTCAAAAGAAAAAAAACAAGGTTTTTGATGCTGATCAAGCTGAAGCGATTACTTCCCGAATGATTCAAAAAATAACCACACAATTTGTCAAGCATTTAAAATCGGAAGATACTTCTGTCAACCAGAGTATCGATGTTGTGAAAAAAATGTTTGAGATGGAAATTAAAGAATAGGTCGTTATGGAGAAGGTTATTCGAATTGGAACCCGTAACAGTGAGTTGGCTCTTTGGCAAGCACATTTGGTTCAAAAATCTTTGGAGAAATTAGGGTACAAAGGAGAGATTGTAGAGGTTTCTTCTACAGGAGATGAAATTTTAGATATTCCTTTGCATCAAATAGGTGGCATGGGCTTGTTTACCAAAACACTGGATGTAGCTATGTTGCGAGGTCAAGTTGACATCGCGGTACATTCTTTGAAAGATGTGCCAACACAATTGCCAGAGACAATTGTTCAAGCAGCGGTTTTAGAACGTGCTCATGTACAAGATGTCCTGGTTTACAAAGACAATCTTGATTTTTTAGAGACTTCAAAAGGAGTTGTTGCTACAGGAAGTTTGCGAAGAAAAGCGCAATGGTTGCACAAATACCCAACACATACTTTGACAGATTTGCGTGGAAATGTTAATACACGTCTTAAAAAGTTGAAAGAGAATGACTGGAATGGCGCTATTTTTGCCAAGGCCGGCTTGGAGCGAATTCATTTATTGCCTTCCGAACATTTGGTGTTGGATTGGATGGTTCCTGCACCCGCACAAGGAGCTATTATGATAACAGCTTTAGAAAAAGCAGAAGAAGTACTGAAAGCTTGTGAGAAATTAAATCATAAAGAAACGGAAATTGTAGTGGCTGTAGAGCGTCAGTTTATGCGTGCCTTAGAGGGTGGTTGCACTGCTCCAATAGGAGCTTGTGCAATGATTTCTGGAGACAAGATAAGTTTCAAAGGTGTTTTGAGTGCTTTGGATGGGAATTCTCAAATAGAGATTGAAAAACAAGTGCCATTGAAAAAAGCTTTTGATTTGGGGACGATTTGCGCTGAAGAGGTTTTGAAAAAAGGAGGAGTCGCTTTGATGAAAAAAATCAAGGAAGAAATGAAGTTGTCGTAAATGGAAAATCAATTAAAAATTCTTTCGACGAAAAAATTAAGCAATTCTCAAAAAAATAGCTTGGAATATTTTGAATTGGAGGAGGAGAATTTGATTGAGATACATTTTGAAAAAATAAAGGCTTTTGAGAATGAAGTTTATTGCGCGGTGTTTACAAGTAAAAATGCAGTCAAAGCAGTTTTTGAAAAAAATAGTACCAGTCCGTCTGTCTTTCGGAAAGTATTTTGTGTAGGGCATAAGACAGCCGCCTTACTGAGAGAAAAAGGCGTAATTGTGGCAGGGATTTGTAATTCTGCCTATGAGTTGGCGCTTTTATTGATAGAAGACTTGACAAATAGGCAAGACGAACAAGTCAAAGTGACTTTTTTTTGTGGAAATCTTAGAAGAGATGAGTTGCCGATTTTGCTCAAAGAAAATAAAATAGAAGTAGAAGAAATCGAAGTTTACAAAACAACGCTTCTTCCAAAGAAATTTAAAAATACCTACGATGCCGTGTTGTTTTTTAGCCCATCTGCAATTAAAAGTTATTTGAGTGCAGGAAATTCTGCAGAACCAGTAGCTTTTTGTGTTGGGAATACAACAGCAGTTGCGGCAATTGTGGAATTTGACAAAGTATATGTGGCAGAAACCCCATCGGTGGAAGCCGTCACAGCACTGGTCGTAGAAAATTTAAAATAAAAGGCAGTTCTTCTCTTTGAGTGAGAAATTATCGAAAAGAATTATTGAAATAGCAAAAGCGAAAAGTATGAACAGAACAAGACGTCTTAGAAAATCAGAGGGAATCCGAAGATTGGTTCGCGAAAATCAATTGACAATTGACGATTTTATTTATCCTTTATTCGTAGAAGAAGGGAAAAACATTGAAAAGGAGATTGTCTCCATGCCTGGTATCAAACGCTATTCATTGGATAAGATTGACAAAGAATTGGACGAAGTAGTGGCTTTGAATTTACCAGCTGTGCTGTTGTTTGGTATCCCTTCAGAAAAAGACGAAGTGGGTTCAGAAACCTGGAATGACAATGGTGTCATACAGCAAGCGATTCGTCATATCAAAACAAAATATCCAAGCCTCTATGTAATTACAGACGTTTGTTTTTGTGAATATACAAGCCATGGGCATTGCGGGATCATCCATGAAAACGATGTGCACAATGATGATACATTGGTGAACATTGCGAAGCAGGTGGTTTCACACGCCAAAGCAGGCGTAGATATGGTTGCTCCTTCAGGGATGATGGATGGAACGATTGCGACTATCCGAGAAGCATTGGATCATACAGGCTATGGGGATTTGCCAATAATGGGGTATTCTGTAAAATATGCCTCAGCGTTTTACGGTCCTTTCCGAGACGCTGCAGATTCATCCCCTAGTTTTGGAGATAGAAACACCTACCAAATGGATCCAGCGAACAGAGACGAAGGCATGCGAGAAGCTACTTTTGACGATGAAGAAGGTGCAGATATTTTAATGGTAAAACCAGCATTGTCGTATTTAGATATTATTCGTGATTTGAAAAACACTTATGATCGACCTATTGCTTGTTACAATGTGAGTGGCGAATATGCGATGGTCAAAGCAGCAGCAGAAAAAGGATGGATTGATGGAGAACGCGTTATGATGGAATCTTTATTGTCGATGAAAAGAGCCGGTGCCGATATCATCATTACCTATTTTGCCAAAGAAGTAGCAAAAGTATTGTCAAGAAATTAGCACATGACTTGTTGCACATTTGACTAGAAATGCGATTGTAGAGATTAGTAATTAAATGTTTTAATAAAAAAAAATGAATTTTAAACAATCAGAAAAACTATACCAAAAAGGATTGGAGAATTTGGTAGGAGCCGTCAATTCACCAGTTAGGGCTTTTGCTTCGGTGGGAGGAAATCCGTTGTTTATAAACAAAGCTAAAGGAGCATATATCAAAGATGTAGATGGAAATCGATATCTAGATATGGTGTTGTCTTATGGTCCCATGGTGTTGGGACACCGTCATAAAAAAGTAGAAAAAAATATTTCCAAAGCACTGAAAAAAGGCTATTCTTTTGGAGCTTCTACTCATGCAGAAATAAAATTGGCAAAAATAGTTTGTGATGCCTTTCCAGGAATGGACAAAGTTCGTTTTGTGAATTCTGGAACTGAAGCGGTATTGAGTGCTATTCGATTGGCGAGAGCTCATACTGGTAAAGACAAAATTATAAAATTCTCAGGATGTTACCACGGGCATATGGATGCCATGCTGGTTGCAGCGGGTTCAGGTTTGGCAACTTTAAGTTTGCCTGGTTCTCAAGGAGTGCCTGCACAAGCAGTCGAAAATACTTTGATTGCTGAATACAACGATTTGGCTTCAGTGGAAAATCATATCGAACAGCATCCGGATATTGCCGCTGTTATTTTGGAGCCAGTTACCGGAAATATGGGAGTAATAGAACCTTCGCAAGCATTCATTCAAGGCTTGCGAAAGTTGACCAAAGAAAAAGATATTTTACTCATCTGTGATGAAGTAATGACAGGATTCCGTTCCAAATTTGGAGGCGCACAAGAAATGTTAGGTATTGAAGCAGATATTACCTGTTTGGGGAAAGTTATTGGAGGAGGTTTTCCCGTGGGCGCCTATGGGGCTCGCAATGAGATTATGGAAAATGTAGCTCCTTTGGGAGGTATGTATCAAGCTGGAACCTTGTCGGGGAACCCAATTGCGATGGCAGCAGGAATGTCGACATTGTTAGAGTTGAAGAAGCAAAATCCCTACAAGAAGTTTGATAAGATTGCAGAAAAAATAGAAACAATTTTATTGGATGCAGGGAATAAACACGGTGTCGATTTAACTGTAAATCGATTTGGATCTATGATCAGTCCGTTCTTTGCCAAAGAAAACATTACCAATTTCACCGATGCACAAAAATGTGATACTAAGAAATTTGCGACTTTCTTTTGGAAAATGATTGAAAATGGCGTGTTTTTACCACCTTCACAATTTGAATCGTGGTTTTTGTGCTCAGCATTGACGCACTCAGACATGCGTAAGTTTGAAAGCGCAGTAGATGTGTCGTTAGCAGCAGTGGCAGAGCATCATTGACCGTTGCTATTGTTTGCCAAAAGAAAGAGAGGAAAAAAACACCTAAAAATTAAAAAATAATAGATAGGTGGAAACAAAATAAACAGTTACTCACCCAAAGCGAGTAGCCCAAGAGAACATGATAAAAAATGATTTATACCTAAGAGCCTTGAAAGGAGAAACAGTAGAAAGGCCTCCTGTTTGGATGATGCGTCAAGCCGGAAGATACTTGCCAGAATTTCAAGAAATCAAAAAGAAATATGATTTTTTTACGCGTTGTCAGACACCAGAATTGGCGGCAGAAATAACTGTACAACCCATTCGTAGGTATGGGATGGATGCAGCGATTTTATTTTCAGATATTTTAGTCATTCCACAAGCGATGAATATTGAGGTAGAAATGAAAGAAGGGATAGGGCCTTGGTTGCCAAATCCGATTCGTTCTATGGAAGATGTCAACAAAGCAATTGTTCCTGATATCGATGATACATTGGGCTATGTGATGGACGCAATTAAGTTGACCAAAGAAATGTTGAACGACGAAATTCCATTGATTGGCTTTGCAGGATCTCCATGGACGATTCTGTGTTATTGCATCCAAGGTCAGGGTTCTAAAAATTTTGACAAAGCCAAAGAGTTTTGTTTTACCCAACCCGTTGCCGCCCATACTTTACTGCAGAAAATTACAGACACCACTATTGCATATTTGAAAAAGAAAGTAGCAGCAGGGGTCAATGCCGTGCAGGTTTTTGATTCTTGGGGAGGAATGCTTTCTCCAGTAGATTATCAAGAATTTTCGTGGAAATACATTGACCAGATTATTGAGGCTTTGAAAGATGAGGCACCTGTGATTGCTTTTGGAAAAGGTTGTTGGTTTGCATTAGAAGAAATGGCAAAGTCCAATGCAGCTGCTTTAGGGGTAGATTGGACAATTACCCCAGAATGGGCACGAAAATTAACCGGAGGAAATATCACCTTGCAGGGGAATTTTGATCCTACACGCTTATTTTCATCTCCATCAGAAATTAAAAAACAAGTAACAACGATGATCGATGCTTTCGGAAAAGACAAATACATCGTGAATTTGGGGCATGGAATTCTGCCAAATATAGGATTGGAAAATGCAGGAGCTTTTATCGATGCTGTAAAAGAATACAAAGGCTGATTTTATATAATATGCAAACAATTGCGGTAACAAGAAGTACTTACAAATGAAAAAACAATTTTATACATATATTCAAAATTTGCAAGATACCATTACTTCTAAGCTAGAAGAGCTTGATGGAGGAGCAACATTTGTGGAAGATTTATGGAAACGACCTGAAGGCGGAGGAGGACGAACAAGAGTCATTTCGGAAGGAAATGTTTTTGAAAAAGGCGGTGTAAATATCTCGGAAGTAGAAGGCGAGTTACCTCAGGTATTACGAGACAATTTAGAAGTAAAAGAAGGGCATTTTTTTGCATGCGGACTTTCTTTGGTGCTACATCCTAAAAACCCAATGGTTCCTACTGTACATGCCAATTGGCGCTATTTTGAAATGTATGACGAACACGGGGAATTAGTTACCCAATGGTTTGGTGGTGGTCAAGATTTGACCCCTTATTATTTGTTTGATGAAGATGCGGTTCATTTTCATACGATTTGCAGGAATGCTTGTGACAAGCATGGAGCAGATTTTTATTCCATGTATAAAAAACGCTGTGACACCTATTTTTGGAATGCTCATAGAAATGAAGCGCGGGGTATTGGAGGCCTGTTTTTTGATTATTTAAAGGAAACAGAAGAGTTTTCTCTTCAAGACCGCTATGATTTTGTAATCGAAATAGGAAATAGTTTTTTGGAGAGTTATTTACCAATAGTAGCCAAACGTAAAGAATTGTCTTTTACGGATACGCAAAGAGAATGGCAAGAGGTGCGACGTGGGCGATACGTAGAATTCAATTTGGTGCATGACAAAGGAACTTTATTTGGATTGAAAACCAATGGACGTATTGAGTCTATCTTGATGAGTTTACCTCCAAAAGTACAGTGGCATTATTGTCATGAGCCTGCCGAGGATTCTGAAGAAGCGCGTTTGGTATCTGTTTTAAAAGAGCCAAAGAATTGGTTGTCGTTTTAAGGACGTGTAATCGATTTGATAAGGCCGTTGAAAATAAGACTATGAAAAGGGAGTACAGCGTACCAATACAATCTTCCCCAAAGGCCCTTTGGTCTGAATACAGCGCGTTGGTATAATTTGTTTTTCACGATTCTGAATTCGAGCCATGCTTCACCAGGTAATTTCATTTCTGCGTATAACAATAAGCGTCCCTCTTTTTTACTTGCGTAGAGTACACGCCAAAAATCAAGTACGTCTCCGGTTTGAAGTTTCGTAGGGTGTGTACGTCCTCTTCTCAATCCAATTCCACCTACAAGTTTGTCAATATAACCTCTGATCTTCCATAAAATAGTAAAGCGATACCAGCCGTTTTTTCCGCCCAGGGCCCATATTTTATTGAGTGTTTTTTTTCGACTCTCGAAAGAGCTTGATTTGATATCTTTGAGGCAGCCAAAATGTGGAACATTGATATGTTTGGATACTTTTTTACTCATATTTCCACTGATCATAGAATCTTTCCAACTAGAAATTAATATATTTTGAGCAATGGCGTCAAAAGCACTTTCCACTGCTTTTTCGTAAGAAATAGGCTGTATGTCTAGAAGATTTGCTACGTTGTTTTCTTTGGCAACAACTTCAACTTTCATGCTTTCTACTAAAGATATGGCCAACCTGTAAGAGGTAGATGTTACGAAGTACAACCAGTAAGACGATAGTTTTGGGGTCATGACAGGAACCGTTAAGATGGTTCTTTTTAATTTTCTTTTCCTTGCGAAAATGAGAAGCATTTTTTTGTAGGTCAAAATATCGGGGCCATAGATGTCAAAAGAAGTGTTGTACAATGCTTTTTTGAGAAGCGATTTTTGCAAAAATTCAATAACGTTTCTAATGCCAATAGGCTGTGTTTTTGTGTTGAGCCATTTTGGGGTAACCATGACAGGAAGTTTTTCTGTCAGATCACGAATGATTTCAAATGAGGCGCTTCCACTACCTACGATGATGCCTGCCTTTAATGTGGTCAAAGCGTACTTTTCGGAAGCCAAAGTATTCTCCACCTGCTTTCTTGATGACAAATGTTTTGACAATTCTTCTTCATTGGTAATTCCACTTAAATAAAGTACCTGTTCGATGCTTGTTTTTTCAATGAGTCTTTTGAAGTTCAATGCACAAGTTTTTTCCAAGTCATCAAAATTTGAATTGTTCGATGACATCGAATGTATTAGGTAATAGGCCGCTTTGATATCGTCGTCAAGGAGGACGTTGATTCTGTCATTTAAAAAATCAATTTCTAAAAATTGTACTTGTGGATGGTCTATGTAATCTTCAGGAATTCTGTCTAAATCACGAATACAACAAACCAACTCGTGTTTTTGAGAGAGTAAAACAGGAATGAGTCTTTTGGCGATGTATCCTGTTGTGCCTGTGATTAGAATTTTCATAAATCGTTATGAGTTGTGTTCGTTCGTTACTTGTTCTTATTTTCTTTAGGGCGTTGGTAATTCAATCGAAGATTGTTTGTTGGAACGGCATAAGTATCAAGGCCATTGATTGCCGCAATTTCTCCTTTGGTAAGGTTGATCAGGTAATCTTCTTCTAATAAATCTTCACGTACATGTAATTTCACAATTTCAGCAAGAACCAAAATGGTGCCATTGGCTTTGATTTCATACTCTTCCAAGTAATTCATGGCTATTTGTATGGGGGCTTCTTTTACGAAGGGGGCTTCCCAGTTGTCCTTGTATTCTTCTTCAAGCACGGTTTTGTCAAATTCTGAGACTTCTTTTGGGTATTTTGCTGAAGTATGGTGTGCGTCCTTTATTTTGGATTTAAAAATCGGGTTGATGGTAAAAACGCCTGTTTCTTTGATGTTGTCGTAAGTGTCTCGAATGACAGTGGTAGGGCGCAATACAAATCCGAGTATAGCAGGGCTTGACCCAAAATGTGTCACAGAGCTAAATACGGCTACATTGGTAATTCCGGCTTTGGATTTTGTCCCAATCAAATTCGCAGACTTGTAGCCTGTTACGGAATTGACAAGATTTATTTTTTTGACATAAGCTAAGTTGTCAATGTCTTTTTTGTCAAGTGAAATCATAATTTCGAACTGTAGGTATTTATATTTATATTGTTTGCTTTCAGATCGAACATCAAATTGTACAAACCGAAAAATGTTCTGTTAATATAAATAAAATGTTTGGAACCTCGGTTACCGTTCATTTGTTTTAGTTCTGCGCTTTTTGCATATTTCGTTCCTAGCTCAGCAATTTTGCCAAAAAAATCGGCATCTGAAAAGTCGAATTTTTCTTGTTGAAAAGGTTGTGTAAACAAGCTCAACATTTCATGAAATAGTTTCGTAAAAAATATTACTTCCTCTGCCGAATCATCTTTTCTTAGGATTTCGAGTTCGTAGAGTTTCTTTTGGAAATAATCTGGATTTTCAATGTTTTCTTTTTTCGCAAGTTCGAAGTAGGGAATGTAGAAGTCATCAGGTATGCTTTTGATACAACCAAAATCAATGACGATTAGCTCGCCTTCTGGGCTGACTAAGAAATTTCCAGGATGTGGATCTGCATGCACCTTCTTTAAGGAGTGCATTTGATACATATAAAAATCCCACAACGCTTGCCCTAATTTGTTTCCTATTTTATGATCCAGGGGTTTTGCAGTGTATTCGGATAAATGAATGCCATTCATCCAGGACATTGTTAAGATTTTGTCACAAGAAAGGTCTTTGTAGTACTGAGGGAATTTTAAATTTTCAATGTGACTACAGGCATTCGATATTTCTTCACTTTGTTGAAATTCTAAAATATAATTGGTTTCTTCTGTTAATTTATTTTCTACTTCTTTAAAATAGCGATCCGATCCCTCTCCTTTGATGTTGAACATTTTGAGGGCAATAGGTTTAACCAAGGCTAAATCTGATGAAATACTCTGTGCAATTCCGGGGTATTGGATTTTAACAGCCAAGGGTTTTCCGTTTTTTTTGGCACGGTGGACTTGACCAATGCTAGCAGCATTGATTGAATTGAGGTCGAATTCATCAAATATCTCGTTGGGGTGTTTCCCAAAATAGTTTTTGAAGGATTTTACGACCAAAGGAGCTGATATCGGCGGCACAGAGAATTGAGATAGTGAGAATTTCTCTACATAAGCACGCGGCATGATGTTTTTCTCCATGCTGAGCATTTGTGCGACTTTCAGCGCACTTCCTTTCATCGTTTTTAGACCGTCATAAATAGCTTCTGCATTACCCTTATTCAAGCGTTCTTTTGCTTCTTCTTCGGGGTTTACGAGTTTGTCGCCATAAAATTTGATGTAGTTGGCACCAACTTTTGCTCCAGTTTGTATGAGTTTGGATGCTCTTTGTATTTTTGAAGTAGGTATTCTGTCAATCGTCTTCATTCAGTTACATTTTGAAGTTCATTTTTTCTTTTAATAAAAATTTGCCTAATTCAAGAAAGCTTTGAACCGGTTTGATATTTAAAATATCAAAGCTTGCATGCACTGTTTTCTCAATAAAGATATCTGTTTTTTCAAAAGATGGCGAATGGTCCTCGATCCAAAATTTCAAAATCATCATAAACTGAGCCCAGAAAATATTTTCTTTCCCTTTGTTTTGAATTTTTTCCAATTGTTCTTGTTTGAGATCAAGCGTTTCAATATCCAATTCGTTGATAAACGCAAAGAAAACATGCTTCATAGGGTCCAATATCGTGAATGGGGCCAAAGGATTCTTTTGCGCATGTAAACGCGAAAGTACAAAAGAGCGGTTCTCTGTTAAAATCTCTATGAATGTGAAATAGAAACTGAGCAATTTATTTGTAGCGTTGTAGCCGTTGAAATCTTGATTGTCTTTCAACAGGTGTATCGCATTTTCAAAGAAAATGACAAAAATTTCTTTTTCCAAGGCTTCAAAGGAAGAAAAATATTGATAAAATTCTCTTTCCGTTATGTTGAGCTCTTTTGTGAGGATGTAAATAGACTTTGGAGTTTCCCCAGTGTTTAAAACTGTATTCATGTATTCTGAAACAATTTTATTTCTCTTCTCTTTTTGTTGTTTTTCCATGGTAGTACTAATTTATATCAAAGATACAATAAAATGTTTAACAAAAAATCTATAATGTTAAACAAAATTAGTAAATTTGACTATTATTTGAAAGAGGAGAAATCACACGAGTTTGCACAATACCGTGTGTGAATCTTTTCGTCAGAAGGAATATGAATGTTAAAAACCCATTTCTTATGTTTTCAATTTTTAAAAAGAAATCCAAATTAGAAAAGCTTCAAGATCGCTACAAAAAATTAGCAGAAGAAACATTTGAGCTTTCAAAAGTGAGTCGGGCAGCTGGAGATAAAAAATATGCAGAAGCAGAAGCTGTATTGTTAGAAATAGACGCATTACGTGGTGAAGCAGGCAAAAAATAAAATTCCCGATCAAGTTGTTTTCAACAGTGAAAGTGGACGGTACGATGCGTCTTTAAAGTCGTATGGCACGAATTTGTCCGCACCAAAAATAGAGACTCTCGATACAGGGCTCTGGAAGAGCAACAACATTCGTCAAGTAAATTCACAGTTCAAAGCGCGCTATCAAGCTTTAAAAGAGGCATTTGAGTCTTTTTCCGAAGAGTTTGAATACAATAATAAAGTGTATGCCTCCAAATTTAATTTTGAGCCAGTCATAGGAGAAATTTACTATCTCTACAAAAACAAAGCAGGGCACGATTTTTTATCTATCATTCCTTCTGACGAATGTAATTTTGAATTCCAAGGAGCTTTTTATCTCAATGAAGAGAAAGTTTGGAAAAAAAAATAAAACAGATTTTTTGATAGTTAGAAAGAAAACGTGGATGAAAAAAAACAGTTTGATTTTTTTATGTTTTTTAGTGCTAAATTTTTCAGCATTGGGAATAGGAGTCTATTTGATGAATAATGGTCCGATGAGTACTTGGTACATAAACTTACAAAAGGCACCTTGGACGCCTCCAGGGTGGGTTTTCGGTATGGCTTGGAGTGTTATTATGTTATGTTTTTCGGTCTATATGACAAAGCTCGTTGCCCAGCAGCCTTCGAAAAAAGTGTTTTCCTTGTTTGCAATGCAATGGGGGCTAAATATTTTTTGGAATTATTTGTTTTTCAATCAACATTTTGTCGAAATAGCCTTTTTTGAATTGTTGTTGTTGACCCTTGTCATAGCTTATTTTTTATTTCAATTTTCAAAATCTTTAAAGCACACTACTTTTTTTGTGATTCCATATTTTCTTTGGTTACTGATTGCGAGCTCTTTAAATGGATACATACTTCTAAACAATTGACAAAATTTCTACGTTTTAGGCAAAGTCTTTTGTTGCTTTTTCTCAAGCATTGAAGTCGTTATAATTTTCTTAAATTTGCAAAAAGTTTTGCGAAGCTGTGCTTTCAAAAAAACTCAAATAAGATACACGCATTTACACAGAATAGAATGGCTAAATTTGAACTGAAATTACCAAAAATGGGGGAGAGTGTTGCAGAAGCGACGATTACCTCTTGGTTAAAAGAAGTAGGAGATACAGTTGAAGCAGATGATTCTGTTGTTGAAATTGCAACAGACAAAGTAGATTCTGATGTGCCGAGCGAGGTGTCTGGAAAATTGATTGAAATATTGTTTGAAAAAGACGATGTAGTCAAAGTGGGGCAAACGTTGGCGGTCATCGAGGTAGATGGCGAATTGGAGGAGAGTCCTACATTGGAGAGTATTCCTGAAGCGGAAGTCACTGCAGAGGTAGTCGAAGAAGTGCAACAGCAAGTAGAAAAAGCAATTGAGACAACAAGTAATGTAGTCATCCAAAATATAACGAATACAGATCGATTTTATTCCCCATTGGTTAAAAATATGGCCACAACAGAGGGTGTAGGACAAGAAGAATTGGATAGGATTCCAGGTACAGGAATTGACGGAAGGTTGACCAAAGCAGACATGCTGTTGTATTTGAAAACCAGAAGAAAAAACCCTGCTCAAGCAACTGCAAAGGATATCAAATCTTCTTCCAAAATAGCAGTTGTACGTAAAGAGCCTGTTCCGCTTTCTGTAAATGGAGAAGACGAACTCATAGAACTCAGTCGTATGGGGAAAATGATTTCTGATCACATGATCCATTCGGTTCAAAAGTCAGCCCATGTACAGTCATTTATTGAAGTAGATGTGACTAATTTGGTGGCATGGAGAAACAACTCAAAAGAGAATTTCCAAAAGAGAGAGGGTGAGAAATTGACCTACACACCTGTTTTTATGATGGCTGTAGCCGCTGCTATTAAAAAATATCCTTTGGTGAATTTGTCTTTTGATGGAGATAAAAAAGTAGTCATTAAGAAAAATATCAATTTAGGAATGGCTGCAGCGTTGGGTGATGGGAATTTGATTGTTCCTGTGATTCAAAATGCCGATGAGTTGAATTTGATTGGTATGGCAAAAATCGTAAATGATTTGGCGATTAGAGCGAAAGAAAATAAATTGCAGCCTGACGAAATTCAAGGAGGAACCTACACGGTTACAAATGTTGGCGGCTTTGGAAGTTTGTTTGGGACGCCTATCATCAACCAGCCAGAGGCAGCTATCTTAGCTTTGGGAGCGATTCGAAAGGTGCCTGCTGTACTTGAAACTCCCGAAGGAGACGTGATTGCGATTCGTCAGAAGATGTTTCTCTCCCATTCCTACGATCATCGAGTAATCAATGGCGCCTTGGGTGGTTTGTTTATCAAATTCATCAAAGACTACCTAGAAGCTTGGGAGGTAGAAACTCCTTACTAGCGTTCTTTTTTGGTTGTCTTCTTTTTTTGAAGCCAAAATACTTTTCACAGGTTTTAAAGGTTCACTGTTAGGCTGGAACTTTTATTTCGACAGATTTGTTTCAAATATTTTATTATGGTAAAAATAGTACATTGTTTTGTGTGGTTGATTGCTTTTTCAAATGGTATTTTAGCACAAGATGTCCTTTCGAAAACAGAAAAAGAGGACTTGCAGGTGGCTTATTTTGCAAGTGGTTGTTTCTGGTGTGTGGAGGCAATATATGAAAGTGTAGATGGCGTAAAGGAAGCTGTTTCAGGTTATTCAGGAGGACACACCAAAAATCCGACGTACCGTTCTACGGGGACAGGGAAAACAGGGCATGCTGAAACGGTCGCTGTTTACTACGACCCAGAAAAAGTTTCGTATCGCTCTTTGGTAGAAGTTTATTTTGGATCTCAAGACGCCGCTACATACGGTCAAAGTCCAGATTTTGGTTCTGCGTATCGCTCTCTTATTTTTTACCAGAATGAAAAAGAAAAAGAGATTGCGAATCGTTTGTTTATACATTTAAACGAAACGGTTTATCATGGAAAGATGGTAACAGAAATTGTTCCGTTCGAAAAATTTTACAAAGCGGAAGCGTATCATCAAAATTTTGAGAAAAGAAATCCAAGTCACCCCTATATCCAACAGGTCTCATTGCCTCGATTGAATCGTTTCAAAAAGAATTTTCCTAGGGTCCTAAGATAACAGGACGCTGTTGTTATTGTTTGTAGGAAAGAATAAGTTCCATTTCTTGTTGCAGTTCAGAGGCTTTTTCTGCGGCTACTTTGGCGAAGTCTTTGTCTTGACTTGCGTAAATTATTCCTCTAGAAGAATTGATCAACAAACCGATTTCTTCATTCAATCCGTACTTGCAAACATCCTGTAAATTTCCCCCTTGAGCTCCTACACCGGGAACTAATAAAAAATGATGCGGGACAATTTTTCGAATGTCTTTGAAATAGTCTGCTTTGGTGGCTCCTACAACATACATGAGTTGTTCATTGTTCTTCCAAGTTAAGGATTGTTTCAAAACATTTTGGTAAAGTTTCTCTTCAGAGATCAAAGACTGGGCTTGAAAATCCAGACCTCCCTTGTTTGAAGTCAGCGCAAGCATGATGGTGAATTTATCTTCAAATGCTAAAAAAGGTTCTACCGAATCACTTCCCATATAAGGAGCTACGGTAACGGAATCGAAGTTCAGATTTTCAAAAAAAGCTTTTGCGTACATGGTGGATGTATTTCCGATATCACCACGTTTAGCATCCGCAATTGTAAATATCTCTGGATAATTTTGGTTGAGGTATTGAATGGTTTTTTCGAGAGATTTCCATCCATCCAAACCGTAACATTCGTAAAAAGCTGTATTGGGTTTGTATGCAACCGCAAGGTGTTGGGTAGCATCAATTATTTGTTTGTTGAACTCAAAAATAGGATCTTCTGATTCTAGCAGGTGCTTTGGGACTTTGGCAATGTCAACATCCAAGCCAATGCATAAAAAAGATTTTTTCAATCGGATTTGTTCAATAAGCTCTTTTCTTGTCATACAAATAATCTTATGCTTGCAAAAATAGGTTTTTCAATTGAATTATTTAATTGTAATATTGTGATTTATTGATTTTTCAAAAACGATTTTTATTCGAAATGTTTCAAGAGGTTTTTCGCAAAGTTTTGTACGGTTTTTTTACTTTGTTCGGAGTAGTTACTGCGGTGTTTTTTTTGTTCAATATATTGCCTGGAGACCCAGCAAGAATGTTATTGGACGAAAGGCAGGATGCAGAGTTGTTGGAAAATGTTCGAAAAAAATATGGATTTGATGAGTCCCTAGGGATGCAGTATTTCTATTATTTGAACGATGTTTCGCCAATTTCATTCCACAGCAAAGAAAAAGGAAAGTATAGTTGTTTGCAATCGCACGATTATTCGGTGCTATTGAAGGTTGATTTAGGAGACACAAATCTTGTTTTGAAAAGCCCTTACTTGCGGCAGTCCTTTCAGAAAAATGGTAAACCAGTCAGTCGTATCATTGCGGAAACCTTGCCGAATACGGCCATTTTAGCTTCCGTAGCAATTGGAATTTCATTGTTGTTCGGTGTCTTGCTTGGAGTCTTGTCTTCCTTGTACAAAGATCGCTTTTTTGATCGCTTTATAGCTGTTGTCAGTACTGTGGGTATGAGTGTGCCATCTTTTTTGTCAGCCATTGTTTTTGCTTGGGTTTTTGGTTTTGTTTTGAAAAGATATACCGGTTTGAATATGACGGGGAGTTTGTATGAAGTGGATGATTTTGGAGAAGGAATTTACATACAATTGAAAAATTTAATTTTACCTGCGTTGGTTTTGGGGATACGTCCCTTGGCTGTTGTCATACAGTTGATGCGAAATTCTTTGTTAGAGGTGTTGCATCAAGATTACATTCGCACAGCAAAAGCGAAAGGTTTGTCTTCTTTTCAAATGATCAAGCGACATGCCTTGAAAAACGCACTCAATCCTGTTGTGACAGCTATTTCGGGATGGTTTGCATCTATGTTGGCTGGCGCTGTGTTTGTGGAATATGTTTTTAATTGGAATGGTCTTGGAAAAGAAATAGTAGATGCGCTGAATACTCTGGATCAACCGGTTATTATGGGGGCCGTGCTGGTTATCGCATGTTTGTTTGTTTTGATAAACATTTTAGTTGATGTTATGTACAGTTGGTTAGATCCCAAAGTACGTTTGAGTTGATGCCGACTAGAGGTTGGATGCAGCAAATCAAGAGGTAGCGACTTTGATCCGATAAGAAGATTTCCAATCGAAAACGTTTGCGAAAATCTTCAATGTGAAAATTTTTTTTCTTGCGAATATGCTGTAAGTTTGTAAGCCTTATTTTGTCTAATAACTTATAATTTAAAATAGATAATATAATGAGGTTCAATTTAATGAGAATTCTTTGCTTTTTTATTTTTGTGGGTTTGAGTGCTTGTTCTGTTGAACAAGAAAAAACACAGTTTTCAGAGTTGGCCTTGGCGGATAAAATGATTTCGTTGCAAGGACAAGAAATGACCTTTGGAGAAATATTAAAGCAATACAAGGGAAAAAAACTCTTGCTTGATGTATGGGCTTCTTGGTGCGCTGATTGTATCAAAGGGATGCCGGCAGTAAAAGAGATTCAGAAAAACAACCCTGACTTGGTCTATGTGTTTTTGTCCTTGGATAAATCCATACAAGCATGGAAAAATGGAATTCAGAGATATGAAGTAGTCGGAGAACATTATTTCGTTCCTTCTGGCTGGAAAGGAGATTTTAATAGTTTTATTGATTTGGATTGGATACCCCGATATATGGTGGTCGATGAAACAGGAAAGATTATGCTTTTCAAAGCAACGAAGGCGACAAGTAAAAAAATAAAAGAAGCAATATAAATATAGAAAATCATGAGAAGTAAAATAGTAGCAGGAAACTGGAAAATGAACAAAGACGTTACAGGTTCCAAAGAGTTGGCAAATGGATTGGTAGCAGGTTTGAAAGGTAAAACTTTGAACAATACACGTGTTGTTGTAGCACCAACGTTTGTGAATTTAACAGCTGTCAAAGAGGTAGCAGAAGGTTCAGTAATAGAAGTTGCTGCTCAAAACATGCACCAAGAAAAAAGCGGTGCTTACACAGGAGAAATTTCTGCTGAAATGTTGACTTCAATTGGTTTGAAGTCAGTTGTTTTAGGACATTCTGAAAGAAGAGAATACTTTGGAGAATCAGATGCTTTGTTGGCTGAAAAAGTAAACGCGGCTTTGGCAAATGGATTGGAAGTTATTTTTTGTTTTGGAGAAGTGTTGGAAGATCGTAAATCAGGGAATCACTTTTCAGTAGTAGAAGCTCAAATTTCCAATGCGTTGTTTCATTTAGATGCTGCTGCATGGGGGAGTATAGTTTTGGCATACGAGCCAGTATGGGCTATCGGTACAGGAGAAACAGCAACTGCAGAGCAGGCGCAAGAAATGCACGCTTTTATTAGAAAAATTGTAGCGGATAAATACGATGTAGCTTTGGCACAAGAAGTTTCTATATTGTATGGAGGGTCTTGCAAACCAGGAAATGCAAAGGAAATCTTTTCAAAAGAAGATGTAGACGGAGGACTTATCGGAGGTGCTGCGTTACAAGCCGAAGATTTTATTGCAATTATTGAAGCTATTCAGTAATTACAAAACACATAGAAAAGCACTGTTGACTTTGTTGACAGTGCTTTTTTATTTCAAAGAAATACATTTATTTTGAGTCATCAGGAGTGCTGAGATGCTTTATATTTGCCAATTAAAAAATGAATTATGGATGCTATTTATTTAGGATTTACCTTTAAAGTGACGCCCAAAGAGCCTGCTACAGAAATTTTGATAGCAGAGTTGGGGTATGCTGGGTTTGAAAGTTTTGTTGAAAATGAGGAAGGTGTCATTGCCTACATTCAAAAAGAAGAATGGGACGATGCTATTTTAAAGGATATTTTCGTCTTAAAATCTCAAGAGTTTGAAATTACCTATTCTTTTGAAGAAATTGCACAAGTAAACTGGAATAGTGAGTGGGAAAAAAATTTCAATCCCATTGTCGTAGATGAAAAAGTTTCCATCAGAGCTCCTTTTCACGAAGATCCAAATTTGGAATACGACATTGTCATAGAGCCTAAAATGAGTTTTGGCACAGGGCACCATGAAACGACACATATGATGGTACAGCATTTATTAGCATTGGATGTAAAGGACAAAAAAACCTTAGATATGGGTTGTGGAACAGGGATTTTAGCAATTTTAGCTGAGATGAAAGGGGCCAAGCCAATTGATGCAATAGATATTGATAACTGGTGTTTTCTGAATTCCATAGAAAATATTCAACGGAACAATTGCCAACACATTACTGCTTATGAAGGGGAGGTAAATTTACTTTTGGGTAAAAAATATGATGTAATTATTGCCAACATCAATCGAAATATCTTGTTGAATGACATGGCTGTATATTCAGGATGTTTAAAACGTGAAGGTGTTTTGTTGTTGAGTGGATTTTACAAAAAAGACATTCCTTTGCTCGATGAAGAAGCATCTGTGCATGGGTTGAATTTGGAAAAGACTTTAGAACGAAATGGCTGGTTTTCATTAAAATACATAAAAAAAGATTAGATTTGTACCTGTAAAAAAGTTTTACGTATCGAATTGTTATTCCTTATAAAAATGAGTCCCAAAGAAAAGCACCAAGAAGAAATTGATGTATTACTCCAAGAGGTAGCACAGCACGAAATTGTATTGCACAATGATGATGTGAATACATTTGACTTTGTCATTGATTCATTGATTTCTGTTTGCGATCATACGCTCGAGCAAGCAGAACAATGCACTATGTTGGTCCACTACAAAGGAAAGTGCACGGTGAAAACTGGTGAATACGACGAATTGAAATACAAGTATTCAAAATTACTTGAACTAGGATTGTCTGCTGAATTGGTATAATCGCTACAAGGAATATCACATCTTATTCATTTCTGATTTTTTTACAAGAATTTCCCCAAAAAAAACACCTTTTTCCTTTCGTTCCAAAGAATAAAAAAACTACCTGCAAAGATAAATAATGCGGTGTAGAATAAAAGCCCATTATCTCCCAGTATTTCAATTCCTATTTTTGTGAGGTGCAAGAAAATAGCACCGCTGATTATTCCCAAAGTCCCTAAAGAACCCATCCAAGCAGTTTTTGGAAAAATTAATAAAACAGCGAAAATAAGCTCCAAAACACCAATAGCAATTCTGCCATAAGGTTCCATTTCAGCCATTGTGAAGATAAAGACGCTATCGGGGTGCGCTGTCAGCTTGAACCGCAAGGTTTGGAGTAATATAATAGCGATCACAATTCTAAGAAGTAAGTGTAATTTTTGTTTCATGATTTGATCTGTTTCTCAGTTTAGACGCGGAAATTGGAAAGGTTTTACAAAGTGGCCCTTTTTTGTTTTAAAAAAAAGTAAATTGCGATTCAAATTTGCTTGAAATTATGAAGTTTTTTCCTTTTAAAAAAAAGAGTATCCAGCGCTTCTTTGATAAAGAACTGACAAGGCAATCAACCTTGGTCAAATCGATCCCTATCTCTAAAATCAAAAAGGTTGCTGTTCTTTTGGAAGAAGCAGTATACTATCAAAATCAAATTATTCGACAAATTGAAGAAATGTATGGAATTCAGGGATGTGATGTGCATTTACTCGTGTATTGCGCGCACGATAAAAAGCGAGCGTACAAGTCTTATGAATTTTCTGAGAAAAGTTTTGGGTGGTCAGGAAGTTTAAAATTAAACAGTCTACAAGAATTTGTTAAAATTGAATACGATTTGTTTATAAATTATGGATTTGCAGAAAATTTATATATGAAAGTAATAACTTTGTACTCTCATGCACATTTTAAGATAGGTTTTTCTTCACAGGACAATAGGATGTATGACTTGTCCATTGCCGATGCCGACAAACGTATATATGTTTTGAATGAAGAGGCAGTGAAATATTTAAAGATATTAAAGAAATTATAATGCAAGCATTTTTTGGTACAGGTACAGCTTTGGTAACTCCATTCAAATCAGACAATACAATTGATTTTGATGCCTTGGAAGAATTGATCAATTTTCAGATTGACAATGGGGTGGAATATTTGGTTGCACTCGGAACGACAGGAGAGACAACTACATTGAGTGCGGAAGAGATGGCACTTGTACGACAAAAATTTATTGAAGTCAATAAGGGCAGATTGCCGATGGTCATTGGAATTGGAGGAAATAATACAGCAAATATTGTGGCTGAACTTCAAGGTACCGATTTGTCTGCATTTGATGCTGTGCTGTCAGTGTCACCCTATTACAATAAGCCTACGCAAGAAGGGATTTACCAGCATTTTATAGAAGTTGCTAAAGCAAGTCCGATACCTGTAATTATTTACAATGTACCCAGCAGGACCGGAACAAGTATTGCTCCAGAAACTGTTGCTCGATTGGCCAAATCTTCCGAAAACATTATCGGAATCAAGGAGGCAGCCGGAGATATGGTTCAAGCGATGAAAATGATACAATTGGTTCCTGACACCTTCTTAGTGCTTTCAGGAGACGATGAAATTGCCTTACCGATGGTATTGGCTGGAGGTGCAGGGGTGATATCTGTGATCGGTCAAGCCTATCCAAAAGAATTCTCGGAGATGATCCGTTTAGGTTTGCAAGAAAAAAACAAAGAGGCTTACGAGTGGCAATACAAATTTTTAGATATTATTTCTTTGATATTTGAGGAAGGAAATCCTGTAGGAATCAAAGCATTACTTCCTATCTTAGCGATTTACAAAAACGATCCTTTGGTTCGATTGCCATTGGTAAAAGCAACCCCTTCTCTTCAGCAAAGAATGAAGCAGTTTGTAAACGAATTTTCTAGTTAGAGAATTAACAAATTTTTAGGGGAGTATTTTTTCTAAATACTCAAAATAGAACTTATTTTTGGATTCAAATTTCAAGTAGGGTGAGCCGGCCAGAATTTTAGAGCTCCAAATGAGGTACGAAAAAAATCCCTTTAATAATCCACAAATAATGACTATTTTTGCAAAATGCCTGAATTAAAAAAAATCATTTTATTCCTCTTTGTAACGCATGCTTTGGTATCTTGTAGTGACTATAACAAAGTGCTTAACAAGGGGTCGATAGTTGAAAAATACAGCATGGCGACTCAACTGTACGATGCTAAAAAGTTCAGCAAAGCATTGCGTCTTTTTGAAATGGTTGTGCCATCTTACAAAGGAAAGCCTCAAATGGAACGAATTCAGTTTATGATATCGCAATCGTATTTTAATACCGAAGATTATTTCAATGCGGCTTTTTATTTTGAAAGGTTTGCCAAAAATTATCCCAAGAGTTCAAAGGTCGAAGAGGCAGAGTTCAATGCAGCCAAGAGTTATTTTCTGGCATCGCCAAAATACAGTTTAGACCAAGCAGATACGAAAAAAGCATTGGTCGCATTTCAGGAATATATAGATGCTTACCCAGATTCAAAAAGAATTGCAGAATCGAACCTCATGGTGAGTAAACTGCAACACAAGTTGGAGAAAAAGGCTTTTGAAATAGCCAAGCAATATTATGAGATAGGATATTTCAATTCAGCAATCGTAGCTTTTGACAATATGACATCTGAATATTTAGGCACCTCCTTTAGGGAAGAAGCGTTGTTTTACAAGTTCAAATCTTCCTACGAATTAGGAATGAGAAGTACTTTTAGAAAAAAAGAAAATCGCTTGAATGCAGCAGTCAAAGCTTTTGAAAAATTGCAACGAAATTACCCAAATTCTAACTATTTGAAGGAGTCGAAAAAATTGCTGAAACAAATCAAACAAGAAAAAAAAATAGTAAACAGTTAATAAATAAGTCAAAGATGGATTATAAAAACACAAATGCACCCGATACAACTGTAACGTATGACAAATCAAAGGTAGAAGCCCCAACAGGGAATATCTACGAGGCGATTTCTATTATTGCAAAAAGAGCTTCGCAAATCAATGGAGACTTGAAGAAAGAATTGATTGAGAAATTAGACGAGTTTGCTACCTACAGCGATAGTTTGGACGAAGTTTTTGAAAATAAAGAACAAATAGAAGTTTCTAAATTTTACGAGAAACTTCCAAAATCTCATGCCATCGCCGTAGAGGAATGGTTGAATGACAAAGTCTACTTTCGAAATTCTGACGAACAATAAGAATTTTACATGAGTGTTTTAAAAGAAAAGAAAGTTCTTTTAGGAGTGACAGCAGGAATTGCTGCCTACAAAACAGCTCATTTGGTAAGATTATTGATCAAAGCAGGTGCTCAAGTACAAGTTGTCATGACACCTGCTTCGAAAGATTTTATCACACCGCTTACCTTATCTACGCTTTCGAAAAACCCCGTACATTCTACTTTTTACGACAAAGAAGAAGAAAATGAATTGTGGAACAATCATGTAGAATTGGGGTTGTGGGCAGATTACTTCTTGATTGCCCCTGCCACAGCCAATACGCTTTCGAAAATGTCGAACGGAATCGTTGACAATTTATTATTGGCGACCTATCTTTCAGCAAAATGTCCAGTATTTTTTGCGCCAGCAATGGATTTAGATATGTACAAGCACCCTACTACAAAAGAGAGTTTTGAGAAACTTCAAAAATTTGGAAATCTTCTGATACCTGCCGAGAGTGGAGAATTGGCTAGTGGGCTTGTAGGCGAAGGTCGCATGGCAGAACCTGAAGCGATCCTTGTTTTTATGGAAGCTGAGGTTGCTAGTAAATTACCTCTGAAAGGAAAAAAAATATTGATTACGGCTGGACCCACTTATGAGTCCATTGATCCCGTTCGTTTTATTGGGAACCATTCTTCTGGTAAGATGGGTTTTGCATTGGCAAATGTGGCTGCCAATTTAGGAGCGGAAGTCGTTTTAATTGCAGGACCTACCTCACAAAAAATAAAGCACTCTTTTGTGCAAAGAATTGATGTGGAAAGTGCCGCGGAGATGTTCGATGTTGTTCATGAACATTATAAGGACGTCGACATCGCAATCGCAGCAGCAGCTGTGGCCGATTATACTCCTAAAGAGGTTGCTCCTCAAAAAATCAAGAAGAAAGAAGCCTCTTTTCACATTGATTTAAAACAAACAAAAGACATTTTGGCTTCTATGGGCATTCAAAAAGAACAGCAGTTTTTAGTAGGCTTTGCTTTGGAAACAAATGATGCAATTGCCAATGCGAAAAGTAAGCTCCTTCGTAAAAAAACCGATATGATTGTTTTGAATTCTCTGCAAGACAAAGGTGCTGGATTCGCAGGAGATACCAATAAAATTTCCATCATCGATTCTCAAAATAATTTGGTCGAATTTCCGTTAAAGACAAAAGATCTCGTGGCAATTGATATCTTTACAGAAATCTTAAAAAGAATGGATGTTTAAAAAACAGTTCGTATTTCTCCTTTTTTTAGTTTTGATACATCCCTTAGTAGGACAAGAATTGAAGTGTGCTATTGAGATCAATGTCGATCAAATTACCCGCACAAACAAACAAGTGTTTGGAACATTAAAAACAGCTCTTACGGAGTTTGTCAATCAACAAAAATGGACAGATACTGCTCACAATGAAAACGAAAAAGTAAGTTGTGGGATGACCTTTATCATCACTGCTCAGACAGGCAATTCTTTTACAGGGACTTTACAGGTCAATGCCGTAAGACCTGTTTTTGGAACATCTTATAATTCTCCCATTTTCAATTACAAAGACACAAATATTTCTTTTCAATATACAGAATTCGAACCCTTGAATTTCAATCCGAATACATACGATTCAAATTTGATTTCATTGATGGCATTTTATGCTTATACAATTTTAGGCGTAGATGCAGATACGTTTGCTTTCAAAGGAGGAGAGATTTATTTTCAAAAAGCAATGGATGTGGCAAACCTCGCACAGCAAAGCAATGACCAAGGATGGGTGTTGAAGAGAAATCAAGCAAATCGTTTTTCTCTGCTAGATCAGATTCTGTCCACAGCGCACGAAGAGTATAGAAGTACTTTGTATACTTACCATAGGAAGGGTCTGGATGTCTTTTCAAAAAAAGAATCTGAAGCAAAGGACGAGATCGGAAGATCTATTTTTACTTTAGAAAAACTGTTTAAGAAAAATAGGAACTCTTTTTTAATACGGACTTTTTTCGATGCCAAAGCAGATGAAATTGTAAACGTATTCCAAGGAGGAAAAGAACAGAACAAAAAAGAGGTGCTTGCAAGCCTGCGAAGAATATCGCCAGTCAATTTGACGAAATGGCAAAAAATTGATTAATTTTAGCATCATAATTTCTTAAGGTGCTTTTGATAAGAGAAACCTTTAGAAGGATGTTTTAAGATTATTTTCAGAGAAGCACTCACTATTAAAAAGATAGGTTTTGTTAACAGCACTTTCCATTTCCAATTACGCATTGATTCAATCACTTCAAGTAGATTTTACAGACGGTTTGTCCATAATAACCGGTGAGACCGGGGCTGGAAAATCTATTTTGTTAGGAGCATTAGGGCTGGTAATGGGAAATAGGGCCGATTTGAGTAATCTCAAGAGAACCGATAAAAAATGCATTATTGAAGCTACTTTTTCTGTTGAAAACTATGCGCTTCGAGATTTCTTTGAAGATCAAGATTTGGATTACGAAGAAGAAACTATTTTGAGAAGAGAAATCTTACCAAGTGGAAAATCGAGAGCCTTTGTAAACGATACACCTGTGAAACTGCAAGTTTTAAATGCATTAAAAGCCCAGTTGATGGATGTGCATTCTCAAAATACAACTGCACAATTATCAGAAACAAATTATCAATTCAAGATTATCGATGCCTTGGCAAACAACCATACCTTGCTCGAAGAATACAGTGTGGTATTGCTTCGCTATAAGAAGAAGCAAAAAGAATTGGAAGATTTGCAAAAAGATCAGAAGCGCTCCCAGCAAGAATATGCTTACAATACGCACCTATACAATGAACTTTCTGAAGCATCGTTTAGAGAGGGCGAACAAGAAGAATTGGAGAAGACTTTGGAAAAGCTAAATAATATTGAGGTGATCAAAATTGCTTTGGCAGAAAGTATTGCTTTGGCAAACGAAGAGCAAGTAGGTATTCAAAGTTCACTCATTTCGTTGTGTGCTGCCCTCCAAAAGATTGCGTCATATTCCTCAGAATACGAGGCGTTTTTTCGAAGAATAGAAAGTTTGAAAATTGAATTGGATGATGTGGTATATGAACTTGAAAAAGCGAATGAAGATGTTGATTTCAATCCTTCTGAAATAGAAAGTTTTAACGATAGGCTGCAATACTTATACGATTTACAGAAAAAGCACGGTGTCACCTCTATTGCCGAACTTTCGAAAATTCAAAGGGTTTTAGAAGATAAAATCAATCAGGTTGACAACGCTTCTGAAATGCTTGCTAAGAAAGGACAAGAAATACTACATGTACGAGAAAAGTTAGACGATCTCGCAAATCAGATACACCAAAATCGAAAACGAGTAATTCCAGAATTGACAAATCAACTTCAAGCAGTATTGTCTGAATTGGGAATGGAAAATGCACGATTTCAAATTGGTTTGGAAAAAATAAAGTCTTTTACCAACAACGGGAGTGATCAACTTTCTTTTCTTTTTTCTGCAAATAAAGGAGTCGGTTTTGATGCTCTTAAAAAGGTGGCCTCTGGAGGAGAAATGTCTAGAATTATGCTTGGGGTAAAGTTGATTTTGTCAAAATACTTGAAATTGCCAACTATTATTTTTGATGAGATTGATACAGGCGTTTCTGGGGAGATTTCAAACAAAATTGCCGAAGTAATGAACGAGATGGGGAATTTTATGCAGGTAATAACGATTACACATTTGCCTCAAATCGCAGCCAAAGGAAGTCATCATTACAAAGTCTATAAAAAAGACGTAGCAGGAGCGACCAATACCTATTTGAAAAAATTGAGTTCGGAAGAACGCATTGCCGAAGTAGCTGAAATTTTGGGAGGAAAACAAATGAGTTCCTCTGCAATGGAGCACGCAAAAGAGCTTTTAAAGCTCTAACGGACGATTTGTGAAAGGTGTGCTTGCGTATATAGGTGCATAAATTTTCAAACTTTAAACTATAATGGTATATTTGTCCACTTTACAAAGGGTATCGATTTTATCAAACTAAACTATATTTAATTTATACAAGTATGTACAATTTATTAAAAGGGAAAAAAGGAATCATTTTTGGAGCGTTGGATTCCAATTCAATTGCTTGGAAAGTAGCGGAGCGTGCACATGAAGAGGGAGCAACCTTTGTTTTGACGAACGCACCTATTGCTATGAGAATGGGTACAATAAACGAATTGGCAGAAAAGACAGGTTCTCAAGTGATTCCTGCCGATGCAACTTCTATGGAAGATTTGTCAAATTTGATTGACCAATCTACTGAGATTTTGGGAGGTAAAATAGATTTTGTTTTACACTCTATCGGAATGTCTTTAAACGTTCGAAAAGGAAAGCATTACACAGATTCAAATTATGATTTTACGCACAAAGGTTTTGACATCTCAGCTTTGTCATTTCATAGAGTGATGAATTTGTTGTATAATAAAAAAGCAATGAACGAATGGGGGTCTATTGTTGCATTGACTTATATGGCAGCACAACGTGTGTTTCCAGATTACAATGATATGGCAGACAACAAGGCTTATTTGGAATCTATCGCCCGTAGTTTTGGTTACTTTTTTGGAAGAGACCACAAAGTACGTGTCAATACGATTTCTCAATCGCCAACACCAACCACTGCAGGAAGTGGAGTGAAAGGTTTTGATGGATTTATCAATTATGCTGAAAAAATGTCAGCTTTAGGAAATGCGACTGCAGCAGAGTGTGCGGACTATACCATTTCTTTGTTTTCTGACTTGACGAAAAAAGTAACTTTGCAAAATCTTTTCCACGATGGAGGCTTCTCAAATATGGGAGTAAGTGACGGAGTGATGGAGAAATTTGTCAATGAAGATGCGTAAATGATACAGTATTTAAAAAAATGCAAGTCCAACAGGCTTGCATTTTTTTTGCATAAGATCTTCTTTGAATTCATGAGAAGCTTGTTATCTTTGACTTTTATTTGTTGAATGATGTATTCTATTATCATACCGGTATACAACAGACCTTTAGAAATAGAGGAATTGTTAGAAAGTTTGACACTGCTTGAGGGAGCGGTTGCTTTTGAAGTATTGGTTGTTGAAGACGGTTCTCCAAATACGTGTCAAGACATTGTAAAAAAGTTTGAAGAAAAACTAAACATCCACTATTTTTTAACAGAGAATCAAGGTGCGGGTAGAAGTCGAAACTACGGAATGCAAAAGGCGAAAGGAGATTATTTTGTGATTTTTGATTCAGACTGTATCATTCCACCAGAATATTTGAGCTCAGTAGACAAAGCTTTAAAAGATAATTTTACAGATGCTTATGGAGGACCGGATGCTGCACATAAAAGTTTTACAGACATTCAAAAAGCCATCAACTATTCCATGACTTCTGTTTTTACAACAGGAGGTATTCGAGGAAACAAAAGAGCTGTGGGGAAATTTCAACCGAGAAGTTTCAATCTAGGTTTGTCAAAAAAAGCCTTTGAACTTACGCAAGGTTTCTCTGATTTGAAAATCGGAGAAGATATTGATTTGACGTTTCGATTGTGGGAGAATGGGTGTAATACACAGCTAATAGAAACCGCTTTTGTCTATCATAAAAGACGCAACACCTTTGGTCAGTTTTACAAACAAACCCAAGCTTTTGGAAAAGCACGTCCGTTTTTGAACAAACGATTTCCCGGCACGGCAAGATGGACCTATTGGTTTCCCAGTTTGTTTAGTTTCGGACTGCTTTTAGCTTTGTTTACTTTTGTGCTAGGTGCCCCCTTCGGAATGTTGTGGTACGGAATTTATTATGCTGTCCTGTTTGTTCATTCGAGTGCACTCAATAAAAGTTTACGTGTCGGTGCACTGAGTTTGATGAGTACAACTATTCAGTTTTTTGGTTATGGTTTGGGATTTTTAATGAGCCAGTTTTCTCGAAGAAAAAGTTCGCATTCATTTTTTTAAATACGAACGAGTAGTTTTTTTAATTGAGAGTATCAAACTCAATCAGAAAAAGAGTTTCGTTGTCTTTTTTCATGTAAAAATTTTCACGCGCAAATTTTTTCAAAAGATTAGAGTCCTCTAAGGTTTCAATCATTTTTTTGTTCCGTTTGATCTCTGTTTCATAAAATTCTATTGAATTTTCCAGTTCCTCGATTTCTTTGTTAAATTCTCGGTGATTTAAAAAAGAATTTTCGTCAATAAACAACATCCAAATCGTGAATAGCAAAAGGATGAGTACATACCGATTGGTAAAAAATTTAAAAATTTTATTAGTTGTAATTTTTTTTAGGAATTTCATGGGTTCAAGGGAATACTATTTAATAACACGTGAAACGCATCGTTGTTGTTTCTGTCATTTTGAATCAGAATATCGGCGATGCCTTTAGAAGGTTCAATATACAAAATGTGCATGGGTTTCAGTGTGTTTTGAAACCTGTTTTTAACCTCGTCTTCTGTTCTCCCTCGTTCCAAATGGTCTCTGTAAATTCTGCGTTGCAAACGCACTTTTTCAGAGGCCTCCATGAAAACTTTCAAATCTAGTAGTTTTACAATTCTTTTGTCGTGTAGTAACAAGATTCCTTCCACAATAAGAATTTGTTTTGGAGAGACATGCTGTGTTTTCGATATTCTGCGATGCTTTTTAAAAGAGTATATTGGAGAGGCGATGCTTTCTCCTTTTTTCAAAGATAAAAGATGTGTGTATAAGAGGTCAAAATCAATAGAGTTTGGATGGTCGAAGTTGAGTTTGGCACGATCCTCAAAACAAAGTTTTTCATTGCTTTTGTAATAGGCATCTTGTGAGAGGACCGAGACATGATTACTGCCGTAATGTGCAATTACTTTTTCAACCAAGGTAGTTTTACCACTTGCGGTACCTCCTGCAATTCCAATTGTAAACATTTCCTTCGTTTTTAGTAAAACAAAAATAAAAAAAAGAGACCTGCTTTGGTCTCTTTTTCTGTAATAATCTATAGTTGAAAGCTTTCCTGAAGTAAAATTACAGGCCAAAAACTTCTTTTACTTGCGATACATAATCTAGTTTTTCCCAAGTAAATGTTTCAATTTCTTTTTCTACAATTTCACCACTAGGAGAACTGTAACGCACTGTTTTGACTTTAGGAGTTTTTCCCATATGACCGTATGCAGCCGTTTCCAAATAGATAGGGTTTCTTAACTTCAAACGTTCTTCAATGGCAATAGGGCGCATGTCGAAAAGAGTGCTTATTTTTTTTGCAATCTCACCATCAGACAAAGCAACCTTTGAAGTTCCGTAAGTTTCTACAAAAATCCCCATTGGCTCTACCACGCCTATAGCATAGGAAACTTGTACCAATAATTCATCAGCAACTCCAGCAGCTACTAAATTCTTTGCAATATGTCTCGTGGCATACGCAGCAGATCGGTCTACTTTACTCGGGTCTTTTCCGCTAAAAGCTCCACCACCGTGTGCTCCTTTTCCTCCATAAGTATCCACAATTATTTTTCGTCCTGTCAAACCGGTGTCTCCATGAGGTCCACCAATTACAAATTTTCCTGTTGGATTGATGTGGTATTTGATATCGTTTCCAAACAAGGCTTGAATTTCTGGTGTCAATTTTGCTAGAACTCTTGGAATTAAAATGGATAGAATATCCGATTTTATTTTTGCCAACATGATTGTGTCATCTGTGTCAAAAGGATCGTGTTGTGTAGAGATGACAATAGCCTCAATTCGTTGCGGTTTGTTGTCGTCAGAATATTCAATGGTTACCTGACTTTTTGCGTCTGGACGTAAGTATGGAATATCTTTGTTTTCTCTCCTCAATTCCGCAAGTTCAATCAATAATCGATGCGATAGTTCAAGCGCTAAAGGCATGTAGTTGTCCGTTTCGTTGGTGGCATAACCAAACATCATTCCTTGGTCACCCGCTCCTTGCTCTTCTTTTTTAGCCCTGTCAATCCCTCGGTTGATATCTTCCGACTGCTCATGAATGGCTGACAGAACACCGCATGAGTTCCCGTCAAATTGATATTCTCCTTTGGTGTACCCAATTTTATTTATAGTTTCACGTGCAATTTTCTGAACATCTAGATAAGTGCTTGACTTCACTTCTCCCGCTAAGAAAACTTGACCCGTGGTTACCATGGTTTCACAGGCAACTTTAGATTGAGGATCGAATGCCATGAAATTGTCAATCAATGCGTCCGATATTTGATCTGCTACTTTGTCTGGATGTCCTTCTGAAACGGATTCAGAGGTAAATAAATACGCCATACTTGTTTTCTTTAAATTAGTTAAAAAGAGAAAAAAGAAAACTGACCAAAGGCTAAAGAACTAGATAGGTATCCTGCTTTAGCACTTTTTTTACGAGGTGGCAATCAGTCAAATCTCTCCTCTTTGTTTATGATTGCAAAATTATAAAAAAGAAATGAATATTGCCTTCTTAAAAAAATGTTTCTACATTTGCACATTGAATTTTGAAAAAAATTCATTTTTATTTTACTGAGAACAGTGTCTTGATTCCGCTGTGGTTTAGAAACATACAACAGATTCAAGAGAATACAAAACTACCAGAAGAAATATAAACTTCTACATGTTTAATGTTGGAGGTTTTTTTAAAACGAATTCGTAAAAACAAACAAGTATGGACATTCAAAAATTAGCAACCCAGGCATTGCATGCGGGGCACGAAACAAAAGAAACATTGGGAACAAGAGCGGTTCCTATTTATCAATCCTCGTCTTATGTCTTTAACGACACAGATCATGCAGCAAATTTATTTTCGTTGGCAGAATTAGGGTTTATTTACACAAGATTGAACAATCCAACAAACGATATTTTACAAAAACGTTTGGCAGCAATTGAGGGAGGAATTGGAGCTGTTGTTTTTGCTTCAGGAACCGCTGCTATTTCAACAGGTTTGATGACTTTGTTGAAAGCAGGAGATCATATTGTGGCATCAAGTAGTTTGTATGGAGGGACTTACAATTTGTTAAATGTAACCTTGCCAAGATTAGGAATTACAACAACTTTTGTAGATGCATCTAACCCAGACAGTTTTAAGGACGCTGTGCAGGACAACACACGTGCTTTCTTTGTTGAATCGCTTGGGAATCCAAAATTAGATGTATTGGATTTGGAAGCTATTTCAGAACATGCAAAACAAGCAGAGGTTCCTTTTATTGTTGATAATACGGTCGCTACACCAGCTTTATTGAATCCAATCAAACACGGTGCAAATATTGTGATTCACTCGCTGACAAAATATATTGGAGGGCAAGGAAACTCTTTGGGAGGAGCTATTGTTGATGCAGGAACTTTCAATTGGGCAAACGGGAAATTCCCAGAATTTACAGAGCCTTCAGCAGGATACCATGGATTGGTGTACCACGATGTATTAGGAGCAGCATCTTATACGTTCAAACTAATTTTGGAAGGTTTACGTGACTTTGGAGGAGCATTAAGTCCATTCAATGCTTTTCAAATTATTCAAGGTTTGGAAACATTGCCAGTACGTATAAAACAACACAGTGAAAATGCTTTGGAACTTGCCCAATGGCTTGAGTCTAGAGAAGAAGTTGCTTGGGTTAATTACCCTGGTTTGGAAAGTAATAAATACCACGAAATGGCAAAGAAATATTTGCCAAAAGGACAAAGTGGAATCGTGACTTTTGGAATCAAAGGAGGATTTGAAGCCGCCAAGAAAGTAACAGATGCTACAGAGATATTCTCATTGTTAGCGAATATAGGGGATACAAAATCATTGATTATCCATCCAGCAAGCACAACACATCAACAATTGAGCGTTGCGCAGCAAGCAGATGCAGGGGTTTCACAAGACCTAATTCGTTTGTCTGTTGGTTTGGAAGATATTGCTGATTTGAAAGCCGATTTGGAACAAGCTTTCAAGGCATTGTAAGCCAAAATAGAAGAGAGAGCCTCGCTGGAACTTTTTAGGAAACACCGCTGTTAATACGTCAGATTTGTTGTTTTACTGAGAAGTTGCAGCGGGGCTTTTTACTTTTGAAAAGGTAAATATTACTAAGAAAAATTGTAAATACGTAAATAATTCATACTTTTGCGGTACAGTTCTTACTTTTATTGTAATCGTTATCAAGAAAGGCAGAGGGATTAGACCCGTTGAAGCCTTAGCAACCCTTTAGCTTTAAAGAAGGTGCTAAATTCTACCTTGACCGTTGAAATGGTTTGGATAGATAACTATAGACTTCTATAAAGTCACCGCTTTTTTTATAACATTATTTTAGCTGTAAAGCTTTTTTGAAACTCGCAATTTGTTGCGATAAGAACGAATGAAAGAAATAATGAATAGCAATTTAAAATATCATTCTATAGAGAAATTTACCACTGAAACAGGCGTGGTATGCAACGATCTCGAGCTTTCGTATGAAGTGTTCGGACAAGAGTTGCATACAGCACCTATTGTGCTGGTAAACCATGCACTTACGGGAAATTCTGATGTTGCGAGTGCACATTCTGGTTGGTGGAAAGGTGTTGTTTCCAAGGGGAATTTAATAGACACCCAGAAATATACCATTCTAGCTTTCAATATTCCAGGAAACGGATATGATAAAAAACCAGGAAATTTAATTGAAAATTACAAAGATTTTACGGCAAGAGATATTGCCAAATTGTACGGGCAAGCCTTGAACGAATTACAAATAGCCACGCTACATGCCGTTATTGGAGGGTCGCTTGGAGGAGGTATTTCGTGGGAATTGGCTGTTTTGTATCCTAATTTAGCAGAATATTTGGTTTCGATAGCGTCTGATTGGAAAGCTTCCGATTGGATTTTAGCTCACAATAAAGTACAGGAACAAATTTTATTAAATTCAAAAAAACCAGTCCATGATGCCCGCATGATGGCAATGTTGTTTTACAGGACTGCAGCTTCTTTTAAAGATAAATTTGACAGGTCTGTAAATGAGAATTTAGGAATTCCCAATGTAGAAAGTTGGTTGTTACACCATGGGTTTCAGCTCGAAAATAGATTTCATTTGCAATCCTATAAGATGGTCAATCATATTTTGTCTACTTTAGATATCACAAGAGACAGAGGAAGTTTTGAAGAGGTGGTCAAAACCATCAAATCGAAGATTTTTCAAATAGGAATTGATTCGGATTTCTTTTTTGTTCCACAAGAAAATATAGAAACAAAAAAGAGGTTAGATGCACTAGGAATTCAAAGCATTTATAAAGAGATCAGTTCTATTCATGGTCATGATGGTTTTTTAGTAGAAAATGAACAGTTGAAAGAATTGTTGAAAGATGTTTTTTAGACGAAAGTTAAAAGCTAAAAAAAAGACTTTTAAAATATTGAAAAAATGAAAATATTAAAATTTGGAGGAAAATCTTTAGCCAACGGCAAAGGATTGGAAAGTGTGGTGAAGACCATTGCTTCTAAAATTCAAAAGGAAGAAGAGATTGTAGTTGTGCTCTCGGCAAGAGGGACCGCAACAAACGATTTGGAACGAATTTTAGAAAAATCTAAAAAGAAGACCTCTTTCAAACAGGCTTTTGAATCTTTTAAGAAAGAGCAACTTTTGCCAAATCCATCGGTGGATTGTTCTGAGGAACTTGAGTTGTTAGAAAAGGTGTTTGAAGGGGTGAATTTATTGGGGGATTACAGTCCTAAAATAAAGGATTTGGTCTTGGCACAAGGAGAGTTATTGGCAGTGAAATTAGTAGCTTCTTTGTTGCAGATAGAAGGAATAGATGCCCATGTGGTGGATTCAAGAGTTTTGCTGAAAACAGATGCTACTTTTGGTGATGCAGAATTGTTGGAAGACATTTCCAAATTCAACGTAGAGGAACATTTTCAAAAATCACCCGCAAAACAAGTGCAGATTTTTACTGGGTTTATCGCCTCTAATACAGAGAACGAAACCACAACATTGGGAAGAAACGGAAGTAATTACTCAGCTTCTTTATTGGCCAATTACTTGGGGGCAGAAGAATTGCAAAATTACACTCATGTAGATGGCATTTATACGGCCAATCCAGATTTGGTAAGCAATGCACGTAAAATTGAAAATTTATCTTTCAAAGAGGCCAATGAGTTGGCAAATTTTGGGGCCTATGTTTTGAATGCAAAAGCCATGATTCCTTTGTTGGAAAAGGGAATCCCTTTGCGAATTTTAAACACATTTGATGCCAATAATAAAGGAACGTTGATTACCAAAGACCATATGTCAAAAGATGGAATCAAAGCGATTTCAGTACTTGAAAACATGGCTTTGATCAATTTGGAGGGAAAAGGTCTTTTGGGAAAAGTTGGGATTGATGCCCGTGTGTTTACAGCACTTCAGAAATACAATATCAGTGTGAGTATCATTTCACAAGGATCCTCTGAGAGAGGAATTAGTTTTGTAGTAGCCGCTTCACAAGCCCGCAAAGCAAGAGAGGCCTTGGCAAATGAATTCAATTTGGATTTTTTAAGCAAAGATGTGACCAAAATTGAAGTCAAAAATGACGTCGCTGTTATTTCGATACTCGGAAAAACCTTGGCTTCCTTCAATAGTTCGTATGCCGCTTTGATAAGAAATAGTATCGAACCGGTGTTGATCAACAATACCGTAGCAGGAAGAAATGTTTGCCTGGTAGTTTCAAACAAAGACCTCCATAAAGCAGTCAATGTAATTCATGGAGAGATTTTTGGAGTCGCTAAAAAAATCAATATTGCTATTTTTGGTGTGGGGCTTGTAGGTGGAACCTTGGTCGATCAAATATTAAAAAGCAAAGAAAATATTTTGAAAAGAAAAGCGGTTGAATTGAATATTTTTTCGGTCTCGAATTCTAAAAAAGTAGTGCTGAATGCACAGGGAATTGGGACGAATTGGAGAGACGAATTGTTCAATACTGGGGATGAAACAGGAATTGAGAAAATATCAGAATTCGCTGACAAGCACCATCTTGAAAATTTGATTGCCGTTGACAACACAGCAAGCGCCGCATTTGTTGAAAATTATGTAGACTTGGTTGAAAAGGGATTCAATTTGGTTTCATCCAATAAAATAGGAAATACCATTTCGTTTTATTTTTATGAAGAATTGAGAAAAACTCTGAAAAAAAACAAGAAGAGTTATCTTTATGAAACAAATGTGGGTGCTGGATTACCATTGATAGATACCATTCGAATGTTGCACCACTCAGGAGAAAACATTACCAGGATAAAAGGCGTCTTTTCAGGGACATTGAGTTATCTATTCAATAATTTTTCTTCCTTAGACGAGAAGTTTAGTGCTGTTTTGCTAGGAGCGGTAGAGAAAGGATTCACAGAGCCAGATCCTAGAGAAGATTTAAATGGAAATGATGTAGGGAGGAAGTTGTTGATTTTGGCTCGAGAGCTGGATTTGAAAAATGAATTTTCGAGCGTGCAAATTCACAACTTGATTCCAGAAAATTTACGAGATGGAAATGTGACGAATTTTTTAAACAATCTAGAAGAATTTGACCCCGTTTACAAGGAGGTAAAAGAAACACAACAGAAAGATCATGTATTGAGGTATATTGGAGATTTACACGGAGATTTGTCAAAAGACAAAGGAATACTGGAAGTGAAATTAGTCTCCGTCCCAAGTGATTCCGCTTTGGGACAGGTAAAAGGTGCCGATTCTATATTTGAGATATATACAGAATCATACGGAGAACGTCCGATTGTAATACAAGGAGCAGGAGCAGGAGCTCATGTGACAGCTAGAGGTGTTTTTGGAGATATTTTGAGAATTTCAGAAAATACGCTTTAAACTGTATTTGTGCAATGTAAGTTGGTTGAGAAAACGTTTTTTGCCCCGATAGGCATTGTAAGAAGACAGCAATCAAAAAAGTAGTTGAAAAAAGAAAAATGAAACAATGAGTAAGAAAAATTTTGAAACAGAAGCGATTAGAATACAGTCTGAAAGAACGCAGTTCAAAGAGCATGCAACACCTTTGTACTTGACCTCTGGCTTTGTGTTTGATGATGCAGAAGAAATGCGTGCATCTTTTGCAGAGGAAAAGGAGCGCGACTTGTACAGTCGTTATAGCAATCCAAATACATCTGAATTTATCGAAAAAATTTGTAAAATGGAAGGAGCTGAAGACGGCTTTGCTTTTGCCTCGGGAATGGCTGCCATTTATTCTACTTTTGCAGCGTTGCTGAGCTCAGGAGATCATATTGTTTCTGCAAGATCTGTTTTTGGTGCCACACATGGTTTGTTTACCAAATATTTTCCAAAATGGAATATTGAGACTTCTTATTTTTCGGTGAATGATTTGGAGAGTATTGAAGATTTGATCCAGCCGAACACCAAGTTTATATACGCAGAAACCCCTACAAATCCTGGGGTAGAAGTACTCGATATGGAAAAATTAAGTGCTTTGGCAAAAAAGCACAATGTTTTATTGATTATTGACAATTGCTTTGCAACCCCTTATTTGCAACAGCCGATAAAATTTGGAGCAGATTTGGTCATTCATTCTGCAACAAAATTAATCGATGGTCAAGGACGTGTTTTGGGTGGAATTACAGTAGGTTCTAAAGAATTGATACGTGATATTTATTTGTTTTCAAGATTGACGGGGCCCGCCTTGTCTCCATTCAATGCTTGGGTGTTGTCTAAAAGTTTAGAGACGTTAGCAGTTCGCTGCGATAGACAATGTGAGAACGCATTAAAATTGGCAACTTTTTTAGAAACCCATCCGAAAGTAAAATGGGTAAAATATCCCTTTTTAAAATCGCATCCTCAATATCAAATTGCAATCAAGCAAATGAAATTAGGAGGAACGATTGTCGCTTTTGAATTGAATGGCGGTATGGAGAGTGGCAGAAAGTTTTTTGATTCTATCAAAATGTGCTCTTTGTCAGCAAATTTAGGAGATACCCGCACGATTGTTACACATCCTGCATCTACGACGCATGCTAAGTTGGAAAAAGAAGATAAGGAGGCAGTTGGTATCTTAGATGGAACTGTTCGTTGCTCCGTAGGATTGGAACACATTGAGGATATTGTGAAAGATATTGAACAAGCTTTGAATGCATTGTAAGAGAAAGGTTCAACAAAAATGTTGAACCTTTTTTTGACCGAAACATTTGTAAGGGAATCAGTATTTTAACAAGCCTAATTTTCATACCTATGGAGAATGCCGTAAAAAAACATAAAAAAATAAATTTAATAGCGTCTTTGATAGCTGTTGTTGTGCTTCTTTTATTATTGGCAATCAATATTTTCAAATTTGAAGGAGTATTCCTCGGAACCTACACCAATCATTGTATTCTTTTACTAGCTGCCTTAGTGGCTTTTGGAATTGGTCTGGTACATAAAGTTCCAATGAGAGATGTGTTTCACGAGGTTTTTCAGAACTTGAAAAGTGTTGCTACACCCGTGTTCATCTTGATGTTGGTTGGTGCATTGACAGGAACTTGGTTGCTGAGCGGCGTCATACCTGCCATGCTTTATTACGGACTGCAACTCGTAAATCCGACAATATTTCTTCCAACCTGTGTGCTTATTTCAGCAATCGTTTCAATTGCCACAGGGAGTTCTTGGACAACAAGTGCGACTGTGGGAATTGCATTCGTAGGAATTGGAACTGCTTTGGGGATTGAAGCAGGGATCATTGCAGGAGCAGTCATTTCTGGGGCTTATTTTGGAGATAAGATGTCTCCCTTGAGTGACACAACCAATTTGGCACCAGCGATGGCTGGAACCGATTTGTTTACACACATACGTTACATGTCTTTGACAACCATTCCAACTTTTCTCTTAACTTTAATATTCTTTACAATCTTAAGTTTTTTTCAGCCTGCAACAGGAATTGCTGATGTCACCATATTTTTACATGAGATAGCGGCTACCTTTCAGATTTCACCGCTGTTATTTTTAGTGCCAGGATTGGTGGTTGGGTTGATGTTGTTTAAAAATAAACCGTTGGTTGCCCTTTCGTCTGGAGTAGGGTTTGCTCTTTTGTTCGCTGTTTTTTTTCAAGGAGAATTGTTGTCCAAATTGTCTACCCGAACATTAGAGATACTGACAAAAGCGGTGTTTTCTAATTTGGAAATTCCTACAAAAAGCGAAACCTTAAATTCGTTGTTTCGTTCTGATGGAGTTTTAGGTATGGTGTGGACCATTTCACTGATTTTAGCAGCAATGGTTTTCGGAGGAGTCATGGATGCGATTGGAGCCTTGTCACGAATTACAGAATCTTTGTTGCACATAGCGCGCACGACTTTTGGTCTTTTTTCGAGTACTGTTTTTAGTTGTGTAGGCTTAAATATTGTAGCTTCAGATCAGTATTTAGCAATAGTGGTTCCCGGGAAAATGTTTAAAAAAGCTTACGAAGAGAAAGGATTGGCACCTGAAAATTTGAGCAGAACTTTGGAAGATTCAGGTACTGTAACCTCAGTTCTAGTACCTTGGAATACATGTGGAGCCTACCAATCGAAAGTATTGTTGGGTGAGGTGGGAGATTTATCATTTATCCCCTATGCTTTTTTTAATTATGTAAGTCCTTTTACAACCTTGTTATTTGCAGCTTTCAAAATTAAAATACAACAACGGTCGAAGAAGGGTTCGTTTTCGAAATCCCCTCAAATCAAAGCTTAACGGGATTTGTTAAAGCCTCGTTAAATATAGTTAACAGCTCGTTAAACTCAAAAAACAAAGGTTTTGATTTTATATCTTTGGTCTAATTCAGTAGTAGAATTCATCAAATGATAAAAATGAGAAAGATAATAAACTTGGTTTTTGTGGCTTTTTTGGGAGGACTTGTTTCCTTAGGATGTTTTCATTTATTTATTGAAAAATCTTCAAATAGAACCTCGAGAGCAACCTTAGAGACAGAGTCTGTTTTGCCTATTTTAACAAAATTTGAACATGCAAATACTGGGGCTGCCGAACGAACAGATTTTGTGGTAGCGGCAGACAGGAGTTTGAATTCCGTAGTGCATGTGAAAAATACATCCCTAAAAAATATAAGAGATCCTTTTGCTGAATTTTTTTACGGTAGAAATGAAGGAAGGATGTATCGACAGGTTGGTACTGGAAGTGGAGTTTTGATTTCTTCAGATGGCTATATCATTACCAACAATCATGTAATAGACAATGCTACAGATATTGAAATCACCCTCAATAATAAAAAAACATTCAAGGCTGAATTGATTGGAGCCGATCCAAGTAATGATATTGCTTTGGTGAAAATTGAAGGAGAGGAATTTGATTACATTCCATTTGGAAATTCCGATAACATACGTGTGGGCGAATGGGTCTTGGCAGTTGGGAATCCATACAATTTGACTTCTACCGTTACGGCAGGAATTGTAAGTGCCAAAGGACGTGACTTGGAAGGGAACTCAAATATTGAATCGTTCATACAAACAGATGCTGCAGTAAATCCAGGGAATAGTGGAGGAGCATTGGTCAATACGAGAGGAGAGCTGATTGGGGTCAATACCGCTATTACTTCAAAGACAGGTGCTTTTGTAGGCTATTCTTTTGCGGTGCCTTCGAACATCGCTAAAAAAGTAGTTGAGGATTTGATGGAATTTGGAAACGTCCAGAAAGCTTTGATTGGAATTCAATACGATCCTCATAAAGACGATGTAGAAGGTGTTTTGATTACAGCCTTGTCGGATGGAGGTGGAGCGCAAAAAGCGGGTTTGCGAAAAGGAGATGTTATTGTGAAGATAGGTGCCGTGAATATTGCTAAATTTTCAGAGTTGAAAGGGCAGTTAAATGCAAAAAGACCCGGAGATAAAATCAATGTAACAGTTTTGAGAGGTGACGAATACCTTTCCAAATTGGTGGAGCTTACTGAGAATAAAGTAATAAATGTCAATTCATTTGGGTTTTCATTGGAAGAATTATCTCCAAAAGAGGCAAAAGAAAGAAGGGTGGAAAAAGGAGTGAAAATTTCAAATATTCAGAATAGAGAATTGCGATCTTTGGGAGTAGAAGAAGGGGCGATTTTGGTGGAAATTAATGACAAACAAATTGCATCCATGGAAGAGGCAGAAAAAATATTGAAAAGTATAGATAAAGGATATACCAGATTGGGAATTGTAAATTCAAAAGGAGAAAAAGAAAATTATATTTTTAGGTGAGTTAGTTTAGTTTGTTTTGTTTGAAAGAGGTCGGTATAGAAATGTATCGACCTCTTTGCATATGCTACAAATAGAATTCGTTTATTTTGTGTAATAAAGAAAAGTTAGAAGGCTAGAAAATAGAAAAATAAATGTATTTTTAGCCTTCAACTTTTAGTATCATGTCCTCAAAGATCCAAGACCAACTTCTAAAATTAAGGGAAGAATTACATCAGCACAATCACCAATATTACGTATTGGACAATCCTGTGATTTCTGACTATGATTTTGATAAAAAGTTGAAAGATTTGGAATTGTTGGAGAAAGCAAATCCTCAATTTTTTGATGCCAATTCACCTACGCAAAGGGTGGGGGGAGCGGTAACTAAAAAATTTGAAACCCTGACACACAAGAACAGGATGTATTCTTTGGACAATTCTTATTCAAAAGAAGATTTGTTAGATTGGGAAAAGAGAATTTTAAAAATTGTCGAAGCTCCTATAGAGTACACCTGTGAGTTAAAATACGACGGAGCCTCTATCAATATAAGTTACGAAAAAGGATTGTTGACAAAAGCGGTCACCCGTGGAGATGGATTTCAAGGAGATGATGTAACCGCAAATATAAAGACAATCAAAACTTTGCCTCTTCAATTACAAGGCGATTTTTTGGAGTCATTTGAAATACGAGGTGAAATAATTTTACCTTTAGATGGGTTTCAGAAGATGAATGAGGATCGCTTGGCGGCTGGAGAAGAAATGTATGCAAATCCCAGAAATACGGCCAGTGGAAGCTTAAAATTACAAGATAGTAGAGAAGTTGCAAATAGACCCTTGGATTGCTTGTTGTATCAGGTAGTTGTAGACAAAACAAACTACAAATCGCATGCAGAATTGTTAAATGCAGCTCGTAACGCAGGGTTCAAAGTCCCTAAAACAATGCTCGTTGCAGCGAATATAGAAGAAGTGTTGCAATTTATAGCTGATTGGGACGTAAAACGCCATCAATTGCCCTACGAGACAGACGGTGTGGTAATCAAAGTAAATTCTTTGAGACAGCAAGAAGAATTGGGTTATACTGCCAAAGCGCCGCGATGGGCCATGGCTTACAAATTCAAAACAGAACAACAAAGTACAGTACTCAAAGAAATCACCTATCAAGTAGGTAGAACAGGAGCCATTACTCCAGTAGCAAACTTGATGCCGGTCCAATTAGGAGGGACTACTGTGAAAAGAGCATCCTTGCACAATGCGGATCAAATTCTAAAACTCGACATTCGACTTGGTGATACGGTTTACGTGGAAAAAGGAGGAGAGATTATTCCAAAGATAGTTGGCGTTGATCTTTCTAAAAGACCACAATTATCTCAAGAAACGACGTATACTAGTCAATGTCCAGAATGTGCCACAGTGCTTGTTAGAAAAAAAGGAGATGCCAAGCATTATTGTCCCAATGAATACGGTTGCCCACCCCAAATTACGGGAAGAATACAACATTTTATCAGTAGAAAAGCCATGGATATTGATGGTTTAGGAGGAGAGACCATTGATTTGTTGCGAAAAGAAGGGCTCATTCAAACTTATGCTGATTTGTATGAACTCAAAGCGGAACAATTAGTCCCCTTGGAAAGAATGGCTGATAAATCTGCATGGAATATTGTAGAAGGAATTGAGAATTCAAAAAAGATTCCTTTTGAAAAAGTGCTGTTTGCAATCGGAATTCGTTTTGTTGGAGAAACGGTCGCTAAAAAATTAGCCAAACATTTTAAAAGTATGGACGCATTGATGAGTGCAAATTTTGAAGCATTGATCCAAGTAGATGAGATTGGAGATAAAATAGCAGAAAGTATGGTTGCTTTTTCTAATGATGTGTGGAATATGCAGCTGGTCGACCGTTTGAAAAGTTATGGTGTTCAGTTGGAGCTTTCAAAAGCGGTTTTGGAAAATCAGTCGGATAAATTGGAAGGACTCGTGTTTGTGGTTTCAGGTGTCTTTGAAAAAATGTCGAGAAACGAACTGAAAAAAGCGATTGAAGATAATGGAGGGAAGGTGTCGAGTTCTATTTCTAAAAAAACAAACTATGTGATTGCTGGAGAAAACATGGGCCCCAGTAAATTAGAGAAAGCCACAAAATTGGAAATAACATTACTTACCGAAGAAGAATTTTTAGAGTTGTTATGATTCGTCTTTGTTTTGAGAGGCAAAATATTCTTCAATGCAATCAAATACAAACTGCTTCAAAGATTTTTCTACGGGTGTGTTTTCATAACTCATGGAAGGTTCAGAAACAGTGTTTAAAATCATGTTTCCTTCATCATAAATGACCCAATCCATATTCAAATCAGGATAATGTTCTTTGATTGTACGGATTTTATCAACTCCTAAATCTTTCCCAGCTCTTAATATTCCTTCGGAAAGCCCTGTTTTTAAAGAGAATTTTCTTTGACTGATGTCCTTGTATGCCAAATAGGCAATTATTTTTTCTTTAGAACTCATATTTTAACGATAATTATTTTTAAATTGCAGTTGATTATTGTTTAGGGCAGTGTTACCGATGCGTTACAACAGTGATACAAATATAAAAGATTAACCGAATAATTTTATCGATGCTATGATAAAAAAAGAAGAAAGAGCTGTTTTGAAAACAGAATTAGGTGCTAACTATGTGAAAAAAGTAAATGAAGTATTGCGGAGAGCCCATATCTGTAGCCGAAATGGTTTGCCGTATTCTAGTTCTATGATTCGGCGTGTTTTCAATGGCTATTGTGAACACAAAGATATTGAAGATGCTATTCTGAAGGCTTATGTAAAAAGCAAGCAAGATAACGAAATATACATTGCAACAAAACGTAATATTTTAGGTTTAAAATAAGAGTTGCGTACGATTTTCCTTCACCAGATTGAAAGTCTATTTTTTTAGGTTACGTATGGAATGTAAAGCGACATACCCTTTTTTTGAAACCTTTAGAGTGGTCAACTGTCTTTCTTATTTTTCGTCAAGCTCGATGATAACGTTGTGCTTGGTAATTTCATCTTTGTGATTTTCGTATGAAAATTCGTTTTTGTGAAAATCTTGTTTTCTTTTCTTTTTTGTTTCCAAACGGTCTAAAGAACGGATAAAACGGCGCACACCTTCTTTACTTGTCAGCTTAAGCTTTGGGACTTCGGCGTTGCTACCATCTTCGTTTTTGGCAACCATCAAAAAATAAGAAGAATTGCAATGCTTAATCTCTCCTGTTTTTATGTTCTCCGAAGTTACTCGAATTCCTACAGTCATGGAGGTTCGTCCTACGTAGTTTACGCGAGCTTTCAAAGTCAATAACTCACCAACTTCGACAGGACTTAAGAAATCAACAGTATTGATAGATGCGGTAACGCAGTATTTTCCTGAGTATTTTGAACTGCATGCAAAAGCGATTTGATCCATTAAATTTAAAATATAGCCCCCATGAATTTTTCCGCTAAAATTAGAATTGGAAGGGAGCATCAATTCGGTAATGGTAACCGAAGATTCTTTGGATGTTTTTACTTTTTGAGCCATCGATGTTGTTTTGATAGCGCAAATTTAACCAATATATTAGAACACGATACACAAATCCCCTTTCGTGTCTACGAATCATCATAATTTGAATATTAAGAGACTAAAATGAGGATACGGAAAAAAAAGGACAAGCTTTTTTAGGAATAAAAACTTGTCAAGAGCAGTTTACAATGTAGTTTTTTGACAAAGCAATACAATTTTGTTTTCGTCCAGATCTGTTGTGAAAAAAAGATACTCCTCGCCACCGTCTTTTAACTTAGTTTTTTTTCGAATTTGAGCCACGGTTTCTGGAAAATTTCTTGTTGTAATGTTTGCTTTTTTTGATGGTAAATGTTTTAAAAGTGTCTTTTTATCGTATTTCAGCTGTTGTTTAATTTTGAAAATTCTGCCAGGAAAGTGTGCTATGAGCACATCTGAGGTGTACAAATGACTGTGCTGGTGAATCTTGTTTATTTTGAATTGTGTAGCGACTTGCTGAAAAGCACCTGATTTTAAAATAGCGGCATTGGGTTCGTATAAAAAACATTTTGGTTCGCTATAGTTAGCTGCGGTCTCATCTCTGTAAAAAAAAGAAAAATATTGAGGCGCTTCACGAGTGATATTAATGGTTTTGATGTGCACCCTTTCACGGAAATCTTTTTTTAGAGAAAACAACAATTCTTTAACTTCGTTTTGAACGGCTACAACATGAATTTCTTTTATAAATTTTAATTCTTTCAAACTACGCTGTATATCTAGCATAGGGGAATTTTTGATCAATATTTGTGGACTGCACTCGAATAAAAAATCTAAATTTTTAGGAATATTTGGCAAGCAATCTTCCAATAAGAACACCTTTCCTTTAGTGTCATTTCTCCGCGAAGGATCTACATAAATCCAGTCAAATTCAAGAGTTGTTTTTTTTAAAAACGCGAGACTGTCTCCTTCCACAGTATCAATGTTGGTTGACAGGAACAGCTGGTGGTTGTGCTGTGCGATTTTAGACAAAGTAGGATTCAATTCACAATGAACAAGCTTTTCGAATTTTTTTGAAAAGTAATAAGAATCCACTCCAAAACCGCCTGTCAAATCAATACAGTTTTTGCCTGTGATCAAGTTGCTTTTGTATACAGCTGTGGCGTGCGAAGAGCATTGCTCTAGATTTATTTTTGGAGGGTAGTACACCTTTGCCGTTTCGAACCAAAGTGGCAGTTTTGTTTTGGTTTTTTTCTTCCCTTCAATTTGTTGTGCAATTTCTTGCACGCTTATATGAGCGAATGGACTTCCTTTTAAAATCAGTTTATTGAGGTTGGTATCCGCATTTTCATGAATGTATTTTTGAACTGAAGGATGTAAAATTTCTGGATTCACGACGAGCTACAAATCTTTGGTCAAGGATTTTACAATTTTATTTTGAGATAAAAACTCTTTGAGTATCACCTTTATAGCAGTATAGCATGGGACTGCTACTACCATACCCGCAATATTGAAAAGAATGCCACCAATAATGATGACAAGAAATATTTCTAAGGGGTGCGATTTTACACTTTTAGAAAAGATCAGTGGCTGACTCAAGAAATTGTCAATAAGTTGCGCGAGAATATAGCCAGACATTACATACAGTGTTGTCGGTAAAATAATAGTTTGAAAATCCATGCCAATATTTTCGGTCATGGTCAAAACGAGCATTAAAAAACCGCCAATAAGTGGTCCGATGTAAGGAATGAGATTTAACAAGGCGCATAAAAAGGCAATGACCAATGCGTTTTCAACTTCAAAAAGAGCCAAAACTAAGGTGTAAATGATAAATAAAATCGTGATTTGCAATACCAAACCGATGAAGTATCGAGACAACAGTTCTTTGATGGTATCTAAGGATTTTGTCATTCTTTGTTCTTTCGAATCAGGAATGAAAGAAAACAATGTATTGTGTAAAATAAGATTATCTTTCATAAAGAAAAAGCTAATGAACAATATTGAAAATAAGGCCATGCTCAAAGAACCAATACCACCCAAAATAGTGTTGAGCACATCCGGAATATTTTTGAAGTTCGAAAGAATGTCTAAATTCTTAAATTGATCCAACAAATCAATACCCCTCTCTAAAAAATAGGCGTTTGTTTGACGAAACAAGTATTCAATATCTTGTTTAAATTCAGAGGTATCTAAAAGAGAAAGGTTTTTACCTTGTTTTAAAATTAAAGGTACAAATAAACGTATGAGGCCGAATAGTGATAGCATAAAAAGAGTCATGGTAACGACTACGGCCAATGTGTTTGGAAACTTTATTTTTTTCTTTAGAAATTTGATAATAGGACGCGCAATCAAGGATAGAACAGCGGCAATGATGACATAAATGACGACTGATTTGATCAAGTACAAAAAATAAAGAACGGCAAGAATGCCAGTAACCATTAACAGTGCTCTAAGAATTCCATTGGCAAGTATTTTTGAGCTCATATATGCAGTTTCATTGAATTATTAAGAATTGTCAAAATAAATTTCAATACAATAGTAAGGAATTTTTAGCAATTTAGGCTTGTTCATTTTTTAAAAAACGGTCTGAAAACTCGATCAGTTCTTCAAAAAATAAAGTAAAATCTTCTTCGAACTCTCCATAGTTTTTTTTGAGGTCTTCTTTTGCCAAATCCATCTGAGAAATACCTCTAGTACGTTTGTTCATGCCCCAAAGTATTTTTGAAATCCCTTCGATAGTTCTATAGTTGTACAGCCAATTTTGTTCTTTCATGTAGGGAAGCAAATGTTGCGTCTGCTTGGGTAATATCTCAAAATTATCATCAAGTAATTGGTAGTGATTTTGGCTGTATCGATTCAAACTTATAGCGGAATATTTGCTCCAGTTTTTAGCTAGAAAATGGTCGTAAAGGATGTCGATAATAATCCCTTTGAAATGCCCGTATTTGGGATCCAACCTTTGTTTGCTTCTGCGTACGATAGGGTGTTGGTCTGTATACGTGTCAATAGCTCTGTGATGGATGATTCCTTTTTGAATCCCTAAAGGGAGGTGCAAGTATTGCTTGCCTTTGACGGCATCTGCGATGAAATTTCCGATTTGCCCTTGCAGATTTTTTGCCAGATAAAGATGTGCTAAAAAATTCATAGTGGAAGGTAAGAAAAAGAATAGAATTAGTCTTGTTTTTAGTTACGAATAAACGCCGCAATAATTTGGTGTTTCTGAGAGTAGGAAATGCACACAATAAATATACCATAAGATATCAAAAGGCTCATACATTTTAGCTATTTTTGCAAAAAATTTAAATACACAAAAATGCTTTCAGTATCTAATTTATCCGTACAGTTTGGAAAACGAGTTTTATTCGATGAGGTGAATACAAAATTTGTCCAAGGGAATTGTTATGGAATTATCGGTGCCAATGGTGCCGGGAAATCAACATTCTTAAAAATTCTCACAGGTCAAATGGATCCTACATCTGGACAAATTTCGTTGGAAGCGGGAAAAAGGATGTCGGTACTTTCTCAAGATCACTTTGCCTTTGACGAGTTTCCTGTTTTAGAAACCGTAATGAAGGGAAACAAAGACATGTTTGCAATCAAAAAAGAAATCGATGAATTGTATGCCAATTACACAGATGAAAATGCCGATAAAATAGGTGAATTGCAAGTTGTTTTTGAGGAAATGGGAGGATGGACCGCGGAGAGTGATGCCGCAACATTGCTTTCTTCCTTAGGAATCAAAGACGAATTCCATTATACGCTGATGAGCGATATGGATGGAAAACAAAAAGTACGTGTTTTGATTGCGCAAGCATTATTTGGAAACCCAGATGTATTGATCATGGATGAGCCTACCAATGATTTGGATTTTGAAACCATTGCATGGTTAGAGAATTTTTTGGCAAATTATGAAAATACGGTAATTGTGGTGTCGCATGACCGTCACTTTTTAGATGCAGTTTGTACACATATCTCAGATATCGATTTTGGAAAAGTCAACCAATATTCGGGGAACTATACTTTTTGGTATGAGTCGAGTCAATTGGCTGCCAAACAAAGAGCACAACAGAACAAAAAAGCAGAAGATAAGAAGAAAGAATTGGAGGAATTTATCCGTCGTTTTTCTGCGAATGTTGCGAAATCAAAGCAAGCAACTAGTCGTAAAAAAATGATTGAAAAATTAAATGTGGAAGATATCAAACCTTCTAGCAGAAGGTATCCAGCACTTATTTTCGAAAGAGAAAGAGAAGCAGGAGATCAAATTTTAAACATTGAAAACTTGTCCAAAGAATCAGATGGAGAAGTCTTGTTCAAAGACATTCATATCAATCTGAGCAAAGGAGATAAAGTCGCTATCATTTCAAAAAACTCTAAGGCAATTACTTCTTTTTATCAAATAATCAACGGAAATGACCAGGCCGATTCAGGAACTTACCAGTTTGGAATTACAACGACTCAATCCTATTTGCCAGTTGAAAATTCAGAATTTTTTCAAAACGCAGAGTTGGATTTGGTGGATTGGTTGCGCCAATATGCAAAAACCGAAGAAGAGCGCGAGGAAGTATTTCTTAGAGGCTTTTTAGGTAAAATGATTTTTAGCGGAGAAGAGGCTCTGAAAAAATGCAATGTTTTGTCAGGAGGAGAGAAAGTACGTTGTATGTTGTCGCGTATGATGATGAAAAGAGCCAACGTATTAATGCTAGACGAGCCTACCAATCACTTGGATTTGGAATCTATCCAAGCACTCAATAACTCACTGAAAAACTTCAAAGGGACGGTGTTGTTTTCAACCCATGATCACGAGTTTGCACAAACAGTGGCCAACAGAATTATTGAAATTACGCCCAAAGGTGTGATTGATAAATATGCTACTTTTGACGAATATTTGTCAGATGCGAAGGTGAAAGAATTGCGAAAAAAAATGTACAGTTAATTTTTTAAAAACACGTTTAAAAAAAGGAACTCATTGCATTGAGTTCCTTTTTTTTGCCTTATTTATATATGCTGAGGTTTGAATATAATAAATCGAGGAGTGATTTAACGGCTGTAACTTTTCGAAAGTAAAAAAGGAAAGGTTTGCTTTTTGAGTTAAAATCACCTTGTAGAAATGTGGCATCTCTGCCATAGCTTATGACAAGTAAGGTTTCATTTATCCTATAGAAATACAGATAGTTTCCTTACTTTTGTGTCAGTTTAAAATAAAAAAATAAAACATCAATCAATGACATTAATCAAATCAATATCAGGTATTCGTGGAACTATTGGAGGAGCTATAGGAGACAATTTAACTCCTTTAGACGCTGTGAAATTTGCCAGTGCCTATGGTACATGGTTGTTGGATAGGAATGTCAAAGATACTACCGAAAAAAGATTGAAAGTAGTCTTGGGTCGAGATGCTCGCATCTCTGGAAAAATGATTAGTAGTTTGGTATCCAATACCTTAGTAGGATTGGGAATTGACGTAGTTGATTTAGGACTGTCTACGACGCCTACCGTGGAGATTGCTGTTCCTATGGAATCTGCCAACGGAGGTATCATCATCACAGCCTCTCACAACCCGAAACAGTGGAATGCTTTGAAATTACTGAACGAACAAGGAGAGTTTATAAACGGGGAAGAAGGACAAAAAATACTGACCTTGGCGGAGAACGATGCCTATCAGTATGCAGAAGTAGATAAATTAGGAACTTATGCCAAAGATAGGTCTTACGTAGCAAAACATGTCAAAGACGTGTTAGATTTAGATTTGGTGGACGTAGAAGCTATCAAAAATGCTCGTTTTAAAGTCGTGCTTGATGCAGTAAACTCCACAGGCGGTATTTTTATTCCTGCTTTGTTGGAAGAACTAGGAGTCACTTGTGTAGAATTGTATTGCGAGCCCAATGGTGAGTTTCCACACAACCCTGAACCCTTGAAAGAACACTTGGGAGCGATTGCTTCCAGAGTAGTAATAGAACAAGCAGACTTTGGAATTGTAGTAGATCCCGATGTAGATCGATTGGCGATAGTCAACGAAGACGGTTCGATGTTTGGAGAAGAGTATACCTTAGTGGCCTGTGCAGATTATGTTTTGGGAGAATTGGGAGGTGGAAACACAGTTTCCAATTTGTCCTCATCACGCGCTTTGCGTGATGTCACAGAAAAACATGGAGGACTTTATACTGCAAGTGCAGTAGGCGAGGTAAATGTAGTGCTCGCTATGAAAGCCACCGATACAGTTATTGGAGGAGAAGGAAACGGCGGTATCATTTATCCAGCATCCCACTATGGAAGAGATTCCTTAGTAGGAGTTGCGTTGTTTTTATCGCATTTGGCAAAAAGCAACCAAAGTTGTAAAGAATTGCGAGACAGTTATCCGAGTTATTTTATGAGTAAAAATAAAATTGAGTTGACACCTAGTCTGGATGTTGACAAGATTTTAGAAGAAATGGCTCATAAACATGCAGATGCCGAGGTCAATACAATTGACGGTGTAAAAATTGATTTTCCTACAGAATGGGCACATTTGCGCAAATCCAATACTGAACCCATCATCCGAATATATACAGAGAGTACTTCGCAAGAGGGAGCCGATAAATTAGCGCTAAATATTATTGAGGAGATCAAAGAAATTGCTAAGATTCCGTAATTCAAAAAAATACTTCAGCGTAAAATAAAAAAGCAATTTGCCTATACCGACAAATTGCTTTTTTGTTTGCAGAAAATTCACTTTTTCAAAATGGATGTTTTAGACGCATACAAATTTTAATTTCAGTTGTCAGAGAGCTTTTCATTCCTCGTTCGCGATTTCGAGAAGAATAGTAGCAAGTTTATCAGGCTGCGAGAAATTGGGTGTATGACTGGATTTCAAAGAGTATGATTTTTTTACTTTTCCCTGGTACATGGCTCTTTGTATATCAATCGGGATAGCTCGGTCTTCGGTACATTCAATATAATATTTAGGAATGTTGCCAAATGCGCTCTCTGTTATTTTTAATGCATAAGACAATGGAGCCGCAGGTTCTGGTACTATAAAGGGTTTGGCTTTGTCAAAAGCTTCTTTTGGAATGTCATGAGCAAAAGCATTTTGTATTTCTTCTTCGTTGACAAAGGCATAGGATTTGTCTTCTGAAAAGGCAAAATTATCCACGGCTGTAGATCTTTTTACTCCTTGAACAGCACTAAGGAAGGAGCCTCCATTTGGCAATAAAAAAGCAGTCAAGTAAACCAAAGATTTTACTTTATCAGGATGCAATTCTGCCACCTGGCTTACAGTAATGCCATTAAAACTATGTCCTACCAATATTACAGGCTTGTTTTGTTTGTTTAGAAGAGCACTCAGGGTCTCGATATAGTTATTCATTGTGATGTCTCCAGGAGCTGTTTTGTCGCTTCCATGTCCAGGCAAGTCTGGAGTCAAGACTGTATGACCATTTTCTTGCAGCTCTTTTTTTACATTTTCCCATTGCCAGCCGCCTAGCCAAGCAGCATGTACCAATACATAAATTTCTTTTTTATTCATACGATTGCTGTTTTTAAATTCTTCTTTGACTTCAAAGTAATCTTCTGAAAGCTTCCAAGTATCTCCTGTTTTGATCCAAGTTTCATTGGTGATGATTCCTTTGCCAACATTCATTTCCCAATCGGAAGAAAGAATGGCCTTGTTTTCCGTCACGACTTTTATCTGGGTGTTGGTGTATTTGAGGTTTGTGGCTCCAGATTCTATAAACGGTGTCCAAAAGGCTTCAATGGCTTGCCTTCCCTTGAAAGTTCCAAAAGGTTTCGCTACCATCAATGCATTTTTCGTGTAGGCTTGTGATACGGCTATGGTCTTGCCTTTGTTGAAGTTCGCAATCCATTGCTGACTGGCTTTCAAAACTTCTTTTTCTACTTTTTTAGTCGGAGAACACGCAAAACTTAGTAATGCGAGTAATGCGATTGCGAGGTGCATTTTTTGTTTCATAAGTTGTTTTTTAGTTTTTAAATTATTCTGAAGAGTCGTTAAACAGAGGTTTAAATTACAAAACAAGTATGTTTAAAAAGTTTAGAAGTAACAGATGGTCAGAATATCGGTTAAGTGAGATATGTTGTAGTACTCTGAGTAAATAAATTTGACTGTGTTCTGAGGATTGCGTGTTTTACAATGGATTGTAAACAGTAAGGGGAGGTGTTTTTTGTGTAAGGAGTGGTTTGTTTGAGTTTTTGAAAAAAACAAGGTATTCAGCAGACGCTAGTTTGAGTATAATAAGTCTGAACAGGCATGTATAGCATCGGTGGAGCAGGTCAAAATTTCTTGTAAGGCAACCTACTTTCATTAAAAAAAAGAGCAATTAAATTTAAAAGGGCCTATGCGTACACTAGTTTTTAACAAGTATTTTTTGGCTGCTTTTTGAGGGGGCTTTGTCTTTGTGTTTGAAGCGATTGTGTGTCCAGAAATACAAGGCAGGATTTTCGATAATTTGTTTCGTTGCTTTCTCTAGGAAAAGATCAGTGATTTCATAATCTTGGAAATCTTTTGGGTTTTCTGCCAGAATTTCAAAAGAAATCGAATAGTGGCTCCTTTTGATTTTGGTGACGTTCATATAGGCTACTGTGAAATTATGTTTTTTTGCGAGCATTTCAGCCCCGGTATGTATGGGGACGGTAACACCCAGAAAAGGAGCCCAGTAGTGCGTTTTTTGAATCTGAGGAGATTGGTCACTCAAGAGTCCGTATAGTGAGGTAATATTGTTTTTTTTGTTGTCTAATAGGTTTTTGATGGTATGTCTTGTCGGCACAAAATCAGAACCAAAACGGCTTCTGTTTTTTCGAATCAATCGGTCGTAATAGGGGTTTGAAAGCCTTGTGTATGCACCGACACAATTGATACTTGTCATGCTTTGAATATTGATAATCCATTCCCAATTCGCGTAATGGGACCCCATCATTATCACACTTTTTTCTAAGTTTTCCAGTGTTTTGAAAATTTCGGGATTTGTGTATTTGTACCGTTTGTTGAGTTCCGATTCTGAAATCGTAAATGATTTGATCATTTCCACGAAGATATCTACAAAATGGTGGTAAAATTCTTTGCGAATCTTTTTTAGTTCTTTGGTTTCTTTTTCTGGGAAAGCTAGCTTTAGATTGTTCAAAACAATTTCTTTTCGATAGCCAATGATATGGAATAAAAGAAAGTAAATTCCATCAGAAAGTATATGCAGCATCCAAAAAGGAAGTTTTGAAAAAATCCAAATGATAGGATAGGTACATAAAAAAACAATTCGGTGCATAGAACTACTACTTTTGCCTACAAATATCGGATATAATTTTATCTTTGAATAAAAAACTACTTACAAATGCACCAAACTGTTTTGTTTCTAATTATCGCCAATGTTCTTTTTTCTTACAAAGGACTGAAGGATGCTTCTTTTTTTGAAAAGTACAAGTTTCAAATAGGACCTATTTTGAATGGAGAAAAAATTCGATTGGTCACATCTGGTTTTTTACATGCGGATTTTATGCATCTTGGCTTCAATATGTATGCTTTGTATCTTTTTTCAACAAATGTCATTGGCGGGGTGGGGGTGTCTAATTTTGTGTTGTTGTATTTTGGAAGTTTGTTATTTGGGAGTCTATTTACCATGACCTATCATAAAAGTGAACCTTATTACAGCGCTGTCGGAGCTTCGGGAGCGGTCTCAGGTATCGTATACAGTGCTGTCTTGTTGTTTCCAGACATGACCTTGATTTTATTCCCCATTCCCATTCCTTTGCCCGGCTACGTGTTTGGGATCGGATATTTGGTGTATTCTATTTATGGAATGAAAAAGCAAATCGGAAACGTCGGACATACAGCTCATTTGGGAGGAGCCATTGCAGGCCTTGCCTTGACATTACTCGTAAAACCTCAAATTTTCATAGAGCATACTTGGGTTGTCATAGGTATGGCTATTCCGATTGTACTTTTACTACTTTTCGAAAAAAAGTTGAGACAATAAAAAAGCTCCCTATAAATTAGAGAGCTTTAGAGCGAAAGACCGGGTTCGAACCGGCGACATTCAGCTTGGAAGGCTGACGCTCTACCAACTGAGCTACTTTCGCTTGTGGTATTGCGGTTGCAAATATACCATGTTTTTTAAGTTGTACAAGCATTTTCTGTAAAATTATCTAAGGCTATTCCTTGTCTTATTTGCTCAAAAAATTCCGGGGATGTTCTAGAAATTTGCATATTAAATTATTTTTTTTTAAGAAAATTTTATTTTTTTAGAAGACCCTTTTTAATACCGGCCAAAACAGCTATGTTCAAGTGGTTTTCAATGGGAGGTAAGGGACAAGAATATTGATAATTGTATGCGCAATAGGGATTGTAGGATTTGTTAAAATCCAATACAATTTGATCTTTGAGAATATCACTAATGTATACATTCAAATACCGACCGCCTTCATACGATTCATCTCCATTAGACCTGTCTTTGAAAGGAAGAAACAAGGATTGATTGTCTACGAGACTGTATTTGTCAGTGTAACTTTGATAAATACTCAGTTCTAGCTTCGTTCCGTTTAAAAAAAAAGTGGCAATGCCGTATTTTTGATACAAAGGTTTTCTGCGAGTTGTTGTTTTTATGACAAAGTAAGGAGCCAGAGGCGTGCGTTTGAAAGAAGCTATGACGCGATAGTTCTGGTCGATAGGGAAATAGGGCAAAGCTCTGAAATTTTTCAAGTCTTTTTCCGCCAGCGGAGAGATTTTTTTATTTTGAAAAGTTTCGGTTTGATTTTTTTGGTACTGCCGGATCTTTTGTTCGTAGTTGCTTTGAGAAAAAAGAATGCCGAAATAAAAAAACACAAAGAGACTTGTAAAAAATGCTTTCATGATATGTCGTAAATTCTAAAAGACAAATATACGTGTTGGATGTTAGAAAAATAAACGCTTTTTTATTGTTTTTTTTCTGGGTTGTGCAGCTTAAGCTTGGCTAGATAGTCGTAATGTGTGCCTTCGTGCAATAGTTCGCAGTCAAGTCCCTGGTAGATAGCACATCTTTTCAAGGTATTGAAATCTACGTACAACCAGTCAAATTTTTCGGTTGTTTCATCGCAGTATTGCATTTGAAATTCTACCTCGCCATAATAAGCTTGTGCCGAATTGATCCAATGCTCCCCTTGTTCATCTTCAAACATGTAGAGAATATCTGAAGAATCGATGAGGATTTGTCCATTTTCGTTTAGTAAGTTTTTCAAGTGATTTAAAAAAGGTCCTAAATTTTCTAGTTTTCCACAAATTCCAGTGCCATTCATCAAGGCTAAAAGTGTGTCGAATTTTTCGTTTTTTAGTTCCCAAATATTTTTGTGAACGGTATGTTGTACCCCTCTTTTCTTGCAGACTTCGATGGCTCCTATGGAAATGTCCAAAGCAAAGGTGTTTGGGTGTTTTTTTTGCAAGTAAAGAGAATGACTTCCAGTGCCCGCACCAATGTCTAAAATTTTTCCCTTTGCGGCATTTAGAGCGACTTGCTCTATGTGTGGCATTTCTTCAAAATTTCGAAACAAGTAAGGCAAAGGTATTTCGTCTTTTCCTGCGAGTGAAGAAAGGGTTGTGATGTTTTCTAGATGCTTGCCTTCTGAAAAATCAAGTAGAGCCTTTCCGTATATGTCTTGCGCCATGGGGTAAATTTTCACAAAACTACGGAATTACAGCGGCTTATTTTGAAGGATTAGTTACAGACTTTACAATCCGCTTTATTTTTTTGTTCACCTCTGAGATGTCCCTGTGCATCCAATTTGTAATCACAGCAATCCATAAAACCCTTTTTCAACAAATCCCGGCCTCGTAAAATTCTGGATTTTGTGGCAGGGAGACTTATGTTCAGTTGCTGGGCTACTTCTTTTTGTTTGTAGCCTTTGATTTCGCTTAAATAAAGAACTTCGCTGTAAATATCAGGAAGGTTTTTGATGAGGGGTAACAAACAATCTTGTGCGTTGTGTTTCGGAGTTTCTTCAGTATCCACTATTTTTTTATGTGATAGGAGAACAACATCTTTTTGTTTTTTTCTAAAATGGTCGTTGACAGCATTGTTGGCAATGGTGTAAATCCACGACTTCAAACGGTCCTTTTTTTGTAAGGTTTTTTTTTGAAGGTGTATCTTTACAAAGACTTCTTGCAAGAGATCATCGGCTACCGGGGTGTCTTTAACTTTGCTTACAATAAAACGGTGCAATGTTGCCGAAAATTCAGCCCAAATTATATTTGTATCCATACAAAAGAAGCTTGAGGAGTTAACAGCCGCAATTTTGACAAGTGCACATTTCACAAGTGCAATTTGTACAGTTTTCGTTTTTGCATTCTTCGCATGCGCATGTGCAGTTTGTGTTTTTCATGATATTCGGATTTAAATGAATAAAGTTATCTATAAGACGCGAACAAAGCAAAAAAGATGCACTTTTTTGGAAAGAATTTTTGAAAACAACAAATTCCATTTAGAAAGTTTATTTTTGCAGCAATCGTAGCAAGAAAAAAATGAGTTCGTACAATTTACCGAAAATAGAAGAAGGCGATTTTTATTGGAATGAAGAGGGTTATCGAGTTTTTACAGAACAATATCATTTGAAGAGAGGGTATTGTTGTCGTAGTGGTTGTAAGCACTGTCCGTATCATTATGATAAGAAAACAGATTCCTTTTTAAAAAAAGAATAGGAAGTTGTTGGTTCGTTAAAATAAGAGAAATTTCTAAATAACAAGGTTGTGAATTCTGATTTCAAAACATTTATTTTGGAGGCCACAGGCGCTGAAAAATTTCAAGAGCTAGAAGTCATTCAAAGTCTCTGGAGCGGCTATGGAAAAATAATCCGAATTGCTTTGAAGGGAGGGCAACAGAAAACTGCAATATTAAAATACATTTCTTTTCCAATCAAAACAAAACATCCTCGCGGATGGAATTCTGATGTTTCGCACCAACGTAAAGTGAAATCCTATGAAGTGGAGCGTTCTTTTTATGAGTATTATGGGAATAAGCAAATTGATGCAAGAATTCCAAACTGTTTGGGGGTGATTGTCAAAGCAGAGGAAACGCTACTTGTTTTAGAAGATTTGGATGGGAGCGGTTACCCTGTAAGAAAAACGGATGTGGTTTGGTCAGAGCTTGCATCTTGCTTGCAATGGCTAGCGAATTTCCATGCGGGTTACATGCAAATTTCCCCTAAAAATTTGTGGGAAATAGGTACCTATTGGCACTTGAGTACACGACCAGAGGAACTGGAAGTATTGGAAGATATACCTCTAAAAAATGCGGCTCCGAAGTTGGACGCAAGTCTCAATAATGCGAGATATCAAACCATCGTACACGGAGATGCCAAGTTGGCGAATTTTTGTTTTTCAAAAACAGACAATCAGGTGGCTGCTGTCGATTTTCAATATGTAGGAGGTGGGGTCGGAATTAAAGATGTTGCTTATTTGGTGGGCAGTTGTTTGCAAGAAGAAGATTGCGAACGTTTGGAAGAAAAGATATTGACTACGTATTTTAAAGCCTTGCAAAACGCTCTGCAAAAACAACATTCTTCCTTGTGTTTTGAAGAGTTAGAAGCAGAGTGGAGATCGCTGTATCCGATAGCATGGACAGATTTTTATAGGTTTCTGAAAGGTTGGAGTCCAGGCCATTGGAAAATAAATAGCTATTCTGAAAAAATAGCCGCTCGCGTACTGGAGCGTATCTAGTCCGATTTATTTGTTTTAAAATCCTTCAAAAACACCCAGTCCAAAAAGAGCAAAATCGTATTTTACAGGATCCATTGGATCTAATTTCCGGAGCGCCTTGTCCAATTCTTGAACCGCTTTTCCATCGTTTTGTTTTCTTTGCAATACATTCAATTTTCGCGCGACATTTCCAGAGTGCACATCAAGCGGGCAAGAGAGTAAGGAAGGAGAGATGCTTTTCCAAATTCCAAAATCCACGCCTTGATTGTCTTGTCTTACCATCCAACGCAGAAACATGTTGATCCTCTTTGCTGCAGAGCCTTTGATTGGGTCAGAAATATGTTTAGTCGTTCGTTGTGGGTGCTGAATTTCAAAGAATATTTTCTTGAATTCGTGTATAGAAGATTGCAAAGAATCTTTGGTTTGGAAGGATTGAAAAACTTTTTCGAGACCGTCGTGTTGTGTATAAATATTTCGAAGTGATTTTATAAAAAAACGAAAGTCTTCTAGATTGAAGGTACGGTGCACAAAAGGAGCTAGCTTGTCCAAATGTTTTTGCTTGTGCTCCATGACAAAATCAAAAGGAGCATTTCCTAGTGCATCCATCATGCGGAGGCTGTTTTTTATAATCATAGGTCGCTTTCCCCAGGCAATGGTGGCTGCTAAGAAAGCAGCAATTTCAATATCTTCTTTTTGTTGGTACAAATGAGGTATTTGGACAGGGTCACTTTCTATAAAATCAAAGGTATTGTATTGGCTTACTTTGCTGTCAAGAAATTCTTTTAATTCGGATTGTGTCATACTAAAAGGGCGTCTTTTTTTAGCCGTGGATCAATTGTTGGTCTCCAAAGTTTTTTAAAATTTCTGCTTCGAAATTCAGAAGGTCATCCCATTTTCTGTCAACTTCTTTACGAATGCCGTAGTTTCTTGCAAATTTTAAAAATAGGCTATAGTGGTTGGCTTCTGACACCATTAAATCTCTGTAAAATTTAGCCAATTCTGGGTCTTTCAATTCTTTAGACAGTAAGCGAAAACGTTCACAGCTCCTCGCTTCTATCAAGGCCGCATATAACAATCGATGTACCAATTGATCGGTACGGCTGCCTCCTTTTGGGAAAAATTTCAAGAGTTGAATCACATAGTCGTCTTTTCGATCTCTACCCAATACAATTCCTTTTTTTATCAATCGATCGTGTACCAGTTTGAAATGACTCATTTCTTCTTTGACCAGTGCCACCATTTCCTGCACCAGATCGGTATATTCAGGAAAACTAACGATCAATGAAATCGCTGTTGAAGCTGCTTTTTGTTCGCAGTGAGCATGATCTATTAAGATTTCGCCAATATTTTTTTCCGCGATATTCGCCCATCTTGGGTCTGTTGGTAATTTTAATCCTAGCATACTTGCATTGGTTTTATTTTTTCATTTTTCCTAACGATGGTCTTTCTCAAACGCAGAGCAAAGTCACTCATTGCTTTGATTTCTTTTACACTTGCCAAGCGTTCTTTGTGAAATATTAACAAACCCTTGTCTGTAGACTCTATATGATAATAGGTATTGCTTTCAAAAAATAGTACCAATTCATCTGTAAAAAACGTTTCGATTTCTTTTTGATCGTTTCCGTACAAGAAAAAACGCTTCGAAAAATCAGGATGTCCTTGGATGGTAATGACATTATAGCCAACTAGATGATAGAAAAATTCAAACAGGCCATCTCTGTCTAGTGTGAACAAAGGCAATGATTTATCTAGTTTGACGTGTATCATGGTACTTCGGATCACTTGCTTGGCGATGAATTCTCCTTCGGTATAAATGACATCAAACAAAGTACACTCACCATTGGTCATAATATTCTTTACTTTGCTGATGTTTTTGGTTTTGAAATAACCGAATTCGGTTAAAATTTGAAAGGGTTGTTTGCGCAAAGGTTTGTAGGACCAATTGAAATCTTGGGCAATAGAGCGCAAAGATTTTTGTCTTTTCGTAAGATTTCGAGAGGCCATCCTTTTGGTGGCAGAAATACGTCTCAGGGCAAAAGGATGATTTGTGTGTGCTCCGTGTAAATCGAGTCCAATGACCTCAAAATAAACTCCTTTGGATATGAATGTTTGTATGTAATTGTGTAGGTTTTCCATGACCGTATGATCTACAAAAGAACAGCGCGAAAAATCAACAATGACATCTTCGTGTTCTGGAATTTGATCTAGTTTTGATTTTAATTTTGAATAATTTAAAAAACTACAAAAATTAACAACACTTATATAATAATTTTCTTTTTCATCAGCTTCTTTGTACATGAGAACATTTGGTTTGAAAATGTTTCTTATGAAAAAACCAATGCTCTTTTTTAAAATAGTATGAATCACAAAAGTGATGGCGATACCTGCTAAAATTCCTGAAATTAAATTTGTAAAGATTGTTACCAATAGAGTGGTAAGAAAAATAAGCAACTGCTCTTTTCCAATGCTAAAAATTTTGGAAATATTTTTTGGAGAGGCCAGTTTGAAACCCGTATAAACAAGGATTGCTGCCAATGCAGGCAAAGGTATTTTTGTCAATTGCTCTTGAAAGAGTATTACAAATAGGACTAAGAAACTTGCATGAAAAAAATTGGCAAGTCTGTTGGTGGCACCATTGTTTGCACTTACGGAGCTGCGGGCAATGACAGTTACGACGTTCAATCCTCCGAGTAATCCACTGATGCTACTTGCAATTCCTAAAGCTTTCAAATCTCTGTTTACATTTGAACGTCTTTTGAGAGGGTCTAATTTATCTACGGCTTTGATACTCAATAAAGATTCGATACTTGAAATCAGTGTAATTGAAATCACAACATTGATAAAATTTCCCTGAAATAGGATTGAAAAATCAGGAAAAGCCAAGTTTGACAAAACCTTGTCAGGAATATTGATCAATAATTCTTTGCTTATAGGATAAGGCTGTTGTAAAACCAGTTCATAGTAGTAACTATAACCAACTGCGAATACAACAATCCACATGGGGGCAGGAATCAATTGAAAATAGCGGTTCCTGATTTTGGAATAATAAATCATGACAAGCAAGCTTAGAATTCCCTCAATACCTGCAATGAAATTACTGTGGTCATCCAACAGAAAATTGTAAACGGTATAAGGAGCCTCTAAAAGCAAATCCACTGTGTTTCCTTGAATATTCACATATCCGAACATCACATGAAATTGTTTTGCAAAAATTCCAATTCCAATGGCAGCAAGCATTCCTTGGATGGCAGAAGAAGGGAAAAAATCACTCAAAATTCCCATTCGTAAAAAGCCCAATACCAGCATCAAGCCTCCGGAAATTACAATGGCGGCCAAAGTATATAGATATCCTTGTTGGAGATCCCCTGCAGCCAAGGTTGTAATGGCGCTTAGCAATACGACTACCAATCCGTTTCCAGGTCCTGTAATGGTAATGTTTGATCCACCAAGAACAGCTACCAAAATCCCACCGACTACGGAAGAAATGACCCCAGCAATGGGGGGAGCCTCAGAGGCAATAGCAAGACCCAAGCCTAAAGGCAGGGCAATTAATGAAACTACAAAACCCGCGAATATGTTTTTAGGAATCGAACTGACAAATGATTGAATTTGGGTTTGTTTTTTTACCATTTTGGGTGTTTTGGGATCTGGTCTCTGAAATGCGTGTTTATTTTATAATGAGTACATCTGAAGGAAGTTCGGACAAAATGTATTCCATATCATGCGGGAAAATTCGATCTAGCATACCTGTTTTGTTGGGGGCATTCATGATTAACAAATCCGCTCTGACTACTCTCGCGTAATGACCTATGGAGTACCCTCTTTTTCCAAAAATACTTTGAGTTTTTATATCGATTCCGTTTTTTAGAGTGGTTTCGATTGTGTCTAAGATATCTTTGACACGAATGTCTTCTCTTTTTACCAGTTTTTCTTTCGCAATGGTTGCTCTTCGCAAGGAAATGTCATCGTTCACTTTTACATGAATTTCTCTTTGTGTAATTTCTTCAACAATGGTGATTTTTTTACAACCCAATTTTTGTGAAACATAGAACGATGTCGCCATGGTTTCTGCTGTTTTTGAATCTTTCAACCCATTGACAACAATGTGTTTGCAAGGAATTCTAACCACAGAGTGCTTGATTAATAATAGAACCGAACAAGGCGCTTTTCTTGTGAGTTTTCTCGCAATGGAGCCCACGTAATATTTAAAAATGTTTTCTTTTTGCAAGGCACCCAAAATGAGCAAGTCAATTTTTTCTTGCTCACAGACATTCAAAATAACATCTACAGGAGCTCCAGTTTGAAACAAAAGTTTCACGTCATTTGTTACCTGATGTCCTTCTTTTAAGATGTCCTGTAAGAGGGCTTCTTTTTTTTCTGAACGGTCACCGACATGCACGCAAATCAGCTGTGCGTTGAACATGTTTGAAAGCCGAATCGCTTCAAATATGTTTTCTTTTAAGTTTGGGGAAAAAGCAACGCCTATTAAAATTTTACGAAATTGATGCAAAGTCTGTCTGGATTAATTCGGCGTACAATATATTAAAAAAACACATTGAAAAAGATAGTTGGGTTTGTTTTTTAAGGCAATCCAAAGACTTTTGTAAAAAGGGAACTACAAATCGAGTCCAAACATGTTTTTTAAAATTTCAATATCTGGATTGATTTCTTTGAGTTTGTTGTATTTTTCTTGTGGGGTGTAAATAAATTTTTTGACCTCTGTTTCAATTACATTGACTTCCATGTCAATACTGAAATTATTAAGATGCTCTCTCAAATATTTGAGCAATCGGGGTTTCAATCTTTCCAATTGATCTGCCATCAAATTGTTGGGAAGGGTATACTGAATGCTCCATTCGTTTAAAATTGGTTTGGATGCGTTTAGAATGGAAGCCAAGCTTTTATCTCCTTTTTGGATGAGTTGCTCCGCATAAGCATTCCATAATGATAGAAATTTTGTTTCTGTAAAGCTAGCTTTTGGAAGTGTGTTTCTGTCAATTTCTGTTTCGTCTGTAAAGGTAACGGTTGCTGCTTTTTCAGTCAAACTTTTCAAAGAAAGTGCAGATGCTCTTTTTCGTTCGCGTGATACAGGCGTCTTAAGTTCCGGTTTTTTTTCGGTCCTTTTTTTGCTAGTTTCTATGGGTTTAGAAGGAGGAACTCCTTTTTTGAAAGTTGTTTCAATCGTCCCTTTTACCAGTGTGTCTCTGAAAAATGAAGGGGGAATTATAAAGTTGCTACTTTTTTTTTTTCTGCCTCGAAGGTGATGGATGCAATTTGCATGAGGGTCAGTTCCACCAACAGTCGTTGGTTTTTACTGGTTTTGTATTGGAGATCACAGGCATTGGCTTTCTCGATGGCTTGCAGCAGAAAAGGAAGCGATGCTGCTGCCGCTTGCGTGAGGTATTGCTTTTTGGAGTTGTCTCCTACTTCGAGAAGAGGAATAGTTTCTTTGTCTTTTGCAACTAACAGGTCTCTAAAATGAGAAGCCAATCCATTGATGAAATGGTGTCCTTCAAATCCTTTACTTAGGACCGTATTGAATGCCACTAAAATTTGTGGAATATTATTTTTGATAGCGAGATCTGTTACTTGAAAATAGACATCGTAATCCAATACGTTTAGATTTTCGGTTACAGCTTCTCGAGTGAGGTTTTTTCCAGAAAAACTGATGACTCTATCAAAAATAGACAAGGCATCACGCATGGCGCCATCTGCTTTTTGAGCAATGATATGCAAAGCATCGTCACTTGCGTCAATTCCTTCTTGTGAGGCAATTTTTTTCAAATGATTTTTAGCGTCAACGACTCCAATGCGTTTGAAATCAAAAATTTGACAACGAGACAAGATCGTTGGGATGATTTTATGTTTTTCTGTTGTGGCTAATATAAAGATAGCATGCGCAGGTGGTTCTTCTAAAGTTTTTAAAAAAGCATTGAATGCGGCTTGCGACAGCATGTGTACTTCGTCGATAATATAGACTTTGTATTTTCCTGTTTGTGGAGGAATACGAACCTGATCTGTAAGGGAACGAATGTCGTCTACAGAATTGTTTGAAGCGGCATCCAATTCGAAAATATTAAAAGCAAAATCTTCGTTTTGATGCAATCCTTCCTCGTCGTTTATTTTTTTTGCGAGAATACGTGCACAACTTGTTTTTCCAACACCTCTAGGACCGGTAAACAACAAAGCCTGTGCTAGATGGTTGTTTCTAATAGCATTCTCCAAAGTGTTGGTGATGGCTTGTTGCCCCACAACATCTTCAAAAACCTGGGGACGGTATTTTCGAGCTGATACTATAAATGGTTCCATGTTTGGTTGAAAATTGAGAAACAAATGTAGCAATATACAAATGGATTCACAACTATATTTTTTGAGAACTTTTGGAAGATTTCTAGAAAAGTGTTTTGTGGATTGTAAAGAAGAATAAGTAATTACTTGTCTTTTTGTACAGATACAAGCGGGTAGTTGGGAATGTCTTCTAAGAAAATATATTTCTCATTGTTACGATCCATTTGACAATAAAAATGTTGCAGGCCATTGGTCACAATTAAAAAAGAGGCGTTTAATTTTAAATTGTAGCGCGCAATCTGGTCAAAAGTGGTTTGGGTAATGGGTACAGACGGAGCTTTGCACTCTACAATGATATCTGGGAGGCCCTGTTTGTTGAATATTAAAATGTCAGTTCTTTTTTTTAAACCATTGATTTTCAATTCTTTTTCTATAGCGATAAGAGGAGCGGGGTATTTTTTTTCGGAAAGTAAATAGGATACAAAATGCTGACGTACCCATTCTTCGGGAGTCAATACCACATATTTTTTTCGTAATTGGTCAAAAATGAGTCGCTTATTTTCGCTACTTTTGATACTAAATTTGTACAATGGGAGATTCAAGGCTGTCATAGAAGCGAATTTAAGAATTATAAATAGAATACCATCCTTATGTGATGGATCGTGATCCGCTCCGAATGAATGAAGTAAACCAAATAGTATCCGAAATCAAAGAAGGGAAAGCCAAGCCCATCTATTTTTTGATGGGAGAGGAACCATATTATATTGATAAAATTTCTGAGTATATCGAAAAGAATGTGCTCAGCGAAGAGGAGCGGGGTTTCAATCAGATGGTACTTTATGGAAGAGATGTGAGTATTGAGGACGTCGTGTCCAATGCCAAACGTTTTCCAATGATGGCTGAGAAACAAGTGGTGTTGGTGAAAGAAGCACAAGATTTGTCAAGAACAATTGAAAAATTGGTTTCTTATGCAGAAAATCCGCAGCCTTCGACGGTGCTGGTTGTCAATTATAAATACAAAACTCTTGACAAAAGAAAAAAGCTTTTCAAAACAGTCAACAAAAATGGTGTTGTTTTCGAAAGTAAAAAATTGTACGAAAATCAAGTAGCTGATTGGATTCGAAAAGTACTGAACGGGAAAGATTATCAAATGGAGCCCAAAGCAGCTCAAATGCTTGTGGAGTTTTTAGGAACAAATTTGGGTAAAATCAACAATGAATTGGAAAAGTTGATGTTAATTTTGTCCGAAGGGACAATTATCAACCCGACCCATATTGAAGAAAATATTGGAATCAGTAAAGATTTTAATAATTTTGAATTGCGCAAAGCAATTGGAAATAGAGCTGTTTTAAAAGCAAATCGTATTGTGAGTTATTTTGCAAACAATCCAAAGAGCAACCCTTTGGTAATGACCATTTCTTTGTTAAGTAGTTATTTTACACAGTTGTTTTTATACCATGGATTGCAAGACAAGTCGAAAGCTAATATTGCCAAAAAACTTGGAGTGAGTCCTTATTTTGTAAGTGATTATGTGACAGCTGCTAAAAATTATCCGATGCGAAAAGTTTCGCAGATCATTGCACTTCTTCGTGATGCGGATGTGAAAAGTAAAGGAGTCGGAGCGCAAATTTCACATAGGGATTTACTAAAAGAATTGCTGTTTAAAATCATGCATTGATTTTCGAATGTTTTAAAAAAAATGGTCAAAAAGTTGACTGAAATTTCGGTCGTTTCCTTTCCAAACAATTCTACTCAAAACAATCTACTATTCAAATAGGATAACTAGGTAAAAAAGTTTTATCTTCGTTCCATGCTTTCAAAAAAGACAAAATACGGAATCAAGGCATTGACATATTTAGCCAATAGAATAGAGAATTGTCCGGTTCAGATTTCTGAAATTTCCAAATCAGAGAATATTTCTCATAAGTTTTTAGAAAGTATTTTGTTGACATTGCGAAAAGCTGGGGTTTTGGGTTCCAAAAAAGGAAAAGGAGGAGGGTACTATCTCTTAAAACCTGCTTTGGAAATTAAAATGACGGATGTAATTCGTGCTCTGGAAGGCCCCATTGCAATGGTGCCTTGTGTGAGTTTGAATTTTTACGAAAAGTGCGACGATTGTCCAGATGAAAATGCTTGTTCCGTTCATAAATTAATGATTCAGGTACGTGACAATACACTGCATGTTTTGCGAAATACGACCCTCGCAGACTTGAACGCGTCCTAGCCTTTTTTAAATTAACCTACTATATTACTAGGATTTATAGTTTTTTTCCAAACTTTTACTAGAAATATGTTGCCTGTTTGTAAGGAATCTATTACTTTTGCGTTATAATCCTACTGTTCCGATAGGGTAATAGGGTTAAATAGAAAAGATAGAAAAAATGTTAGTAGATCAACTAAACAAAAACAAAAAGAATGAGAGTTATCAGCAGGCCGTGGCTTCTGATAAGCCGATTCGTAGTGTTGTCAAAGCGATTAGTTGGAGGGTTGTAGGAACCATTGATACCTTGATTGTGTCATTGTTCATTACAGGTGAAATAAAAACGGCTACCGCAATAGCTGGAGTGGATTTTGCTACAAAAATGGTTCTGTATTTTTTTCACGAAAGAGTTTGGAATACAATAAAATGGGGAAGGTAATGCAAACAACGTATACAGAAGTACAATTGAAAACTATAAACGATTCTTTGCAAGGTAAGACTTCGCAAGAAATCGTAGCATGGGCGCTAGAAAACGCAAAGAACCCCGTGATTACAACAAACTTTCGTCCGTACGAAGGGTCTATTTTGCATTTGACCACGTCTCAGGACAAAGAGTTAAAAGTGATTTGGTGTGATACGGGTTACAATACACCACAAACGTATCGACATGCGGAGGAACTGATTGAAAAATTCAAATTGGATATTCACTTGTATGTGCCGAAGCAAACAACTTCTCACAGAGATGTTGTGATGGGAATTCCTCAGATTGATAATCCCATGCACAAGGTATTTACAGAGCAAGTCAAATTGGAGCCATTTCATAGAGCAATGTCAGAGCATCAACCTGATGTGTGGTTTACAAACCTTAGAAAAGGACAGACGGCTTTTAGAGACAGTATTGACATTGTTTCACAAGGATTGGACGGCGTATTGAAAGTGAGTCCTTTTTACGATTGGACTGATGCGCAGTTGGATGCTTATAACGAAGAAAATGGAATTCCAAATGAATTCAAATACTTTGACCCAACTAAAGTTTTAGGGAATAGAGAGTGTGGTTTACATGCTTAAAAAACAATATATGAGTGTGAGTTTATAGAAAAATGAAAGCACAGACAATAAATAAAAAAATAAAAATGAGTACAATATTACATTCCAACGCTTTAGAAAACGAAGCTATCTATATCATGAGAGAGGTTGCGGCACAGTTTGAAAAACCAGTGTTGTTGTTTTCAGGAGGAAAAGATTCCATTACTTTGGTAAGGTTGGCACAAAAAGCCTTTTATCCAGCAAAAATACCTTTTCCATTTTTACATGTAGATACAGGGCATAATTTTCCAGAAACTATTGAGTTTCGGGATAGGCTTTGTGAAGAACTGGGTGTAGAACTTATTGTTCGAAACGTGCAAGACAACATTGATGCTGGGAAAGTACAGGAGGAATCTGGAAAATATGCAAGTAGAAATATGTTACAGACAGAAACCCTATTAGATGCTATTGAAGAATTCGGATTTGATGCAGCTATCGGAGGAGCCCGAAGGGACGAAGAAAAAGCAAGAGCTAAAGAGCGTATTTTTTCTGTAAGAGATGACTTTGGTGGATGGGATGAAAAAAACCAACGCCCAGAATTGTTCGATTTGCTCAATGGGAGAATAGATTTGGGACAAAATGTACGTGTTTTTCCCATTTCGAACTGGACAGAATTGGATGTTTGGTCGTATATCGAAAAAGAGGACATTGAAATTCCATCCATTTATTTTGCACACAAACGTGAAACATTTGTTAGAGATGGCATGATTTGGACAGCTGATGATGACGTAGTTTACAGAGAAGAAGATGAAGAAGTTGTAGAAAGAATGGTACGATTCAGAACTGTTGGAGACATGAGTTGTACTGCAGCAGTGCTTTCAGAAGCAGTAGACATTGCAAAAGTAGTAGAGGAAATTAGAGATTCTTCTATTTCTGAAAGAGGCGCAAGAATTGATGACAAACGTTCAGAAGCCGCTATGGAAAAAAGAAAGCAGCAAGGGTATTTCTAAAAGGAACTTTTGTTAGATTGAGTAAAGAATAGAAACACAAATTAGGCCAATAGTCAAAAACTAAAAGCCAACAGCATTATAAAAATGGAAGTTTTAAAAATAGCAACAGCAGGAAGTGTAGACGATGGTAAAAGTACGTTGATTGGACGTATTTTATACGACACAAAATCTTTGACTGACGATAAATTAGAAGCGATAGAGCGCAGTAGTAAGCAAAAAGGGTTTGATTATTTGGATTTTTCCTTGGCCACGGATGGTTTGGTTGCCGAAAGAGAACAAGGAATTACCATTGATGTAGCCCATATTTATTTTTCAACAGCCAAAAAAAGTTACATCATTGCCGATACACCAGGACATGTAGAATATACAAGAAACATGGTGACTGGTGCATCTACTTCTCAAGCGGCTATTATTTTGGTAGACGCTCGAAAAGGGGTAATCGAACAAACGTACCGTCATTTCTTTATCAACAATCTTTTGAAAGTGAAAGATATTGTTGTGGCAGTCAATAAAATGGATTTGGTAGATTTTTCAGAGGAAAAATTCAACGCAGTGAAAGAAGAAATTATCCGTTTGGCTGCCCGTTCTGATTACAAAGGACAGAACATTACGTTCATTCCTGTAAGTGCTTTGAAAGGAGACAATGTTGTGAACAAATCAGTTCAAACACCATGGTATCATGGGGCAACAATGCTCGAGCACTTAGAAGGTTTGAATGCGCAAGATGTTTACGAAGTTTCACAAGCTCGTTTGCCAATTCAAAACGTCATTCGTCCAAAAACAGAAGAATTTCATGATTTTCGAGGATATGCAGGGAAACTCTACGGTGGTTCTTTGAGCGTTGGAGATGAGGTGACTGTATTGCCTTCAAAAACATCTTCTAGGATCAAAGAGATTTATCATTTTGACAAGACCTTTGAAAGAGCAGAAAGAGGGGCCTCTGTAAATATTACTTTGGAAAATGACATCAATATTTCAAGAGGAGATTTGTTAGTGAAGTCTTCAGAATTGCCGAAAGAAGCTAAGCAAATTGAAGCCAAAGTATGTTGGATGGATGCTAAAAATTTGGTAGCAGGTACAAAGTATTTGATCCAGCACGGTGCCAACAGAGTTGTCGCTAAAATTGCAGACGTACAAAAAGTCATTAAAACCGATTTTTCTGGTGAAGATGCAGCTGTCAATAAGTTGACCATAAACGACATCGGAGTGGTGCAAATCAAATTGGCAAAATCCTTGTTTTATGATTCTTATGTAGACAACAAAGCAAACGGTTCTTTTATCATAATAGACGCACAAACAAACAATACATCCGGAGTAGGATTTATACAATAAAGATTTTAGAATTGAGTGGCGCGAAAGAAAGCTTCCCAATTCAAACATTAAAAAGACAAAGACATGCAAAGTTTTAGATCAGAAATAGAGAATCCAATCGTTGAGAAAGACATCATTGATTTGGCAGATAAAATTCAATTATTCCACGAAGGGAAAATTGATGAAGAAAAATTTAGAAGCTTGCGTTTGGCGCGTGGAGTATACGGACAACGCCAGTTTGGAGTGCAAATGATTCGTATCAAATTGCCTTATGGAAAAGTAACGAGCGATCAACTACATCGAATAGCAGATGTTTCTGATGAGTATTCAAGAGGGCGTTTGCATATTACCACAAGACAAGACATTCAGATTCATTATGTGAGTTTGGACCGAACTCCTGAATTGTGGGCAGAATTGGAAAAAAGTGATATCACATTGCGCGAAGCTTGTGGAAATGCAGTACGTAATGTAACAGCGTCTGAAACGGCAGGAGTTGACCCAAAAGAACCTTTTGATGTTTCTCCTTATGCCCATGCTGTGTTCCAATTTTTTCTAAGAAATCCAATTTGTCAAGAATTGGGACGTAAGTTCAAAGTATCTTTCTCAGGAACTGATGATGATACGGCATTGAGTTTTATGCACGATATTGGATTTATTGCAAAGGCAAAAGTAATCAATGGAGAAGAGGTAAGAGGGTTTAAAGTGATGATTGGTGGAGGTTTAGGGTCTCAGCCTCGTTTTGCAGATGTTGCTTTTGAGTTTTTAGAAACCCATAAGATTATTCCTTATATGGAAGCAGTTTTACGTGTTTTTGATAGATATGGAGAGCGTTCAAAGAGAGCGAAAGCACGTTTGAAATTTTTTATCAAAGATGTTGGTTTGGAAAAGTTCAATGAAATTGTAACTATTGAGACAAAAGCTTTGTCACACCAAACAGTGGCAATTTCTCCAGAAGGATTTGATACGCCAGATGTATCAGGAATTGTCGCTCCAAAAGTTGTTGTCAACGAACAAGCTTTCAACGCATGGAAAAACAGCAACGTGATTGCTCAGAAACAAGAAGGTTTGTTTGCGATTGGAGTCAAAGTAAATATCGGTGATTTTTACACAAAAGAAGCGAGGATTTTAGCGGACTTGGTTAAAAACTATGCAGGAGATGAAGTACGTTTGACTTTGCGTCAAAATATTTTAATTCGTCACGTACGAGAAGATTTATTACCATTTTTCTACCAAGAATTGGAAAAATTAGGAATGGTAGATTTGGGGTACGAATCTATTCAAGATGTGACAGCGTGTCCCGGAACAGATACCTGTAACTTAGGAATTGCTTCTTCCACGGGAATTGGTGATGAGCTAGGAAAGGTCTTGCGATCTGAATACCCACAATTTGCAGACAACAAAGATTTGATGATCAAGATTAGTGGATGTATGAACGCTTGTGGTCAGCACAATATGGCAAACATCGGTTTTCAAGGAATGTCTGTGAAATCAGGAAAATTAGTAGCACCAGCATTGCAGATTTTATTAGGTGGTGGGATTTTGGGAGACGGTCAAGGCCGCATTTCTGATAAAGTAATCAAGATTCCTAGTAAAAGAGGGCCAGCATCTTTGCGTTTGATTTTGGATGATTTTATTGCCAACGGAAATGGGAAAAACTTTATTGAATACTACTTGGCACAAGGAGAAAAATATTTTTATGATTTCTTAAAACCCCTGTCTGATGTGACAAATTTGGTCGATTCAGATTTTGTCGATTGGGGCAACGAAGAAAAATACGAAAAAGCAGTTGGTATTGGTGAGTGTGCAGGAGTAGTGATTGATTTGATTTCGACGCTACTTATGGACAGTAAAGATAAATTGACCAATGCAGAGGAGTCTTTGGAAGAGGGAAAATGGTCAGATGCCATCTACTACTCATACAGTGCCATTGTGAATACAGCAAAAGCTTTGCTCACAGCAAAAGGAAAGAAAACCAACACCCATCATAAAATTATCACGGATTTCAATGAAGTTTTTGTAGCTGAAGGAGAAATCAATGTAGGGTCAGATTTTGAAGCTTTTGTTTGTCAAATCCATCAACACGAACCTTCAGAAGAATTTGCAAAATATTATTTAAAGGAGTCTCGAAAATTCTACAATTTGATAGAAGAGTACAGAGCAACGAAATTAGAAGAGGCTTAAGAGATTGTCGTTTGAATTAGGTGAGAACATAACGGTCAATCCTAGTTTTAAAAGAATGAAATGAACAAACAACCCAAATTGACATTAGTGGGCGCTGGTCCTGGAGATCCAGAATTGATTACTTTAAAAGCAGTCAGAGTTCTTGAGGAAGCAGACGTGGTTTTGTACGACGCTTTGGCAAACGAAGAATTGTTAGCACATGCAAAAAATGCTGAAAAAATATTTGTTGGAAAAAGAAGAGGAATGCATAAATTCATTCAAGAAAAAATTCACGACTTGATTGTTTCACATGCATTGAAAGGAAAACATGTCGTGCGTTTGAAAGGAGGTGATCCTTTTATTTTTGGAAGAGGCTCTGAAGAATTGAAATTCGTCATATCCAAAGGCATTGAAATAGACATCGTACCTGGAGTTACCTCCGCGATTGCAGCACCTGCCAGTTTTGGTATTTCCTTGACGCAAAGAGGAGTGAATGAAAGTTTCAGAGTGATTACAGGAACACGTTCTGATTTGAAGTTGAGTGAAGATATTGAAGCAGCTGCGAGTTCAAATACAACCATTGTCATATTGATGGGAATGAGTAAGCTCGAGTCAATTGTTGGCAAATTTATTGCCAAAGGAAAGAATCATATTCCCGTCGCGATTGTAGAAAATGGGACAAAAAAAGAAGAGCAATTGGCAGTAGGGACGATAGAAACTATTTTAGAGCTTGTGAAAGAAAAGAAGCTTTCGAATCCTGCTATTATCGTTGTCGGAGAAACGGTCAAAGAAAGTGAAGTGTTGTATCAGCAACTATTAAATCAAAAAGGAAAAGTACTGTAATGCAAAATCAATTATACCCCGTATTTTTAAAAGTTACCGAGCTCAATACTTTGGTTGTTGGAGGAGGAAACGTTGCCTTGGAAAAATTAACATTTCTCTTGAAATCTAGTCCTGATGCGAAAGTAGAAATGGTGTCTCCGATGTTTCGAGAAGAAACCGTTGCCTTGGCGAATAAACATGGTGTGAAAATGTTTGAGCAGCCTTACGACACAAGTTTTATTGCTGGGAAGCATATTGTCATTGCGACTACAGACAATGATGCTGTCAACCAACAAGTACATGCAGATTGTAAGGAGAGAAATATTTTGGTTAATTTGGCAGATAATCCACCATTTTGTGATTTTTATATGGGAGGTATTGTGACCAAAGGAAATGTAAAAATAGCCATTTCTACCAACGGTAAATCTCCTACAATGGCAAAGCGTTTGCGTCAGTTTTTTGAAGAAGTAATCCCAGATAACATCAATGATCTTGCGGAAAATTTAAACGAATACAGAAAAACAATCAAAGGAGATTTTGAAGAAAAAGTAGAAGCATTGAATGAGTTCACCAAAAGTTTGGTGTCAAAAAAATAATAAAATTAATTAATGTAAGGTGAAATCGTAATTAATTCCGATTTTTGCCATGATAAAAAAGAGTACAAAAATGATTAAAACAGATATTTTAATAATTGGAGCGGGCCCTGTAGGAATGTTTGCCGTTTTTGAAGCTGGTTTGTTAAAGTTGCGATGTCATCTTATTGACGCTTTGGCAGAACCAGGAGGTCAATGTTCGGAAATTTATCCTAAAAAACCGATTTACGACATTCCTGCTTACCCAGAAATTTTAGCAGGAGATTTGGTTAAAAATTTGGCAGATCAAATTGCGCCTTTTGAACCAACATACACACTCGGTGAAAGAGCCGATACCATCGAAAAGTTGGAAGATGGAACTTTTGTAGTCACTACAAATAAGGGAACAAAACACAATGCACCTGCAGTATTTATAGCAGGAGGATTGGGGTCTTTTGAGCCGCGTAAACCACCAATCAAAGAAATCGTTGATTTCGAAGATAAAGGTGTAGAGTATATTATCAAAGATCCTGAAATTTATCGTGGAAAAAGAGTGGTGATCTCTGGAGGAGGAGATTCTGCTTTGGACTGGTCTATTTTTTTGGCCGACGTTGCTGATGAGGTTTCTTTGGTACATAGAAGAAAAGATTTTAGAGGAGCTTTAGATTCTGTTGAGAAAGTAGCAGAATTGGCGAAAGAAGGAAAAATCAATTTGATTACAGATGCAGAAGTGAAAGAAATTCACGGTGCAGAGAAAGTAGAATCGGTAATGATCAAACACAAAACAGATGGAGACATTGTCAAAGAGTGTGATCACTTTATTCCTTTGTTCGGCTTGTCACCAAAACTTGGTCCGATTGCTGATTGGGGGCTAGAAATTGAAAAAAATGCAATTGTAGTAAACAATGCTTTGGATTACGGGACAAACATTCCGGGAATCTTTGCCATTGGAGATGTCAATACCTATCCGGGAAAACTGAAATTGATTTTGAGTGGATTCCACGAAGCAACGATTGCTGTGCAGTTTGCCTATAACATCATCAACCCTGGAAAAAGATATGTAATGAAATACACAACAGTAAATGGCGTTACAGGTTTTGATGGAGAGAAGAAAGAAGCAAAAAAAGCAGTTGTTAAAAGTATAGGGTAATGTCAGATATCAAAGTTAAAATTACAGATAGAGAAGGAGTAGTTCATGAATTGGATGCGCCTACGGATATGGGAATGAACATTATGGAGCTTTGCAAAGCCTATGAACTACCCGTAGAAGGTACTTGTGGCGGTATGGCCATGTGTGCTTCTTGTCAATGTTACGTGTTGTCAGGTCATGAATTGCCAGAGCGCGGAGATGCTGAGGAAGATATGTTAGATCAGGCCTTTTATGTAGAGGACAATAGTCGTTTGGGTTGTCAATTGCATATCACACCTGAGATGGATGGACTGGAAATAGAATTGGCTCCAGAAAGCGAGGTTTAAATAGAATAGTAAAAAATAGCTTATTTGAAACAGGCTCTTTTCTTATTTGAGAGATTCAAAAAAAACCAGTACACGATCCGTGTACTGGTTTTTTTTTTAGTTGTAGCGGCTATAGCCTTTAGTATTTCTTTTGTAGACTTATTGTTTTGAGTCTAACAAGTCAAAAAACTGATCCAATTTAGGCATGATGATAATTTTCGTTCTTCTATTTTTTGCCATGTTTTCAGGAGTGTCATTTTCTACTAAAGGAACGTATGAACTTCTTCCGGCTGCAATTAGTCTTGCCGGAGTCACATCAAATTCGTTTTGTAAGATTCTTACAATCGAAGTAGAACGTTTTACAGACAAGTCCCAATTGTCATCCAAAACATCTGTTTTGATTGTTTTGGAGTCTGTATGTCCTTCTACCATCACATCCATCTCAGGCTGCGCGTTGATAACGTCCGCAACTTTTTTCAAGATACTCGTCGCTCTGCTTGAAACTTTGTAGGAACCGCTTTTAAATAATAATTTGTCTGCGATGGATATGTAAACGATTGTTTTTTCGATGTTTACCTGAATGTCGTCATCGTTTAGTCCGTTGTTCAAAACTTTTTTCAAGTTAAAGGCAACAGCCAAGTTGATAGAGTCTCTCCTCGAATTCACTGCTTGAATGTATCTAATGTATTCGTCTTTTTTGTTCAATTGAGTCAATGTCGCTTTTACATTTTCAGATGCAGATTTTGAAAGTACTGTTAAGTTGTCTACAAATTCCAAGGTCTTTTCGTTGCCTTTTAAGAGGTATTTGATTTTGTCTTCCAACGAAACGATTTTGTTTTGTTCTTTGTCTAATTCCGATGAAGTATCGGACAATTGTTTTTTTGCAATTGCTAGTTGCTGAAGGTTATTTGAGTTTTGATTTTGCAACTCGGTAAATTGCTTCTTAGAGACACAAGAGCTCAAAAATAAAGAAGTGACTGAAAATAATAGAATGACTTTTTTCATGATGATGTTAAAAAATGATTTAATTTTACGCAAATATATTAAATAAACCCTCAAATTTGTCTCAATAATCGAAGGAATGTTGAGGTAGAGAAGCTTTTAAATTACTGAAAATGTTTATGCTATCCAAATTCAAATTCAATTGTATTTGCTTGTTGTTAATTTGTATGTTGTTCTCTTGTTCAAAAACCAAGCCAAACACACAGTATCTTCAAGGGAATGTTTTTGGTACGACTTTTCATATTTCATATGTGTCGAGTGACCCGTTGAATTGCGAGAAACAAGTGGATAGTTTGTTTCATTTGCTGAATAAGTCTTTGTCAACGTATATACAATCTTCCGATATTTCGAGAATTAACAATAACGATACAAACGTTGTTGTAGACTCTTTTTTCTTGGAGGTTTATGGCAAGTCACAGAGAATTTTTAAAGAGTCAAAAGGCGTGTTTGATCCCACTGTAGGAATACTGGTGAATGCATGGGGTTTTGGGCCGGAAAAAGCGGTGCAAAGTTTGGATTCGACCAAAGTAAAAGAATTGTTGCGATATGTGGGCTTTGACAAAGTAGCCATTCAAGACGGTAAGGTGAAAAAAGAACACCCAGACATGTATTTTGATTTCAATGCGATTGCCAAGGGATATGGAGTAGATATTATTGCTCGTTATTTAGAATCGAAGTCGATCAATAATTATCTCATTGAAATTGGAGGAGAGTTGAGAGCGCGGGGAACAAATGGTATGGGGAATTTTTGGAGGATAGGTATTGAAAAGCCGAATTTTGATGGAACTCGAGGAATTCAAAAGGTGTTGTCTCTGGAAAATAAGTCATTGGCTACTTCAGGGAATTATAGAAAATTCAAAGTAGATCCAATAACAGGAGAAAAATTTGTGCACACGATGGATAGCAGAACAGGTTTTACAGCAAGGCGAAATTTGTTAAGTGCCACCGTTATTGCTGATATGGATTGTGCAGATGTCGATGGGTACGCCACTACTTTTATGGCGATGGGGTATGAGAAAACCCTCCAGTTTTTAGAGAAACACCCAGAATTAAAAGTGTTTTTGATTGTCGCGAATCACCAAGGAGAGTTCATAGAATACACTTCGGAAGGACTGTAATTTTGCAAACCTCTTTTTGACAGGTATTGTAAGAGAGGGTTAATCTGGTTTTTTACAAACAGGAAGAATCTCATTTTTCATCAAACGATAGTTGTTTATTTCATCTTCTGTAGCGATATCCGTACATTTTATTTCAGAGACCTCAAATCCAATATCACGCAATTTTTCAAAATAGTCTTCCCCATAAATTCTAACATGGTCGTATTGGCCAAAATGTTTTTTGCGCTCCTGTGGAGAGGTGATTTTAAAATCTTCATAAGTCTTGTGCCGATTCAAGTCTTGAGGAACTTGAAAAATACCAAAGCCTCCTGGTTTTAGTACACGAAACAATTCTTGCATTGCTTTTTTATCGTCATTGACATGTTCGAGCACGTGATTGCAAAAAACAACATCGAAGGCATTGCTTTCCAATGGTAAGTTACAAATATCTGCCTTTATATCTGCCAAAGGAGAGTGCAAGTCACAAGTCAAGTACGACAGGTTTTCTTGTTTTTTAAACCGTTTGAAAAAGCATTGTTCGGGAGCGATGTGCAGTACTTTCTGAGTGTTTGAGAAAAAAGAGCTTTTTCGTTTTAAATACAGCCATAAAAATCGGTGTCTTTCCAATGAAAGCGTTGAGGGAGCGAGCACGTTTTCACGTTGGCTTTCGTATCCATAAGGAAGGAATTTTCGAAATTTTTTGCCGTCAATAGGATCTGTATATCTCTTTCCTCTCAGTAGAAAGCTTATGACTGGCCTGGTAAGGTAGCTCACTTTGATAAGAAGAGGTCGTGGAATGGCATTTAAAAGAAACTTAAAAATAGACATCTTTGGTGATTGTTTGAAAGGAATTATTTCAGATTTCGGAATTCATCTTCTGCATCGGTTTTTATTCCTAAAGCTTTGTCAATGTATTTAAAAGTAGATAACAATTCGGGTTTTCCGTTGACGATCGCTACATCGTGTTCGAAATGAGCAGATGGTTTCCCGTCTTTGGTTAAAATAGTCCAGCCATCATTCAGCTGTTTGATGTCTTTGGTTCCAAGATTGATCATTGGTTCTATAGCCACTACCATGCCTTCTGTAAACTTTTTCCCTCTACCACGTTTCCCGTAGTTCGGCATTTCTGGATCTTCATGCATGACTTTTCCCAAACCATGTCCTACCAATTCTCGTACAACTCCATATCCAAAATCTTCGGTATATTTTTGAATGGCATATCCTACATCGCCCACTCTATTACCTGATTTGAATTGACGAATACCTTCGTAGAGACTTTGTTTAGTGACTTCCAATAGTTTTTTAGTGTCTTCTGCGACTTCTCCTACTTCAAAGGTATAGGCATGGTCTCCGTAAAAGCCATTTTTTAAAGCACCACAATCAATGGAAATAATATCTCCTTCCATCAAAACATCGTTGTTAGGAATTCCATGTACAACTTGCGCGTTTGGACTCATGCACAAGGTGTTGGGAAAATCGTACAAGCCTAAAAAACCAGGTTCGGCACCATGATCTCTGATGTGTTCTTCAGCCAATTTATCGAGATGTAAAGTAGTGACGCCAGGTTGCACCTCTCGAGCTAGCATTCCCAATGTCTTTGACACAATCAATGCACTTTCTCGCATCAACTCGATTTCTTCTGGTGTTTTTATTACAATCATGAAAAGTACTTTTGAGTGTTCAAAGATACCTTTATTTCTTTCAATTTAAAAAGAAAGAAAAGATCCGTTTTGAGGAGGTTCTTTGAAATGAAAAACACCGACAAAAACAGTTTTTTTGTCGGTGTTTTTTCATGAAATAATTTAAATATTATAACAAAGCATGTCGTGTCATTTCCTTTGGCTGAGCGACTCCCATCAACTTTAAAATCGTAGGCGCAACATCTCCAAGAACGCCGTCTTCGATGTTTTTCAAATCGTTGTCAATTAAAATCATTGGAACCGGGTTTGTTGTATGTGCGGTATGCGGACTTCCATCAGGGTTCATCATAGTTTCACAATTTCCATGATCCGCAATAAGTAAGGTAGAGTATCCATTTTCGAGTCCTGTTTCAATCACAGCTTTGGCACATGCGTCTACGGCCTCACAAGCTTTGATTGCAGCATCCATAATACCTGTATGACCTACCATATCTCCATTTGCAAAATTCAAGCAGACAAAATCAGCTTCTCCTTTTTTCAAGTCTTCACACAAAGCGTCTTTCAATTCGTAAGCACTCATTTCCGGTTGAAGGTCGTATGTAGCTACTTTTGGAGAGTTTCTTAGAATGCGAGATTCTCCTTCAAAAGGCTCTTCTTGTCCTCCAGAAAAAAAGAAGGTGACATGCGGGTATTTTTCAGTTTCGGCAATACGTATTTGCTTTTTGCCGGCAGCAGACAATACTTCTCCAAGGGTGTTTTTGATATTGTCGTTGTTGTAGATGACATTGATTCCTTTGAAGCTTTCATCATATAAGGTGATGGTTGTGAAATACAAGTCCAATTTTTTCATTCCGTGTTCTGGGAAATCATTTTGTGAAAGTGCATTGGTCAATTCTCTACCACGGTCTGTTCTATAGTTGAAGAATAAAACAACATCTCCCTCTTTGATTTGTGCTTTTGGATTTCCGTCTGTATCTGTCACAATTAGAGGTTTGATAAACTCATCGGTGATGTTATTCTCGTAATTTTCTTTCAAAGCAGCGACGGCATCCATTGTCTTTGTCCCTTCTGCTTTTACTACGGCATTGTATGCTTCTTGAACACGCTCCCATCGATTATCTCTGTCCATGGCGTAGTACCTTCCTGTTACAGAGGCCAATTCACCGGTGCTTTCTTTCATGTATTCTTGAATGTCATTGATGAAATAGCTACCCGATTTTGGGTCGCAATCTCTGCCATCTGTAAATGCGTGCAAGTAAACGTTGTCTACACCGTTTTCTTTGGCGACATCTAGGAGTCCTTTTAAATGATCTATATGTGCATGAATTCCACCGTTAGAAACCAATCCCAACAAGTGTACATTTTTATTGTTTTCTTTGGCATACTTGTACGTATCTAGCAAGGCTTTCTCTTGTCCCAAGGTTTTGTCCTTTACAGCCTTGTTGATGCGCGCTAAGTTCTGATACACAATTCTACCTGCTCCCAAGTTCATGTGTCCCACTTCCGAGTTCCCCATTTGTCCTTCAGGCAATCCTACATGTTCTCCGTCTGTGCGCAATGTCGCATTTGGGTATTGGTTGTATAATGCGTCTATATAAGAAGTTTTGGCATTGAAAACGGCAGATACTTTGGGGTCTTGTGTTACGCCCCAACCGTCTAATATCATTAAGATGACTTTCTTGTTCATTCTGAAAAAATTTAAGTGAAGCAAATATATAAATCATTTTAAGAATTTGAACAATAAGAAATGCTTATTCACGAATTCGTTTGCGAATGAAGTAGCTGTAAAATTTTAAGAACATTCTAGTCCGAATTTTCGAGATTATGTCTAATTTTGTAATTCAATAGAATACTTAATGTTATGGCAAATTTCGACAACGATAAAATTCAGGAATTTTTAAAAAATGGTGCAGTGGTTTTGGATGTAAGAACAGATGCAGAATATGAGGAAGGACACGTTCCTGGTTCAGAGCATATTGTTTTGGATCGGATTCCAGGAAATATTGCAACTGTAAAAGGATATGAAAAACAAGTAATTGCTGTATGTAGAAGTGGAGCTCGAAGTGGACAAGCTACCGATTTTTTAAAACAACAAGGGGTTGATATCATTAATGGAGGTCCTTGGGAAAATGTCAACCAATACCTTTAAATTCTTTTAAAAGTCAATTCCTAAATCTTTTTTGAGAAGATTTTTTTTACGCTCGAGGTTTTTGAGAAATTTTTGATGGTTTGTCGATTCTTTGTGAAAAGGTTTGTGCGAGAGGTCTTTTTGAATACTGTCTATGTTTTTGAAGTGTTTTTTTGAGACTTCTGAAATCCAGTTTTTTGAAAATTGTTCCCAAATATAATCCACTGCAATGTCATTAGGGTGGAGCATGTCTTTTTTGTAAAATCGGTACTCTCTCAAGTCATCCATCACAATCTCATAGGCCGGAAAATAAAAACAATTTTCAGTTTTACATATTTGATGAATAGCCGTGTTTAAATGAGATTTGCTTAAAGTGTTTTCTATAAAACCGTCTTTGAGATGTCGCACCGGACTCAAAGTGAATATGATTTTTAAAGAGGGATTGAATACAGCTAATTTCTTCTGAATTCGCCCCAAGCATTCTTCTATTTCAATTGGACTTAAAAGTGCTTTTTCAAAGGCCTGCTGGGGTACTTTGTGACAGTTGGTTACAATGTTACCTGTTTTTTTTTGTTTATAAACCCATGCGGTTCCTAAGGTAATGATAAGATGAGATGCTTTTTTTAAAAAAACAGATGCCGTCTCGATTACATTATTGATATTGTGCAATACTTTTTCTTCAGAGGTGTCTGAAAAAGAGGAATGATGGTGATAACTATGGAACAAATCGTTGAAAGTAAACAAGTCGCTCTGAAGGTATTGCTTTTCGATAACACAATCAGCGATAAATGTCTCAATCGCTTTGGGATGGAATAAAACTCCGTAAGGATTGGTCAGTTGGTTGAATTTGAAATACGCTAATTTGTTACCGATGTTTTCAGAAAAGCAAGAACCCAAAAGTAGGATTTCCGATGAGTGATTGATAGATTCGTAGGATTCTGGAATTTTTATTTCAGTTCTAAAATTCAATATGGACACATTTTTAGTTGTTTGGATTGTAAAGATACAAATTAGCCCCATTTGAATTTCAAATGGGGCTTTTCTTATAGGGGCTAGAAAAAGTTATAAAATGTAGTCTTTTACTTTTTCAATTGCAGCAGTTATACCTGCTGGGTTTTTTCCTCCTGCGGTAGCAAAGAATTTTTGGCCACCACCGCCACCCTGGATAAGTTTCCCTAATTCTCTGACGATTTTACCTGCATCGAGTTCTTTTTCTTCTACTAAGTTTTTAGAAATATAGCAGGTCAATAGAGCTTTTCCGTTGGTTGCTGTTCCGGCAAAGAAAAATAGGTTGTTGGTCTCATTTCCTAATTCGTGCGCCAAATCTTTCAGAGCAGCTGCTTCCAAATCAATTTGTGTCGAAATATAATTGACACCGTTTATTTCTTGAATTTCATTTTTCAATTGCGATTTGATGGTTTTGGCTTTTTCTTTTACCAAAAGTTCGATTTTCTTTTTAAGTACCGTGTTTTCTTCTTGTAAAATTTCAATGGATTTGACAGGGTCTTTGGTGTTTTTGAGAACTGTTTTGACATCCTCAATAGCTTGAGATTGTTTGGCAAAATAGTTTTTAGCTGCGTTACTGGTAATGGCTTCAATTCTTCGCACTCCTGCTGCAACAGCGCCTTCAGTCCTGATTTTAAAGTGCCAAATATCTGCCGTGTTTTTTACATGAATCCCACCGCACAATTCCATGGACGCACCAAAACGAATGGAGCGAACTTTGTCACCGTATTTTTCTCCAAACAATGCAATGGCTCCCTCAGAAATTGCCTGATCGTATTGGTTGGTTCTGTTTTCTTCTAAGGATAACTTTTCAAGAATTCGGGAATTGACAAAAGTTTCAATTGCTTTGAGCTCTTCTTGATTTACTTTGGTATAATGGGAAAAATCAAATCGCAATCCTTTGCTTTGAACCAAAGAACCTTTTTGTTCTACATGCGTTCCTAAAACACTTCGCAGGGCTTGGTGCAGTAGGTGGGTTGCTGTGTGGTTTGCAGCTGAGTCATTTCTATGGGAAGCATCTACGATCGCAGTAAATGTCTCTTCAGGGTTTACAGGTAATTTTTTTACAAGGTGAATGATTTGGTTGTTTTCTTTTTTTGTATCGAAAACAGCAATTGCTTCGCCATGGGTTGTTTGGAGAAGACCTTTGTCACCTACTTGTCCACCGCCTTCTGGATAAAAGGGGGTCTGATTGAAAACAAGCTGGAATAGTGCACCATCTTTTTTACTCGCAACTTTTCTGTAACGTGTGATTTTAACCTCTGAGGTCAAGGTGTCATATCCTATAAAATTTTGATCCGTTTGCTCCGATAGTATGTTCCAGTCTCCTGCAGATACTTGTGCGGCAGCTCGAGATCTGTCTTTTTGTTTTTGCAATTCTAAATCAAACTCTTTTTCGTTCAATGAAAATCCTTTTTCGCTTAAAATTAGGGCTGTTAAGTCTATTGGAAAGCCAAAGGTATCGTACAATTCAAATGCTTTTTTTCCAGAAATGGTATTTTCATTGGTTTGTTCGATTACTTCGTCTAGTAATAGTAGTCCTTGTTCTAAAGTCTTTAAGAAAGAAATTTCTTCTTCTTTGATAACATTTACAATCAAGGTTTTTTGAGATTTCAATTCAGGAAAAGCTGCTCCAAGTTGTTCGCTTAAAACGCTTACCAATTGATAAATAAAAGGTTCTTTGGTTTGTAAGAAAGTAAAACCATAGCGAATAGCTCTTCGTAAGATTCTTCGAATGACATATCCTGCACCGTTGTTGGATGGTAATTGTCCATCGGCAATAGCGAAAGCAACTGCTCTCACATGGTCTGCAATGACTCTAATGGCGACACTTGTTTTTCCACTTTCTTCAGTAGGAATACTATTTTTGTCATATGGTGTATTCGTGATGCGTTCTATTTCTTGAATCAATGGAGTAAATACATCTGTATCGTAGTTGGATTGTACGTTTTGCATCACCATACACAAACGCTCAAATCCCATACCTGTATCGACATGTTGTGCAGGTAGCTTCTCTAAGGAACCGTCTGCTTTGCGGTTGAATTGCATAAAAACCAAGTTCCAAATTTCTACAACCTGCGGGTGGTCCATATTGACGAGGTCACGACCAGGAACTTTTTCCTTTTCTTCTTTGGAACGAATGTCGACATGAATTTCTGAACACGGTCCGCAAGGACCTTGTGCTCCCATTTCCCAAAAGTTATCTTTTTTATTACCCAAGATGATTTTTTCTTTTGGAACAATTGCTTTCCAAAAATCATAGGCTTCTTGATCAATTGCAAGATTTTCAGCTTTGTCTCCTTCAAAAATACTTACATACAAAGAATCTTTGTCAACTTTTAGGCAATCTGTCAAGAACTCCCATGCCCAGGCGATGGCTTCTTTCTTAAAATAGCCCTCTGATTGTCCTGAAGGGTCCCCAAAACTCCAGTTTCCAAGCATTTCAAACATAGTATGGTGGTAGGTGTCCATGCCCACTTCTTCCAAGTCGTTGTGTTTTCCCGAAACGCGTAAACATTTTTGAGTGTCGGTTACTCTTGAGCTGGTGATGGCTTTTTGTCCTAAAAAATATTCTTTGAATTGATTCATACCGGCATTGGTAAACATCAATGTTGGATCTTCTTTCAGGACAATAGGCGCAGAAGCAACAATTTTGTGATTCTTTTCTTCAAAGAAAGTTAAAAATTGTTGTCTGATTTCTTGTGACTTCATGTGGTGCTTTTATAATTTTTAATTACTAAAAAGAGATCTTTTTAAGTAGTTTTAAAACATTTTGTAAATTTGCTCATCTCAAACTCATATCCTTTGTGGATTTGCGTGTTCAAATGAGCTTACAAAAGTAGTATATTTAGCATTATGGCGAAAGTAAAATTTTATTACGATTCTGATACGCTTTCTTATAAGAAGATCATCGTAAAGAAAAGTGCGAAAATTAAGAAGTCAGTTTATTTTTTGTTGGCAACTCTATTGATCGGTTTTTTGGGTTTTATCGGTTTCAGTTATGTAGTCAAGTCTCCGAGTCAAATCCAACTTGAAAGCGAATTGGAGAATATGAAATTACACTACGAACTACTTTCGAAAAGAGTAGATGAGGGGACAGAAGTTTTGAAAGGGATTCAAGACAGAGACGACAATATTTACCGAGTGTATTTTGAAGCGGAGCCTATTTCCAAAGAACAGCGTATGGCAGGTTTTGGAGGAGTCAATCGTTACAAGTCATTGGATGGATTTGAAAATTCAACAATGATCAAAGAGGTAACGAAAAAAATAGATGTACTATCCAAACAGCTTGTGGTGCAATCCAAATCCTTGGATGAAATAGTTGAAATGGCAAAAAACAAAAAAGAAATGTTGGCATCCATACCTGCGATTCAACCTGTTGCCAATAAAGATTTGAAACGCATGGCGTCGGGATATGGCTATCGCATACATCCGATATACAAAACAAGAAAATATCATTGGGGGATGGATTTCTCTGCTCCGAAAGGGACTCCAGTGTACGCCACGGGAAATGGAAAAGTAGAAAAAGTAAAACGTTCTCGACGTGGCTATGGAAATCAAGTTAAAATTGACCATGGGTTTGGATACAAAACGTTTTACGCACATCTACAAAAATATACGGTACGAAAAAATCAAAAAGTCAAAAGAGGTGATGTGATAGGTTATGTAGGGACTTCTGGAACTTCAACGGCACCCCATTTGCATTATGAAGTGATCAAAGGAAAGCGCAAAGTAAACCCGGTGTATTATTATTTCAATGACTTGACACCGGAAGAGTACGATAAAATGTTAGAAATGTCATCACAAGAAAACCAATCACTGGATTAAATGATTGTCAATTTACCTGAGAAAAGATATTATAAAATAGGAGAAGTCTCCAAAGCTTTTGGAGTGAATACTTCCTTGATTCGCTTTTGGGAAAAAGAATTTTCTATCATCAAACCTAAAAAAAATGCGAAAGGGAATCGCATGTTCACTCAGGAAGATGTTAAAAATTTTCAATTGATTTTCCATTTGGTAAAAGAAAAAGGTTTTACACTTGAAGGAGCGAAAAACAAATTGAAAACACAGCCTAAAAATACGATTGAAAATCATGAAATCATCACACGATTGGAAGCTGTTAAGGCGGAGTTGTTGAAAATAAAAAATGAATTGTAAATAGTATTTTTACAGAACCACATCACGGAACCAAAAAGACCCGACACAAAGTCAACTTCCTGACAAAATCGCCAAAAAACAGCCAATGGCATGCCTATTGATACTAGGAGTGCAGTGTCTGATAAATGTCAAAAAAATAAAACACAATCAGAATTAAGGCGAGAGCTATAAATCTTATAAATTCTAAAAAAATGAATAATAATTTAACTTTAGAACAACAAATAACACAAGTACAAGCAACGTTTATATCCAAAGTATACGGATGGATGAGCTGTGCGCTCGTCGTTACAGGAATCGTGGCGATATGGGCGGCTACTACACCAGCGGTATTGGAATTTATTTTCCCTGCTTCAGGGAGTATGATGACTTTTTACCTGTTAATTGCTGCAGAGTTTGGAGCGGTTATTTACTTGACAGCTCGGATAGATAAGATGTCTGCAGAAACAGCAGGAACTGTATTTCTTCTATATTCGGTTTTGAACGGTTTGACTTTGTCTGTCGTGTTTTTGATGTATACAAGTTCTTCCATAGCTTCTACCTTTTTAGTGACGGCAGTTACTTTTGGAGTGATGAGTGTCTACGGATATACGACTAAGAAAGACTTGACTTCTTTTGGGAATCTTGTTTTTATGGCTTTGATTGGTCTTGTGATCGCTTCGGTTGTAAATATTTTTATGCAAAGCGAAATGATGTATTGGATAATCACTTATGCCGGAGTGCTTATTTTTGTTGGATTGACAGCGTATGACACACAAAAAATCAAGCGTATGGCAGCTGCTGACGATGGAGTTGAAGTATATCAGAAAAAAGCCATTTATGGAGCATTGACCTTGTATTTGGATTTTGTCAATTTGTTTTTGTATTTGTTGCGTCTGCTTGGAGATCGAAAGTAATATGAAGATACAAGTAAGACTTCTGAATAATGAGATTGGAGTTTGGAGACAGATGTGCTAGCTGAGATATGTAGTTTACTTACAAAAGTCAATTTTCGAAAGGCAATGCAACAAAAAAAGAGGTGTTTTTAAACACCTCTTTTTTGTTGTTTACTGTTTTTTTTAATTGACCAGAGATTTCAAATTGGCAATAGTTTCCGTAGGATTTTCAGCGCCAAAGACATAACTTCCAGCTACCAAAACATCCGCACCGGCTTCGATGAGTTGGTTGGCATTTTTATCCGTCACACCACCGTCTATTTCAATCAATGTGTCAGCCTCAGAAAATGCAATGAGATTTTTTAATTGTTGTACTTTTTTATAGGTATTTTCGATAAAGGATTGTCCTCCAAATCCAGGGTTTACACTCATAATACAGACCATATCAATATTCTTGATCACATCTTCTAAAACAGAGATAGGTGTGTGTGGGTTTAGGGCAACACCTGCTTTCATACCTTCTGCTTTGATGGCTTGCAGTGTTCTGTGTAAATGTGTACAAGCTTCGTAGTGTACAGTTAAAATATCGGCTCCTATTTCTTTAAATGTAGGGATGTATTGGTCTGGGTTGACAATCATCAAATGTACATCTAAGGTTTTTTTTGCATGTTTTTTTATAGCACTAATAACTGGCATTCCAAAAGAGATGTTTGGAACAAAAACACCGTCCATTACGTCAATATGAAACCAATCCGCATCACTATTGTTAACCATTTCAATATCTCTTTGCAGGTTGGCAAAGTCAGCAGCAAGTACTGAAGGGGCAATTAATTTGCTCATTTCTATTTTTTTGTATTATTTATTAACCAAGGTAAGTCATCAAAATCTTAGACCTTGAGGTGTGTTTCAGTCTTCGGATTGCTTTTTCTTTAATTTGACGCACTCTTTCACGTGTCAAATCAAATGTTTCTCCAATTTCTTCTAAAGTCATTGGCTGGTGCTCTCCTAAACCAAAGTATAGTTTTACCACATCTGCCTCTCTTGGAGTTAGTGTTTCTAGAGCTCTTTCAATTTCAACTCTTAAAGATTCGTGGAGCAAGCTTTTGTCAGGGTTTGGAGATTCTCCAGAATTCAGAACGTCGTAGAGATTTGAATCTTCACCTTCAATTAAGGGAGCGTCCATAGATACGTGACGTCCAGAATTTTTCATAGATTCTTTGACATCATTAACGGTCATGTCTAGTTTTTTGGCAATTTCTTCCGCAGAAGGAGGACGTTCGTTTTCTTGCTCTAAGAAAGCGTACATTTTGTTTATCTTATTGATCGATCCAATTTTATTCAAAGGCAAACGAACAATACGAGATTGCTCCGCAAGGGCTTGCAAAATAGATTGACGAATCCACCATACGGCATACGAAATAAATTTAAAACCACGTGTTTCATCAAAACGTTTGGCTGCTTTGATCAATCCAAGATTTCCCTCGTTGATAAGGTCGGGTAAAGTAAGTCCTTGGTTTTGATATTGTTTGGCAACTGAAACCACAAAACGGAGGTTTGCTTTTGTTAATTTTTCGAGTGCTACTTGGTCGCCTGCTTTGATGCGTTGTGCCAATTCAACTTCCATGTCGGCAGTAATCAAATCTACCTTTCCAATTTCTTGTAAATACTTGTCTAGGGATGCAGTTTCTCTATTTGTTACCTGCTTGGTGATTTTTAGTTGTCTCATGTGTTTGTGGGGTATAGGGTCGCAATTTTTAAATTGTCGGATGTTGTTTTTATATATACGTTTGAATGAGCCCTTTTGTTACAGCCAAAAGAATATTTTTTTTATTTTTTTTTGGAAGATAATATAAAAGACCTGTGTAGGTCTTTTATATTTTGAAATCAATAGGTTTTCCCATGTAGACTAATTCAAATCCTGATTTGATAGTTTCAGTTTTTAAATTGTGTGAAGAGATGATATGAAGAGTTCCTTTTTTATCTTTGATAAATAGCGGGATGATATCATGGTCTTTTTTTGTAATCTCAATAAGTTGCTCATAATGCTTTTTATCAGTTAAAGCGATTTCGTGAATTGACGGATGTCGAAAAGTTAGTTCTAAAATGGAGTTGTAATTGTCAGTGTCAAATAACAGGCCCTCTTTTGGTTTTTTGTCCTTTTTCGAGAATTCCTCTGAGGTGACTAACCGGAAGGAGCCATTTTCTCCAAATTGTTTTTTAAATTTTTCGATGGCGTATTGGTTGATGTCCGAATTCCCTGTCAACGCCATCAAGAAACCGATGTCGTTGAGCTCAATATTATTCATCAAATCATCAGAGTAGATGTCGGTATGCATCGCTTCTAGGTCTAATTTTTTTGCCTCTTCTATATTGGTTTGATTGCTGTCTATCAGTACAACATGTCTATTGTTTGTTTTTAGATATGTAGCCAGCAATCTAGAAATGTTTGAAGCGCCAACAATCAGTATTCCCTCAGATTTTTGTAAAAAAACTCCTGCAATTTTAGCAAAAAATCTTGCGGTCGTGGCATTTAACAAAACTGTTCCCAAAACGACCATAAATACTAGAGGTGTTATATATTCAGCACCTTCAATACCCTTTTTAATGAGTTTGCTACCAAAAAGCGAAGCGATACCTGCAGCAACAATCCCACGCGGTCCTACCCAACTGATGAATAGTTTTTCATTGAATTTTAGAGAAGAATTTGCAGTGCAAATAAAGACGCCAAGGGGTCTGATTAAAAAAACAATCGTTGTAAATAGAATGACTGTTTTCCACGTATAGATTAATAGCAAGTCTTCAATGTTGATATTTGCGGCTAACAAGATAAAAAGTATCGAAATTAGTAGGACACTCAAAGATTCTTTAAAATATAATAATTCCTTTATGTTTTCTAATTTACTGTTACCTAAAACCATTCCCATTACCACAACAGCGAGAAGACCAGACTCGTGTGCGAAAAAATCAGAAGCTACAAAAACAAGTAAAACAACGGATAGCGAAACAACATTCAATAGGTAATGAGGGACTAGTTTTTTATTCACGCAGATTGCCAATGCTTTTGCAAAGGAAAAACCAAACAGTGTTCCAAAAGTTATGATTTTTGCAAATTCTATAAAGGCAGTTTTTGTAAATCCACTGTCACCCTCTACACTAATAAACTCATAAACCAAAACGGCGATCAAGGCTCCAATGGGATCGATTAGAATACCTTCCCATTTTAATACGGTAGAAATATCTTTCTTTAAGGGAATATTTCTCAATATAGGTGTGATCACAGTAGGGCCTGTAACAATGATTAATCCAGAAAATAAAAAAGACAGCTCCCAGCTGAGTTTGAAAACGGCATGCGCTATGACCCCTGCCCCTAAAAATGTGATTGCTGAACCGATAGTGATTAATTTTGTGATGACAGTACCTACAGTTTTTATTTCTGAGCGTTTCAGTGTAAGCCCTCCTTCAAAAAGGATGATACTGATCGCAAGTGAAACAAAATAATACAAACCTTCCCCTGGAAACAGCCCTTTTTCCCCATTCCAAACGGGTTCAATCCATTTACTTCCATTTTCGCTCAGAAATTCAGCGGCTACAGGCCCAACAAGAAGACCTGTCAAGATCAATGGTAGAATTGCGGGGATTTTAAATCTCCAAGCAACCCATTGCGCTAACATTCCTAAAATTATGATTCCTGCAAGTTCGAACATGGTTTTGTGTCAATTAGATAGTCCTACTTTTTTTGTTTAAAATTCTTTTTGAATTCTTATTTGTGTCTTGTGATTGTAAATAAAAAGATACCTACTTTACAATTTATTGTACCATCTGAGATATACTTGATATGTAAAGATGCTATTTTTTTTCTAATATTTCGTCAATGATCAGTTTCAAAATTAGAGATTCATTTTTTAATCATCTCAACGACTTGTCATATACAGGATATTGAAAAGCTGTAAAATAGGTTTTTATTCATCTGAAGATACCATAAAAAAAGCTCTTACCAAAATAGGAGGTAAGAGCTTTTTTACAGTATTTAAAAGTCTAATTAAGAACCTTTTCTTTCTTCTCTAGGCTTTCTATCATCTCTACGATTGTCGCGTCCTCTGTTGTCTCTTCCTCTGTTATTGTCTCTCGGTGGTCTCGCTACATAACCTTCTGGTTTTTCAAGCAAGGCTTTGCGAGAAACTTTTTCTTTCCTTGTTTTTGGGTCAACTCCGAAGTATTTTACTTCAAATTCATCTCCCATATTCACAACGTCAGAAACGTTTTCTGTGCGTTCCCAAGCCAATTCACTTACGTGCAATAAGACTTCGTTCCCTGGTGCATCTAAATATTCTACAACCGCTCCAAAATCTAACATTTTGATCACTTTGACCTTGTATGTTTCTCCTTTGGTAGGTTTGAATAGTAAGGAGTCAATTTTAGCCATTACTGTATCAATTCCTTCGGATCCAGTTCCTAAAATTTCTACGATACCTTCTTCAGTAACAGGATCTTCATTGATTACAATGGTGCATCCTGTTTCTTTTTGCATTTCTTGAATTACTTTTCCTCCAGGTCCAATCAAAGCTCCAATAAATTCATTTGGAATTCTTCTTGTTACCATTTTAGGAGAATGTGATTTTACATCTGTGTTAGGTGTAGCAATCGTGTCTGTAATTTTTCCTAGGATATGCAAACGTCCGTCACGAGCTTGTTTTAGAGCGTTTACTAGTATCTCGTATGAAAGACCTTTTACTTTGATGTCCATTTGACAAGCTGTAATTCCGTCTTCTGTACCCGTTACTTTGAAGTCCATGTCTCCTAGGTGATCTTCATCTCCTAAAATATCAGATAGTACAGCGTAACGATCGCCATCAGAAATCAATCCCATTGCGATTCCAGAAACAGGTTTGGTCATTTGAACTCCTGCATCCATCAGCGCCATTGTTCCAGCACAAACGGTTGCCATTGAAGAAGATCCGTTGGATTCTAATACTTCAGAAACAACTCTTACTGTATAAGGGCAGTCGTCAGGAACCATTCCTTTCAAAGCACGTTGCGCCAAGTTTCCATGTCCTACTTCTCTACGCGAAGTACCTCTTAAAGGTCTTGCTTCTCCTGTACAAAAAGGAGGGAAGTTGTAGTGTAAGTAAAAACGTTCTTCTCCTTCTGTTGTTGGTGAGTCAATGATGTTCGCATCTCTTGATGTACCCAAAGTAACTGTTGCCAATGCTTGTGTTTCTCCTCTTGTAAAAATAGAAGAACCATGTGTAGAAGGTAAGTAGTCTACTTCACACCAAATTGGGCGAATGTCTGTTGTTTTTCTTCCATCCAATCTCAACCCTTCACTCAACGTCAATTCTCGAACGGCATTTTTTTGAGATTTGTTGAAATATTTACCAATCAAAGCGCCAAATTCTTCGGTTTCTTCTTCGGAAAAAGTAGCAATCAATTCTTCTTTTACAGCAGCGAAAGCCTCCGATCTTTCTGATTTTGATGTCCCTTTTTTGGCAATGTCATAACATTTTTGGTAAACTACATCGTTTACACGAGTAGCCAATTCCTCATTTTCTTCGGCGTCTGCGTATTCACGAGTAGCTTTTTTTCCAAATGCTTCTGCTAGCTTTACTTGGGCAGCACATTGTACTTTGATGGCTTCGTGGGCAAATTTAATTGCATCCGCCATTTCTTCTTCAGAGATTTCGTCCATTTCACCTTCTACCATCATCACAGAGTCTGCAGAAGCACCAATCATCATATCGATGTCTGATTCCGCCAATTGTGCTCGGTTAGGGTTGATGACGAACTCGCCATTTACTCTAGCAACACGTGCTTCGGAGATAGCTGTTTCGAAAGGTAGATCACTTAATTGGATAGCGGCTGAAGCAGCTAATCCAGCCAAGGCATCTGGCATTACATCCTCGTCATGCGACATCAACTGAATCATCACTTGTGTTTCTGCATGGTAGTCTTTCGGGAATAATGGACGCAATACGCGGTCCACCAAACGCATTGTCAATACTTCTGCATCGCTCGGTCTAGCTTCTCTTTTGAAAAATCCTCCTGGGTACTTTCCTGCAGAAGCAAATTTTTCTCTGTAATCTACAGTTAACGGTAAAAAATCGACATCACTCTGTTTGTAGTTGGATACTACGGTACAAAGCAACATGGTTTTTCCCATCTGTACAACCACACTACCGTGTGCTTGTTTTGCTAATTTTCCTGTTTCTAGTGAGATGGTTCTTCCATCTCCGAGGTCGATGACCTCATTGAATACTTTTGGCATCATAATTTTACTCTAATTTTGTATGAATTAATCTGTGTTGTGTGTTGTTTGGGTTTGTTGAGTTCCCTGTGGAGTAAAGATGATCAGTTTCAAATAAAAAAAGAGACAAACTGCTTTGCCTCTTTTTTTGAAACGATTTATTTTCTTAAATCTAATTCTTTGATAATCGCACGGTATCTTACGATGTCTGTTTTGATCAAGTAATCAAGTAAACTTCTTCTTTTACCTACTAATTTTACCAATGAGCGTTCCGTATTGTAATCTTTACGGTTTGATTTTAAGTGCTCTGTAAGGTGGTTGATTCTGTGTGTGAACAAAGCGATTTGACCTTCTGTTGATCCTGTGTTTGCTTCAGCTCCTCCGTGCTTTTTAAAAATGTCTTTTTTTACTTCTTTTGTTAAATACATGCTAACATTAAATTTTATTATTAATAATTTTTATGTATTGATATGTCTTGTGATATCAAGGCTGCAAAGATACTATTATTTTTCGATTGTACAACCGAATTTATGTAGAAGATTGAACGGGAACCCTTCGTTTAAAATGGAGGAATGAGGCACCAACTTTTCAAGCGTGAAAAGTTGGTTTTGTAAAACGAAGTCGAGTTATTTGAGAAACTGTTTGATTTCTTCTCAACTTCGCTTTGCAAAATTATTGTTTACGATCTAATTTTTTCGTTTAAGATCAAGTCTATGTAAAGATTGATTTGTTGTTTCAAATCTTTTCTTTCGTAGATAGCGTCCAGAAAACCATGCTCTAACAAAAATTCAGAGCGTTGAAATCCTTCGGGTAAATCTTGTCCTGTGGTATCCTTTACGACACGAGGTCCTGCGAAAGCAATCAATGCATTGGGTTCGGCTATATTGATATCGCCTAACATCGCAAAAGATGCAGTGATTCCTCCAGTAGTAGGGTCTGTACACAATGAAATATAAGGAACTTTTGCTGCTGCCAATTGTGCAAGCTTTGCAGATGTTTTTACCATTTGCATTAACGAAAGAGGCGCTTCTTGCATTCTTGCACCACCTGATTTCGAGATCATCAAAAATGGAATTTTATGTTGGATTGAATGATCAATAGCGCGGGCAATTTTCTCACCGACCACACTTCCCATAGATCCTCCAATGAAGGCAAAATCCATCGCTGCAATGACAATATCTTGTCCCAATGATTTTCCAACAGCAGTTCGAACTGCATCTTTTAATTTTGTTTTGTGCTGCGCGTCTTTTAGACGGTCTGGGTATTTTTTTGTGTCTTCAAATTGCAAAGGGTCACCTGCTTCCAAGGAAGCATTTAATTCTTTGAATTGGTTGTTGTCAAAAAGGATTTCAAAGTATTCTGTACTTCCAATTCGAACGTGATAGCCGTCTTCACGACTTACATAAAGATTCTGTTTTAAGTCTTCAGTGTCTACTATTTTCCCACTAGGTGTTTTGTACCAAAGTCCTTTAGGAACGTCTTTTTTTGCTTCTGTAGGGGTTTGAATCCCTTTATCGATTCTCTTAAACCAAGATGACATATGATTCTGTTTTTTATGGGGCTAATTTACTAAAAAAATAAAGAGAAACTGAAAAATAATTCAGTTTCTCTTTGTGAAAAAAATTGTCAGGGATGTCCCCTAATTATAAAGTATTGATGTTGTTTAGGTCTTCAAAAGCTTTAATCAATCTTGCTTTTAAAGTAGCTTCACCTTTACGCAACCAAACTCTTGGGTCATAGTATTTTTTGTTTGGTACATCTGCTCCAGATGGATTACCAATTTGAGATTTTAAGAAGTCTGTATTTTCTGACATATAATCTCTAATACCTTCCATGAAAGCATATTGTAAATCGGTATCGATATTCATTTTGATAGCTCCATAACCAATAGATTCTCTTATTTCTTCTACTGAAGATCCTGAACCACCGTGGAATACAAAATCAATTGGGTTGTGCTCCAATCCGTGTTTCTCTTCGATAAATTTTTGAGAGTTGTCTAAGATTTTCGGAGTCAATTTCACATTTCCTGGTTTGTAAACACCGTGTACATTTCCAAAGGCTGCGGCAACTGTAAATCTAGAAGAAACTTCAGATAATTGTTCGTAAGAGTAATTTACTTCTTCTGGTTGTGTGTACAATTTCGACTCATCAACGTCAGAATTGTCTACACCGTCTTCTTCGCCTCCTGTAATACCCAATTCAATTTCCAAAGTCATTCCCATTTTGTCCATACGCTTGAGGTATTCTTTACAAATAGCAATGTTTTCCTCTAAAGGTTCTTCAGACAAATCAATCATATGAGACGAGAACAAAGGAGCTCCTGTTTCTTCAAAATGCTTTTCAGAGGCATCCAACAATCCGTCAATCCAAGGCAATAATTTTTTTGCAGCATGATCGGTATGCAATATCACAGGGACACCATAGGCAACTGCCAACTCATGTACGTGTTTTGCTCCTGCAACTGCTCCAGCAATTGCACTTTTTTGATCTGCGTTGTCCAATCCTTTTCCTGCATTAAAAATCGCTCCTCCGTTAGAAAATTGTATAATAACAGGTGCGTTTAATTCTTTAGCAGTTTCCAAAACTGTATTAATCGTGTTGTTTCCTGTTACGTTCACAGCAGGCAATGCGAATTTTTTCGCTTTTGCTAATTTGAAAATTTCTTGAACTGCATCTCCTGTTGCAACTCCTGGTTTTATATTGTGACTCATAGTTTGTTGATTTAATGAATTTTGTCACAAAAGTAGGTATTAATATCTTTTTTTAAAAACTTGTGGAGCGAGAATGTACGAAAACGTTGTAGGTTATAACTTTCAAACTATGAAAGAGTTAAATAATCAATTTTTAACAGATTATATAGAAGTAATGTACAATGAGTTGAAAGTCAGCGTTGTTTTTGAGAGTTATTTTTAAAATGGGTAATTGATCCCGATATTTAGCACCGAATTTTGAAGATTGTAGTTTTGAAACCATTTAGTGTTCCTCAAATAGGGTTCGTAGGTTTTGAAGCCCAAATCTAGACGTAATACAAGGAAGTTAAAATCATAGCGAATTCCAAATCCCGTGCCAACCGCCATATTTTTTAAGGATTTTAGTCCTGTGAATTTTTCCTCTGCTGTCGTTAATTTTGAATTGGTAATGTCCCAAATGTTTCCGGCATCTATAAACAGGGCTCCTTTGAAACTTCGGTTGATGTCAAAGCGATACTCCAAACTATTGATGAATTTAAAGTTAGAAACATTGAATTCAAGTCCTGTGTTGCTTGATCCAGGTCCAAGATCATAGGTTTTCCATGCTCGAATATCACTTGAGCCACCAATAAAGTAACTGTTGCTAAAGGGGATTTCATCGGAGTTTCCATAAGGGAGGGCAACACCGAGAAAAGATCGAAAAGCAAAGACACTCGCAGATGAAGTTTTCCAGAATTTTTTAAATTCCACATCGGCTCTTGTAAATTGTGCAATTGGAATGTCTAGAAATGTTTTTACACCGTCTTTTTCTGTTGTCGCCAGCATCGAGGCAATGTTCCCAGAAGTGGCTACTTTGGCTCTGAAAAAAAAGTAGTCATTGTCTTTGAAATCGAATTGTGTGTTGTAGGAGAACGCATAAGAAATCGAAGGACTGACATTGTTTAGGGTCAAGATATCGTATCGTTTTTCAATATTTTTTGCCGTTTGGTAATCTTCCGGATGGTTCGCTTGAAAGGGGATGTTTATTTCATCTGAAATAAAAGTCAAAGCATTGTTTGTTGAAAGATTTTTGTCCGGAAAATACTCCTCTTGAATGGTTTTTAATTTATTGAATTCTGAAGAGTAAATTGAGAAATAAGAATTGGTGTTGAGGTTTTTTACAAATTGCGCATTGAGCATCTCGATGGTATGTGTTTTTCGAGGAGTCGATTTCCATGACAATTCAATAATGCCGGTAAATTTTTGTTTGTCTAATCCAATGTTTTTTTGAAAGCTCGTACCCAAGGAGAAAACTGTTTTTGGGCCCATGTTTTTCGGGATGATTTTATTGCTTAAAAAAGGAAATACAAAGCGAGGTATCTCTAAAGAAGCATCAGTACCAACTTCCCAGGAGTTGAATGGCGTATCATCGGAGCCAGTATTATTTGAGATATCAAAAATAGATCCTTGGAAGGAGAGTTTGAAAATTTCAGCTCCTTTAAAAGTGTTTCGATTTAAAAAAGAAAATCCGCCTGAAAATCCAAGTTGCTTGATGTTGGAATGAATAGCTTCGGTATTCAAACGTATGGAATACTTCTTGAGCGGCGTTAAAAGTATAGACGCCGAAAGTTCATCGCTATTGAGCTCATTGTATTTCAATTTTACCAGTTTGAAATTCTTGAGAGATTTCAAATGGTTTCTCGTCAAGTTTCGAGCGCTGTCTTTGTAGATTTGACGAGGTTCTATAAAAATCGAGTTCAAAAGAGATTTGGGACGGTATTTTATTTTGTCATGTGCATAGAACTGAAATCCATTGTAGCTTGTCGAGTCGAGAAGAGCTTGCCCTTTTTTATGATAGCTGTAATCCGTGTAAATTTTGATGTTTTTTAATGTTTGGATTTTTAATGGATGACTGATGAGTTTGCCTTCTTTTTCAGAAACCCTGTTGGCTATTTTTAACAAAACATCTGTACGACGATTGCTTTTTAGGGTATCTATGTTGTAGAATCCAATGAGGTTTTCGGAAAAGTGATAAACACCGGAATTTCGAAAAAGATTGGTCAGTCGTTTGGCTTCTTTTCTGAAATTTTGATCGATGTAACGATCTCCTTTTTTGAGAAAGGTAGCTTTTGCGTTTTTTTTAAAAATAGAATCTACAATAGATGATTCAATCGAAGATTGTATGTTTTCCAGATGGTAAGGCTTCTTTTTTTCTATATAATAGTGAACGGATGATTTTTTGAAGTTTAGAGTAACTTCTTTTTTGACAAGTGCATCAAAATAACCTTGGTTGAAATAATACGTTCTGATTTTCTTGGCGCTTGCTATTGTTTTGTTGATGTCGTGTACAACGGGAGCTTCTCCCTTGGATAAGAACCACTTGTTGCGTGCTTTGTAGTTTTCTTCTTTTTTTCGAACTTGTTTTTCGGAAAATACAGCAGCTAAGAAGTTGAAGTATTTTGGGTTTTTTTCTTTCTTTTTCTTGTAAGCATCTTTATAATCAAGGTTTCCTAAATTGTAAAAATACAAAGGGAGTGGAAGTCCCAAGGATTTTTGATTGGGTCTTTGAATGATCAAATCCGTTACTTCTGTGTTGTGGATCTTTTTTTTCTGAATGGTCATTTCCTCCGATTTCTTTGTTTGTTTCGTTTCAAAGATGCTGTTTTGGGTCAGCAAGTAATCTCCTTTAGGAACGTATTTCGTCGAATTACACGAAAAAAACAGAAGTGTGCCTAAGGTGAAAATAAAAAAAGATATGTGCGTATTGCTCTTCAACAAAGAATGATTTATAGGGTCAAAAATAATACTTTTCAATGGTTCTTTAACTACTTGTTGTAATGGATTCAATCAATTTTTAAAATTCCTTGTTAAAAAATGTATTTTTGTTTTTCATTTAGAAAAATGATCTATGAGTTTGTCAAAAAATAAAATCAAAGTAATCCAATCGTTACAACGTAAAAAAGGAAGAATACAGCATGGTTTATTTCTTGCAGAAGGAATCAAAGTAGTACAGGAGTTGGTAGCTTCTTCTTTTGAGTTACATTCTTTGTATGTGACAGAAGGACATGAACATCATTTTGATGCTGAGTTGGTTCAATTGGTTACTGAGGATGAATTGAAAAAAATAAGTACGTTTAAAACTCCAAGTGGAGTGCTTGCTTTGTTTCGATTCGCTAGGATCCAAGATTTGCAATTGGATGGATTGGTATTGGCATTGGACACTATAAACGACCCAGGAAATTTAGGAACCATTATACGTTTGTGTGATTGGTTCGGCGTAAAACAATTGCTCTGCTCTGAGAATACGGTCGACTGTTACAATTCAAAAGTAGTTCAATCTACTATGGGCTCCTTGTCACGCGTACAGATCAATTATGTCGATTTAGAGGAGGTGTTGCAAAAAATACCCACTCCAAAGTTGGTTGCAGATCTGGATGGAGAAAACTTGTATCAGGCGGCATTGCCTAAAAAAGGTGTTTTAATTTTGGGCAATGAATCCAATGGGATTGGTACTGAATTAAAGAAATTGAAAGATAGGTCGTTGACAATTCCCCGATTTGGTATTGAAACTGAAAGTTTGAATGTCGCTACTGCGGCGGCTATCATTTTGAGTGAATTTCGGAGAAATCAATAGTCTTTTTTGAAGCGATGCATTTGGGAAAGGCACAAAAAATCAGTTGAATAAATTGTTTATTCAAAAGCAAACTTTAGAAAAATTGCACTTGTTCCTAGAAAGTCAATCGGATCGGTGTATGGGCTTGTTGGATGCGTTGCGTCTTTGTTGTCGCCAAAAAGTTCATTCGTAATGGCAAACTGTCCGCGGATAGAGGGCGAGAATTTGAAATAAGGGAAATAAATATCAATTCCCATTCCCACCTCATACATCAAATTGTGTGTACGCATTCGAAAAACGTTTGTGCGATTGTCGTCTTTGTTTTTTTGTTTGCTCGAAAAATTCAAGTCATAAGATACACCACCTATCACATAGGGCCTGATGTTGTTCAAACGGTTTGTACTCCATTTCAGTAAGACGGGGAAATGAAAGTATGTAGAGCTTATTTCGGCATTTTCATAGGCGAAATCTGTTGTTGCTGTTGTTCCGTCAATAAAATTTTGGTCTCGAAAATGGATGGTACTTGTGTTGCTCCACAAACCTGGTTCAAGGCGTATATTTAGATTCTCAAGAATGCGCATGTCTCCTATCAAGCCTACGTTAAACCCCGTTTCATTTTCGAAAGAAACATGTGTATTTTTAAAATCACTTTCTTGGTAAGCGACTTTAAAATCTCTAGAATTCAATCCTAAATAAAATCCCCAATGGTATTTTTTCTTGTCAAAATTAGGCAATTGGTTCAATATTCTTCGTTGGGAAGAAAGTGTCTGTAGTACCAAAAAAAAGAAGACAAAGAAGAAACGGTGTTTTTTCATTTTTAGAATCGATTTATTTACTTGCTGTGTAGATGGAGGCGACTCCAAATGTCACAGGAATATCTTTCGTATCTATAAACCCATTTTTCTCTAAAATATTGTTGAAAGCTTTCCCACAAGGAAAGGCATTGGCAGATTCGGACAAGTATGAGTAGGCAATTTTGTCTTTGGAAAACAATTTTCCGATCAAAGGCAACACATATTTTGAATGGATGGCATAGCCGAATTTATACAATGGATGGGTCGGAACTGCCGTTTCTAAAACAACAAAAACACCTCCGGGTTTTAGTACTCTTGAGATTTCTTGAAGTCCTTTGTCAAGGTTTTCAAAATTTCGAACTCCAAAAGAAACTGTGATGGCATCGAAGTAATTGTCTTCGAAGGGAATGTTTTCAGAATCTCCATGTACCATGTCAATCTTGTGAGTCAGCTGTTGTGCAGCAATCTTGTGTTTTCCCACTTCTAACATGCCTTGAGAAATGTCCAATCCTACAATTTTATCTGCATTTAGCTCGGACATCATGATTGCCAAGTCTCCAGTTCCGGTTGCAATGTCTAATATTTTTTTAGGCTTGGTTGCCCCGATGAGTTGGATTACTTTTTTTCGCCATTTTACATCAATACCAAAAGAAATAACGCGGTTCAGGCCGTCGTAGTTTTCTGATATATTGTCGAACATTTGAGCAACTTGTTCTTTTTTTCCAAGATTGGAGTCTTTGTAAGGAGTAATTTTTTTTGACATAAAAAAAGGAATTAACCGTTGATAGCAACAACGCTACTGATTTTGTTGGGAAGCATTTCTTTGAGCATGGTTTCAATACCATTTTTTAGGGTGACTGTAGAGGAGGGGCATCCACTGCAAGCTCCTTGCAAAATGACATTGACAACCTGGGTTTCTTCGTCGTAAGACTGAAATGTGATGTTTCCACCATCTGAGGCAACCGCAGGTTTTACATATTCCTCTAGGATTCCAGCGATGTCCAAAGAGGTGCCTTCTAAGGTGTTGATGTCTACATTAGGCGTCTCTATTTTTGGCATTGCTTTGGTTTCGTCGACAATCAATTGATTGCTTTCGATGTAATTTTTTATAAATGATCGAATGTCATTCACGATGTCCGCAGTCCATTCTACCGAGTCATTTTTTGTGATAGAAACATAGTTTTCAGCAAGATAGACTTCTTTCACATAAATGTATCCAAAAAGGTCTTTTGCCAAGGGAGAGTTCGTCGTTTCTTCTATTTTTTTGTATTCGTAGTCTTTTTCAGAAAGCAAACGATTGCTACCGAATTTCATTACGGATGGATTTGGGGTGCTTTCTGCATAGATTTCGACCACTATTTTTTTTGGAGTCGCTGCAGCTGTAATTATCGAATTTCCTTGATTTAAATACATTTCAATCAACTCTCTGATGTCTTCTTGGATGTCTGCCCATTCTACGAGGTCAAACTTCTCTATGGCCACAAAATTGGCACTGATAAAAACTTTACTAACAAAAGGCAGGTGAAACAACTGCTGAGATAGCTGAGATTCTTTGGCTTCGTCGATATTGTTGAACTGATAGCTTCCACCTTTTGTCAAAAGTTGGTTGCTGTTAAATTTCACAATACTTGGATTGTTTGTTTCTTCAACGGTGATGTTGTGGGTTGTCATAAATACGAATAATATTTCTGCAAAAATAGGCTAATTCACCCGAAAGGAAAAACTAGAAACTTCCAAACTTTGAAAGCTTCCTAATAAATATTTTTGGAAGCTGCTTTACAATAAAAAGGTAAGGGTCAATCCTATTTGTGAATTTTGCAAATTTAAGGTGGCAGGATTGATTTGATTGTATTGTTGGTAAAAATCGTACAATTCGCTGTTGTCGCTTTTTTCATAAGAAAGATCCACTTTGGCATTTTTGAATTGGAACCCGAGTCCGAAAGAATATTTTTTGGTGTCAAAACTACTCGGTTGATAGGCAAGGATGTTTTCTTGCTGTACATATCCACCTCTAAAGCTCCATTGTTTCACTCTCCATTCAGAACCAATTCTCAAAGTGCTCGCCTGATTGTTAGCAATTGAAGTTATACTGTTGTTGCTGTTTGTAAAACTGTTATAGTTGTCGTCTAGATGCGTGTTTTTAAAATTTTGTAGGGAGTAATCCAGGCTTATCAGTCCACTTTTGTTAAATAAAAAGGCCGAGCTAAAGGTTACTTTAGAAGGTGTTTTGAGTGTGTAGTTGTAATTGTTGTAAAAGGGGTTGTTTTGATAAAGAGACGAAATGTTGTCTGCTTCTATATAAATTTCCTCATTGTAGCCATCGGCATCATTGATGTTTGTTTCTTCTTGTACGTCGTAGTACCAAACAGGGCTTTGGTAGGAGAGTCCCAGACGAATGTTTCGGTTTGGTTTTGTAATGATTCCGAGTCCTACTGAAACACCACTTCCTATTTGCGATTGGTATTGAATAAAATCAGAAAAAAGAGTATTTCCTGCTCCATCTGTGTTTTCTTCGTGCAAAAAGGCGTCTTGGGTGAAATCAATGCTGTGTGTGTTCAGAGAAGCTCCAATATAAAGCGTGTTTTCGTAGGCGGTAGAAAAAGAGAACGTATACACTTCGTTCAAACCTCTGGTGTCGTTTGTAAAAGATTGATTTTTGGAGTGTAAATAATCTATTTGCGGATCGTTGGTGTCGTCGGGGTGATTGATAAATGTTGCATAATTAGCCGTATTGTTTCCGTTCACACTGTAATTGTTGTTGAAATTTTGTTGTATGCTGTAATTGACCCCAAGGGCAAATTTGCGCCAAGGAGATTGTTGGTTGAAATTGTCAAACACAAAAACCGCTCCCCATTGTGGCGCATTTAGTTTGGTGAATTCATTGTAAGTTGTTGTCCCATAATAGTCTGCATTTGTTTTGCGGGTACTACTTTGTAGGCTGCCCGAAAACTCATTTTGATTGAAAACGGCTCCACTAGCCGGATTGATATAAGAGGCACTGATGTCGCCTCCTAAAGCTCCGAAGGCACCTCCCATGGCATTGAATCTTGCAGTCCCTTGAAATTTTTGATTGGAAAAAAGAAGTGCCAAATGATCGTAATCCAACGCCTGTGCAAAGGAAATAAGAGGTTGAAGTACAAATAGAATAAGAAGTATGAAATTTCTCATGTAAAAAATGTAAAAGTTAGTTGGAATTATCTTCTTCTTGATGATGATGTGCTTCTTCCTGAGGATGAGGATCTTCTCATTCCACCGGAAGAACTCCTTCTAGAAGGAGAGTAGCTCGATGACTTGTAATTCGACTTGGAAGAAGAGCGATACGTTTTTGGATTGTTGCTTCTACTTTGTGCCTTAGAAGCGTTGTTACTTGTCGAAGAACTGTTTCTTCTGTAAGTTGTATTTTTGTTATTTGTCGTTCTTCTGTTGTAGGAACTTGACGTGTTCGATGAAGCTCTTCTTCCAAAAGTTGCAACTCGGTTGTTGCTTCTTCTGTTCCTGTTGGAATAAGCCCTGTTGTGATTTGTGTACGCAATTCCTCGACTGTTCCTTTTTCCGTAGTATCTATTGTTTGGCGTAAATAGCCATCGCTGTCTATGATAACGTGGAGCGATAAACCCATTGTTCCAACCCCAATAATTTCCGAATCGGTAATTGTTGTAATAAGGCCCGTTCCATGGGTTGTTGAATCCAAAAGGTCTTGCGTATCCAAAATTCCATCCCCAATAAGGGTCTTGGTAAGAGTTCCAAAAAGGGTCCCAATAATTGTAGCCAGCGCCAATGTTTATGGAAACGTTGCCATTTCTAGCTTCTTGAATGGTATGCTCTTGGTTATTTTCTGCATCTTCAAAATACATTTCGTTTTCCAAAGTGCCGTCCAAGTCCAAATCGGCAATCCCGTTCGAAAATGTTCGTCCATTATTGAGGTATGAGCTTCTATCTCTGGAATAGGTATTTGAAGAATAGATGCCATCAGAGTTTTCTGAGTAGTATTGATAGGTTCCGCAGGATTGCAAAACGCTTATTAAAATCAACAAAAAAGCAAAAGTACTTGCGGATTGAAAAGAAGAAGAACAAACTTTCATAAACATTGTGTTTTTTATTGTTGAAGAATTGAAAATTAAGTAGTTTTGTGGTCTGTTGCCAGCACTACAATGTTGGAAATTACAATATTTATGCCAAACTTTTTTAGATGAGTAAAAAATTAACGAAACGAAGCGAAGATTATTCAAAATGGTACAATGAGTTGGTGGTCAAAGCGGACTTGGCAGAAAACTCAGCGGTCAGAGGATGCATGGTAATTAAGCCCTACGGATATGCTATTTGGGAAAAAATGCAAAAAGCCTTGGATGAAATGTTCAAAGAAACAGGTCATGAGAATGCTTATTTTCCATTGTTAGTGCCTAAAAGTTTGTTTGAGGCAGAAGAGAGGAATGCAGCAGGTTTTGCCAAAGAGTGTGCAGTGGTTACCCATTACCGCTTGAAAAACAACCCGGACAAAGAAGGGAAGTTGATGGTGGATCCCAATGCCAAATTGGAAGAAGAATTGGTTATTCGTCCTACAAGCGAAGCGATTATTTGGAACACTTACAAAGGTTGGATTCAGTCTTATCGTGATTTGCCTTTGTTGGTGAATCAATGGGCGAACGTGATGCGCTGGGAAATGCGAACACGTTTGTTTTTGAGAACTGCGGAGTTTTTATGGCAGGAAGGGCATACAGCGCATGCAACGGAGCAAGAAGCGGTGGCGGAGACGACAAAGATGCAAGGAGTGTATGCTGATTTTGCTGAAAACTTTATGGCAATGCCAGTTGTCAAAGGAGTCAAAACAGAGAGCGAACGTTTTGCGGGAGCAAAAGACACCTATACCATCGAAGCCTTGATGCAAGACGGAAAAGCTTTGCAGGCAGGAACTTCTCACTTTTTGGGACAGAATTTTGCGGAAGCTTTTGATGTTAAGTTTACCAACAAACAAGGAAAGCAAGAATATGTTTGGGCTTCTTCATGGGGTGTTTCGACCCGTTTGATAGGTGGTTTGATTATGACGCATTCGGATGATTTTGGTTTGGTGTTGCCGCCCAAATTAGCACCGATTCAAGTGGTCATTGTTCCGATATATAGGAATGAGGAGCAGCTGGATGCCATTTCTGAAAAAGCAAATACTATTGTAAAATCCTTGAAAGCAAAAGGAATATCAGTCAAGTTTGATTCGAGAGACACGCACAAGCCGGGATGGAAATTTGCAGAATACGAATTGAAAGGAGTGCCTTTGCGAATTGCTATGGGACCAAGAGATTTGGAAAATGGGACTTTGGAACTGGCGAGAAGAGATACTTTAAAAAAGGAAAGTGTTCCACAGGACGGAATTGAAGATAGGATAGAAGGTTTGTTAGTTGAAATTCAAGAGAGTTTGTATAAAAAAGCACTTGACTACAGAAATGAACATATTACTGAAGTGGATAATTTTGAGGACTTTCAAGAAGTTTTAGATAGCAAAGGAGGTTTTGTTTCGGCGCATTGGGATGGAACTACAGCAACGGAAGACAAGATCAAAGAATTGACAAAAGCAACCATTCGTTGCATTGCATTGGATGCTAAAAATGAAGCTGGAAAATGTGTGTATTCAGGGGCCTTTTCGAAGAAGAGGGTTCTTTTTGCAAAAGCTTATTGAGAATTGTGAAAAAAAAGTAAAATTTGTTTGCAGAAATTGAAATGTCGTGTATCTTTGCAACCGCAAATCGAAAGAGCTGCAGGCGTTTTTTTAAATAGTGAATAAGTCAAAGTAGAAAACTTAAAATAATTGCAAAAATTATTTTGTCAGTTGTAAAAAAGATTCTATTTTTGCCTCGCTTTGAAAAGCAACCAAATGGTCCGTTCGTCTAGGGGTTAGGACGCCAGGTTTTCATCCTGGTAACAGGGGTTCGATTCCCCTACGGACTACGAAAAATTAAGTTTTTAAAACAGTTTATTATGGCAAACCATAAGTCAGCATTGAAAAGAATTAGAAGCGACCGCGAAAAGCAGTTGAGAAACAAATACCAGCACAAAACAACCAGAAATGCTGTTAGGAGTTTGAGAGCACTTACAGATAAAAAAGAGGCAGAAATATTGCTTCCTTCTGTAGTAGCGAAATTGCAAAAACTTGCAAAAAACAACATCATCCACAAAAACAAAGCTGCCAACTTGCAAGCGAAGTTGACCAAGCATGTTGCGGCCTTGTAAATTGTTGTCAAAAAAAATTAAAAAAAACCTCAAAATTTATTTTGAGGTTTTTTTTTGCAAAGAATATTTTTGTGATAAGCATGAATTTGTAAGTAATTTTAAGTTGTTGCCTCCACTAAAAACACACCGAACTTCTTAGAAGTTAGGCATCTGCTTGTCGGGATGACAGGATTTAGAGAATCCTTTTACATCGTGTTTGTTGCAAATAGATGCC
>CAJQMT010000005.1 GCA_905479475.1 uncultured Flavobacteriaceae bacterium
AAAAGACTCGATCTTGTTTCAAGGGAATACAATGGAGATTCAAGAAGTTTTTTAGAAATTAAACTCTATTTTTCTATGCGGAAAATGTTTTTTTATACGGGTAAGATTGTGTTAGTTTTGCGACAAACATTGAAACATTGAGTATTATGACAGCATTGTTGACAAAAGAACAATTTTTAGAAAAGGTTTTTAATTTTGAAAAACACAAAGATTGGAAGTATGAAGGAAGCCTTCCATGTATCGTTGATTTTTATGCAGACTGGTGCGGTCCCTGTCAGTCGTTGGCACCGCTATTAGAAGAATTGAGTGAAACTTACAAAGGAAAGCTCCTTATTTATAAGATAGATACGGAGGTAGAGCAAGAGCTTTCGGGGGCTTTTGGTATTCGAAGTATTCCTTCAATGTTATTTTGTCCTACTGAAGATTCACCTCAAATGGCGCAAGGAGCCTTGCCTAAACAAGAATTGGAAAGAATGATTCAAGAGATTTTAGGAGTAAAATAGTAAAATTCTTTTCATCTTAGAAAAAATATCCACAAGAAGATTGAGTAAAATAATTAGTACTTTTGTAAATATTTCTTTGGATAAAGTGACGGCAACCATATTTCAAAAACAAACTTCGACAGCCTTTCAGAAATTGGTATTGGACACCTTTCAATACCAAGCTAAAAGCAATACGGTTTATAAGAAATATCTTACTTTGCTAAAGATAGACCCGTCATCGGTTACTTCTCTTGCACATATTCCCTTTTTGCCTATTCAATTTTTTAAAACACACAACGTCGTTGTTTCAAAAAAAAAGGTAGTGCAAACTTTTTTAAGCAGTGGTACTACAGGAATGACGCAGAGCAAACACCTGGTAACAGATTTGAAATTGTATGAAGAGAGTTATCAGAAAGGTTTTGCACATTTCTATGGAAATATAGAAGAATACACCGTTTTGGCTTTGTTGCCTTCTTACCTCGAAAGAGAGGGGTCTTCTTTGATTTATATGGTAGAAGATTTGATACAAAAATCAAAGCAACCAGAAAGTGGATTCTACCTACACAACCTTGAGGAATTGACAGAAAAGTTATGTAAACTCGATTCAGAAGGAAAAAAAGTTTTGCTCATAGGAGTTTCGTTTGCTTTGTTAGATTTGATAGAGACACAGACGTTTTGCCTAAAAAACACGGTAGTAATGGAAACAGGAGGTATGAAGGGGAGACGGAAAGAAATGATTCGAGAGGCTTTGCACTTAGAATTAAAAAAAGGGTTTGGAGTCTCAAGGATACACTCTGAATATGGAATGACAGAACTGCTGAGTCAAGCCTATTCCATAGGTGAAGGGATTTTTGAAACCCCGCCTTGGATGCAAATTTTAGTCAGAGACACAGAAGATCCGCTTTCGTTGCTTTTGCCTGGAAAAACAGGTGGAATCAATGTGATTGATTTGGCAAATCAAAATTCTTGTGCTTTTATTGCTACCCAAGATTTAGGCAAAATACACGAAGATGGAACTTTTGAGATTCTGGGTCGTTTTGACAATTCAGATATCCGAGGCTGCAATTTACTATTGAGCTAAATATTTTTGTAATGTCGGCATGTGTTTTTCGACCGAATACCTTAAAAGATGTTTTTTGGTATGGTAAAAAAAATAATTTTTGTTTTGTGGGTTGTATTTGGCGTTTCGTCACTCATGGGGCAAACGGTAAATACAAATAAAAAAGGTTACGGAGTAGATGGTTACGATATAGTCGCCTATTTTGAAAACAAAGCTCAGGAGGGAACTCCAGAATTTTCCACAACTTTTGAAGGGGTGAAGTACCAGTTTTCCTCAAAAGAAAACCTCGAAAAATTTAAATTAAACGCGGCGCAATATTGTCCTCAATACGGCGGTTGGTGTGCGTATGCACTTGGGGCTAAAAACAAAAAGGTAGACATCGATCCCGAAACTTTTGAAATCCGTGACGGAAAGTTATATTTGTTTTACAATTCGTGGGGAATCAACACCTACAAATCATGGAAAAAAGAAGGTGCCGAAAGTTTGAAGATCAAAGCCGACGAGAACTGGAAGAAACAGCTCTAGAACACATTATGGTCCAAGGGAGTGTTTTGAATTAGACTACTTTTAATAAGAAGTAACTTTTCTTGCCTCTTTGCAAGAGCACATAGGTGTTTGCAATCAAATTGCTGGTAGTGATAACAAAACCATCGCTTACTTTTTCTTTGTTTACGGAAATTGAATTCTCTTTCAAAGCTCGGCGAACTTCTCCATTGGATTTTAAAAATGCGTTTTCGGCAAAAGCAGCGACAATATCCATGCCATTTTCAATGTCTGTTTTTTTTACTTCTGCTTGAGGAACTCCAGAAAACACGTCTAAAAAAGTTTGTTCGTCCAAAGATTTCAAATCCTCAGCAGTAGATTTCCCAAATAAAATAAGAGATGCTTTGACAGCATTTTCGTAATCTGCTTCGGAATGTACCAAAATAGTCACTTCTTTTGCAAGCGTTTTTTGTAGCAAGCGTGCATGAGGCGCCTCTGCGTGTTCGGCCACCAAGGCATCAATGGTTTCTTTATTCAGAAAGGTAAATTTTTTGATAAAATCAATAGAATCGTCGTCCGAAGAGTTCAACCAGTATTGGTAAAACTTGTATACAGAGGTTCTATTTTTATCGAGCCAAATATTTCCGCCTTCTGATTTTCCAAATTTAGAACCGTCCGCTTTTGTAATGAGTGGACAGGTCAGTGCATAGGCTTTTCCTTGTGCTTTTCTTCGCACCAACTCGGTTCCTGTGGTGATATTTCCCCATTGATCAGATCCCCCCATTTGCAGTTTACAATGTTTGTTTTCGTACAAATGCAAAAAGTCGTATCCTTGAAACAATTGGTAGGTAAATTCCGTGAAAGACATGCCGTCTCCTTCTCCGCTCACACGTTTCTTTACAGAATCTTTTGCCATCATATAATTCACCGACAAATGTTTTCCAATATCACGCACAAAATCGATCAGTGAAAATTGCTTCATCCAGTCGTAATTATTGACCAATTCTGCAGCATTTTCAGCGGTGCTATCGAAATCCAAAAAGCGCTCTAATTGGGATTTTACTCCTGCAATATTTTTATAGAGTGTGGTTTCGTCTAACAAATTTCTTTCTGCAGATTTTCCAGAAGGATCTCCAATCATACCCGTCGCACCTCCCACCAATGCAATGGGCTGGTGTCCTGCTTTTTGAAAATGCATTAAAATGATGATGGGTATCAAACTCCCAATATGCAAAGAGTCCGCCGTAGGGTCGAAACCAATATATCCCGTGGTTCTTTCTCTGGCAAGTTGATCTTCCGTTCCGGGCATGATATCGTGTAACATGCCTCTCCATTTCAATTCTTCAACAAAGTTTGTTGTCATTTTATTCTGATTTTTGGCAAAGATAGTAATTCGAGGCGTGATTTTTGGATTTCCTATTTGCGATTTTAAGCATCTAAAGGAGCTTGTCTTTTTGCTTCGTGTCCATGATATTTTAGGATGATTGCGGATGGCGTTCTATTACGAGGAAAGAAATGCACTTAGAAAAAAGAAAGATACATTTCTAAATTGATAAAAATTGAATTATTTTTGTGGTATGATATTAGTAACGGGAGGAACAGGAATGTTGGGGGCTCATTTGCTTTTTGCATTAGCAGAAGGAGTCGAAAAAGTGAAGGCGATTTACAGGACTGAAAAGTCCTTAGAAAAAGTAAAAAAAGTCTTTGGGTATTACACAGATGATGTGGAGCTTGTTTTTTCAAAAATTGATTGGATTCAAGCAACGATTACAGACATTCCCGCCTTGGAGTATGCTTTTCAAGGGGTTCAAACGGTATATCACAGTGCTGCTTTGGTGTCCTTTGATAAAAAAGATTACAAAAAAATGCGGACAGTGAATATCGAGGGCACTGCAAATATTGTGAATTTATGCATTGCCTTTAAAGTTAAAAAATTAGCTTTTGTGAGTTCGATTGCTGCCATTGAAAAATCGATTGCAAAGCCTTTGATCGATGAAAAAGACAGCTTTGATGTGGAAACGAGTAATTATGGTTATGCCATTACCAAGTACGGAGCAGAAATGGAAGTTTGGCGCGGGACTCAAGAGGGTTTGGATGTGTTTGTTGTGAATCCGGGCATTATTTTGGGTCCTGGGTTTTGGAATGAAAATTCGGGAAAATTGTTTTCTATGGTAGCCAAAGAAACGCCATTCTATACTTCAGGTGTCACAGGTTTTATTGGAGTAACAGATGTAGTGCAATTTCTAGTCCAAGGAATGCCTTCTGACATAAAAAACGAACGTTTTGTTTTGGTCTCAGAAAATAAAAGTTTCAAAGAAATTCTTGAAATCATAGCTGACAATTTCCAAAAAAGAAAACCTTTTGTCAGAGTAACCAAGCAACTAGGAGCACTTGGTTGGCGCTTGTCTTGGTTGAAATCAAGATTGACCTCTTCTGCACACGCTTTTACAAAACACAATGCCAGGGCAGTGGACAAACATTCCTTTTATGACAATTCCAAAGCCAAACAGTTTTTACAATTTGATTTTGAACCGATGACTGATGTCATTTCCATGTTGTGCAAGCAATATTTACAAGATAAAAAATAAGCACATTTTAAGGGAATTTCCCAATTAAAGACTGTCTTTAGGAATTTCTTTGATAGTATCTAGCCGAGTAACGACGCTTCTAAGACTGTCCATATTCAAAGTCTTTCTCAAAAAATTGATTTGCTTCAAATCGTAGTGCAGTGTGCTGTCTTTTATTTTTTTATTGAGTGCGTCTAAAACAAGGGAATCTTTTAAGAAGGCTAATTTTCTTATGGAATCTTTTCGAAGTCGTATTTTTCGAATGCGGTCATTTTTAAGAGAATCTTTTTCTTTTCTCAAGTCTTTGAAAAGTGAGTTTTGGCGTTTGATTCGTTTTTCAACTTCTAAATAAATGGCTTGGTAATCGTCGATACGAGAAGTGTAATAAAAATTACTTTTTTTAAATCGAGCCGTGTCTATACCATATTTCTCGAAAACGAGCTGCGTGTAATCTACATTGCGTTTTCCATAGATATTTTTTTCGTTTTTCGCCGTCGTAGCGATTGTTAAATCTGTGAGGAGATCCACCATAAGCTCTTTCTCAATAAGATCTTCTGGCTTTTTGAAAATGGTATTACTCGTGCAAGAAAAGAGAGCAATAATAATGAGTATGTAGCAGCATTTAAGCATGTTTATCGATTGAATTGAATTCTTTTTCCTTTGATTTCATCGTTGAATTGTCCTTGGTTAAAAATTAGGTTTCCATTGACAAATGTTTGAGTAATGGAAGCTTTGAATTCGGTCCCTTCAAAAGGTGTCCACCCACATTTGTAAAGTGTGTTTTCTTTGGTTGCTGTCCAAGACGCATCTAAATCTACCATTACTAAGTCAGCGTAGTAGCCTTCTTTTATATAGCCTCGTTTTTTTATTTCGAAAAGAATAGCCGGGTTGTGACACATTTTTTCTACCACTTTTTCCAACGTTATTTTTCCTTCTTTTACAGCATTGATCATCGCAGGCAATGCATGCTGTACAAGTGGACCTCCACTAGGGGCTTTGGTGTAAATATTCTTTTTTTCTTCGAGTGTGTGAGGCGCGTGATCTGTGGCAATGACATCAATTCTATCATCGAGTAATGCCTCCCACAGGCCTGTTCTGTCATCAGCTGTTTTCACCGCTGGGTTCCACTTGATAAAAGTGCCTTTTTCTTCGTAATCGTTGGCTTCAAAATTCAAATGATGTACACAGACTTCGGCCGTTATCTTTTTATCTTTCAAAGGAATGTCATTGCGAAACAATGTTGTTTCTTTGGCAGTTGACAGATGAAAAATATGGAGTCGAGCACCTGTTTCTTTGGCAAGTGCAATGGCTTTGGATGATGAAATATAGCAGGCTTCTTCACTGCGAATAATTGGATGGTATTTGATTGGAATGTCTTCTCCAAATTCTTCCAGATGCTTTTGCAAGTTGTTTTTGATAGTTTGTTCATCTTCACAATGCACAGAGATCACCATGTCTGTAGAAGAAAAAATTTTTTTCAAAACTGCTTCGTCATCAACCAACATATTGCCGGTGGAAGAACCTAAAAACAATTTGATTCCTGCGACTTTTGTTGGGTCGGTTTTTAAGAGCTCTTCTAAATTGTCATTGGTGCCGCCAAACATAAACGAATAGTTTGCGTAAGATGTTTCTTGGGCTTTTGAGAATTTTTTTTCTAATTCTTCTTGCGTTGTTGCTTGTGGAATTGTGTTGGGCATTTCAATAAAAGTAGTGATTCCACCTGCTACGGCAGCTCTACTTTCAGTTGCAATATTCGCTTTATGAGTCAATCCCGGCTCTCGAAAATGTACTTGGTCATCAATAGCTCCTGGCAAGGTGTGTTTTCCGTTGGCATCGATCACGGTTGCACCTTCGGGCGCCACCAAGTCTTTTCCTATTTTTTTTATAAAATCACCTTCTATCAGGATGTCTGATTTTACAGTGTTTCCCTCATTGACAATGAATGTGTTTTTTATAAGTGTTGTATGCATGATGTTTCTTTTATTAGTTCAGTCCCCTCAATTTTAATTTGACAACCCCAAAAATAGCTTCTGAAATAATAGAATTGCTCATTTTTGAAGTGCCCGCAGTTCTGTCTGTAAATACAATAGGAACTTCTTTGATTGGGAATTTGTGTTTCCACGTTTTAAATTTCATTTCAATTTGAAAGGCATAGCCCACAAATCGTATATTGTCCAGATTGATGCGTTCTAAAACACTTCTGTGATAGCAAACAAAGCCTGCTGTGGTGTCGTATAGAGGGATTCCTGTGATGATTTGAACATATTTTGATGCAAAATAAGACAAAAGCAATCGCTTGATATTCCAGTTCACTACATTCACATTGTTATCGACGTATCGAGAGCCGATAGAAAGCTGTGCCCCGTCTACTTTACAAGCCTTGTATAGTTTTGCAATATCTTTTGGGTTGTGCGAAAAATCAGCATCCATTTCAACAATGTATTCGTATGATTTTTTCAAAGCCCATCTAAATCCATGAATGTAAGCACGGCCCAGGCCCTTCTTTCCTTTTCGGTTTTCTAGAAATAGTTTGTCCGGGAAAATTTTTTGCAAGGAGATCACGGCTTCCGGTGTTCCGTCCTTAGAAAGATCGTCCACCACCAAAATATGAAAATCTTTTGCCTGAGAGAAAACGGCAGTAACGATGTTTTCTATATTTTCAATTTCGTTGAGCGTTGGGATGATAACGAGTGTATCAGACATTATTTAGTACTTTGATTGAGGTTTGTTTGAACAGTTTCAGGCAAAAAACAATGCAGATGCTCAACAGAAGTTTACGGATGCTACTTCAAACAAACGATTCGACATTGGAATCACAAATGTATGATTTTTTATTGCTAATTTTGTGCGAATCCTTTTCTGAATTTAATTTTAATATAGGGTACGACGTCTATGATGAATGCTGTTGAAAAATTACCATTAAATAACGATTGGATTGCGCTGGTTTTTTTATCCATTTTATCGCTCCTTGTTGTGGTGAAGGGTTTGTATTCGGATCGATTCAAATCACTGTTAGGTTGTTTTTTTTCTAAAAATTATTTTCTTGATTACGCGCACGACCGGCAAGAACTTTTGGGCTTATTTCATATGGTTCTGTTTCTTATTCAAAATATGATTTTAGGTCTTTTTCTGTATCTGATCTCTGAAGAAACCAGTTTTTTTTTGCAAGAAAAAGGATTTCATGTTTATTTGAAATACGTGATTTTCGCGACTATTTGTGTTGGGGTTCAATACGCCATTGCAAAAGGAGTATCCCTATTTTTTCGATTTCAGAGAATTTTTGAAACAGGCAATTATGTAAAATCTAGTTATTTAAAAGTAGGAGCGCTTTTTTACCTGCCTATTTTGTTGTGCTGGATTTATGCTTATCCAGAGAGTCAAACAATGTTTTATATTTCATTGTTTCTTGGAGGGTTTTTGTGGTTGATAAGGTGGGTTTTAATATTGCTATTTAATATTCAGGCAATTAAGGAAAAATTGTTCTATTTTATTTTGTACATTTGCACCCTCGAAATAGTACCCGTTATTTTACTTGTAAAATGGATGGTTTAATAATAAAAAGTTACGAAGATGAAAGTGAAAACTATTTTGGTTTCTCAGCCAGAGCCTAAGGAACATTCTCCTTATTTTGATTTGTCAGAAAAACAAAAACTAAAAATTGATTTCCGTTCTTTTATTCACGTGGAAGGAATTTCTGTGAAAGATGTAAGAGCACAAAAAATTGATTTGAAAGATTTCACCGCTGTTATTTTAACCAGTCGAAATGCTGTGGATCATTTTTTTAGAATTGCAGATGAAATGCGTTTCAAAGTGCCAGATGACATGAAATATTTTTGTCAATCAGAAGCAGTGGCCTACTACTTACAGAAATATGTGGTTTACAGAAAACGTAAAGTTTATGTAGGACAAAGAACATTTCCAGAATTAGGGAAATTGATCAAAAAGCACAAAACAGAAAACTTTTTGTTGCCATCGTCAGACAAATTGAAAGATTTGGTGCCTGCTACATTGGATGAATTAGAGGTGAGATGGACAAGAACAAATCTGTATCGAACAGTGATGAGTGATTTGTCGGATTTAGAAAATGTTTTTTACGATGTGTTGGTTTTCTTTAGTCCTTCAGGGATCGATTCATTGTTTAAGAATTTCCCAAATTTTCAGCAAAACAATACTAGAATTGCTGTTTTTGGAAATTCAACGGTGAAGGCTGCTACAAAAGCAGGATTGAAAATAAACATTCAGGCACCCACTCCTGAAACACCTTCTATGACAATGGC
>CAJQMT010000006.1 GCA_905479475.1 uncultured Flavobacteriaceae bacterium
TTTAGAATAATTATGAGTTCGGCAAACGCTGCTTTCAAATCAAGAAAAAAGGAAGGATATTACTTATTGAGTAGTTTCCTTCCTCTCTTCTTTCTCTTCTCTCTCTTCTTTCTCTTCTCTCTCTTCTATGATTGCCAATTCATTTTCAAGAATAATGGTTATTTCATCGGTAATTCTTTTAAAGTTTGCATTGATATAATCATCTAAATCTTCTGGAAGTTCCTCATTTTTAGGTAATTCTTTTTGCTTTACATTTTTTCTTCCTTTAAAGGGTACAACAAACCCTCTAAATATTTTTCTTTTTAACTCTTGTCCAAAATTATCTGCTACCAAGCCTACAAATTCTCCCTGAGATAATTGAGAAATTCTAGATTGTGGTAAGATATACTCAAATTGTTCATTGATAGAAACAGATGTCACATTTGTATCTACTGAGACATTTTTAATTTTTTGTTTGGTCTTTCCAAAAACTTCTTGAAGTTCTTTGGCGGTATTACTTTTCACAGCTCCGCTAAAAATATTTCCAGCAATATTAAAAATAGTTTGTGCTGCTTTATCTCCATAATCTCTTTTTAATTGCTCTAAATCTTGAAAACCCAGGACTGTACACACTTTATTCGACCTTGCAGTGGCCATTAAGTTGTCTAAGCCCATAAAATACAGGGTGGGTAGTTCATCTAAAATAAGGGAGGAAGGTGCTCTCTTTTGGACGTTAATTAATTTCATTAATTGAGTAACGATAAGACCTAACGCAGGAGCATTTGTTTTTTGAGTTTTAGGATCGTTTCCAAGAACTAATATAGATTCTTCATTTAAAAGATTAATATTGATGTCGACATTCATCTCAGGATATACATTATTACCCATAACCCAAAACAACTGTTTAGTGGCAATTTGAGATAAAGGAATTCGAGCGGAAGCTGTTTGTCCAGATAATTGTTCATAAGCCTTCTTTTCTAGAGCATCTTTAAATGGGGTTAAAAAGAAATTCAATTCGGGTTCTGTTTCTAATAATTTAAAAACCTTTTCGTCACTTTGAGAAGCCAATGTTATCGCATGAGGAAGTGTACAAAATTTACCATCTTGGTATAATTTTAAATAATAAATACATGCTGCGAAATATGAAATGGCAGATTGAGCAAAAAAATCTTTTTTTTCAATCCATTCTTTATTTAGATTAAAAAGTACTGTTTGAGATGCTTCAATAGCATCACTGGTTCTTCTAATTAAATCTGGAGCTACGGGGTTTATAAATTGTGAATATTCAATAGCATCAAGATTGATAATTTGAAATTTATGTTTAATTTTACTATCCTTATAAAAATCATAAGTCACTTGTGCTAAAGAAGGAAATTTGAAATCATAGACCATGAATGAAAATTCTTTAATCATTTGTTGTCGGATAAATTCTTCGATGATAGAATATGTTTTTCCAGATCCTGGATTTCCCATCACGATAGATCCTCTGAAAGGGTTGATAATATTTATCCATCCATTTTTCATCTTTAAATTGACCGAATATTCATTTATCATTTTCTTTTTTTCTTGTTTAAAGACTTCATTACTTTCATTAAACTGATCATCTTGATCAAAGTATGAAAAATAACGTCTAAAAATGATAATTGAAGTAATAAATGAAATGGATGAAATAATCGTTAATATTGCATGAAAAAAAGGAAATTTTAAGAAAAAAGAACTTGTTATAACAGCAAGTAAAGTTGCAAATACAATTAAAAGAGAAAAATATTTAAACTTTGATGTTTTAGGAACTTTTTTTACATGAATTCCCATAGAACAAAAAGCGAAAATAGAAAGATAAATAATTTTAATATTAATTGAATTACTACATAAAATATCGATTTGATTACAAACAAAATATTGGATAGGTCTCATAGTGGGTATGCTTAGATGCAATGCGACGTCAAAAGCAACAAGCAGAAACCCTATTGTAAAAGCAAATATTACTAAGGAATCCATATTGTATTTATTTCCACTATCTCCCATTGTTATTCTTATTTATTTGGATTAATGATTCAATTTTACAATTTACGCTAATACTTTCTTGTTTTTCAATTAATAAAAATAGATAGGAGAGTACCCCTCCCATTTTTTTAAACTTTTTGGCTAGTTTTAAATTACAAAACGCAATTCCTAGTATTAATAATGATATCCAAATTGATTTAGCGATCACGATTAAAGCTGCTAAAATTAATCCTAAAGTGGTTACTGCGGTTTGAATGCTGAGTCCAAAAACTTCTGGAGTTTTTTCCAGGCATTTTGGAATTGTAAATTTTTTGATGGTTTTATCCATGATTTTTTATTTTTTAGAGGATAACATTGATTTTATTGAAGAGACTCCTGATGAAATTTTTCGAGATGCTGATGAGGCTCCTCCAGAATAAGGACTTCCTAGCGGACTTCCTCCATTAATCATAAATTCGCAAAATCTAGGAATTTTAAAGAACAAAAATATAGAAGTTATTTGGACAGCAACAATGACAAAAAAGGAAGTGAAACTTACCGTTTCTATTCTAGTTAAAATAACCAAATACTTTAAAATAATGATAAATGGTTCCCACATAAGAATTGCTAGAAAAGATAAAGACCAGTTTTTAAAAGAATTTTCATTTCCAGGGATAAGCGAAAAGATGATTGAAAAATAGCCCATAATATAATATACTGCAACACTCAGGCTTTGTTTGATTAGCATATAGGATGCTATAAAACTTCCTACAAAATAAATAAGCAAGTGTAATAATTCCATAATTGGATTTATCTGTAAAACATCGTACAATCGGTCATCTGTTCGTGTCATAGAAGAATTAAAACGACCATCAAAGCCTGCTGTATCTATACCTGTTAGACTAAGAATTGCTTCTTCTATAATTTGTGTTAAAATGCTCATAGGTGTCATCATAAAATTTTCGATAAGAGGATTGTATAAGGCAATTCCTGCTAAAATTAAACAAGGACGAACCAATATATAAGGATCTAAGCCCTTTTCAGGATTTACCATATATAAGGTAACTTTATACACGATAAAAATTAAGACAAGAACACCTGTAATTGTAGACAAATGATTATGAAACTCATCAATCAAAAGTTGGAATTGATCTATGAAATCCGTTCTCATTTGAAGGATGAAATCGTTTGTAGATGTTTGTGAAAAAAGCATATAATTTCTTTTTTAAGTAGCTATTAGAGGTAACAATCCTATCAAAGCTAATATTTGTGTTAATTTAAAATCTATTTTACTCAATTCTGAATAAACTTCGAGATATTCAATAGCCAATCTTTGAGAAGCTACTCTATAATATCCTTCTCCATCTATAAAGAATGTCCCAAGTCCAGCTAAGGCAAAAACTCTATGTTCTAACCTCTCAGTTCTCTCTTTTAAGACTGAAAAATCGCTTAGTTTTTTTCGAAACCCAGGAGCATAATGTATGGGGAGGATTGAAAGTCTTTTTATATCGATATTATTTATAAGAACTCTAGAGGCTATTGATAAAGCATTTAACGTATTGACATTTCCTAATACAGTACTTCTCCATTTGTTAAGTTCAGTTTTTTCTTCTTTTTTAATGGTTGGAATTATACTGTTCGCTTGCTCGTTTTTCATTACAGTTGCTGAGGCTAACATTCCTGGAATGGCAACTCCACGAATGGCAAAGGCACTAGGATCAAAGACATGATTTATAATTTGTTGTCCCAACGATTTATTCCAAATTATTACAAATAAAATAATAGATATGTTTTTCATTCTTATAATTTTACAGGGTTATTTGTAAGGCTCTATCAATAATATCCAACATAAGTATCTTTCGTTCTCCTTCGGTCATATAGTTATCAGTTTTAAAGAGAGATTTTAATTCGTCTTTTAGAGTTCGAATCTTATTTGTCTGAAAAAGAGCTATCAATCTTATTTTAGTTGCCAATTTTGATAATCCGGGAATGGCTCCAGAAATAGAATTCTTTGCTACGATATAGTCTATACAATCATTTAAAAAATTATTGACTTCTGTTTTTTTAAAATTTAATGAAGAATTAATTGTTTTTAAACTGTTCTCAGAATCAACAACGAATTTTTTTACTGCTTGAGTTTCAAGTGCCATTGCTGTCACACTTGGAATCATTTGTCTATCTACAGAAGTAGCTCTTTTTTCCTGAGATTTTGCTAAAGGATCTGGAAATGAGGATTTAAAAGGACCTAAGCTTATTGTAATCTGTGCTTGTATATGTAGGGTAAAAAGAAGATATGTAATTAGATTTAATTTCATGTATCTGAATTTTTATAAGAAGGTATATAGAACTTGTTTTTAGTTATTTAATAAAATTAAAAGAAAGCAAAAAGGCGTGAAGCATGACCTAAGTTCCCTAAGCTGTCATCCAAGTCTTTTTCTATTTCCTCTAGTTCAGAGACAATTTCTAGAGATGTTTTTAATAAGTTTCCGTTGTTCGAAAAATTATTGCCAATATCATTGCCTAAGCTTGTTAGATATTTAGAATACATTTTATATTTAGCTCTTTTTCTATTTTTTTTTCTATTAAAAAGTAATGGAACTCTATTATTATTACGATTAGCTTCCACTAACTTAACTTCGATTCTAGTAATTGTATTATCTATTTGAAAAATAGGATTGAAAATAGCCATTAATCCATAATAAGGGGTTTTTTGTCTCAACATACTATTTAATTTTGTCATTTCATTTTTAACCCTTACTTCGGCAGTTTTAATGAGAGCTAATGTGGTAACATTGGCCGTTGCAGAAGCTTCGGCTTCCCATAATCGAACAATGATTTGAGCTTCTGTCGTGTAAGTTTTAATTAATGAAAATAAAAAATAGAGAAAAATAATGTTATATTTTAGCTGTTTTTTCATAAACCTAAGCTTAATATTTCATCCAATTCACTTTGTGGCATCGATGCTACTTTTGATAATAATGATGCTACAATTACAAACGCAGCGTTCTTATGCGAATTTCTATTTGTTTTACTTAATTTAGTGAGCATTTTTCGATTGAGCGAATACAATTCTTGTGTATTTGTATTTCTAATATTATTATTTCTTGTTAAGGCAATTTGAAGAGCAATTACATCATTTATGGCAAGTTCTCGTATAAAATACTCGTTTTTTGCAGCAGTGATATAAAAAGGAAATGAAGAAGGTGTAACCATAGGAGCACCTAACAAAAGATTATTAATTACTAGGTTTGCACCTAAGGGAACTGCTAAACTTCTGTCGTACTTGTTTTTCTCGTACTCATTTTTCCTAATTTCTATTTTACTCTCTTTAATTTTTTTCAACCCTGTATGAATAAGTGTTTGTTGTGATAGAACAATAGCATTAACAGCTAATTTTTGACTCAAGACACCTAGTAAAGGTTTATCCGTATTTATCCATGTAATATTAACGACTACAAATTGTGAAAACACAGGAAATGAAATAAATATCAAAAGGGAATACGTAATTAATTTTCTATGCATTTTTTTCATTATTTAATTGTCGCTCTCCGAGTTGTACGATTTGGTAAAGAGTTTTTTCTACTTGGCAAAGAATTTCTTCTTTTTCGTGCTTCTCCACTTAATCCTATAGTGGGTTTAGTGAATCCCTCAAACTTTGAGCCTTGAAACTTTGAAGTGCTCTTGGATTTCAATCCATTTGAGGTCGATGTTGATTGCTCTTTGGGAAGTACTTTAACTGATACAGAATCAGGTCTGGTCTTCATTTTTTTTAAATCCTCTTTGTTCATTTCTAATGAACTCGTTTCTGTTTCTGGGTCAATTTCTCTTGTTTTTTTTTCTTCTCTTGTTTCTGCTGGGTCAATTTCTCTTGTTCTTTTTCGCTTTTCTCTTTTTTTATTTAAATATGCCAAAGCTTTTTTAATTGTTTTTATAATTGGTTTTTTACACACAAAAATAAATACGACAAGACCTAATCCTATTCCTATGAGACCACCAATAACAAGTAATAGACTAACTAAAAGAACGGCTTTGACATAGTTTAAAAGTCGTTCACTAAGAGGTTTTGTGTTTTTAGATTCTTCTTCTTTTTCTGAAGAAGTAGTCTTGCTCTGATCGATGTTTGGATCATGGTCTGGATTAGTATCTAGTTCAGCACTTGATTTATATGTTGGATTAACAATTGGTTTCATACTCAGAATAGATTCTAGTTATTGATTCTTAAATTTCTTTTTACTTAAATTTTCCTTTTCAATTTTTTTATGATTATTTACTCTTGAAAGTTTATGTAAATTAGACGCGAACATTTTTTTTAGATTTTCTTTTTGTACTTTTCTAAGAGATGTTACGCTATTTTTATTTAAAAAAGTTGTTAGGTCTTTTATATTAAGAGTATCAACCTCATAGATTTCCCTCAAAAAAGGAGGGATGTTTTTTGATATTTTAAGGAATCGACTAATTTTTTCCGAACTTAAGGATCTTATTTTCTGAAGTAAAATAGAAAGTATAATCATTAAAATTTCCCATTCTTTTTCTAAAAAAGAAAGATTGTTTTTCTTCAGGATAGAGTTGATCAATTCTAAAAATTTTTGTTTTTCAAAATTTTCTAAAATAAGTATAGTAACTAAGAATAAAAAGAGACCTCCTTGTGGACTGGGGCAAACTTTAAGTTTGGTGATTATTTGTAGAATCTCTTTTTTTTGATTGTTCGTTGACATTTTTAGTAATATTTTTTTGTTGAATAAATAGGATCCTTGTTTTTCATAGTTGTTGATAGAAACTATATTTCAATGTTCCTTTATAAAACATTGTTGACTATTACTCTGCTTTCTGAGAAATGTTATGTAAAACCAAAAAAATAAAAGTGATCTAAAAAGTTATTTTTAGAGAATAATTACTTTGTTTGATTAAAAAGAGATGCTAGATTATTCTTTTAACGTTTTGGAAGAATTTTTTTTAGATCTCATTTTTTTAACAAAATTTCCTTTAGGTTTTGGACATTGAAAATGTTTAATTTATAAAATTTTCAAATGCCATTTTTATATTTCCTTTTTCTTTGTATGTTTTATAAATTTTTTCGTTTTCATCTCCATTAGAGGTATAACAAGCGTATCTCTGAGGAGAAACTTTTACTTTATAGATGTTAGAAAGACTACCCATTTTAATAAAAACTTGTCTTTTATCTGTGGCATATAATTTAGAAACATCAGACTCTGTAAAGGATAGATATTTAGAAAATTTATCTTTAAGTGAAAGTTTCTTTTTGTGGGAGAGTAATAAAAAAGTATCTGTATTATTAATCATTGCTGGTCCGGCATCTGTGCTAAGAATATCGTCAATATCTTGAGTAGCAATGGCTATTTCTCCATAAAATTTACGAATGGTTTTGTAGAGATATTTTATAAATCCTACCATTTCACCCTGTGAAAGAGGCTTCCAACATTCATCAATAAATATAGATTTTTTAACTCCAGGAAGGTTTCTAATTTTGTCCATTGTTGTCTCTATTAACAACATAATTACTAATGGAAATAATATTGGATGATCTTTAATATTGTCCAATTCAAAAACAATAAATCTTTTATGTAAAAAGTCCACTTTATCCTCCGCATTTAAAACAAAGTCATAATCTCCTCCTTTATAAAAATCAATGGTAGAAAAAACAAAACTTTTTTTATCAAAAAATAAGTCACCTCCTTCAACATTACTTTCTAGGACATGATCATAAAAAGTGTTAAAACAAGGTCTTATTGTGGTGTCGTTTTCTGTTTTTTCGAAAAAAGAATCTAAATATTTTGAGAGTACATTTTTTTCTTCTCTACTAGGTTTGTTATCAGATCCTTTCCATAAAAATAATAATAATGAAACTAAAAACTCTTTTTTTTCGATACTATATTTTTCAAAATTAAAAGGGTTGAATTTTAAAGGATTTTCTTCTTCATATTCTAAATAATCACCTCCAACAAGAAGACATAGTTTTTTATAGGAATTTCCAATATCCATGATAATGACATGATGTCCTTGTTCATAATACTGACTTACTATATGGTTTACCAAGAATGATTTCCCCGTTCCCGAAGGACCAAATATCAAACGATTTCTATTAACAATCAATCCTTTTTTTAAAGGGCTGTCCCATAAATCTACCCTTACAGGTTCTTCATGCACAATATCAGAAAAGAGTATTCCATTGGTAGACTTTGTGGCGGTTGTTTCAAAATTTATAAATGTACTAATCGCTTCTGTTGGAAGTATAAATTGATGAACGTTATTCATATTTGAACAGTTTCCAGGGCAATTTGCTTGGTAGAAATCTTTTGATGAGGCTGTTAAATAATTGAGTTTTATCTTTGATTTTTGAAATTCCTTTCGAACTAAATCTACATTGTCTTCTAAAATTTTGTACTGAGCATCCCATAGAAACATACTAAAATTTACTTTTGCATACTTGATTTTATTTTTTTCTCCCTCATCTAAAAAATCATCCAATGTTTCATTGGAGAGCTTATTAAACCTAGAAAGACTTCGTAAGCCTTTAAATTTATTAGATTTGGTTTCAATTTCTTTTTTAATGTCATCTGATTCTTCGATGAAAATAAGTTGGTTGTACAGATGATTGCATGAAATTGAAAAAACGTAATTGTGGGTAAACGGAATGAAAAAATCTGTTCTATCTGTAGAATATGATTTTTCTTTTTTGTAACGAGTAAAAGATTGAGGTAGATCACTACAATTTTCCATTGAAAATATTTTTACAAAATTATCTTTTACTTGAAATCCTTTATCAAAGGAAAGTTCATAGTCTTCTTCCTCATGATATGATGTTGAGTTTGATAAAGAAAAATAAGAATTTAATAAGTCTATGATTTCTTTTTCTTGTAGTTGTTTAATCTCAAAGAAATCCGATAAATTTAATTTATTTATAAATGAACTTGAACATTTAATGAAATGTTCGATTTCCTCTTTTTTTAATGATGTTTTCTTATTGTTTCTTTTTTGGTTGTAACTTAAAATAAGATAGCATTCGTGTTTTAAAATAGGACTTTCATAAAAAAATTTGTTGTCAGATCTAGGAAGGTACTTTGTAGAATCGGTTACGGGTAATGTAGAATCTTTTTTAAAAAAATAATCTTGTTTTTGAAATATTGTTCCTGTAGGTAGATTTTCAATACTACTGCTTATGATACTAGAGATAAAATCTAGATTCTCCCTACTGATTGAAAATACTTCTGGCAGTTCTACTTTAAAAGCAAGGCTAATCGCTCCACTTTTTGAGATAATCATATCGTCATCAATGGTTAGAATAGGGAAAAAAGATTTAAAATCAATCATAGTATTTTTTTTTAATGTTTTAATAATTCCTTATTAAGATCTCTTAATATTGAATTTGTTTTCACCATTATATTACTTTGCACAGCACTTTTTGGAGTGTATGTAGTACTAGTCAAAGGAATACTCCTAACGAGTCTATCTGCAAATTTTAAAAGTCTAATTTTTTGACGACACCTTTTTATTTTTAAAGGGTTGAAAGGCATTTTTAGCGGGTTTTTAGGGTTCCAACAAGGATTTACAGGGAAAGTGTAAGAGAACGAACTCGTTTTAGTCGTTCTCGTTTTTGTAGCCTCATAAAAAACAGTGCTTTCTAATGCGTATTCTGTGAATTTAGGAAAACTTCTAGTAAGTTCTTTTTTATATTCTTTGGCTAATTGTATTTGTACTTCTCTCAAAATATAGCTAATGGCGATATCTGCAGTTTGTGACATAACATTAGAAGTCAACATTGTAAAAAATAATAATAAAATAATAAAATAATTTTTCATAGTCATGATATGCTAAATATGATATGTTTAAGAAATGTTATTGGCTAAAACGAAAGCTCAAATGAGTTTCTATTTTAAAACAAAACAATCTTCCTAATCATTTACTGGCCTAAATAAGAATTACTATATTCATGAATTTACTTTGTTTTAATTTCGTTTTTAAACAGTATAATTGCTTTTTCTCGGGTTTGATCAAAAATTTCCGCTCCAAATTCTATTTTAATAAGGTCCTCCATTTTGATTGAATAACATTCTGTTCCTGGTGACACAATACAGCCAAGATGTTCGGTTGAAATCCCATAATTTGATTTTAAAAGATTCTCATAAAACCTGTTAAATTTAGATTCCTCTGCCATGGGTAACATTATTGCTCCAAAAGTGTATAATTTGTAAATTTTGTTTCCTGCGTTTTTCATTGCTTGTTTTATTCCAGTTTCACAGCCTCCTAATTGGGTAGAATCTTTACGAAGAGAATACCATTTGGAAATTTTGTTTTCTATCTTTTTAATCTTGTTAGGTATTCCTCCACTCTTATTCTCAACATGGCAAGATGTTTCTAAAATTTCTTTTTGATCTTTTAGAGTTTTTGAGAATGAAATTGAGAAATAATAAAAGACTATTGCAAGAGATATAAAGGTGATAAAATAGTTTATGCATTTATGTTTTGACATATGATCTGATTTTGAAGAGCATTCGTTTTTAATAAAATGCTTAAAAATACCATGTCCATTCTATATGTATTCAATGTCTTTTAAAGAGAAAATCTTTAATTTTTAAAGGGATGACTCCTCTTCTTCCGCCATAATTATTTTCAGAAATTCTAACTTCTAAAACCTCATCTTTTGTTGGTACAAACCTGTTAAAACCAAACAAGTAAGTATGACTTGATTTTCCATTTATTTCTTTTGCATCATTACAAACGAAGTCTGCTTTTTTCTCAACATATTGAATGGGTTCTAACTTTTTTAGAGATTTTAAAATGTTAAACTTTTTCTTAGTGGTCAATAAAAATCTTATGGAATCAGTGCTAAATTTTATTCTAGAAAGATTCTCAATTTTTAGACGAAATATAATTTTATCATTTTCATAAAATATTCCATTTACCTCGTAATTCATATGATATGTAGAGTGTTTCTTGCGAATATTGGAATTTTTAGAAAATAATTCTTGACATCGTTTTACTGCCAATTTTTTAGCGTCTAAAACATCAAATTTTTTTAATTTATTTCCATATTTAGATTTGTACCAATACGTTTTTACTTCCGGATTATTTTCATAATAAACCCATATGGAATAGTAGTCTCCGCTTTTAGTGACTATTGTCAGGTTTGTTTTTTCGTGAGTATTCCAATTCTGTAAATCGGTACATTTTATTTTGACTATATTTTTTAGTTTATCAACAGAAAATTCACGTGTACCAATGTCTATATATTCTATCTCGTTTTCAAAAATTAAATGTGTTGTCATTTTATCAGACACTTTTATGATTGAAGTGTTATTTGTAATTCTGTCTTGTGAGTTTGCCACATGGACAACAAAAAGCAAACAAACAATTTTAGATAGGTGTTTGAGGTGGTTCATATATTTATTAATTTAAATTTCTTGTTCATAAAACAAAGCAACAATGGAATATTTTTTTTTCTGAGTTTACATTAAAACTACTGTTGTTATTAAGTATTTTAGACGGCGAACGCATCGATTTCATTTACTGCCTTTTTTTAACTCTTTTTCTATTTTATTTGTCACATATTCTATCTGCTGAAACAAATGGTTCGCTATCTTTTCAATTTTCTGATTAGTTCTGATAGATTCTAATAATTTTTCCATGCTTTGAACACTAAACTTTGAACTTAAAAAGTCAATAATTTCTAATTCAGCATCCAAACCTTCGTTTATTAATTTGTTTATGGTTTTGTCATCTTGAATACTTTTTGCTGGCAATGTTTTTACAAATACTTTGTCAAATTTTTCTTTAATTATAAGTACATGACTTTTATCTTCTGGACTAATAACTGACTGTGAAAGACAATAATTAGAAGTAAAAAAACAAAGCGCAAAAAATAATACAATCTTATTCATAAGTTCGTTATTGTTTTACGTAAGTATTCATAACATTTTTAATATTCGTCATCCTAATTACTTCTGTTGCTGCTCTACTTTCAGTTAGATTATCCATTTTAGGTAACTATACTTCTGATGAATCAGCTGGTGATGTCAATTTCTTACGCTTCATACTGTTATTGTTTTAATTCTATTCAAATTACTTATTTTATATCTTTTACAGACAACCAAATTTTATGTCCTCCAGAAATTTTTACTTTTAAGCGATTTAAGTATCGTAAGGTTTTTTCAGAACTCAATATTATGGAGGCCTCTTTTAATGGAACTGCTGAATTTCCTGTTATAATATTTGAGTTTTTATAGCTTTCTTTTACCAATTCTGTAAGTTCTCTTGCTGTTTCAAGAGGTATAGAATTGATCGCATTATTCTCTATAAAAATACCTTCTAGTCCGTCAAAATCATAAACGGTTATTGGTCTAGGTAATCTTTTTTCATTCTTTATAATATTAGGGCTTATATTTAAATATAGTCTTCTTGGAGACAATTTTGCAATTCCATAGAGCACGGTGTATTTGGGGATAACAAAGTTTTTTTCGAAAAATACGTCTTCTAATAAATGGATTATAACAAGGCCATTATTTTCAATGAATCGCGTGTCGTAAAATTCTGCTTTATAGAGTTCCTTTTCAAGAGTTCTCATTTCTGATACAGCGCCTTTGAAAGCACTTTTGTTTTTGGAGGTGCTGAAAAAGACATTTTCATTGTAATTTTTTTTCAAATCGAGATTCTTGTATATGGGTTCTGGAATGTCATTGTTTATTTTAGATGGCTTTTCAATGCCTTGAAGCAATTGATTGTTATAATAAGGATTCTTAATGGTAGGTTTTTTAGCTGTTGGGATTTTGTCTTCTAGTCCATCCATATACTGCGTGTTTGATTCCATTATATCTAATAGCCTACTCAAATTGTCATCTCCATCTGCTGAAGCATGTTCTTCAATTCGTTTTTTAGGTGCCAGATGTTTTTGGTCATTGGGTATTTGGGGTGATTTTTTTAAGTCATCTTCTTTATGTCCAATGAGATTATATTTGTCAAAGCTTAAGGACTCTTCCTCTTTTGAGGGTTTTACTATTTCTAATAGAAATCCATCTGAGATGTCATTAGCATCGAGTTGACTATTGTAGTAATCGATTTTAGAATCATTTTGTTCTTTATGAGAGATTTCTGGAACTTCAAATTGAATTTTCACTTCTTCCTCTTCAACTTTCTTATGAAAAAGGGTGATGTATATGTAGCCAAATAATCCAAAGAAACAGATTGTAAACACAACACCTATAATTATTTGTTTATTTTTCTCCATGGTATAAAATATCATAATTGCTAATTAATAACCCATGTGGGTTATCCAAAGTTCTTGCCACGTCGTATAGTCTACATTGAATTTGGATTGTTTTTTCTTTCTTTTTTTCTTCTTCTCCATATCTATATACCTCTGTTTTTCCATAAACAAAGCCCCAATACGGGTATGTTTCGGTATTCATATTTATAGAGTCTATTCGTATTCTTTGTGCAAGGTTGTTTAATTTTAAGGAGTTGTACCAACCTTGGTTTAGCAATGTTAAGTAGTAGTTTTTACCACTTTCGTCTATCAGGTCCAGAGATTTTTCTATGTTCTTTTTGTAGTTAAATTGATCAAGATTAAAAAAATAATTATGAAACTTTTTTAAATGACTACGGATTTCAGGTTCACGCCACATAAGAGCATCTTTTACAGTGTTTGCAACCAGTACATTTCCACTTCCTTCCAAAACATAAATTTTTTCTTTTAGGTTTAATTTATTCAAATAAATCCCATACGACAAACTAGCAGAAATTGAAAGGAATGAAATGCATAAGGCTACAAGTGTAATAGTTTTTGAAAATTTCAATAAATAGTCTATCTCTAAGAATCTTTTCATAAGAAATAAGTTTATGATGATTACGATTTAACAGGAACTATAAAAATGTAATGTTTTAAGTTTCTGTTTTACCCTGAAACTTTCGTTTTCTTAAAAAGTAACTGCTGCTGGCAAGAAAAAATTCACGATTAGGTTTACCAATCCAACAATTCCCAGTCCAATAACAAATTTTATAAAGTTTTTTTGTGCTTGGTCATTTCCCTGTGTGTATTGGAAAAACACTAAAAAGCCTCCTACGATTGCAAAAATCGCAGTAACGATATTTAAAATTGTCCTGATTGTCCCCCCCCACGCTGTGAGTTGAGTTTCAATTCCTGATTGTTGTAATGGGAGTAAAATAAATTCAAACATATATAAATAATTTAATGGTTTATAAATTATATGAGTTTGTTTTCAGCACAACCCCCTAAAGAATGAATAGTTTTTTGAGGGAAAAGATACTTTTTAGTAGTTTTTTCCTAAGAGGCTCTTCCCAACGAACACTGTAATTGTTTGATAGAAAAGTCATTTGGGGATACACTCTAAAAATATTAATAGCTTTTACCGAGAAATCTTTTAATCTCATGTTTTTGTAAGTTATGATCTAAATTTCAAATTGTATAATAAAACAGGAGCATTTCGTTTTTTTTTCGAAGATAAAATAATGAGAACTGTATTTATTCGATTTTTGAATAGAGAGGGTTCTCGGAGAGATAACTGATTTAGTTGAGGAAATTGATAAGAAAAAACCCATGACAAATATTTTTTTTGGGGGTATTAGGGGGGGTTGAAGATACTTCTACTTTGCATAATGTTAGGAATTTTACATTTGCCTTTATTTCCCAGATACTTCGTTTCCTCCCTGAAAACTAAATCTTTCCAAAACAAAGGATGTATGAAACAAACAGACAAAAATAAAAATGAAATTACCCAATTTTACAAATTAAAAAGGCAAGATATGATTTCGTACTCTTACTCAATATGTGGAGACTTCAAAATGGCGGAGGATGTTATTCATAATATTTTTGTAACGTTATTGTTGAAAGATAATTTTATGGAAATTAGAAACTTATCATCCTATTCGTTTCGATGTGTTAAATGGAATACCTACAAACAAATAAAGGTATCTAAGTTGTTTAGCGAAGATATAGATGTTAATCAGGGGCATTTAAAAAAATATTATTGCTCGAATGAAAAGAGTTATGATTTTTTACAAGAAAAAATTATTATGGATGCTATTGAAAGTCTTCCAAGTAAGAGAAGGATGGTATTTAGAATGAAGCGAATTGAAAGAAGGAGTGTCAAAAATATCAGTTCAGAGTTGTCTATAAGTTCTAAAACAGTCGAGAATCATATAACGAACGCAATTAAAGACTTAAAGAGTAAATTAGGGCCTGTGAGAGGCTATTGAATCACAAGGTTTTTTTAAGAGAATTATGAGATACGTATGTTTTTTTTTTATTTTCTTACTTGGTAAAATTTTAGTTGCTCAAACGATAAATAACAAATATTACCAGGAAGCTATAACGTTTGCATCACATAATGATGTAAATCAAGCTTTAGCAAGCATTGATAAGGCTATTTATTTTGATGGAAATAAAGCGCCACCAGTATTCTATTTTCATAAATATGAATATCTTGTGAAACTCCAGAAATATCATTTAGCATTTGAGGTATTAAACACGTCTATTTCGCTTCACCCAAACTCTGTACTTTTATTAAACACAAGGGCGGAATTCTTCTTTGCTCTGAGAAAATACAAACAAGCGATTATAGATTATGAGAAGATAATTTCTTTTGTAATGGAGGATGATTTACGGAATTATAATATGAAGTTGGCAAGCTGTAATTTTCTGATAAGGGATTTTGAAAAAGTAGCAATTATTATAAAACAAGTCTTAATAAATAACCCTTCAAATATCAATGCTTTAAATTTGTTAGCGGCCTTGTACATAGAGCTTTTAGATTTCACAAAAGCAAAAGAGATTTTACAAAGAATCTTGCACCGAGATCCATCTCATCTAGCCACAATTATAAATTTGGGATTTTCTTTTCAAAAAGCAGGACAACATAAAAAAGCTAATTTTTATTTTAACAAAGCTTTAAAATTAGACCCTGATAATCCTATTGCTCTTTCTAATAGAGCTCACAGCAAATTAAAAATGTCAATCCTTGAAGAAGCATTGTCAGATATTAAAAAATCGATTGGGCTACTACCAACAAATTCTTACGCCTATATGATTAGAGGGAGAATATATCTTAAATTAGGAGAAAGCAAAAAAGCCTGTGTTGACTTTAATATTTCAAAGAAATTAAATTTTTCTGAACAATATGGTAACGAAATTGAGGAATTATTATCAAACTATTGCTACTAAGTAATTTGATATAATGCCCTTCACTGTTTTTACTCTGATTAAAATAGTTGAGACTCCCAACTTCAACCCTTCTGGATAGGCTTTGTAAAACCCTAGAAAAGGAATTTACTGATAATTTGTGCGTGTGATAATAGGGGAAAATTCATGTATAAGAACTCTTTTAAATAATGAAAATATTTATCAATCACTTTACTAATAAAAAAATCCTGATGAAACGTATTGTAAAATTAAATCTCCTTTTTTTATGTATATATCTACTCGGTTCATGTAGCTCTTCATCGGATTCAATAGAGTCTTTAGAAAACGGTGAAAGAGATGAATCTCATGAAATAGATGAGACTCCTGTCACAGAGAATATTACAAAAGAATTATTGGAGAATGTTTTTAATGAATTTAAAATCATGGAGATCATTAAATCTGACAAAAACATCAATCCTGTGTCAAGTTATTCCTCTCAATCATTAGCAAATAGATCTTCTGAAATAGATTGTCAACATGAAATAACAAATACAATTGATAACAAAAATTACGATTTTGATATTTCTAGAGATTACAGAACTAATCCTCTTACACAATTAGAAATCCAACAGATTATAAATGCTCCCATAGTTTCTAGGACAGAATCTTCTATCAAATACTTTATGTCTGACAAAACACCAAGTACAGACTGTGATACGGAAGAACTTGAAGGACCAGTGCCTAATCATGATGACAGAGATGGACTATTACGTCCTACTTTTTACGATTATAGTAGTATCTTTGATTACAACGGGGAGCATCATTACTCAAATGAATTTTACATAGAAAGAAGCGAAATTACTACTCTTTCAGGCCAGAATCAGGAAAATTCTAGGTTGATTACAAAAGGAATCTTAGAAAAAAGAGAGGATAGAGAACATCAAGTACATATAAGAACGGAGGCAAAACATTCTCACATAGAAAATTTAAGCCTCACTGGTTTTATGAGGTCACAACAAGGTTATCGATTTTACTTTATGGATGGAAGTACTAAATATTTTAAATACTCATTTACGATTATAGATGAATTGAGTTCCAATCCAACTTATGGGAATACTGAAATTGATATGGTCAATCGTTATGTTGTCCAATTTTATATAAATTGCGCAGATGGTGCTGGGAGAGTAGATGGTAGTTTTAGAGTTCCATTCCTGTTTGATATAACGACAGACTATGAAGAAATTATAGAAACGTTGGAAGAAAATGACAATGGAACCCCTTATGAAAAAACGGTACCCCTTTACGTTAAAACCGGAAATACAAATAGAAATATTGGAAATGTAACGTTTATATTGAACGAAGAAGAAATATGGGTTGTTGATGTTACTGAAAGTCCACTTCTAATTTCAAATTCAGAATTAGACTATATTATTGAGAACTTTAATTGATTTGAGAGGATGAGATTTCTTGGTTTATAAGATGAAACATTCTAATCTAGCATCATAGTAGAAGAAATAGAGTTCACTATTGGCGAATGTCAAAAAAGAAGCTCAAACAAGTATCTATTTTGCAATCAGGTATAGAGCTCTCATAACACTAAAGTACAATTTGAATAGTATTCTAGTTTTAAAAACTTGAAAATATTTGGTGTAATTTTAAGTAATTAGGATAGTCTTTGAAGGATTTACAATTCTTGATTTACGCAAAATTATGAAAAAGATTTTAGTTTTTTAGAGCAGTGTGCCCAACTTGTATTTCTTCCAGTATTGCATCACAATAAACGTACAAATAACAGAGGATGCTACTCCTTCGGCAAGCAATGCAAATACAACAGTCCCTAAACTCAGGTTGTTGCCCCAGAACCTACTATTTTCCATAAAGGTAATGACGCTGGAGTCAAAGACCATTGTGTAAAAAATTAGAGAGAAAGAGGTGGCAAGAACTGCCAAAACAGCTGCCGCAAAGCCCAGTGATAAATTTGTCAGGTAGTTGTTGTCTAGATTTTCAAAAACATTCTTTTTGATACAAGAGTTTACACCCATCACAACAAAAAAAGCATTGACAATTCTCAATTCAACAATATGACTCAGGCCTAATAGTTTTACTAAGAAAAAGAAAAGAACAATTCCTAGATAGATTTTTAGAGCGTTTTGGAGGACAAGTTTGTTTGTTTTCATTTAAATACTTTTTTATCGTTCGGAATGTATTAAAGATAGAAAAAAAAACACAAATGATTTTTAAAGTGCTATTAAATTCAGAGATGTATTTGGATGTTTTATATTTGTATTCATGAAAACAGCGGGTTTTAATATCAAAAAATTGGTGCAGAAACAAAAAAAAGCAACAGAAAGGAATTCAAAATCTTTCAATTTAGAAGCGCAAGTGAATTCAGCCAGATCTTGGAGTCAAATTAGTGTCGTTCAAAAAGAAGCAGGTAAAAAAAGTGATTTTCAAAAAGAATAGCATCTAAATAGATAGAATGTGGCTCTGTTTTATTTGTGAAACGAAATTCGGTCAAAGAATTGCAAGGCCTCACAGAAACGAGACTCGATGTTTTGATCTCCATAAACGTCAATTTTTATACAGTAGCAAAAAGTGTTGCCCGAAATATAAACATGAAGATTTTTAGCGCTCATCCCAAAATTCTCAGAAGAAGAAAGGAAAAAGTAGCCTTCTTTTTCAGCGTGAAAGAATTTTCCTGATTGCTCAAGAATCTGATTCTTTTTTGTCAATTCTTTTTGAAAGTTGGAGGTGAAATTACTATCTATTGTTTGAGGTTCTTGCAAATATCCGATATCAAAAATATAAGCGTCCCCTAGTTCTTTTGTGGTGTCTGCAAAATAAATTCTCGATTCTTTGGAGCTTACGTACAACTCTCTTTTCCAATTTTTAGGGATTTTTATGGAAAAAGTGTTCTTTACGTCTGTTAACTTTTTAAGTTTCTCTAAGGGTTTTGAGGATGAGCATTGAAAAGACATTTTGCTTTGCAAGTCTTGCTTTGAGCAGCTTGAAGCAAGTATTCCAAGCAAGATTGCGCAAAACGATTTTTTGAACCACTTCATTGTTGAGAAAAAGTAAGATTTTTTTTTGTGTAAAAGCTATTTTAACTAGCTTTATCAAACTTACTAAAAAACATTCAGAAAAAGATGAAAGCATTGGTAATATCAGGAGGGGGGAGTAAAGGAGCTTTTGCAGGAGGTGTTGCAGAATATCTTGTAAAAGAACAAAAAAAGGAGTACGATTTGTATCTTGGGTCTTCGACAGGAAGTTTGCTGATTTCTCATTTGGCACTAGGAAAAATTGAGGCTTTGAAAAAGCTCTACACACAAGTAAATCAACGCAGTATTTTTAGCAACAATCCATTCTTTGTTAAAAAAGTACATGGAGAAGAAGTAGTTACCATCAATCATTTCAATGTGTTGTGGAATTTTATACGTCGTCGCAAGACTTTTGGGGAGAGTAAAAATTTACGAAAATTAATTCGAGAGAGTGTTTCTGAAAATGATTACCAAACACTAAAAAACACGAGCAAGGATGTGGTGGTGGTGGTTTCCAATTTAACGACCAGTCAAATTGAATACAAAACACTCCGCGAATGTTCCTACGACGATTTTTGCGATTGGATTTGGGCATCTTGTAATTACGTTCCTTTTATGAGTCTTTTGGTAAAAGATAATTGTGAATATGCTGACGGAGGTTTTGGTTGTTTGGTACCCATACGTGAAGCAATTCAGCGAGGTGCTACCGAGATAGATGTGATCATTTTAGATACAGAATTACAACAACTGAACAGAATGCCTTCCAAAAACCCTTTTTCACTGCTTTCCAATGTTTTTGATTTTTTACTAGAGCATGTGAAAAAACACAATTTGACCATAGGAAAGTTAGCAGCCAAAAACAAAGATGTAAAATTAAATATGTATTATACACCCACTGTATTGACAACAAATTCTTTGATTTTTAATCAAAAAAAAATGATAAAATGGTGGGAGGATGGCTATGCGTACATGCGCGATAAATACGATTCTAAAATGACACCTATTAAATACGATTCTTAAGAAAAGTCTATTTAACAATAAATTAGAGCTTTTAAAATGATTTCTGTTTTACTTTTGCCAAAACTTTTTTCGATGAAATTACGTACATCTCTTTTTTGTAGTATCCTGTTTTTTTGGGCAGCGGTATCCTTTTCTCAAAATTCTGAGAAAGCAAAACGCTACCATACTGCAAAGCTTTTTGAAAAACAATTTGAGTTGCTTCATACGAAATTAGCGGTTCGTTTGGATTTTGAAAAAGAAGAACTCGAAGGAGAGGCTTGGCTCGATTTAACACCTCATTTTTACAGTACTGATAAATTGATTTTGGACGCGAAAGCCATGCTGATTCATGAAGTTTCTTCAGAAAAAAAACATTTGGATTTTCATTACGACGGGACCAAAATCTACATTGAATTAGAAAGGGTATATAAGAAGGGGGATTCTTTGAAGTTGTATCTATCGTACACAGCGCGTCCAAACAAAGTAAAGCAGTCAGGAAGCAAAGCGATTGCCAGTGCAAAAGGGCTTTATTTTGTCAATTCCAAAGGGGATTCCAATGGAAAGCCGACCCAAGTATGGACGCAGGGAGCCACAGAGGCTAGTAGTTGTTGGTTTCCAACCATCGACAAGCCGAATCAAAAAACTTCACAGGAAATTTACATTCGTGTACCAGAAAAATACAAAACCTTATCCAACGGTGTTTTGGTTTCTCAAACCCCAGCAGCAAATAAAGAACGCATCGATTATTGGAGCATGGATCAGAAGCACGCACCGTATCTCTTTTTTATTGGGGTAGGAGCCTTTTCTGTGGTAAAAGATACTTGGAAAGGGAAAGAAGTGAATTATTATGTAGAGAAAGAATACGAAGGATTGGCACGCAAAATTTTTGGTAAAACCCCGGAAATGATGGAGTTTTTTTCAAATACTACAGGTGTCGATTTTGTTTGGGATAAATACAGCCAGATGGTTGTAAGTGACTTTGTGAGTGGTGCCATGGAGAACACAACAGCAGTGGTGCATGAAGAAGGAGCGTATCAGTCAGAAGGAGACTTGATTGACGAAAACAAATGGGAAACAATTATTGCACATGAGTTGTTTCATCACTGGTTTGGAAATTTGGTAACGACAGAGAATTGGGGGAATATAACGTTGAATGAATCTTTTGCCAATTACAGTGAGTATTTGTGGTTAGAACATGCATATGGAAAAGAAAGAGCAGATGCGCATTTGTTTCAAGAAGCGAGTGTCTATAAAAAAGGAGAAAATTCACAAAAACATTTGGTGCGTTACAGTTATGAAGATAAAGAAGATATATTTGATGCGGTCAGTTATAACAAGGGAGGATTGATTTTGCATATGCTTCGAAATTTTTTAGGAGACGCCGCTTTTTTTGAGGGGATTCAAAATTATTTAATTCAAAACAAATACCAAGCTGCCGAGGTAGCTCAATTGAGGATGGCTTTCGAAGCTGTATCTGGAAAAGACTTGAATTGGTTTTTCAATCAATGGTATTTTGGTCCAGGACATCCCAATGTCTTTGTTACGCAAGATTACAATATTTTGGACAAAACGGTGACGGTTACATTCAAGCAAGATGCACAAAATACTTTTTATTTTCCGCTTCAAATAGAAGTTTTTGAGAATGGAAGAAAAACAGTACACGAATTGTTTGTTGACAATAGCGAGAAGTCGTTTGTCTACCAATACGAGGATTATCCAGATTTGGTATTGGTAAATTCGAATCATGTGGTGTTAGGAGATTTCATTCAGAAAAAATCAGTAAAAGAGTTTCTATTTCAATACAACAATGCATCACATCATTTGGATAGAAAAGAAGCTTTGCAAGAATTGATTGGGCGCCAAGAAGAGAAAGAGGTGTTTGCGTTGATGGTTGCTGCTTTTGACGATCCATATGATGAATTGCAGGTTTTTGCTTTGGAGCATATTGATTTGAGCTACAAGCACTCCAAAAGACAGGTGATCTCGAAAATAGAAACCTTGGCAAAAAAAAGCAAAAATAATTTTGTCAAAGCTGCTGCTATTAAGGTTCTCGGTCGTTTGGTGTATTTTGATTACCAAGATTTTTTTGAAAAAAGTATTGAAAGTGAGTCAAACAAAGTAAAAGCAAGTGCTTTAGAAGGCTTGTATTATCTCAACGAGGAAAGGGCGATGGAAAAGGCAAAAGAGTTGCCTAAAAGCGTAAAAAAAGCCATTGCTTTTCCATTGGCCAAGATGTATTTCCAAAAAAGAGAAGTTTCTGAAATGGCTTTCGTAGCAAGCTATATCATACAAGGAATGTATCTCGGGAAAGACAAGCAAAGCAACCAGCTATTTGAAAAAGCTTTTCAATGGGTTGTGATGGGAAATGATATAAAGGCATACAAAAACTTGCTCGACGACATGGTTTCCAAAGGGATTCGTTATAAGCAATACAATTTTGATCAAAAAATGATTGAAATGATGCGTCAAATGGTCCGCGAGCAAGAGCTTCAGGTAAATTCAAATAAGAAAGAGTTGATTGCGCTTGTGAATCGCGCTTTGGTTCAATTGGTGCGTATTTGATTGAGAGAAACGGTCGCAAACTCTTTTTGTTAGTAATTAATTCTTTTCGTTGTCCAATACGTTTCGAGTCCTGTTTTTCTTGCGGCTTCTTTGCTAATTTTTTTCAGAAAAATCTTTAAAAGTACCATCCATATAAAAAATAACAATTTTTTCAATGGATGAGGTAGGTGAGGAGTTTGTTTTTTTTTCTAACTGAATGTTGTTTTCGATTGTCAAATCGGACGCTTTTAAAACTTGCTTTTCTTGGTTTGGAAGAGGAGTGGTTTTAGGGAAATTCCCAGATCCAAAAAGTAGCCAATTGATATCTACATCCTCAAAAGTGCCGATGACTTTTAAAATAAATTCAAGGCTCGGTTTGTTTCTTCCAGACAAAATATGGGATATACTAGAACGAGGTACATTGATTTTGTCTGCAAAATTAGAGGCGGAAACATTGTGAAAATCAATTATTTTCTTGAGTCTTTTTGTGAAATCCAAGCTGTTTAACATTGTAACAAGATTTTTGTTTTACAAATGTAAACTATTTACAAAAACAAAGCAACATCATTTTAACTGAAAGAATTAGTATGCATAAAAGGTTTATATAGGGTATTGTAATAATCTGATTATAATGTTTTTAATGCTGTAAAGAAAGAATAAGGAGCTTGCGGGTTTTCAAATGCAACAAATGCGAATAAAGCAGACGGTTTCTTGTTTACATTTGTAATTAACAACGCTCCATTTCATTGTTACAAATGTAAACATCAATTTATTTACATTTGCAACATGAAAATATTAGAAATTGCAGCACTTGAAAATTGGTACAAATCCAACTTTCAAAATAATTTGTCAGGAAGAAGAATTTTATTCGAAGACATTTCTCCATTGCTAAATAATTTAAAGAGCAGTGAATTTGAAAAAAGTACTCTAGGATATTCAGAAAAAAACAATCCTATTTGTAAAATAAAAATTGGAAACGGTGCCAAAAGAATTTTAGTTTGGTCTCAAATGCATGGAAACGAAAGTACAGGAACCAAAGCGATATTTGATTTATTTCAGTTTTTTGAAAATCCAGGTATGTTTCAAGTGGAGTGTCAAAGAATTTTAGACAATTGTACTATTTGGTTTGTTCCGATGTTGAATCCAGATGGGTCAGACGCGTTTACACGTGTGAATTCAAATAATATTGACCTGAACAGAGATGCAGTTGCATTGAAAGCGAAAGAAAGTAAATTGTTGCGATCTGTCTTGGAGGAGTTCAGCCCTCATTTTTGTTTCAATTTACACGATCAGCGCACGATCTTTAATGTGGAAGGAACCAAGAATCCAGCTACGATTTCGTTTTTAGCACCTTCTGAGGATCTAGAGCGCACGTTGACGAAAGGAAGAAAAGAAACGATGAGTGTGATTGTTGAAATGAATGCATTGTTAGAAAAAATTATTCCGGGCCATATTGGGCGCTATACCGATGAGTTTTATCCAACCGCTACAGGAGATAATTTTCAAAAACTAGGCCACAATACGATTCTAATCGAGGCAGGGCATTATTACCATGATTACAAAAGAGATGTGGTTCGTAAATTTAATTTTTATGCGTTGTTACAGGGGTTGTTGAGTATTGTTGATAATCCGGTACACACGAACTACAAACCTTATTTCTCGATACCCAATAATGACAAAAAATGTTTTGATATTATATACAGAAATGTAAAAGTAGCTGAGGGTTCCTTCTTAGATATTGCCTACCAATACAGTTATATTGTAAAAGACAATGAGTTAGTGCTTGAAAAAGAAGAGGTTACAAGAGGGAACTTGAATGGTTTTATTGGTCACGAAGAAAAGGACTTCAAACGAAAGCCTCCAAAATCTATTTAAATTGAATTTTTTGCAAGGTTATATCAAAAATTTTAAAAATGTTTTATTAATTTTGCTTTAAATTAAATATATAATAAAATCGTAAGAAATGAAAAAATATCATTTGGACGAAGTAGACCATCAAATTTTAGACCTATTGATTGAAAATGCAAGAACTCCTTTTACGGATATTGCAAAAAAATTATTGGTTTCTGCAGGAACAATTCACGTTCGTGTGAAGAAAATGGAGGAAGAAGGAGTTATCAAGGGGTCAACGTTGACCTTGGACTATGAAAAAATGGGTTATGCTTTTATTGCACACATCGGTATTTATCTAGAAAAAACTTCGATGACCAAAGAGGTGATAGCCAGTTTGCGAACCATACCAAATGTAACAGTGGCTTATGTAACAGCTGGGAAATTCAATATCTTTTGTAAAATAAGAGCAAAAGACACAGAAGATGCTAAAAATATTATTTTTAAAATTGATGATGTCCCGGGAGTGAACAGGACAGAAACGATGATTTCTCTGGAAGAAAGCATCAATGATAAAAAACGAATGATGCATGCCATTTTTAGAGACTATTAGTAGGTAGGTATCCATAAGAAGATAAAAAGAGACGTTTTCAGATCCATTGAACAACGTCTCTTTTTGTTTTTTTTGGCGCGTTATTTCTCCCTTATAATTCAAAATAGTTATTATCTTTACGCCTCTTAAGAATAAGAGATACTTCATGGATTTATACAAGAAAAATCAACTTAAAATATACAACTCATTAGCAAAAGAGAAACAGGTCTTCAATCCCATAAACGAAGGAAGTGTAGGAATGTATGTTTGTGGTCCGACGGTTTATAACAACGTGCATTTAGGCAATGTCCGCACTTTTATGTCCTTTGATTTGGTTTTTCGTTATTTCAGGCATTTGGGTTACAAAGTACGTTATGTCAGAAACATTACAGATGCAGGGCATTTGGAAAATGATGCAGACGTTGGGGAAGATCGCATTGCAAAGAAAGCGAGAATCGAGCAAATTGAACCAATGGAGGTGGTGCAGCGATACACAGTTGATTTCCATAACACTATGCAAAAATTTAACAATTTGCCACCAAGTATTGAGCCTACTGCTACGGGGCATATTTTGGAGCAAATTGAAATCGTCAAAGATATCTTGAAAAAAGGAATGGCCTATGAAACCAATGGGTCAGTCTATTTTGATGTTTTAAAATACAATGAATCCGAACAGTACGGTGCTCTCTCTGGGCGAAATATTGAGGACTCGGTCCATAACACAAGAGCTTTAGAAGGGCAATCTGAAAAGAAAAATCCGCAAGACTTTGCGCTATGGAAAAAAGCGAGTCCTGAGCATATCATGCGATGGCCTTCTCCTTGGAGTGATGGCTTTCCTGGTTGGCATTTAGAATGTACAGCGATGAGTACTAAGTATTTGGGAGAAAAATTTGACATACACGGAGGAGGAATGGACTTGAAATTTCCTCACCATGAGTGTGAGATCGCACAAGCCAATTGTTCAAATGGTGTAGCTCCCGTGAACTATTGGATGCATGCAAATATGTTGACATTGAATGGTCAAAAAATGGCCAAGTCTACCGGGAATAATATCTTGCCGAACGAAATATTCTCGGGTAACAACGACAAGTTAGACAAAGCTTTTTCACCGAGCGTAACTCGTTTTTTTATGTTGCAAGCCCATTACAGAAGTAATCTGGATTTCTCAAGTGAGGCGATGGAAGCTTCTGAGAAAGGTTTTCAAAAGCTAATGCAAGGAATACGCTTGTTAGATGATTTGCCTGTTGCGACAAAGTCAAGTCTAGAAATATCAAATTGGGTGGAAAATTGTTACAAAGCAATGAATGATGATTTCAATAGTCCTATTTTGATTGCACATTTATTTGAAGGGGTGAAGTATGTCAATTTGTTGTGTGATGGCAAGGAAAGTTTGCAGGCAGGAGATGTAAGTTTGTTGCAAGACACCTTGAAGAATTTTGTGTACGATGTTTTAGGGTTGGTTGATGATGTCTCACAAGTCAATTCAGACAAATTAAACGGCGTTGTGGCGCTTTTGATACGATTGCGAAAAGAGGCAAGAGAAAATAAAAACTGGGCGCTCTCAGATCAAATAAGAGATGAATTATTGGTATTGGGAGTTCAATTGAAAGATGGAAAAGAGGGAACTACTTTTTCTATAAATTGATGTTGAAAAAAATTCTAATATTTCCTTTTGTAGGGTTGATTCGGTTTTATCAGGTTGTGGTGTCTCCATATACACCCGCTGCATGTAGGTTTCATCCAACATGCTCGCAGTATGCCCTTGAAGCATTGAAGAAATACGGAATTTTAAAAGGTGGATTGTTGTCTTTCAAAAGAATGCTACGATGCCATCCTTGGGGAGGGAAAGGACACGATCCAGTGCCTTAAAAAAAGAGTATTCGTCAGCGTTAAAAACAAATAAATTTAAATTACTACTTATGCCGTTACTTTCTGTGAATTGGGATCCTGCTTTGGGGATTGATTTGGGGTTTTTTACCATCCGCTATTACAGCCTGATGTTTGTTCTTGCTTTTGGAGTCGGATTGCGATTGATGAAGAAAATTTACATTGAAGATCAGATTTCTTTAGAAAAATTAGACCAGCTTTTTGTGTATACTGTTTTGGCTACGATTCTAGGGGCTCGCTTGGGACATGTGTTTTTTTACGATTGGGCGTATTTTAAAAATCATTTGGCAGAAATACTATTGCCTGTGAAATTCTCCCCTTTTCGATTCACTGGTTTTGCCGGTTTGGCAAGTCATGGAGCTGCAATTGGAATCATCACAGCCTTGTACATTTACAGTAAAAATATTTTGAAAAAGCCCCTGCTTTTTATTTTAGATCGTTTGGGAATAGTTGTTGCTTTGGCGGGTTTTTTTATTCGAATAGGGAATCTTATGAATTCTGAAATTGTCGGGAAGCCTACAGGAACTAATTTTGGTTTTGTCTTTCAGCAATTGGGAGAAGATTTTCCTAGACATCCCACGCAATTGTATGAGGCGTTTGGGTATTTGCTCGTTTTTGTTTTGTTGTGGAAAATGTACTGGAATACCAATAAAAAAGAGCAACAAGGTTATTTGTTTGGTCTCTTTTTTGCAACCCTGTGGTCTTTGAGGTTTGTCGTTGAGTTTTGGAAAGAGGCTCAAATTGACGAAAGAGGGGCGTGGGTTCTAAATACCGGACAATGGTTGAGTATGCCACTGGTTTTGACGGGTGTTTATTTTGTTTTCAAAGCAAATCAGCAAGTGAAAGCCTAATGGCGTCAAGTGTTTTTTGGAGAACATAAAAAATGCGCACCTCGCAAAAAAAAGCAAAGCGCGCGTAGTTTCGTATTTAATTGTTTCTGAAAACAAATTTTCCGTCAAACGCGTCGAGTAAAATATGTTGACTGGGTTTTATATTTCCTGCCAATATTTCTTTAGACAAGGCATTTAACACCTCTTTTTGAACCACACGTTTCACAGGACGCGCCCCAAACTTCGGGTCGAATCCTTTTCCTGACAGTGTTTCAATAGCGTCTTCGGTCGCTTTGAGATAAATTTGTTTTTCTAACAACATTTGTGAAAGTCCATCGAGTTGCATGCATACAATTTTTTGAATTTCTTTTCTGTCCAAAGGCGTGAATAGAATTATGTCATCAATTCGATTTAAAAACTCGGGTCGAATGGTGTTTTTTAAAACCTCCATGACATCCTCTTTTGCTTTTTGAGTAATTCGGTCCTTGCTCTCATTTTTTGCATTCTCAAAACGGTCTTGAATTTTGTCTGACCCTAAGTTGGAAGTCATGATGATGATCGTGTTTTTAAAATCGGCGATTCTTCCTTTGTTGTCGGTCAGTCTTCCTTCGTCCAATACTTGCAATAAAATATTGAAAGTGTCTGGATGTGCTTTTTCGATCTCATCTAACAAGATTACGGAATAAGGCTTTCTTCGGACTGCTTCGGTCAGCTGTCCGCCCTCGTCATAACCTACGTAACCCGGGGGAGCTCCTACCAATCGACTGACGGCATGGCGTTCCTGGTATTCACTCATATCCAATCTTGTCAAAGCGCTTTCGTTGTCAAATAAATAAGAAGCCAGTGCTTTGGCCAATTCCGTTTTTCCAACCCCAGTTGTTCCTAGAAACAAAAAGGATCCCAAAGGTTTCTTTTCATCTTGTAGTCCCGTTCTTGAGCGCCTTACAGCATCAGAAACAGCTTCGATAGCTTCTTTTTGACCAATCACACGTTTGTGCAGTTCTTTTTCCAGTACGAGCAATTTCTCGCGCTCACTTTGCAGCATTTTCTGCACTGGAATCCCCGTCCATTTGGCAATAACTTCAGCGATATCGTCTGAGGTAACCTCTTCTTTTATCAATGCATTTTCTTGATTTTTAACAACTTCTTTTTGAAGTTTGTCAAGTGATTCTTGGGCATCTTTGATTTTTCCATAACGCAACTCAGCCACCAAGCCATAGTTGCCCTCTCGCTCTGCTTTGTCGGCATCTAACTTGTGATTTTCAATGGTTTCTTTTGTGTTTTGAACCTTGTCTACCAAGTCTTTCTCACTTTTCCATTTGCCATACAAGCCGTCTCTATTTTCTTTGAGATTTGCCAGCTCTTTTTTCAAATGATTGAGTTTGATTTTGTCTTTTTCTCGTTTAATGGCTTCGATTTCTATTTCGAGCTGCATTATTTTTCTGTCCAGAGCATCTAGTTCTTCGGGTTTCGAGTTGATTTCCATACGCATTTTTGAAGCAGATTCATCGATTAAATCAATGGCCTTGTCGGGCAAGAACCGATTGGTTATGTAGCGCTGTGACAGTTCCACAGCTGCAATTACAGCCTCGTCTTTGATGCGTACTTTGTGATGTGCTTCGTATTTGTCTTTGATTCCTCTTAAGATTGAGATCGCACTTTCGGTGGTGGGTTCGTCTACAATGACTTTTTGAAAACGACGCTCCAAAGCTTTGTCTTTTTCAAAATATTTTTGGTATTCGTCTAGTGTTGTGGCACCTATTACGCGGAGTTCACCTCTTGCCAATGCCGGCTTTAAAATGTTAGCCGCATCCATGGCTCCTTCGCCACCTCCTGCGCCAACCAGAGTGTGTATTTCATCTATAAATAGGACGATATTGCCATCGGAAGAAATCACTTCTTTCACAACTGATTTCAGACGTTCTTCAAATTCTCCTTTGAATTTTGCACCAGCAATCAATGCCCCCATGTCTAACGAGAAAATTTGTTTTGTTTTTAAATTTTCAGGAATATCGCCTTGAATGATTCGATGCGCCAAACCTTCGGCAATTGCTGTTTTACCAACACCTGGTTCTCCTACAATCATAGGATTGTTTTTGGTGCGTCGTGATAGTATTTGAAGAATTCTTCTAATTTCCTCGTCTCTTCCAATAACAGGATCCAATTTGCCATCATTGGCCAGTTGGTTTAGGTTTTTTGCGTATTTACTCAAAGCATTGTAGGTGTCTTCAACGGATTGGGATTTTACCTGTTGTCCACCTCTCAATTCATCGATGGCAGCTTTGAGTCCTTTTTCATTGATTCCTTGGTCTTTCAATTGTTGAGAGACGAGGTCTTTGTTTTTTAAAAGCGCAATAAGTAAATGTTCAATCGCAATAAATTCATCCTTCATTTTTTTTGCGATGTTGTTGGCGTCGAGTAAGGTGGTGTTTGTAGCACGAGACAAGGCAACTGTTCCTCCAAGAACCTTCGGGAAGCTTTCCAAACTGCGGTGCACCACTTCTGTGAAAATAGTAATATTGACCCCTAATTTTTTTAAAATAAAAGGAGTTACATTTTCATCTATCTCTAGGATCGCTTTGAAAATATGTGTGTTTTCGATCAGTTGGTGTTCGTGTTCGTGAGCGATTTGTTGTGCCTTTTGAACGACCTCTTGAGCTTTGATGGTGAAATTATTAAAGTTCATACCAGTTATTTTATAGATTTTGATACAAAAATGTCAAAGAGTGTTCCAAGGTTTTATTTGAGCGTTGAGCAGTCAAATTGTCTAAACACTTTTAGAAAATAAGACAAATTGGCTTAAAAAATGACGATTCGTCAATAAGAACTCAAAAATCAAATATAATTTTCTTCGTTTTAACTTTTCAAGAAAAAGAATTTTGTATTTTTATTGTGAAACTATTTAAAATTAAAACATGGGATTATTGGACAAAGTTTTTGGAGGCGAAAAAGAAAAAAAAATCAAAATAGCATGGCTGTCCTTGGTTTCTGAGGATCAGTTAGAAACAATCCAAAATTCGAGGAATAAAGTTGTTGTCTTGTTTAAGCACAGTACGCGATGCGGAATAAGCAACAGCGTGTTGCGTCAGTTCGAGAACAAAAACGAAGCGTTGAACGGTCAGATTGATTTTTATCTTTTGGATTTGTTAAACTTCCGACCACTGTCTGCTGCCATTGCGGAAAAATTTGACGTAACGCATCAATCGCCTCAGCTTTTAGTTTTCCAGAATGGGGTTTTGCGCGCTCACGATTCTCATCACGACATTGTGAACATCGATTTAGATACGTACATAAGTCCCTCAGCATAAATACGCTTTAAAAATATAACCTATTGTTTCATTTCTTAGTCTGAAAATTCAAAGTAAAAAAGGTCTTTTTATATTTTAGCGGGCGCTTGTCAGTCAAAGTTCGGAAATGTTTATATCCTGTTAATTTTTCTTTCTTTTCTGCTGTCAAATACAAAAGAGAATTCGTAATTTTGCGTTTTATTTTTTAACAAACTGTAAATTGTAAAGAATGCAACGAGATCAAATCATCTTCGACTTAATTCAAGACGAAAAAGAGAGACAATTAGAAGGATTGGAATTAATCGCTTCAGAAAACTTTGTAAGTGAACAAGTGATGGAAGCGCAAGGCTCTGTATTGACAAATAAGTATGCTGAGGGATACCCAGGCAAGCGTTATTATGGTGGATGTGAAGTAGTTGATGTCGTAGAGCAAATTGCGATTGATAGAGCCAAGGAGTTGTTTGGTGCTGCATATGTGAATGTACAACCCCATTCAGGGTCACAAGCGAACGCAGCGGTGTTTTTAGCGATTTTAAAGCCAGGAGATAAAATGTTAGGTTTTGACTTATCACACGGTGGTCATTTAACACACGGTTCTCCAGTAAACTTTTCAGGAAAAACGTACCAAACTTCGTTTTATGGTGTAGAAGAGGAGACAGGGCTTTTGAATTACGATAATATTCAAAAAATAGCGTTGGAGGAGAAGCCAAAATTGATCATCGCAGGAGCTTCTTCATACTCGAGAGATATCGACTTTGCTCGTTTTAGAGAAATTGCCGATAGTGTTGGAGCTTACTTATTAGCAGACATTTCACACCCTTCTGGAATGATCGCGAAAGGTTTGTTAAACGACCCAATGCCGCATTGTCATTTTGTGACCACAACGACTCACAAAACTTTGAGAGGGCCTAGAGGAGGAATGATTATGATGGGGCAAGATTTTGAAAACAAAATGGGAATCAAATTGAAAAATGGTTCTTTGAGAAAAATGTCAGGATTGTTAAACGCAGCAGTATTCCCAGGAATGCAGGGTGGCCCTTTGGAGCACGTTATTGCAGCCAAAGCAATTGCTTTTGGTGAGGCTTTGACAGATGATTTTTTACATTACCAGATTAGAGTGAAAGAAAATGCTGCGGCATTGGCTGCGGCTTTTGTAGCCAAAGGATACAAACTGATTTCTGGAGGGACAGACAATCACTGCATGTTGATTGATCTGCGCAATAAAAATCTTTCTGGAAAAGATGCAGAACAAGCTTTGGTGAAAGCAGACATTACGGTTAATAAAAATATGGTTCCTTTTGACGACAAGTCTCCATTTGTGACTTCGGGAATTCGTATCGGGGCGTCAGCAGTTACAACACGTGGTTTGAAAGCAGGAGATATGGCTGCGGTTGTAGATTTGATTGACGAGGTGATTGTAAACTTTGAAGACGAAGCTGTGTTGGAAGCCATAGGAACTAAAGTAAATGCTTTGATGAGTGGACGACCTTTGTTCAATGCTTAAATTAAGTACCCTATTATATTCGAATCCCATTTCAGTTCTGAAGTGGGATTTTTTTTAGATTGATTTTTTAGAATTGTGTATAAAAAAACCTGCAAATAAATTGCAGGTTTTTTAGTCTTGGGTTTTTCTGTAAATCAGAATTTCACTGATTTTTATGCTAATATTTTATCCAGCGCAGCTATTTCCTCGTCTGCCAATGTAGCATCTACTAAAATGCGACCGCTGTGCTCATCAATCGTAATTTTTTTACGAGAAGCAATCTCAATTTGTACCTGTGGTGGAATTGTAAAGAAAGATCCTCCGGCAGCTCCTCTTTCAATAGAAACAACAGCCAATCCATTTTTTACATTCGAACGGATTCTTTTGTAAGCTTTCAATAAGTGTGCATCAATTTTTACAGACAATTCTTCTGACATTTTGAGCATCAAACCTTCTTCTTTTTCCGTTTCTTTTGAAATGGCGTCCAATTCCGCTTTTTTGTGCTCTAAATGAGATGTCTGTTCTTCCAGTTTTTCTGTGGTAGTTGCGACGACCTCATTTTTTTGTTCGATCTTAACCTTGTATTCTTTGATGCGTTTTTCTGCCAATTCAATTTCTAAGTGCTGAAATTCAATTTCTTTCGTCAAAGAATCAAATTCTCTGTTGTTACGGACAGATTTTTGTTGTTCTTCGTATTTTTTCGACAACGCTTTGGCTTCTTCAATTCCATTTTTTTTGTCGCTAATGTCTTCTTGTAGTTTTACTACTTCTTCGTTCAAGTTTGAAAGTCTTTGAGTCAAACCTGTAATGTCATCCTCTAAATCTTCTACCTCTAGTGGAAGCTCACCTCGTACATTTTTGATATCATCTATTTTAGAGTCAATCAATTGCAATTTGTAAAGGGATCTCAATTTGTCTTCAACTGTCAGTTCTTTCGTCTTAGCCATGTCTATATATAGTAAATAGGATTTGTATTTTTATCTGATAAAATGACTGCAAAATTAGTAAATTTTTTTGTAAGATAATCAACTAAGAGGTTTTTTGTGAATTGCTCACTTTCATAATGACCTATATCGGTGATAAGAATCTTATTTTCAGCTTTGTAAAACTCGTGGTATTTGAAGTCTGCTGAAATATAAGCATCCGCACCTTTATTTTTTGCGTGTTCAATTGCGAAGCTTCCAGCTCCCCCTAAAACAGCCACTTTTTTGATGGTTTTATCTGTCAGTTTGGAATGCCGAATACAGTCAGTTTTCATGTGTTTTTTTACATGAGTTAAGAATTGAATTTCAGACATTTCATTTTCAAATTCACCAATCATACCCATGCCTATTTGTTGATGTGTGTTTTCTAGAGTAGTGATTTCGTAGGCAACCTCCTCGTAAGGATGGTTTTCAAACAAAGCTTTGAGGATATTTTTTTCAAGGTGTTTTTCAAAAATGATTCCAATGATCATTTCTTTTTCGGTTTGCAATTCTCCCTTTTGACCGATTACGGGATTGGAATTTTCGTTTCCTCGATAGGTTCCAAAGCCTTCGACATTGAAACTGCAATTATCATAATTACCAATATTTCCTGCTCCTTGTGCAAAAAGTGCTTTCCGCAATCGGTGGGCATTTTCAATAGGTATGTAGGTTAATAATTTTTTAATGTTGTGTTTTTGTGGAATTAGAATCTGTCTATTCTGTATTCCTAGTACGTCACATATCTTTGCATTTACTCCTGTGAAGCAATTGTCTAGGGCAGTGTGAACGGCGTATATGGCAATGTTGTTTTGAATGGCTTTGATTACAACTCGCTCTACATAATTACTGCCGTTTAATTTTTTCATTCCAGAAAAAATAATTGGATGGAAACTAACAATGAGATTGCAATTTTTGGCAATCGCTTCCTCGAGCGTAGTTTCTAATGTATCAAGCGTGACGAGTACGCCAGTGACTTCTGTTTGTGCATCTCCCACTAACAGGCCCACGTTATCAAAGCTTTCCGCATAAGAGAGGGGAGCCCATTGTTCAAGGCTTTTCGTGATGTCTATTATTTTTGTCATGGTCTAGTTATCTAATTTCAAATTTATAAAAATATAGTTGAATAGCTTCGAGTTGCATTGTCAATTTCTGTAAGTTTGTCAAGTTGTTTATATTTGCCGAAATTCAAACCTCATGAAAAAAACATTTTTACTGACTTGTGCACGCTGGTTGTTGGCTCCTTTTTCAGTACTGTATTGGGGAATTGTTTCGTTTCGAAACTTTTTATTTGAAATAGGTGTTTTAAAATCAACCTCCTTTCACGTTCCTGTTATAATTGTGGGAAATTTGAGTGTGGGTGGAACTGGAAAGTCTCCACAAATAGAATATTTGATCCGTCTTTTAAAAGGTAGCTACCAATTGGCAACTTTGAGTAGGGGATACAAGCGTAACACCAAGGGGTTTGTGCAAGCGACACCGACAACAACAGTTGAAGAGATGGGCGATGAGCCTTTTCAATTTTATAAAAACCATCCTGAAATTTCCGTAGCGGTAGATGCGAATCGAGTACATGGTATGCAACAATTGTTAAATAAATCACCAGGTTTGGAAGTTGTTTTGTTAGACGATGCCTTTCAGCATCGCTACGTAAGGGCAAAACTTTCTATTTTGTTAACAGCCTACAATGACTTATATGTAAACGATTTTATACTGCCACTTGGAACGTTGCGTGAATCTAGAAATGGAGCGAAAAGGGCTGGGATTATTGTTGTGACGAAGTGTCCGCCGAGTTTGTCCGAAAGCGCACAAGAAAAAATAAAACAAAAATTAGCACCAAGGAGGAGTCAAAGTGTGTTTTTTAGTGCCATTTCCTATGCAGACCACATCGTTTCAAAGTCAAACAAGATTTTGGTTTCAGAGCTGCCATCATACGAGGTGTTGTTAGTGACGGGAATCGCAAATCCTGAGCCTTTATTGAAGAAGATGCAATCCTTGTGTTTAAATTTCAAGCATTTGGAGTTTCCAGACCACTATAATTTTGGAAAGAAAGACTTGGTCCTTATTCAAGAGGAGTATTTTACTTTGCCTGGCAAAAAAAAGATTTTATTGTCTACTGAAAAAGATTATATGCGTCTCAAAGAAATAGCGTTACCATTGTATTATTGGGGGATTGAAACACGTTTTATAAACAAGGGTCCGTCTTTTGATCAACTTGTTTTGGAACAAATGGGATGATTGCTTAGTTGTTAATTGTCAACCTGATTTCTCTGTTGGCAATGTTCCAAGCTGTATAAAAAATAAGCTGTACACGTTTTTGGAGCAATTCATAATTGATTTTTTCTGGGGTGTCTGTTTCAAGGTGATAATCTTCATGCACGCCATTGAAATAGAATATTACAGGAATGTTGTTTTTTGCAAAGTTGTAATGATCTGATCTGTAAAAGAAACGATTGGGGTCATTTTTGCGATTGTATGTGTAGTCTAAGGTCAAATTTAATGTCGCTTTGTTCGTTTGCTCTGAAAGAACATGTAATTCCGAGCTCAATTTGTCTGCACCAATCAAATACAAATAGTTGGAGTTTTCGAGATGTGTATCGTCTATTCTTCCAATCATGTCTATGTTGAGATTTGCTATATGATTCTTTAAAGGGAATAGAGGGTTCTGAACATACCATTTTGAACCGTACAATCCTTGTTCTTCGGCAGTAAGGTGAAGAAAAAGAACAGATCGTTTCGGTCCCAGTCCTTTTTCTTTTGCTAGTTGAAAGGCTTCCGCAATTTCTAACAATGCAACGGTGCCTGAACTGTTGTCATCGGCTCCGTTGAAAATTTTGGTACCCTTGCTTCCTAGATGGTCATAATGTGCCGATATTACAAGGATTTCTTCCGGTTTTATGGATCCTTTAACAAAGGCAACTACATTTTCGGAAGCTTTTGTATTCTCTGGTAAAAATAAACTTGGGATTTCTTGGTAGTAATCGTTGTTTCCCAAAGGAGTTAATACACCGTTTTTTTGATAGTGTTCTTTCAGAAATTTAGCTGCTTTTTTCTGACCAATTTCTCCTGTGTATCTGCCTTCATAACTATCAGAAGAAAAAGTGAACAAGGTTGTTTTAAGCTCCTCAATAGTAATTGAATTTGCAAATGGAACAGCGCTTTTAAGGGGTGGCGTTTCGGGTGGCTGAAAGGAGCTCAAACAAAGTAATTGGAAGATGAAGAGCACGAAAAAAAGAGTTTGTTTCATGGCGGTGTTTTTTTAACTACGGGAAACTAAAAAATAATTTTTAGGGTTGGATATGAAATTGTTTAGAGGCAGCGTCGAACAAAATTTGTTTTTTTGGAAACAATTTTTCAAAAGCATTTATTGCAATCAGTTCGTTCAAATCTCCTGAAATAAATTCATTTTCTAATAACAACCAAAATTCATCAGCTAATTTTAAGGCGAGATTTATCTCATGGGTAGATATGATAATGGTTTTGTTGGTGGTTTCAACCAGTTTCTGTAATAATTTAAAAACTTCGATTGTATGATGGATGTCAAGATGTGCAGTGGGTTCATCCAAAACAATAATTTCGGTGTCTTGTGCTAGTGCTCTTGCGATCATAACTTTTTGAAGTTGTCCGTCACTCAACTCATCGTATTTTTTGTCGCGAATGGAAATGATGTGCACTTGTTCCAAAGCTGCGTTTACTTTTTGCAAATCTAAAGGGCTAAGTTTACCCAGCCAGTTGGTATAGGGTTGTCTTCCCAGAGCGACCAATTCAAAAACAGTCAATTGTCCCTCAGGGATTTTTTCTGTGAATACCAACCCCATTTTTTTGGCTAAAAATTGAGGAGAGGCTTTTTTTAAATTTACTGCGTCTACAAATACATCTCCTTTTAGAGGGTGCAGTGTTTTTGAAAGCGTTTTTAATAAGGTTGATTTACCGATTCCATTTTTTCCTAAAAGACAAATGAGTTTTTTCTTTTGAGCAGTAATGTTCAAGTTTTCAGCAAGGCAATGCAACCCCTTCTTAGTACAATAGCCAATGTCTAAATTTTTAGTTTCTAAAACGATTTGTTTTTTAGTACTCATAAACTTCGAGAATCTTTTTTTCTTATTAACAGCCAAATGACAATAGGGGCACCGAAAATAGAGGTAATGGCATTGATTGGCAAGCTATATTCACTGCCGGGTAGTTGGGCAATAGTGTCACAAAGAAGCAGTAACATGGCGCCAACAAGAGCCGAAGCGGGTAATAAAACACGATGGTTTGAAGTAGTGAATATTAATTTAGATAGGTGTGGAACAGCCAATCCAACAAAAGCAATAGGGCCTGAAAATGCAGTAATGACTCCTGTGAGAAGGCTCGTGCATATGAGTACGAGATAACGTGTTTTTTTTATATCAACACCCATACTTATTGCGTAATTCTCTCCTAAAAGCAAACTATTCAAAGGTTTGATAGCTTTTAATAAAACAAGAAAGCAAGAGCTGACAACAATTCCAAAAACGAACACTTCTGTCCAATTTAAATTTCCGAGACTTCCAAAACTCCAAAAAATAAATTGTTGTAGTTTTTCAGCAGTGCTGAAATAACTAAGCACATTGATAACAGCAGCACTAATACTGCCAAACATCAAACCTATAATCAGTATGGACATGGTGTTTTTGATTCTTTTGATGGCGATTAGCACGGCAAATAATACGAAAAACGAACCTGTGCTAGCAGCTCCGATAAGACTCCAATTGGTCAGGGAAACCTCTCCTAAAAACGCTCCTAAAAACGAAGTACCAAGTATGAGAAGCGCAACGCCTAGGCTGGCACCAGCACTTATACCCAAAACAAAAGGACCCGCCAAGGGATTTCTAAAAAGTGTTTGCATAAGCAAGCCACTTGCTCCGAGACCGCTTCCTACCAAAATGGCAGTAAATGCTTTGGGAAGTCTGTAGTTCAAAACAATATAGTTCCAACTCTCTTTGTCGGTGTTTTCTAAAAATAAAATTTTGAAAATTTTTTCAAGAGGTATAGAGATAGACCCCAAACTTAGGTTTGTAAAAAAAACCAAAAGAAAGAAGAACAGCAATAATCCAAAAGTGCCTATTTGTGTTTGTGATGCTTTCAAATTAATCTTTGTTTAAAAAAGTGATCAATTTCTCAATGGCCCTTCCTCGATGACTAATGCTGCTTTTTTCATTCATAGACATTTCTGCAAACGATTTGTCAAAACCATCGGGTTGAAAAATAGGATCGTAACCAAATCCTTGCTCGCCGGTTTGAATGTTTAAAATTTGTCCTTTACAAACACCCTCGAAAAATAACTGTTGTCCGCTAAAATTCAAACAAATGACTGTTTTAAATTGTGCACTTCTATTGATTTTATCTTTCAATTCATTCAGCAGTTTCTCCATGTTTTTTTGAGTGTTGCACTCCATCCCTGCGTACCGTGCGGAATACACTCCTGGAGTTCCATTTAAAGCAGAAACCTCCAATCCAGTATCGTCTGCAAAACAATTGTAGCCGTATTTTTTAGTAATGTAGTCTGCTTTGATTTGGGCATTCCCGTGCAAGGTGGTTCCTGTTTCAGGAATGTCTTCAAAGCATTCAATATCTTCCAAACTAATAAGTTCGATAGCGGGTAGCAAGGCAGCCACTTCTTTTAGTTTATTCTTGTTGTGAGTTGCAAAAACTATTTTCATCTGAAATGCATTGAAAAACAAAGATAGTTTTGATTTGTGTCTTTTCTAGCATGAACTATGAAAATTTCCTAAAATTCACAAAAGTGGCGGACGCTTACAATGCTTGCAAAAGAAAAAAATATCAGAAGGCTAGAAGTAAACTATATAAAATGTGAATTTACCTCCAGAAATTAGGTGTATTGCTTAGATTTTTTCACCGCAAGCACTACAAAATTTTGCTTCGTCGGTATGATTTTCAAAGCTACAATTTCTACAAGCTGTTGTATTGGTGGCAATTTTTTTAGTTTGAGTGGCATATTCAGCAGAAACAATTCCTGTTGGTACCGCGATAATGCCATAACCAAGAACCATGACAATAGAAGCGATGAACTGTCCCAAGGTTGTGAGGGGAGTAATGTCGCCATACCCTACAGTTGTCAGTGTGACAATGGTCCAATAAACACTTCTGGGAATACTTGTAAATCCACTGCTAGCATTTGCTTCTACCAAATACATCACGGTTCCAAGAATAATTGAAATGACCAAAACTGCTAAAAGAAATACGACAATTTTAGGCCGGCTAGTTTTCAATGCCTTTGCCAATTTATTAGATTCTCCAATATACCGTGTGATTTTTAAAATTCTAAAAACTCGCAGTAAACGGAGGGCTCTTAAAACAAGTAAGGCATGTGTACCTCCTAAAAACAAAGAGAGGTATTTTGGAATAGTGGCCAAAAAATCAATGATTCCATAATAACTGAAAATGTATTCCTTTGGTCTTTTGATGGAAACAATTCTCAGAATATATTCAATGGTAAAGAGTAGTGTAATTACCCATTCTGCGCGGTTGAAAAAAACATGGTGCTGTGCATTGATAGAGGTTACGCTTTCTAGCATTACGAGTACAATACTTGCTAAAATGGCAATCAGTAACAAAACGTCAAAGAGTTTTCCTGCTTTGGTGTCCGCTTCATAAATAATTTCATGAAGTTTGTCTTTCCAAGAAATTGTTTTGTTTGACATATTCAATAATTTTAATAGCGTATGATTCGTTCTGCTCCGCCTTTGTCCAGATGTTTTTTGACAGCATAGCGTGTGTTCATGTTTTTCGCTGTTGGAGTGATTAACTTTTTTACGATTTCGATATTTTCAAGATGTTGTGCAAAATCTAAGTAACCAATTCCTAAAACTTCGTTTTCTTCGATCAATACTACTGCTTTTTCACCAAGATGTCTACCTTTGTTTACAACAATCATGTTTGCGGAATTGAAAGTAACTGTGTCCAACTTTTTTTTGCGATGGCTGTTGAATTTCGGTTTGTGTTTTTGATAGGCCAAATCAAATCTCAATTGTGCAAATAGCTCATTTCCTGTTTCTTCATAACTTATTGAAAAAGAGTCTTTTTGTAAGGATTTTGTTGTTTTTGAGCTCCGCGAAAAGAGTTGATTGATTCCTTTTTGAATATTTTTGTTTCTACCGATATAAATTATTTTTCCATCTTGGTCATGAATATAAAATACGCCTGTTTTTATGGAGGATTCGTCTATAAATTTCAAAACTTTGTTAGAAAGTACTTTTTTTGAATCCTCTAAAATTTTGATCGAACTTTTGGTGATTTCTTTTTTCAAATCTTTGTTGAGAAGCAATTCAAAAAGTTTGACTGTTGCCAGGGCATCACTACTCGCTCTGTGTCTCGAGTTCATTGCAATTCCAAGCGATTTACACAATTTTCCTAAACTGTAAGAAGGCATGTCGGGAATTAGTTTTTTACTCAATTCAACGGTACAGAGAGTTTCTCTTTTAAAATCGTATCCCAAACGGCTGAATTCCGTTCTTAAAATTCTGTAATCAAAGGAAGTATTATGAGCAATAAAAACACAATCTTTTGTAATCTCAACAATACGTTTGGCAATTTCAAAAAACTTTGGAGCTGTTTTGACCATTTTTTCCGTAATTCCAGTAAGTTGGACTACAAATGGTTGAATGGGCCGTTCGGGGTTAACCAAACTTATAAATTGATCTACGATAGTATGTCCATCAAATTTATAAACGGCTATTTCTGTAACGCCTTCTTCATTAAATTTTCCTCCAGTCGTTTCTATGTCAATGATTGCATACATATTTCTTTCTAATTGCGTGCTCCAAAGATAGCACTTCCTACACGAACCATATTGCTCCCATTCTCAATGGCCAAAGGGTAATCTCCGCTCATTCCCATCGATAGTGTTTTCAATGAAGTAGTGTTAAAAAATGTTTTCAAGGATTTAAATTCTTTACTTATTTGTAGTTTATTATCTGTAAAGCTGGCCATTCCCATCAAACCAACGACTCGAATGTTCTGAAGTGCTCTGAGTTTTTCGGAATCTAATATTTCTTGTATTTCAGAAAAAGACATACCGAATTTGCTCTCTTCCGTGGCAATTTTGGCTTGTAATAAACATTCTATGATGCGCGAATTTTTCGTTGCGTGTTTGTTGATTTCTTCAAGTGTTTGAAAACTATCAACTCCATGAATCAAGCTGACAAATGGGGCAATATATTTTACCTTATTCCGCTGTAAATGTCCAATCAAATGCCATTGGATATCTTGGGGTAGTGCTTCATGCTTCTCAACCATTTCTTGGACTTTGTTTTCTCCAAAAATTCGCTGACCTGATTTATAGGCTTCTAGCACAGCTTCGATGGGTTTGGTTTTTGATACCGCAACCAAAGTGATTTCACTAGGAATGTTTTTTGAAATTTTTGATAAATTATGCTGAATAGACATTTTTTTCTCTGTTGTTTAGACAAAGATACTTATTCTGTGCAATTCTTTTTGATAAGAACAGATATAAAAACCATCACTTGATTTGAAAGGAACAGAGTCAAATTTTTTAGGGACATTTTAAAAAGAACTTAGAGAAGGAAACGCTCCATGTAGTATGCAATGAATCGTCTTTAGTCCGATGTTTTTAAAACAAAAGGATTGAAATTCTTGGTGCCTACTAAAATTTCGTCCCCCACTTTGAGGTTTTCAATTTCAAACTTTTTAGCCATGATTTTTACAGAAGTATTTTGAATGCGCACGGTCATACAAAATTGGATGCCTTGCCGTTCTATTTTTGAAATTTCACCAGTGATTTCAAAATTTTCATTCAAGGAGTTTTGTGTGAAAATAGTTTTTGGAGAACCTTGTTGTGTTATTTTGCCATGATCCATTACAAAAACTTGATCGGAAAGTTTTAAAATTTCTGCTATATCATGACTGACAAGAAGAGTTGTCAAACGAAAGGTTTTGTGCACTTGCAACAGGCAATCTTGCAATTCAACCCTAGATTCGTTGTCAAGGGCCGCCAAAGGTTCGTCTAACAAAAGCAATGCTGGTTTTTGTGCCAATGCTCTTGCAAGGGCCACGCGTTGTTTTTGTCCTCCAGACAAAGTGCCTGGCTTTTGATTGCAGAGTTCGTCAAGCTTCATCAGTTTTATCAACTGGTACAAATGTTTTGTATCTCTTTTATTGGTGAGTGCGTATTCAAGGTTTTCGAATACCGTCATATTCGGAAACAAAGCGGAGTCTTGAAACACGTAACCGATATTTCGGTGTTTTGGGTTTTTAGTGATGTTTTTATTCGAATCAAACCATAGGTCTTCATGGTTGGTAATCAAACCATGATCAGGCTTTAACAATCCAGAAATCATCCGTAGCGTGGATGTTTTTCCTGCTCCTGAAGCCCCATAGAGACTTGCAAACATTCCTCTGGAAACATGGATTTTCACATCGATTTTTAATGGATTTTCGCTCGCTTTTAACGTTTTTTCAATATGTGCTTTGATCATCTCCTGTACTTTTTTAGAGAACCTCCGTTTTGAAGGTACACAAACAATAATATCAAAAAAGTACTCACACACAAGATGAGAGAGTACACATTGGCAGTATTGTAGTTCAATGCTTCCACTTCGTCGTAAATAGCAATGGAAGCAACTTTGGTTTCTCCAGGAATGTTACCTCCAATCATAAGTACTACGCCAAATTCTCCGATGGTATGTGCAAAGGAGAGAATAATTCCTGTAAGAAGAGATGCTTTACAATTGGGCAATAAGACTTTAAATAGGGTCGTTGTTTTTGATTTCCCCATGAGCGTAGAAGCGTCGTGAAGAGAAGTAGGTAAGTTGGTCAGTCCGGACTGAATAGGGTGTACCATAAAAGGCAAGCTGTATAGAATCGACGCAATTACAAGTCCTGAAAAGGAAAACACCAATTTGATTCCAAGCCATTCGTTTAACCAGCTACCGAAAGCATTTCCCGGACTGAAGGCAATTAAAAAATAAAAGCCTAAAACTGTTGGAGGCAAAACCAAAGGCATGCTTACCAAAGTTTCAATCAAGGGTTTGAATTTGTTTTTTGTTTGTGACAACCAGTAACCTAGGGGAAGGGCAATAAAAAACAGCAAGAATGTCGTGACACTAGCCAATTGAAACGTCAATATGATGGGATCCCAATTCATCTAACAATCAAGTATTTTGTTTTATAAAGCAACCTTTTTATTTTCTCTAGAACCATATTGTATTTGCTATCTATGAAAAGAATTTTGTCTCATTTTTCAATCAATGACAAATTTAAAATTTTGATTCTCTTGTCAAATATCCGAATTTTTTAAGTGTTTTTTTAGCTTCTGAGGAAAAAAGAAAGCGATAAAACTTTTTCGCAGATTCGTTCTGTCTTAATAAAATCGCTGTTTGTGAAATGGGAAGGTGCTTTTTCGAAGAAAGCAGCGTCCATTTTCCTTTGTTTTTATAGGGATCGGAACGTACTACAGACAAGGCAGTAAACCCTATTTCTGCTGCTTGAGTACTAATGAATTGATTGGTTTGAGAAATGCTTTCTCCGTAAACAAGTTTTTTTTCAAGTTTTTGAAAGTTGGGCAAGGCTTGCAATACTTCGTAGGCAGCTTTTCCGTAAGGAGCCGATTTTGGGTTTGGCAAGGCAATGTGTTTTATTTTTTCTGATTGTAAGAGAGATAACTCGGCTGTTGTGTCACTCATAGTCCAAAGGACTAGATTTCCAAAAGCATATATACGAGGTTTGTCTTGATACTTTCCAAGCTTGAAAATTTCTTGCGCGTATTTTTCATTTGCAGATAGAAATAAGTCATAGGGTGCTCCTTCCGTAATTTGTGCGGTTAATTTTCCAGATGAACTGACAATCAGTTCACAAGAAATTCCAGTGAACTTTGTGAATTTTTTGCACAGATCTTGCATAGCAAACTGCATATTGGCAGCGGTCGCAATTCGGATGCTTGGAGCCACTTTTTTTTCAGTAACACATGAAAGTACAATCATTAGGAAAAAGAAGGGAAATAAATATTTGAAACAAACCATGTTGTTTTTTGCGAGGGATTCAATGTTATTTGTAATATCCATAATTGTACTTTGAAATCATTGCAAAGTTATAAAAACACATTGCACCGTTTGTTTTATCAATATTTTTTAGCGCAAGGCTTGTCTCAAAATACTAATTGGGTGCAATGAGTCTCGTTTTGTTCCTGCTGTGATTTGATGACGACAGCTTGTTCCAGAAACAGCCAAAACAGTATCTTCAGTGCAATTTCTTATTTTAGGAAACAGGGAGTGCTCTCCAATTTGCATGCTTAGCTTATAATGTTCCTTTTCATAGCCAAAGGATCCTGCCATACCACAACAACCCGTGTTTAGAATAGATACGTTGTAGTTTTCAGGAAGGTTTAAAATTTCAAAAATTGGATAGGTGCTGCTCAGTGCTTTTTGATGACAGTGGCCGTGAATTTTAATAGTTTTCTTTTTTTTGCTAAAAAGTGCTGGAGACAAGTTTCCTGTTTTTGTCAAACTTTGTAAAAATTCTTCCAGGGTATGGCAATGTTTTGCAACTCGACTCGCTGCTTTTTTATCTGAAGCGAGACGCAGGTATTCATCTCGAAATGTAAGTATTGCAGAGGGTTCAATACCTACAAGCGGTACCTCTTCCGAGAGTAGATCTTTAAAGATCTCTATGTTTCGATTGGCGATGTTTTGAGCATAAGAAAGCATGCCTTTTGAAATGGCACTTCGCCCACTTTCTGGATGCGCTACAACTAAGGGTTGAAACCCGATAAAAGAAAGAAATTCCAGAGCATCAATGCCCACAGAGACATCGTAAAAATTGGTGAATTCATCACAGAACAAATAAACTTTCCCTTGCTTTTTCGTCCCTTTGTGCAATCGGGATTTGTTTTTTTTATACCACGATCTCAAGGTTGTTTTTTGTAAGATGGGCAAGGAACGTTCAGGAGCAATTCCCAGTAGTTTTTTTGTAAGGTTTCTGTTGCTGATAAAATTGCTCCACGCAGGGAGTATGCTTGCGTATGAATTTATTTTCGCATTCATTCCAAAAACAATACTTCGAAATGGACGTTTGTTGCTTTGGTAGTATTGGTGCAAAAACTCCGCTTTTAAACTTGCAACATCAACATTGCTTGGGCATTCACTCGCGCAAGCTTTGCAGCTCAAACAAAGGTCAAATACCTCTTTCAATTCTGGATGGTTGAATTTGTTTTTTTGTGAGCTCTGTGTCAAAAAATCTCGCAGAACGTTGGCTCGTGCTCGAGTGGTGTCTTTTTCATCTTTTGTGGCTCGGTAACTGGGACACATCACGCCTCCTGCTTCTACTGATTTGCGGCAGTCTCCTGAACCGTTGCATTTTTCTGCAACGCGTAAAATACCTTTACTATCACTAAAATCCATTCGTGTTGAAATTTCAGGTTCCTTTCGGTCGGGGTGGTATCGCAAATTTTCTTCCATCGGAAGAGCTGCAATGATTTTTCCCGGATTCATAATTCCCATTGGATCAAAAACATTTTTTATTTTTCTTAGCAGCTCGTAATTTTTTTCGCCAATCATCAAAGGAATAAATTCTGAGCGTACAATGCCGTCTCCGTGTTCACCGCTGAAAGATCCTTGGTAGGATTTTACCAACTGTGCGGTTTCGTGTGTTATTTTTCGAAACAAGGCGACGTCTGCTTTTTTCTTGAGGTTTAGAATGGGTCTCAAATGGATTTCTCCAGCGCCGGCATGTGCATAGTACACTGCATTTTGTTCGAAACGCTCCATCATTTTTGTGAAATCAGCAATGTAATTTGGAAGGTCTTTTAACTCTACGGCAGTATCTTCTATGCAAGCCACTGCTTTGCGATCCCCTACAATATTTCCTAAAAGTCCCAAACCGGCCTTGCGTAAATTGTGGAGTTTAGGAATGTCTTTTCCGAAAATTTTGGGATGGTGAAATCCGAAATGATGTTCCTTCAAATCGGCAATCAAAACGTCTGCTTTTTCTTCTGCCAATGCTTGGGAGTCTGAGGCGACTTCTAGCATTAAAATTGCTGCTGGATCTCCTTGTAAGAAAAATCTATTTTTTTCTTGCTCGCGATTATTTTTGGTACAATCTAGAATAATTTTGTCCATCAATTCACAATTGTACAATTCGTGTTTCATGGCAACAACAACGGCCTCCAAACTTTCTTTAATGCTATTAAAGTGGACTCCTACCATAACTGCAGATTGGGGAGGGATATGGTCTAATTGAAGAACAATTTCTGTAGTGAATGCTAATGTTCCTTCGCTTCCACAAAGTAATTTTGCTAGGTTGATTGTTTTGGAGGTTCCTCCAAACAATTCAGAATCCAATAGGCAATCCACGGCATAGCCCGTGTTTCTCCTGTGAATGCTTTTTTTTGGAAATTCTTTGTGTATTTCTGTTTGTATTTTATGTTGAGACAATTCTTGGAAGATGTTTTTGTAGATATTCCCTTCTAAAGTCTTTTCTTGTGTCTTTTTTAAAAAAACTTCAGAAGTGATTTCTTGAAAGAGCGCTACACTTCCATCGCTAAGTACTGTTTTTAATTTTAAGATTTTGTCACGGGTTACGCCGTAACGAATGGAGGTTGTTCCCGAAGAATTGTTTCCTACCATGCCTCCCATCATGCATCGGTTTGAAGTGGAGGTGTTAGGGCCAAAAAAGAGGCCGTTTTCCTTTGTAAAACGGTTCAAATCGTCACGAATGACTCCTGGTTCTACACACACCGTTTCCTTTTTTTTGTCGAGAGAAAGAATTTTATTGAAATGTTTGGAGGTATCCACCACAATGCCTTCTCCAATACATTGTCCTGCTAATGAAGTTCCCGCCGTTCTCGGAATCAGTCCAATCATATTTTTATTAGCAAATGCCAATAGTTTTTTTAAATCAGATTGGTTCTTTGGAAAGGCAACCGCAAGAGGTGTTTTTCGATATACGGACGCATCTGTTGCATAGATGCTTGTGTAGAGCGCATCGATGTGCAATGCTCCTTGCATGTTCTGTTTTAGGTTTTCTAAGGCAAGTTTCATAAAGGAGCGCGTATGGTGTTTTTGTGAGTACTAAAATAAGGATATTTTCAATCCTCACATTTATTGAAGAGAGCCACTATTTTTAGGGTACTACAAAAACGATGAATAATTTGCAAAGTGTTTATTGTAAAGAAACGAGTATTACTTGAACTTGTTTTCTTGCAAGATAAAACTTTCTCCGAGGTATACTTTACGAACTGTTGGGTCGTCAGCCAATTCTTTTGGAGTTCCTTCTTTTAAAATGCCACCCTCATACATCAAATAAGTTTTGTCTGTAATGGCCAAAGTTGCTTGTACATCGTGATCCGTAATGAGGATGCCGATATTTCTGTTTTTCAATTGGGCTACAATGCTTTGAATGTCTTCAACGGCAATTGGGTCGACACCCGCAAAGGGTTCGTCTAATAAAATAAATTTTGGATCAGAAGCTAGGCAACGAGCGATTTCAGTTCTTCTGCGTTCTCCACCAGACAGCAAATCACCTCTGTTTTTTCGTACATGTCCCAAACTAAATTCTTCTATCAATGATTCTAGTTTTTCGTTTTCTTCTTGTTTGCTTCTTCCTGTAAATTGCAATACTGAGCGAATATTGTCCTCCACCGATAGTTTTCGAAATACAGAGGCCTCTTGAGCCAAATAGCCAATCCCATTCTGTGCTCTTTGGTACATTGGGTAGTCTGTAATTTCCTGATCGTCTAAATAAATTTGTCCATGGTTGGGTTGTACCATGCCTACGATCATGTAGAATGAAGTTGTTTTCCCTGCTCCGTTGGGACCTAAAAGACCGACGATTTCACCTTGATTCACTTCCAAAGAAATTCCTTTTACAACTTTTCGGTTTCCATATATTTTCTGGATGTTGTCAGCTCTTAGTTTCATGATTTGTATTTAAGATTTGTAAAAGTAAAAATTTCCAATGAATGTTCTTTAAAATCTACAAAAATATCACAAGGATTTTTCTTGTTTTTTAACAACAAATTTAGAGACATAGATACTGACTTCGTATAGTATCATGATAGGAATGGAAACGATTACTTGACTTGCAACATCTGGTGGAGTAATGATGGCTGCAAGAAGCAATACGACTACCAAGGCATGTTTGCGATAGGTTTTTAAAAACGATGGAGTAATCAGTCCTAGTTTTGTTAAAAAATAAATAAGTACAGGCAACTCAAAGACAATTGAAACACCAAGAATAGTATTGGTTACCATTGAAATGTAGGAAGACAATGTGAAATTGTTTTGGATGGTATCTGTGATTTCAAAATGATAGAAAAAATAAACAGACATAGGGACAATAACATAAAAGCTAAACAGTACTCCGACAAAGAATAGGAGTGAGGTTATGAATAAAAATCCTTTTGATTTTTTTCTTTCATTTTTATGTAGACCAGGAGAAATAAATTTCCATAATTCCCATAATACATAAGGAAATGAAATAATTAGTCCTAGAATCAGAGAAGACCATATGGCATTCATCAATTGGTTTGTCAAAGATAGACTTTGTAGTTTTTGAGGAAACTGTACGCCGCAAAAATTACTTTCTATGCCAAAAACTTTGAAAACATCACAAAACCATTGGTAAGTTGCAAATTCTGAATTCAGGTGAGCTAATAAAAACTCATTGTAAACGGTTGTTTTGAAAACAAATAAGACAATGCCGCAAATAAAAATAGCGGCGGTTGATCTCACAAGATGCCATCTTAATGCTTCGAGATGTGCTAAAAAAGACATTTGATTATTTTCTTGCGGCATGTTAAAAAATCCCTTCTTTGATTAAGTCGTGTAGGTGAACAATACCCATATATTTTTCATTGTCGTTCACCACTAAAATCTGTGTAATTCCAAAATTTTCCAGCCTATTCAGCGCATCGATTGCCATGTCGTTTGAGTTTATTGTTTTGGGATTGGAGTTCATAATATCTTGTGCCGTCAATTGACCAATATTTTCCTCGTTTTCTAACATTCGACGTATGTCTCCATCGGTAATCATTCCTACAATTTTATCTTTGTCTAGAACCGCAGTGGCTCCAAGCCTTTTGTTGGAAATCTCAAGAATGACATCTTTAATTTTTGTTGTTGGACTGACAGCAGGCAATTCGTGCTTGTCTACCAAATCACTTACTCGCAAGTAAAGACGTTTCCCTAGTGCTCCTCCAGGATGGTACTTTGCAAAATCATTGCTTGAAAATTCTTTCAAGTTTAACAAGCAAACAGCCAAGGCATCTCCGATAACCAATTGAGCGGTTGTGCTCGTAGTGGGCGCCAAATTGTTTGTACAGGCTTCTTTTTCGATATAACAATTTAAGGTAAAATCTGCTTGCGTGCCCAAAAAAGATTCTGGATTTCCTGTCAATGCGATTAACTTGTTTCCGTAATTTTGAATTAGTGGAACAAGTACTTTTATTTCTGGGGTATTTCCGCTTTTGGAAATACAGATAACTGCATCCTCTTTTTGAATATTTCCCAAGTCGCCATGAATGGCGTCAGCAGCATGCATAAAAATGGCAGGAGTCCCTGTAGAATTCATTGTGGCCACAATTTTTTGCGCAATGATGGCACTTTTTCCAATTCCGGTGATTATGACCCTTCCTTTCGAATTAAAAATAAAATTCACTGCATTTTCAAAATCAGTGTTGATTAAATTTTTTAAATTAGCAATTGCGTTGCTTTCTGTTTCGATAGTTTGCAACGCTATGTCAAGAATTGTATTTGATTTTTTCAAAAACTTTAATTTTTTAGAATAAAAAAAAATGATATCTTTATTTGCAAATGTATCTAAAATTAGATTAAGTAGAGAATGAATAGTAAGGAAATTGACTTGCATGGCCCTTTGAAAAAGTTTTTTGGTTTTTCAAAATTTAAAGGTCTACAAGAGCAAGTAATTAGGAGTGTTATTGAGGGTGAGAATGCTTTTGCTATCATGCCGACAGGAGGGGGGAAATCATTGTGTTATCAGCTTCCGGCTTTGATGCAGGAAGGGACTGCAATTGTTGTTTCTCCATTGATCGCATTGATGAAAAATCAAGTAGATGCGATTCGAGGAATTTCTGAAAACGAAGGAGTTGCTCACGTTTTAAATTCATCATTAAATAAAACAGAAATTTCCAGAGTAATGGAGGATATCCGTACTGGAATTACAAAACTGTTGTATGTGGCTCCTGAGTCGCTTATCAAACAAGAATATGTGGATTTTTTAAAATCTCAGAAAATCTCATTCGTTGCTATTGATGAGGCGCACTGCATTTCTGAATGGGGTCATGATTTTCGTCCAGAATATCGAAATTTAAAGAATATTATCCAAAGTATTGACAGTGTTCCTGTAGTGGGATTGACAGCGACTGCTACGGAGAAGGTTCAAGAAGATATCTTGAAAACATTAGGGATTTCTGATGCGAGAAGATTCAAAGCTTCGTTTAACAGGCCCAACCTTTTTTATGAGGTTCGCCCAAAAACAAATGATATTTACAGCGATATCATTCGTTTTGTAAAAGGGTATCAAGGAAAGTCAGGAGTGATTTATTGTTTGAGTCGAAAAAAAGTAGAAGAAGTTGCACAAATATTGCAAGTGAATGGAATCAATGCGCTACCATACCATGCAGGTTTGGACGCAAAGACCAGAGCCAAACATCAAGATATGTTTTTGATGGAGGATACCGACGTCATTGTGGCTACGATTGCATTTGGAATGGGAATAGACAAACCAGACGTTCGTTTTGTCATTCATCATGATATTCCCAAAAGCTTGGAAAGTTATTATCAAGAAACGGGAAGAGCAGGGCGAGATGACGGGGAGGGGTATTGTTTGGCATACTATTCCTACCAAGATATTGAAAAGCTTGAGAAGTTTATGTCGAGCAAGCCTGTGGCCGAGCAAGAAATAGGACATGCTTTGTTGCAAGAGGTAGTCGGCTATGCAGAGACTTCCATGAGTAGAAGGAAATATTTGTTGCATTATTTTGGCGAAGAATTCGATGAGTTACATGGATTGGGAGCAGATATGGACGACAACACAAGAAATCCGAAACCAAAAATTGAGGCACAAGAGCAAGTCAAAATCTTGTTGACAATTGTACGCGATACAAAAGAAAAATACAAGTCCAAAGACATTGTTGCTACCTTGGTAGGAAAAGAGAATGCGATGCTGACTTCTCATAAAACACACGAGCGTGTATTTTTTGGTATTGGAAAAAAACACACGTCTGAGTTTTGGATGGCGTTGATTCGTCAAACTTTTGTGAGTAATTATCTCCGAAAGGAAATTGAACAATACGGTGTATTGAAACTGACAGAAAATGGGAATTCTTTTATAGAAAACCCTACTTCTTTTACCATGACGGCAGATCATGAATATTCAAAAACAGAGGCTGTCGGTCAGGGAGTTGTGAATTCTCGACAGGTGACAGGTGACAGTGATAAAAAATTGATGCTCCTTTTGAAAGATTTGCGCAAGAAAGTGGCAAAGAGAAAAGGTGTGCCTCCTTTTGCGATCTTTCAAGACCCCTCGTTAGAAGCAATGACTTTACGTTATCCGGTTACAATGGAAGAATTGTCTAGTGTGTATGGTGTTGGAGATGGGAAAGCACGTAAATTTGGAAAAGAATTCTTGGAACTCATTGCGACCTACGTTTCTGAAAATGACATCACGCGTCCCGATGATTTGATTGTGAAAGGAACCGGATTGAAATCAGGTTTGAAACTTTACATTATTCAAAATACAGATCGAAAATTATCATTGGAGGATATTGCGAGTTCCAAAGGTCTTGAAATGGAGGATTTGATAAAGGAAATTGAGACAATCGTTTATTCGGGAACCAAATTAGATATTTCTTATTGTGTAGATGCCATTCTTGATGACGAACAACAAGAGGAAATCATAGAGTATTTTATGGATGCAGAAACGGATGATATACAAGAAGCAATCGAAGAGTTTGATGGAGATTATGAGGAAGAAGACATGCGCTTGATGAGAATTAAGTTTTTAAGTGAAGTAGGTAATTAATCAGGTAGGTTTCACAAAGGGGAACTTATTTATTGAAAAAAAATAAATTGTTATGGAGGAAAACTCCCAATTGACATTAGAAGAAATTAAAGAAAATACATCCAGTGCACAGCTCAAAGAGCTGATCCGAACAAAAGGAGGTAAGTTTGAGAGAATTATCAATACCGTAGAGTACGAAGCAGAACTTAGAGAGCTTCAAGTTGAACTTGTAAAACTTCAAAATTGGATTTCAAAAAACAACAAACGTGTTGCTGTAATTTTTGAAGGTCGCGATGCTGCTGGAAAAGGAGGTGCTATCCGCAGATTTATGGAGCATTTGAACCCGCGTTCTTCCCGATTGGTAGCCTTGAACAAACCTACAAATATCGAAAAAGGTCAGTGGTACTTTATGCGATATATAAAAGAACTTCCAAATCCAGGAGAGATCGTTTTTTATGACAGAAGTTGGTACAACCGCGCAGTTGTAGAACCTGTAATGGGTTTTTGTTCCGATAAACAATACAATGAATTCATGTCTCAAGTTCCAGAATTTGAACACATGCTCTACGAAGACGGCCTAATTATCATTAAATTTTGGTTGTCTATTTCAAAAGATGAACAAAAAAAACGATTTGATTCCAGAATGAAAAATCCATTGAAACGTTGGAAGTTCAGTCCTGTAGATCAAAAAGGCCAAGAGTTGTGGGACAAATACACTTTCTACAAAGAAAAAATGTACAGCAATACTCATACAAGTTATAGTCCTTGGATCATAGTACGGACAAATAATAAAGAGACTGCTCGTTTGGAGTCCATCCGTTATGTGTTGTCTAAATTTGATTATGATGGAAAAGAAGAGGCGAGTACTCCTTTGTTTCCAGATCCTAATGTAATTATGCACTATTTCCGCTCTTCACAACAAATTGACTAAATGTATGCAAAAATCGGTTGATAAAAATTTGGAAACCTTGAATAAGTTGAACACCAAAATTGGTGTCAAAGCGCTGTTATCTAGAGAAGAGGTGAGTGTTGAAAGATCCTTGCGAATCGTTGGCTACGAAAAGAAGTTAAAAAAACTGCAGGCAGAACTCATTAAAATGCAAACCTCTGTTATTGAAAACAATGAGCGAGTGATTGTTATTTTTGAAGGTAGAGATGCTGCTGGAAAAGGAGGTGCTATTCGTAGAATTACAGAGCGGATAAATCCGAGACACTTTCGGATTGTTGCTTTGTCCAAGCCTTCAGAAGAAGAGCAGACGCAATGGTATTTTCAGCGTTATATAAAAAAGTTCCCCAAAGCAGGAGAGATTGTTTTTTTTGATAGAAGCTGGTACAACAGAGCTGTTGTAGAACCCGTAAATGGATTTTGCACAAAAGAAGATTATGATGTTTTTATGAGTCAAGTGAATGAGTTTGAGAAAATGATCACTCAGTCAGGGATTCGTTTGGTAAAAATTTACATGTCAATTACTAAAAAAGAACAGGAAAAGAGGTTTCAAGAAATTCAAAACAACCCTCTTAAGCAATGGAAAATGACTGCTGTTGATAAAAAAGCTCAAGAGTTGTGGGATTCGTATACTGAGTATAAATCAAAAATGTTTGATCATGCTGACCAAAAAGGGGTTCCTTGGGAAATTATCAATGCAAATCGAAAATCGTTGGCTAGAATAAACTCCATTGAATATTTGTTAAAACAAATACCTTATGATAAAAAAAGAAAAGTTTAATTGTCTTTTGAAATAGAAAAATAATGAAATTTCAGAAAGGAGATAAGGTGGCTGTTTTAGACGATGTTTTAAACGGTGTTGTGGTGAATGTTCAGGAAAATTTGATAACTATTGTTGAGGAAAGCGGATTTGAAATGACTTTTCAAAAAAAAGAACTGGTAAAAACTGGAGCCTCTCAGTTTGAATTGTCTAAATTTTCGGATATCAACAACGCTTTGTTGTTGCAAAAAATAAATGCTTCTGAAAAGAGTAAGAAAAAGCAAAGAAAAGTCTCAAAAAAGGAGGCTGTAAGCCCAGCTTTGGAAGTTGATTTGCATATTCAGCATTTGGTGAAAAATTCTCGAGGTATGTCCAATTTTGAAATACTCAATTTACAGCTAGATACTGCAAAGCACAAATTGGAATTTGCGATTCGAAAACGCATTTCCAAACTGGTTTTTATTCATGGTGTCGGCGAAGGTGTGCTAGAACGTGAATTAAAATACTTATTGGCAAAGTATCCAGTGAAACTTTTGGAAGCTTCTTATCAGAAATACGGACTTGGCGCAACTGAAGTACATGTGCTACAGAGAAAAAATTAGTTTTCTGGGATCTCAGAGGAAGAAAAACTCCCTGACTTGGTTCCAAATAAAAATCCATTTGTGTAATTGATTTCGTTTTCAGAGTTCGTTAAATTAAGTGTCTCAAATTCAAAACTAATCACATAATTTTGTTTGTATGTATTTGTTGGAACGGTGCTTGCCTCTATAAATGTTGTGCTGTTAGGATCTAGATAATCTACTATCAAATTGCTGTTTTCATCTGCAGTTTTTGATTCGTTGATAGAGTCGATTCCATCATTGTCATCGTCTTTGTCAAGATAATTAGGAACTCCGTCATTGTCTGTGTCATCATTCGTTGGGTCTCCGTCTCCATTCAAATCTTCTTCAAGTGTTGAAATATTGTCTCCATCGTCATCGGTGTCAATGTAATTCGGATACCCATCGTTATCGGTGTCTAGGATGGTGCCTTCAACTTCAGTAGGCACATTGTCCTCGTCGTCTAGTGTTATTTCGTTCGTCACAAAAAGAGTTCCTTCTCCATTCCATTCTTTTAGAACGATTGGTTTGATTGGAGGGATTTCTTGACAGAAATAATCGTTGCTCACTCTATCTTCAAAAATTCGATAGAGGAAATTGTTACTACTCGCGCTTGAAATAGCATATGCTTCGTTGCTTCTCGCTGTTTTGAATAAATTACCGTCGGTATTGTTTTCGTCTAATTTTAAAATAAGCGCTTCGGTGCCACTACTACTGATTTTATGCAGCACTACATCTCCACAGTTTGACAAACTCACATCGTCAAAATCAAAGGAGGGAACATCAAAATCTCCATCATCGCAAGAGAAATTCAAAATCAGGAGGCTTAAGAAGCAAATTTTTTTCATGTTATTTGTTTTAAACGCTAACAAATGTAAGGGTTTTATAAGGAAAGAGAAAAGTGTTTTTCGTTAATTTTAAAACGCCTATTTTTGTCTTCTTATTGTTTGTAACAAGAGTTCCTTTGTGATGAAAAAAATATACCTAGACAACGCCGCCACAACACCCGTATATGAGGAGGTGATTGCTGCAATCGCTGAATCCATGCGTGCTGTTTTCGGAAATCCATCCTCTACACATCAATACGGAAGAACAGCGAAGGCAGCAATTGAGAATGCACGCAAGAAAATAGCGCTTCAAGTGGGAGCTACTGCAAGTGAAATTATTTTCACATCTGGAGGAAGCGAAGCCGATAATTTGATTCTAAACAATGCTGTTGAAAATTTAGGGGTTACGCGTATCATTACCTCTGAATTAGAGCACCATGCAGTGTTAAATGTGGTAAAAGAATTGAAAAATCAACAAAAAGTGGCCGTTCAATATGTGAAGACAAACGATGATGGAATTGTGGATTTGGTAGACTTGAGAGCGTTGCTGTCATCTGATAAAAACAAAACTTTGGTAAGTTTGATGTTCGTCAATAATGAAATAGGGACCATCTTAGAAGTAGAAAAAATAGGAGTCATTTGCAAAGAATACAAGGCCTTGTTTCATACCGATGCAGTGCAAGCAGTAGGGCATTTTGATATCGATTTAGAAAGCCTGGCTGTTGATTTTTTGGCTGCAAGCGCACACAAGTTTCACGGTCCGAAAGGAATTGGTTTTGCCTATTTTAAAAAGGGTTTTGGTGTAAAGCCAATGCTGTATGGAGGTGTGCAAGAAAAAGGGGCACGTGCAGGAACGGAAGCTGTTTCTTTAATTGTGGGTATGGAATTGGCCTTGCGTCAATCTTTGCTAAATTGGAAGCGTGATGTGTCCTACATCTATGATCTCAAGAAAAAATTTGTAGAATTGTTACAGGAAGAAATACCTTTGTTAAAATTCAATGGAGCCTCTTCTGATTTGAAAAAAACCACCGTTACAATTTTAAACGTGCGTCTTCCTAAGGAATTGCCGCTCTTGTTGTTTCAATTAGATATGCTTGGTATTTCAGTTTCTGGCGGAAGTGCTTGCCAAAGTGGAAGTAGACAGGGGTCACATGTTTTAAAAAGTTTGTTATCTCAGAAACACCAAATGCATACCTCTCTGCGATTTTCATTCAGCAAATTTACCCGCTGGGAAGATTTACAATATGTTGTAGGTATTTTAAAAGAAAAACTGTCTGTTTAGGAAGTCAATCTTCCTTTCAGCCTTTTTTCAAATTTCTGCTTGATAACTGTAATCCTTTTCATGATGTCCATGATTTTTGGATCTTTATTTTCTTTGTAAATCTCGTTCAATCCTAATACCAAATCTTTTGCGGCATGGGATGCTTTGATTCTTTCGTCTCTAGATTTAAATTTAGATTCGTTTTCTTCGAACTCTAAAGCTTTTTTAATAATTTCCATGTAGGGTTTTTTTATGCTGGATTTATTTTAAAACTATTTTATACAAAACAAAGCATTTTGTTTTAGAAAAAGCAGTTTTGCTTCAAGAATATATGAAAATACTTTTATTTTTATAGAAACTACTTAAAAATTAACAAAAATTGTAGAAAATTGAGTGTAATTTCTATGCAGAAGATCTTTTTTAAAGAATTTGTTCGTTCGAATTTTGAAAAAATTAAAAATTGGAATCGTATTATTGTGAGGAAAAATTTTTAAAAAAATTAATTTTTCCGAGATCGTGGAGGCGAGTATCCAAACAGTTTTCTGATTTTGATCAAATCAGAGATCCCTTCGGGGAGCATTGCTTCCCAGCCTTTTTCTCGTTTGGAAATCATTTCAAGAATAGTTTTGGAATTTACATGTAAAATTTTTGAATCGTATTCTTGGATGTCCACAAGTTTCCCGTTGCGTTTGAAAAATTTGTACAATTCTTTCATTCTTGGGTGTACTTTGAGGTTTTTACTGGTGATGATTTCAGTCGCATTTGTTTGCTTGGAGGGGTACATGTATATCTTGAGATCTTTGAAAAACAATTTTCCTACGGCTTCTAAAATCCCACCGCTTAAATTCCGGTAGTATTTTTCGTCAAAAACTTTGACCATGCTGTCAACTCCCATTGCCAAGCCCATTCTATTTTTAGTAAATTCACTAAAATACTCTGTCAGTTTGTAGTATTCTTTGAAATTGGTGATCATTACATTTTGACCGAGTGAACATAGCAATTCTGCTCTGTCTAAGAAGTCACGCTCATTGATTTTTCCATCAGCACGTAGATTGGACAACGTGATTTCGAAAATAATTTTCGTGTTTTCTTTGTCAACTTTGTTTTCTTTGAAAAAAAGTTTTTTCGCATTTTCATAAATGTCCATGTTCACTTTCGTTACGGGACGAAAACTTCCACGATGTGTCAATATGTTCTTCTTGTACAGTTCTTGTGCGGGTAATAAATTGACCCCAGAAGCGTCAAACATTACGGCATTGGTCATCTCATTTTTTACGAGCTGTAAACTCATAAGACGGTTGTCTACATACATAAAACGTGGTCCAGAAAAATTGATCATGTCGATTTCTAGCTGATCCTTGTGCAGATTGTCATAGAGGGATATGAGCAAATCTTTGGGGTTGTCATTCAAATAAAAGGCGCCATAAATAAGATTTACACCGAGTTTTCCCAGTGTCTCTTGCTGCAAGGTAGCATCCGTTTCTTTGAATCGCAAGTGTAAAACAACTTCATTGTAATCTTCTAAAGGGTCCAATTGGAATCGAATACCCACCCAACCATGGCCTTTGAATTTTTTTGCAAAGTCAATTGTTTGTACCGTATTGGCGTAGCTAAAAAAGAGTTTATCCGGGTCTTTGGCTCTGCTCAATCGTTCTTCCATGAGATTGATCTCGTGCTTTACCATTTTTTTTAGACGTGTTTCTGTAACATATCTTTTGTCATCTTCAATACCATAGATAGCATCTGAGAAATCTTTGTCATAGGCGCTCATTGCTTTTGCAATGGTTCCTGATGATCCGCCAGATCTAAAAAAGTTACGAACCGTTTCTTGTCCGGCTCCAATCTCAGAAAATGTTCCGTAAATATTTTTATTTAAGTTGATCCGCAAGGATTTGGCCTCTATCGTAGGAGTGTTGCTAATTTCTTGATCACCTTTTAATGTAACAGCCATGGTATAATAGTATAAAATGCAATTACAAAAATAAGAAATTACGAAGTAGTTTGTGAAAATTTGTGGTATTTTTACGCGTGCTTTTTAGCAGGAAGTAAAGGAATTCATGACATGAAAAAAAAGATAAAAATACAGTTTTTGGGTACAGGTACTTCACAAGGAGTTCCCATGCTTTTATCAGATCATCCAGTGAACCAATCTAAAAACTCCAAAGACAAAAGATGGCGATCGTCGGTGTTGGTTTCGTGGGATGACTTTTCTTACTTGATTGATTGTGGTCCAGATTTTAGAGAACAGGTATTGCGATCAGATATCAAAAAAATTCACGGTATTTTTTTTACGCATGAACATTCCGATCATATTGCAGGATTGGATGATATTCGCCCTTTTTGCTATCAGACGGGCAGTATGCCTATTTATGGGAAAAGTAGGGTAATGGATGCCTTGGAAAAAAGGTATGATTATATTTTTCAAAAGGAAAATCGGTACCCAGGAGCGGCACAGGTCATTGAAAAGAGAATTGATGACACCCCTTTGAGTTTGCATGGCATGGTGGTTACCCCCATAAATGTATTGCACGGAAACTTGGATATTTTTGGTTATCGTTTTCAAAATTTTGCCTATTTAACTGACGTCAAGGAAGTAGTGGCTTCTGAAAGGGAAAAATTGAAAGGTTTGGAGATCATGGTAGTCAGTGCTATTCGAAACAAGCCACACCCTACGCATTTTAACTTGGACGAAGCGCTTGCCTTTATTCAAGAAATAGGGCCGAAGAAAGCCTATATTACGCACATCAGCCACCTTTTGGGTTTTCATGATGAAGTGTCTAAAACCTTGCCAGAAAACGTCTATTTGGCTTATGACGGACTGGAAGTTTTTGTAGGGTAGTCTTTGCCATTTTTTAAAGATGTGAGAGAAAATTAAAGGAGTGGTTTTTTATCAAAAAGTACTCGAACTCACATTCAAAGCGTCCTTTTAAATTTAAAGCACACCAAGGAAACAACTATATTACCTTCAAATTCAAGGGTTTCAGATTTCAATTCTTGTGATTAAAAACGCATCTTTAATTGATCAGGTGAAAGACTATAAATGTTCTAACAAAGTTATTTTTTAAACAAATGTTTAACACATGTTTTTTGTGAAACACCTAAAAAAAGGAGGTCAATCTTCTTTTTATTTGTTAACTATGCAAAGAAAAATAGCTTTCAGTTCTTGATTAAATTTCCTCTTCCCCACGATATTTTATAAAATTATAGGGCACTTGTAGTGTTTTAAAAAAAATGAATCATGAGGAAAAGAGAATTGCTGTGTGCATTGTTGTTCTGCAACGCGCTTATTTCGCAAAATTTATTAGACACTTCTACTTGGACAATAGGTTCAGGTTCTGTAACGGGTTTTTCACAACATGGGCGTACTGCTGAGAACAGTAGAGCATATGGAAAAGACCGTTTGGGCAACAATGTTATTTTATGGAAAGCAACTCCAGATGCTACAAGTGGTGCAGATGGGGGTTGGAACAGTGCGTATTATTCTGTTGATTCTAACAAACCATATCGTTTTTCGGTTTGGATCAAAAAGACAACCTCAACTTCTGGAACAACTTACTTTGGTTTTGATGAATCCAGTGATAAAATACGGGGGTTGAATGGCACGAGTCATGACAACCCCTATTTTTGGTCGGGTGATTTGCCGCGTTTGGGACGTTGGTATCTGTTGGTTGGTTTTGTCCACGAAAGTTCATACACCAGTAGGGCAAGTCAGGGGGCTATTTATGACGGAGTGACAGGAAAAATCGTAAAAAGCATCATGGACTATAAAATGGAGTCGTCGGCGGTATCTTTGCGACATCGATCTCATTTGTCTTACGATACGAATGCTTCCAACCAGCAGTATTTTTATGCGCCAAGAATGGAATTGCTCAGTGGTTCTGAACCCACCATCCAAGATTTGTTAGGTGTTCATCCCGGTTCCAAAGTTACATTTACATACGATGTGGCAGGAAACCAAACTCATGTACTGTATTGTTCCGATCAATCGTGTACCACTTCTTCCAAATCTGCAGGAAAACAAAAGGAGGTGCTCAAGGAAGCGCCTCTAGAAATGATAGGGAATGTGGAAATTTACCCAAACCCAACCAAAGGAGCGTTTGTGCTACGATGGGAAAACGAAGCCGAAGATTTTGTAAGCAGGGTTACCCTGACTCATATAGCGAATGGGAACCAAATCAATTTGTCTTTTAAGGCGAATTTAAAAAGTATTGAGGTAGATATGACCTCATTTATGGAAGGTGTTTATATCGTCGAACTGCACTTGAAAAATGGGAAGAGACTTGCGAAAAAAATTGTAAAAATATAGAAGTCGGTAGTGCATTCTTGTGTGCGCTATTTCGTGTTTTAAAATGACAATCGTACAAGGGTAAAGGCTTTGTAAGAAACCTGTTTTTTGCCGCTATCGCAGGATTGTCGTTGTGAAATGGCATCGAAGGGACAATGAAATAATGATGCAAGAAGAGCCGAAGCAGACAATCACAAAAAAAACGAATACAAAAATTAAAAAATAAAATGATGCTAGAAAAGAAATATGTATTCGGCTTGCTGTTTTTGGTGGTAACAACGTTTGGGTTTGGACAAACCACCGAGAATTTGTTGCAAGATCCGTCAAAAAGAAGCTCGGTTAAAATTGAATTTAAAAAAATTCAAACAGATGAAAAAGCAACCACAATTTTAAAGAGCGCTGTCTCTGATGTGGATTCTGGTCAAAGTAAAAAGAGCGAAGAAGTAAACCAACAAAACAAGGCAAACAAAGCCCCTGTGTCAAATGCTTTGGCAAAAACAACCACTTCAGCTTCTTCGGAAACAGCTGGAAGCACTGCGGGAGAATTTTCTGTTTCTTTGACAGGTGCTGCCACGTACAGCATTCCTTTTTCATTGCCTCCAGGTATCAAAGATTTGGTGCCCAATGTAGGTTTGTCTTTTAGCAGTCAGGCCGGCAATGGTTTGGCGGGTTGGGGCTGGAATGTTTCGGGACTCTCGACCATTAGCAGAATTCCTTCCACAAAAAAGCATGACGGGGTTATGGATCCTGTGGATTTTGATATCTTGGATCGTTTTTCCTTAGATGGACAACGGTTGGTGTTGAAAAGCGGGACTTACGGGGCTGCCAATTCAGAATACCAAACGGAGAATTATTCCAATACGAAAATTAGAGCCATAGGAACCTCTCCTTATGGGGCTTCCTATGGTCCTTCTTATTTTGTGTTGCATTACCCCGATGGCAGCCGTGCTTGGTATGGGTACGCAGGAAATTCAAGAGGGCGTTTGGAATGGGCCTTGTATAAAAAACAAGATCCTCAGGGCAATGCTATCGTGTACAATTATGTACGAAGTGGAAATTTGCTGCGGATAGATAAAATTAAATACGGAGCTCGGAATAGACAAACACCTCCAAATTATATTCAATTTAATTATAAAAGTAGAAATCGGCCAGAAAGATCGTATGTCAATGGAATCTTGTTTACAAGAAATCATATTTTGGACAAAATTTCGGTTTATGGCAAAAACACCTTGTATAGAAAATACCAACTGTTGCACAGTACCAGTTCTTTGAGTTACCAGAAATTGAGTCGCGTAACAGAATCCAATGCCCATGGAACTTCTTTTTCACCCATTCAATTTAGCTATCAAAATACTTCTTCTCAAACGATTCGAAAAGTTACACAAAACCATAGGATGTATCCTGGGGTGAATTATAAAACGAGCGTTCTTTTTGGAGGTGATTTTGATGGAGACGGTAAAACAGATGTGATAACCTATGACAAAAGCCAAAAAAACAAACTGAATGTATTTACGGATTTGTACGAGTATTCAAATGTGAACTTAGCTTATGAAGTCACTACCAGCAATCGTTTTGAAACGGCTTTTGCTTCTAGGATTTTATCTTGGAATGGAAAGGTATTGGGGCAACAAGGAATAACAACGGTTACAAATTTGGTAGAGAAGAATCCAGACTATGTAGAGAAGAATTTAGATTATTACGATCCAAGAGGAGACTCCGAAGATGAAGAGATCCACACCACTCGTTTTCGAACCTTTGCCATGGCAGCTCATGGTCCCGTTTTTCAATACGACAAAGTTTGGAGATCGCCTACCTATACTGACCAAGTATGTGATTTTGGATATGGTTCTCATTGGTATGAAGAAGAAGAGGAAAACACTGTGAGACGAGAAAAGAAAAAAATTCCGATGCACTATGTTTCCGGAGATTTTAATGGGGATGGTCTGACCGATGTGCTCGCTTTGGGAAAACCTTACACCTATCAATATAGCTATATAAGTTCTTATAACAATTACTATAACAGTTACAATTACTTTGACAGTTACAATTACTTTGACAGTTATTATGGAGGCAGTAGTAGTTGTTATACCAGGACCTACACAAGAAAATACAAAAACGCCTATTTTATCGACTTGAAAAGAGATGCTAGTTCCGTTGGAAATTATGCCGGATCATTGCAACAAGCAATAAAAACCACCGATAGAATTATACCTGCCGATTTTAACGGTGATGGCAAAACGGATATTTTCCATTTCACCGAAGGAAAAGTATTTGTTTATGAGCTGGATAAAAACAAGCGCTTGCACTTAATTTACAGTCGCTCAGATTCGTATATCAAGTTAGAACACACGCCCTTGTTAGGAGATTTCAATGGAGATGGCAAAACGGATTTTATTTTTCCAATAGCAAACAGAAGCACGAAGTGGCGATTTTATTTGTCAAAAGGAAAAAACATGTATGTGTATTCAAAGTCGATAGGTGTGAGGTATGAAAAAACAACAGGTACTTGTAAAAAAGGTTCTTCCACTTGGAATGGTGTATACATTAAAGACCCGTACTATGAATACCACTATATGACCCAAGATGTCAACGGCGATGGAAAGTCTGATATTTTAAAACACAGAATATCCACACCGTGCAAAGACAACCGTGGAACGCATGAACAACTTGCGGTGTATACAAACAAGCAGTACGGTTCGAGTACGCTGCCTTCCTTTGCATATAAAGGTTCTTATAGACATCAGTCCCGCGGCATAGGCTTGAATAAATTTGGAAGACCCTTGTTTTTAGAAGTCAAAGGAAGCAATAGTAGTCCAGAATATGTATATGTGGACGCAAATAGAATCCACGCCTACGAATTCCCGAAAAATCATTCAGAGGAGGTCACCTTAAAAAGTATTCAAAACAATGAAGTGCTAACTGAGGTAAGCTTTCAAAAAATGGACGATGAATTCTATTATGACAATATTTATTCCAACGATTACAAGGAAACGTACCCCTACACGAACATCAACATCGCCCCTTCTCTAAAATTGGTAAAGAAAGTTACGCAATCCGCTTCAGGCATTACCCAAACCCAAGATTATCGATACGGCGGTGCCGTTTCACATGCCCAAGGACTGGGTTTTCTTGGTTTTAAAACCTTTAAAAAAACCAACTGGTATGGCCATGGCGTGGGGAGACTGTGGAGTGTGTCTTTGCACAATCCACAAAAACGAGGCGCTGTCACAAGCCAGTGGGTGTCCACTTCGTCTTCCACAACCCCACGAAATTACCTTCACAAAACCGATTATAGTTATACCACTAGCACGGCAAGCAATGGGGTCTATACCATTTTGCCAACAAGGATTTCCAAAACAGATGCCTTGCAAGGGGTTACCACTGCACAAAACATTACCTATGACAGCCATAACAACCCGCTAACCACCACCCACACTTTTCCAGGAGGTAGCAAGACCCTCAGCCATACCTATAGCCACAAGGCCTCGGCCGATGACCATACCTATCATATTGGACGTCCGATAAAAATTGTGGAAACTAACACTTTGGGCGGTGAAACGTTTAGTACCGAACAGCAAATGACTTACAACAACAACCTGATTTCCACCCTAAAAAAGAAAGGAAATGGCTCTACAGGTTTTGTAACAGAAAGCTTTGTGTATGACGTTTTTGGAAATGTGACTCGTAAAACATTGCGTGCGTCTGGCATGGCCTCTAGAACCGAACGTTTTCAGTACGACAGCAGCGGTCGTTTTTTAATCAAAAGCACCGATATAGAAGGACTAGAAACCAAGTATACCTACAACACCGCAAACGGAAATCCATTGACCATTACCAACCCCTACGGTTTAAAAACGACCTATGCCTATGACGGTTGGGGACGTGTACGCACGGAAACCAATTATCTTACTAAAAGTACGACCTACTCTTATAGTACCTCTGGGAGAGGCAGTAGTTGGAGACTTTTGAAAACCACTGATTTTCCAGACGGAGGGCAAGAAACAGCCTATTACAATGCCTTTGGCTGGCTGGTAAAAAGCAAAGCTTTGAGTTTGAACAAAAAATATGTGTATAAAAGTTACGAATACGACGCGGTAGGTAGAAAAACACGCGAAAGCGAGCCCTATTTTTACAATGCCAGTCAGTGGAATACTTTTGCTTTTGACAGTTATGGCAGACCGGTAACGCAGACCTTGTACACAGGAAAAGTCGTGAACACTGCCTACAACGGTTTGTCGGTAACGGTCGATGACGGTACCAAAACCGTGAGCAGTACCAAAAATGCTGCTGGAAATATTGTAAAAATGGTAGATCCCGGAGGCACCATCAATTATACTTATTATGCCAATGGAAGCATGAAGCAAGCCAATTATGGCAGTCATGTGGTACGTACGGAAATAGACGGTTGGGGGCGAAAAACCAAGCTCAGCGATCCTTCGGCAGGAGAATATACCTATACCTACACTATTTTAGGTGAAATTTTAACAGAAACGACGCCGAAAGGGACCACTCGTTATACCTATGATGGCAAAGGAAAACCAACCCACAAAACCATTCAGGGCGATTTGACGGATTTGAGCCTGCGCTACGCCTACGATGCCACTTCAAAATTATTGACCCGTACGACAGGAACGGACGCGATTGCCGGAGAGAATTATACCTACACGTATGGGTACGATTCGTACAAACGCCCTACTCGTATACAAGAAACCACGGCAACGGCAGACTTTGAAAAGCAGTGGACCTACGATGCTTTTGGACGCGTAGCTACGGAAACATACATTTCCGACCATACAGCCAGTAATACCAATACAACGCTTAGCGTACAAAATGTATTTGATGCGGCAGGAATATTGACCGAAATTAAAGATGCAACGACCCATGCTTCACTTTGGAAAATAACAGCTGAAAACGCCCGTGGGCAGGCCACCCGAATTGTTTTAGGAAATGGCATTGCCAAAGCCAAAACTTTTGATAGTTATGGTTTTTTAACCCACCTGTCTGATACCAAGAATGGCGTACAAGCCCTAAAAATGGACTATACTTTTGATGTGCAACGCGGAAATTTAACCCGCAGAAAGAATTATGGTTTTGCCAATTGGACAGAAAATTTCACCTACGACACCCAAGACCGTTTGACGGCGATTGATGGGGCCACATCCCACACCCAAAGTTACGATGCAAAAGGGCGGATTGACGAAAATTCTTGGGTAGGCGCGTACCAATACAAGAAGAACCCGCAGTACCAATTGTCGGAAATAGATTTGAACACCCAGGGCGATTTGTATTA
>CAJQMT010000007.1 GCA_905479475.1 uncultured Flavobacteriaceae bacterium
CGAAAATGATGGCAAGAGCACGCTATTATTTTCCGGTATTCGAATCTTATTTAGACAAGTATGACATCCCGCTGGAAATTAAATACTTGGCAGTGGTAGAATCTGCCTTGAATCCAAGAGCAAAATCAAGGGTAGGAGCTACAGGACTTTGGCAGTTTATGTATCAGACAGGAAAGCAGTTTGATTTGAATATCAGTTCGTATATCGATGAGCGACAAGACCCTATAAAAGCAACAGAAGCCGCCTGTCAGTATTTGGAAAAACTTTACAAAACATTCAACGATTGGGATTTGGCGTTGGCAGCTTACAATTCAGGCCCAGGGAACGTCTCCAAAGCAATTCGTAGATCTGGAGGGCACAGAAACTATTGGAATATTCGGCCGTTTTTGCCAAGAGAAACAGCAGGTTATTTGCCTGCTTTTTACGCTGTCATGTACATTTTTGAGCATGCCGAGGAGCACAACATAAAGCCTTTGCTTCCTAAGATTCATCATTTCGCAACAGATACCATTCAGCCAAAGCGCTTGTTGACCTTTGAACAGTTGAGTGAGACACTGGGTGTTGAGGTTGAAATATTGCAATTTTTAAATCCAGAGTACAAATTAGACATTGTTCCTTATGTAGAAGGGAAGCACTACAGTATTCGATTGCCAAAGGAAACCATTGGGGACTACATTCAAAAGGAAGTAGCTTTGTATACATTGGCAGCGAAAGAAGATACCGAAAGAGAAAAACCTTTGCCAAAGTATTTTGAAATGAATCAACGCACGCGCTATAAAGTGAAAAGTGGAGACTATTTGGGCAAAATAGCCAATCGGTATGGAGTGCGGGTTTCAGATATAAAAAAATGGAATGGAATGCGAACCACCAATATTACGGTGGGAAAATATTTAACAATCTATCCAAAACGATTGAATTTTTCGGTCACAAGAAAGTCCTCCAAACCAAAAGCTGGCAAAGGGCAAAAAAGAAGTTACACCATTCAAAAAGGAGATTCCCTTTGGAGCATCTCAAAAAAATATCCAAAAATTAGTATCCAGCAATTGAAAGATTGGAACGGTATTCGTGATGGAAAAAGACTGATGCCAGGAGAAAAAATTTTTATTTATGAGAAGTCATAAAACACAAAATTTTAGAAAGCTATTGCAAATACTAAAAAAGTAAAATAAATATTTATGAGAACACCCTCTATTTTATTTCTGTTCATTGTGATTCTTTTTAGTTGCGATTCTAAGAAACAAGCGCCCGTTTTGTCTAGCTCTAACGGAAGAATGAACCATGTCTTGTTTGTGATTGATAACAGCCATTGGGAGGGAGTTATCGGCGCTAAATTGAAAGAAATTGTAACCACACCAGTCGCGGGATTGCCTCAGGAAGAAAATCAATTTTCGATTACGCATGTCCCAACAAGTTCATTTGGTAAAATGTTCAAAGCGAGCCGAAATATTTTGATTGTAGAATTCGATACGGTCAATGCCGTACAAACGAAGAGAAATTTGTATGCAAAACCGCAGCAAGTAATTCGTGTGACAGGGACTTCAGAAGAAGAAATTGTCAAGACTTTAGACACCTATAAAACGTCTTTGATAGCGACGTTTAAAAAATCTGATATTGAAAGTATTCAAGCCAAAATAAAAGAAAAATCGTATCCGAAAGATCATTTTAAAACCTTGCAGAATTTGGGAATTCAACTTGCCATTCCAAATTTTTTTAGATTGGTTGATGATACAGGAGATTTTTTATGGATGCGTCAATATTTGTCTGGTGGCATTGCCAAAGGAGATGGACGGTCCAATATTTTGGTCTATGCCGTGCCCATGCCTGTAAATAAAAATTCGTTGATTGCATCTATATCCAAGATGCGCGATTCTATAGGGGAAATCTATTTGCCAGGAAGCAAAGAGGGCATGTATATGATTACTGAAAAAGCCTTCAAACCGAGAGTGTTTCAAACAAAAATTGCAGAGAGAACAGCATACAAAACACTTGGAAAGTGGGAATTGTTACATGATTTTATGGCAGGTCCATTTACCAATTTCGTGATAGAAGATGCGCAAAACAATCGCTGGATTGTTTTGGAAGGATTTACCTATGCTCCTTCCGTAGCAAAAAGAGATTATATGTTTGAATTGGAAGCTATTTTAAGAACCATTCAGTTTGTGGAATAATTTTTTAGGAGGATATATAGTCCTCAAACAAAATAATTCCTTTTCCATTGCTACCTCCTTAAATCAAGAAACTTTTCTACAACAAACACGTTATGAATTTGTTATTTAAAATAGAAAGTGTATTTTTATAGAGCTATTGAAAAAGAAACGAGAATAACTTACTTGTTTTGCAACGGTTCTTTGTTGTAAAATACAACTTGTTTTGTAGACTTTTTTCCAATATTTCTTTTTCAGTAAAAGGTAAATACATCCATTGCTAAATGAAAAAGTTATGAAAAAACCATTGCAAATTTTAGTTGCATGTTTCTTGATTGCAACAAGTAAAGCACAAATTATTGACAGTACTATTGACGATCCTGGCGACATTGCCTTTGTGGCCTATCACAACAACCCCGATGGGTTTTCTTTTGTTTTTTTAGACCATTGTCCGGACGGTACAAGCATTCGTTTTGTAGACGAAGAATGGGACGGTGCCAGCTTTGTTTCTGCCAATACAGAAGGAGAGGTGTTGTGGACCAACGATACTGGCCAGACACTTTCTCAAGGCACTGTCATTCACATTGAAAACGCCAATGACAATGCGCCAGGTATTTTAGCTTCTCAGGGAAATGCTGTGGAGGACAATGGTGGTTTCTCTTTGGATTTGACAGATGATGGTATTTTAGCCATTACCGGAACTCGTTCTACCCCCGGAAATTTTTTATCTTTTTTTGGTGATAGTACTGACTCCAGTTTGCTTGGAACGTCTTTGTCTAATGGAAATACAGCAAATCAAGATGCCAGCTATGGAGCGGGCTACTATTCCGGAGTTTCCAATTGCACAGGAATCACGATAGAAGATTGTGCAAGCAGGTTGAATAGTAAGTCCAATTGGACACTTACCGAGACCTTTGATTACCCTGCACTCGTCATCAACTCTTTGGATGTACAAGGTGTTTTGTCAGTCAATGTATTAGAGCAAAAATATTTGGTGAAAATAAGTCCCAATCCAGTTAAAGATGATTTGATAATTTTTTCCGAGGAAGCCCCTACGAAAATAAGGATATACACGCTTTTAGGTCAGAAGTTATTGGAAGTTTCCTTGCTGTCAAATGCACCGCGCATACCTGTTCGTTTTCTACCAAAAGGGATCTATTTTCTCGAAGTCGATTTTCAAGATTTTCGTACAGTTGAAAAATTTATTAAAAAATAAGGGGCTCTTTGTATTTGTTGAAAAGTTCCTTGTCAAGAGTCATTTCTTGGCAGAAAGAACGTAATATTTTTACTATTTTTACTTTCTAATTTTATCTAAATAGAACGATTACAGATATGGCAAACGATAACAAGGAAAAAGACGCAAAGTTGAAAGCGTTGCAGATGACACTAGACAAGCTAGACAAAACCTACGGAAAAGGAGCGGTGATGAAAATGGGAGATGTTGCCCACGTGGATGTAGAAGCCATCTCTTCAGGATCCCTTGGTTTGGATTTGGCTTTGGGTGTTGGAGGATACCCAAGAGGAAGAGTTATTGAAATTTATGGACCAGAATCTTCGGGAAAAACAACCTTGACCATTCATGCCATTGCTGAAGCTCAGAAAGCAGGAGGAATTGCGGCATTTATAGATGCAGAACATGCGTTTGATCGTTTTTATGCAGAAAACCTAGGTGTTGATATAGACAACTTGATTATCTCTCAGCCAGATCACGGAGAACAAGCGCTTGAAATCGCTGAAAACCTAATTCGTTCCGGAGCTATAGATATTATCGTGATTGATTCTGTAGCAGCTTTGACTCCAAAAAGTGAAATTGAAGGAGAAATGGGGGATTCTAAAATGGGATTGCACGCACGTTTGATGTCGCAGGCTTTGCGAAAACTGACAGGGACTATTTCAAAAACCAATTGTACGGTTATATTTATCAATCAATTGCGTGAAAAAATTGGGGTGATGTTTGGAAATCCAGAAACAACTACAGGAGGAAATGCATTGAAATTTTACGCTTCGGTACGTTTGGATATTCGCAGAAGAACTCAAATCAAAGACGGCGATCAAGTCATTGGAAATAGCACCAAGGTAAAAGTGGTGAAAAACAAAGTAGCGCCACCTTTTCAACAAGCAGAATTTGACATCATGTATGGGGAAGGGGTTTCCAAAGTAGGTGAAATTTTGGACATAGGTGTTACCTATGGAATTATCAAAAAAAGTGGTTCTTGGTTTAGTTACGGAGACACCAAATTAGGACAAGGTCGTGATGCAGTTAAAAACTTGATCAAAGATAATCCTGAGTTGGCAGAAGAACTAGAAGAAAAAATCAAAGAGGCGATTGAAAATCAAGAATAGATTTTTCAAAAAGCTTGTTTTAAAAGAGAATTGTAAAAAGGTGATAGCGTATGTATCACCTTTTTTGTGTTTATAAAAAGTTGTGATCAGGGTAATCATTGCATCTTAGAATAAGATATCTTTGTAAAAAAACAGTTAAGGATGTTAGAAAAATTAGTTATTGGTAGTGAGGAGTGGTGTACTTTACCTGATTTGCAAATACCGGCTGTCAAAGCTAGAGTGGATTCGGGAGCCAAAACTTCGTCATTACACGCTTTGAATATTGTACCCTTTAAAAAAAATAATGAAAAATGGGTTCGTTATGATGTTTTCCCTATTCAGGGAAATATAGTTGTTTGTATTCGCTGTGAATCCAAAATTATTGACACGAGACATATAAAAAGTTCTACAGGTGTTAGTGAAAAAAGGTTTGTCATCAATACCTCTTTGACTTTGGGGGGTATGACATGGCAAATAGAAGTAACTCTTGCAGATAGAGATTCTATGGGTTTTCGAATGCTCTTAGGAAGAGAAGCAATGATTGATAGAATGGTAATTGATCCTGCCCAATCCGAAAGTACGGTGTCGTACAGTTTAGAACAAATCCAGGCCTTTTACAATATTGACAAAGTAAAAGATAGTGGTCTAAAAATAGGTTTGTTGGCAAGCAATCTTTCTCTCTATAGTAATAAAAGAATTATAGAAGCAGGTGAGCAAAAAGGGCATAAAATGTTTTTTTTGAATGCACAGCAGTGCTATATGAAAATGGATGCCGACACTCCTGAAATTCACTATAGAGGTGGAGCTCTTTTAAATGATTTGGATGCCATCATTCCTCGCATCAAACCAAGTATGACTTTTTATGGATGTGCCTTAATTCGTCAATTTGAATCTATAGGTACTTTTATTCAAAATCCAGCCTCCGCTATTTCGCAATCTAGAGATAAATTGTTTTCTTCTCAGCTTTTTTCAAAAAATGGAATTCAAATACCAACTACAGGCTTCGCCAATTCTCCGCTTGAAACAAAAGAGTTGATTGAGATGGTGAATGGCGCTCCCTTAATTATCAAACTTTTGGAAAGCACACAAGGAAAAGGTGTAGTATTGGCAGAGACAAACAAAGCAGCAGAAAGTGTTATCAATGCGTTTAAAAGTTTGAAAACAAATATTCTGGTGCAAGAGTTTATAAAAGAAGCAGATGGAAAAGATTTGCGATGCTTTGTGATTGATGGAAAAGTAGTCGCCTCCATTGAGCGTGTTGCGATCAAAGGAGAATTTAGAGCCAATATTCACCAAGGAGGAACAGCCAATGTTGTTAAAATAACTCCTACAGAAAGAAAACTTGCTATCAAAGCAGCCAAAGCCTTGAATTTAGACGTTGCAGGTGTCGATTTAATTCGTTCGAATAAAGGGCCGCTTTTGTTGGAAGTAAACTCATCGCCTGGATTAGAGGGTATTGAACAAGCGACAGGAAAAGATATTGCCAGTATCATGATTGCAGCAATTGAAAAAAAATTAGGATATAACAAAGTCTAATTGTGTTAGAGGTAAATAACATTTCGTTTGGATACGATCAGAAAGAGGTGCTCCAACAAATTTCTTTCAAAGCTAATAAAGGAGAATACCTAGCCATTATCGGAGAAAGTGGTTGCGGGAAGAGTACTCTGTTAGAAGTTATTTACGGGCTGTTGCACATTGAAAAGGGGAGTGTTTTTTGGAACGATGAAAAATTGTTAGGGCCGAACTTTTATTTGGTGCCAGGAGAACCTTTCATGAAATACTTACCTCAAGATTTTGATTTGATGCCTTATACAACTGTGGCTGAAAATGTAGGAAAATTTTTGCCCAATCGTTATCCGAAAGAAAAAAGAGCACGTACCAAAGAATTGTTAGAAGTTGTAGACATGACCTTTTTTGCTGAGGTGAAAGTAAAAAACCTAAGTGGCGGCCAAAAGCAACGTGTTGCCCTAGCAAAAGTATTGGCAAAAGAGCCTGAATTGTTGTTGCTCGACGAACCATTTAGTCACATCGATAATTTTCGAAAAAACAATCTAAGAAGAAAGCTTTTTTCTTACTTGAAAGAGAAAAATATTGGTTGTTTGGTAGCCACACATGACAGCACGGACGCTTTGTCTTTTGCAGATAAAATTTTGGTAATGCAATCGGGAAAAATTCTAGCAGAAGACACTCCTGAAAAATTGTACCACACTCCAAAATCCAAGTACATCGCTTCTTTTTTTGGAGATGTTAATGAAATAAGTTGTCGAGATTTAGGGATAAAGCATGCCGCTGAGAAGACGCTTCTTTTATATCCAAATCAATTGAAAATTGTGAAAAATTCTAAAATCAGAGTCACAATACTGAATTCTTTTTTCAAAGAAGGTGTTTATTTGATTGCAGCCCGATTAAAAGAAAAGGTGGTATTCGTAGAACACAAACGAAAATTAGAAAAAGGAGCGGAGTACGGAATTGAAATTTAGAAAAAAGGAATCTTTAGACAGCCCATTAAAAAAGAAGACAAAGCAATATTAATATTTCAAACTAAATTTGATATAGGTAATAGGTTTGTCTAGCTCTAAATATTGTTTTTCGTAAAAGGTTTGCGTATTCAAAACAACTTTAGGAGCGTGTGGGTTTTTGTAAATGTCATGGTGTGCGTAAAGAACTTCTTGACCTTGACCGTGCAACAGTCCTAACGTATAACCGTGCATAAATTCACTGTCCGTTTTTAAATGAACAATACCATCTTCATTTAAAATATGGTGGTATTTTTTTAGAAAATCCGAATTGGTCAAACGGTGCTTGGTTCTTTTGTATTTGATTTGCGGGTCTGGAAAAGTAATCCAAATTTCACTGACCTCATTTTCTGCAAAACAAAAATCTACGAGTTCAATCTGGGTTCGGATAAAAGCAACATTGGGTAAGTTTTCCTCGAGAGCAGTTTTGGCACCACGCCAAAAACGAGCACCTTTGATATCAATTCCGATGTAATTGATGTTTGGATTTTTTTCGGCCAAAGCAATGGTGTATTCTCCCTTGCCACAGCCCAATTCTAAAACAATAGGATTGTCATTCTTAAAAAAGGCATTCCATTTTCCCTTGTGTTGGAAATTGGTGGTTACCTGCTCGCGCGTTGGTTGGATGACATTTGAAAAAGTTTCGTTTTCGTTGAAACGTTTCAATTTATTCTTACTTCCCAAAAGAAAAATTATTTAGGCAAGTCTTCAGTACCTTCTTTTTTGAATCGGAGCGATTCTTTCATCCAGTATCCAAGAAGCACTAAAAAAACAATCACAAAACCGAAATTGATGATGTTAGACACCCACCAATCGCCCAATCCTTTCAACCCATGCAAAGGAGGGAAAAGAACGTCTGTAAAAAAATCACCAATCGCTTTAAATATATTGTTTGCTATCATAACTTAAATTATCTTTACGGGTACAAAAATAGGAAATCTTAACATGCTAGCCAATTTTTTTGAGAAAACTAAACCGATAAATAGTTTGCTAGTGGGCCTCTTTTTTTGTGCTGGATTTTTTCTCTATTCTTTTAGAATTCATAGCATTGAAATTTCTCCGAAAATCTTCTTTATTTGGGGAGGCTATTTTTTATCAAGCTTGTTTTTTTTGTTACTCTCTGGCTTTGTTTTATCTCAAAAAAAAGGAGTAGAGCAGAGCTTATTTGTTCCACTTTTTATCGTTTTATTGTTTGGAATGTTTCCACAAGTATATCAACCCAACGGTATCTTGTTTTTGTTTTTTGTTTTGATGCTGTGTTATCGGAAAATGACAAGCCTCGACCAAAAAGGAGGCGAACTTAGCAAACTTTTTGACAGTGGACTTTTGATGGGGGTCACTCTTGTTTTTTGCAATTGGACGCTACTTTATTTGGTAGTATTATACAGCGCTATCTTTTTGTTTGGGAAAGTAAGTTTTAGAAACTTATTAGCACCCTTGTTAGGATTGCTATTGCCTTCGTTTTTTTTCTTTTCTTACTGTTTCTTATTTGATCAATTGGAGTTTTTCTTTGCACAGTTCTTATTTGAGTTTTCTCTTGATTTTGACTTTTATTCCAGTCAAAAATTATTGACCCCTCTTAAGATTTGTTTCTTCTTGGGTTTGTTCTCTGTTATTCTTAATTTTCGGAAAATTATTGTGATTAGCGACAAATTTCGTTTGAATTATGTGTTGGTTCTTTTGGCTTTTGTCATGGGCTTGGGAATCATTGCACTGACACCTCATAAAAATGGGACAGAATTCTTATTTGTGCTTTTACCAACCAGTATCTTGATTGCTCAATTGGTAGAAGCTCTTTCCAAACCTTGGTTGAGAGATCTTTGTGTTTTGGGCTTGATGTTGTATTCATGGGGCCTTTTTTTAGGTATTTTTTAAAGTTTAATTTTATCAAAAAAACATGTATATAAAAAATATTGTGCCGTGAATTCTAGATATTTTGCTTTGTTAGCGGCCTTTTCAACTGCCATTATTTATGGAGTTTCATATACAGTTGCCAAAGATTTAATGCCGATATACATTCCCCCTTTTGCTTTGATTTTTTTTAGAGTTTTTGGTGCAGGAATTTTATTTTGGATTTGTAGTTTGTTTTTAAAAAATGAACGTATTGACAGAAAAGATTTTCCAAGGATTTTTTTGGGAGCGATTTTTGGGGCGTCCTTTAATATGCTTTGCTTTTTCAAAGGCTTGAATTACACAGCCCCAATTGCTGCTTCTGCCATTGGTGTGATGACTCCAATCATGGTGTTTATTTTCTCTATCATTCTATTGAAAGAAAAGAGACAGCCGCAGAAAATGCTCGGAATAGTCATAGGTTTTGTTGGAGCACTTACTCTTATTGCCCACAAAAATAAATTAGAGCCCACAGAAAACGCGTTTTTTGGCAATTTTTTGGTGTTTTTAAATGCAACTTTTTATGGTCTTTACCTCATTATTAGTAAAAAATTATTAATAAAATACCATCCCATTCACGTAATCAAATGGATGTATCTGATCGGTGTATTTTTGGTGCTTCCTTTTTCTTTTCAAGAATTGACAACCATCAATTGGCAATTTTTTTCAAATACTACATATGTTCAACTTGGATACATCGTAGTTTTCACAACTTTTTTCAACTACCTGTTCAATCTTTTTGCTTTGACAAAATTGAAACCGACAACCGTGGGAGCGTTTGTATACTTGCATCCTGTTTTTGCCAGTATTTACGCTGTTTTTGTTGGAAGCGATGTGTTGTCTTATGTCAAAGTGGTTGCGACCTTTTTGATTTTCATAGGAGTTTATTTGGTTTCAAAACCAAACCCAGAAAGAAGAAATATTCTCTAGCGATAAATGTTTGATAGCTGTGAGTGTAGAGATATAAAGATAGGACTCTGTTTCCTCTTTTTATTCTGAGAAAATCTCATATAAAAACAGTAAATTTGTCTAACTTTTAGACATAAAGAATGATACAGTCCATGACAGGTTACGGGAAAGCAGTATTGCAACTACCCACAAAAAAAGTAACCATAGAAATCAAATCGCTCAACAGTAAAAATTTAGATTTGAATACCAGAATGCCCGGGTATTACAAAGAAAAAGACATTGAGGTACGTAAAAAATTAGCAAAGTTTTTGATGAGGGGGAAAGTAGACTTTTCCATTTATGTAGAAATGACGGCAGAAGAAACACAAACAGCAATCAACCAACCTGTAGTCGCAAAATATATTGAGGAGTTGAAGAAAATTTCTGATGGAGAAGAGGTGGATTTTTTGAAAATAGCCATCAATTTGCCCGATGCATTGAAAACAATTCGCGAAGAATTTAACGAAGAAGAATGGAAAGAAATTTCTGCTGGAATCGATACGGCTATTGATCAAATTGTACAATACAGAAAAGACGAAGCCTTTTCGCTAGAAGCAGATTTTAAAGAACGCATTGCAAACATTCAAAAGTATTTGGCTGAGATAGAAAAGTTAGACGAAGAACGTTTGGCACATGTAAAAAGCCGACTTCGAAAAGCCATTGATGAGCTGAAAGTAACCATTGACGAAAATAGGTTTGAGCAGGAGTTGATCTATTATTTAGAGAAACTAGATATCAATGAAGAAAAAGTACGTTTGGCAAACCATCTGGATTACTTCCTCAAAGAATTGGCCAATGAGAAATCAGACGGAAAGAAATTAGGATTTATTGTCCAAGAAATCGGACGTGAAATAAACACAACAGGTTCTAAATCAAATTTTGCGACCATGCAACAGGTAGTCGTTCAAATGAAAAATGAGCTAGAAAAAATCAAAGAACAAGTTTTAAATATTTTATAGTCGACACCATGCAATTGCATGCCCAACGATTAAAAAAACAAAATTATTCCCATTGACATCACAAGATAAAAAAGGAAAATTATTCGTTTTTTCAGCGCCTTCAGGATCTGGAAAAACAACCATTGTCCGTCATTTGTTGGAGCAAAAAAAGTTGCAGTTGGATTTCTCCATATCTGCAACCTCAAGAATCCCAAGAGGAGCCGAAGTTCATGGAAAAGAATATTATTTTTTAGACATTCAAACCTTCAAAGAAAAGATTCAAAACGATGAATTTTTAGAGTGGGAAGAAGTATATACTAACAATTTCTATGGAACCCTCAAAACAGAATTGGAAAGAATTTGGAGTTTGGGGAAACATGTTGTTTTTGACATCGATGTGGTGGGTGGTTTGAATATAAAAGCACAATTTCCTGAAAATACGCTGGCTATTTTTGTAAAGCCACCAACTTTGGAAGAAATGGAAAGACGTTTGAGAGGACGCCAAACTGACTCCGAAGAAAAAATAATGGAACGCGTGGCCAAAGCAGAAAAAGAACTCAGCTACGCCAAAGAATTTGACCAAGTGTTGATCAATGATAATTTGGAGATCGCCAAAGCAGAAGCTTTTGATCTAGTTTCCAATTTTATTCAAAAATAAAACCCATAACAATGAACATAGGTTTGTATTTTGGTACGTTCAACCCCATTCATGTTGGGCATTTGATCATTGCCAATCATATGGTGGAAAATTCAAATTTAGAAGAAGTTTGGATGGTGGTGACCCCGCACAACCCCTTCAAGAAAAAAAAGACCTTGTTGGACAATTACCAACGCTATGAAATGGTGTATGAAGCAACGGAGGAGTATCCTTTATTGAAACCCTGTGATATTGAGTTTGGATTGCCACAGCCCTCCTATACTGTCAATACCTTGATGCATCTCAAAGAAAAATACCCACAACACAGCTTCAGTTTGATTATGGGAGAAGACAATTTACAGAGCTTACACAAGTGGAAGAATGCTGAGGTGTTGATTGAAGAGCACGATATTTATGTGTACCCAAGAGTTGTGAAAGATAAAAAAGAAGTCAAGGTGTCTTGCGAAAGAGTTTTTTTTATAAACGCTCCTATCGTTGAGATCTCATCCTCAGCGATTCGATCTTCCCTTCGGACAAATAAGAATATCCGCCCTTTATTGCCCCAAAAAGTGTGGGAATATGTTGATAAAATGAACCTCTATAAAAAATAAATTCTAAGATCAGTTTCGACCAGACTTAGTATATTTGTTATTCGGATATGGCAAAAAAGAAAGAAAATAAACTAAAATCAAAACTGACTAAAAAATTCAGATTGGTCGTTTTAAATGATGCCTCTTTCGAAGAACGTTTTTCATTCAAATTGACTCGTTTGAACGTTTTTGTGGTAGGAGGAATTTTCAGTGTTTTATTGATTGCCTTCACCGTTTTGTTGATTGCTTTTACACCGATCAAAGAATACATTCCTGGATTTTCGTCTACCCAATTGAAAAAACAAGCAACAGATTTGTTTTACAGAGTCGATTCGTTGCAGTTGCATTTGGCAAAAATGGAAAAATACACCCAGGCTATGAAACCTATTTTGATAGGCAAAGAAGTGGAGTTGGAAGACAACCTTCCATATCCGAGCGCAGCAGTTCAAGCAGAATTTACTTTAACCCAAAAAGCGCACAATACAGATTCGCTTCAAAAAGTAGTCGCAACCATTGAAGAAAGCTTGAGAGTTACTTGGCAAGCGCATGCTCAAAAAGCGCAAAAAAAATTACAGGAAAGGCATGATAAAAAGATGGAAACGCTGCGCACAAATTTAAGAGACAGTCTTTCTTCTCTTACTCAAAACTACCAAGCAATAGCCAAAGAAAAGAACGATACGATTTCACAATTAAAATTAGGCTTGCTGGCAAGCGCAGAGAACAATTTGGCCTTGCAAAAAGAAATTTTATTGAAAGAAATTGAGGTTAAAAATGCTGTAAATGCTTTGTCAAAAGAGAGCCAAAAGTTACTTCAAGACACAAAAAACGCTTCCGAAGAGTTGAAAAAAGAATGGATCGCAGTCCTGCAAAAAGAGTACAAAGAAAAAGAAGAAAAACAAACCCGTTTCTTTCAAAAAGAAATTCAAGCTTTGAATCAGTCTATTTTCGCAAAAAAAGCAGTTATTGATAGTTTGTTGTTTCAAATGGCAAGATTGCCTCAAATCAAAAATAAGGAAACGACTCCAGAAAAAAACTATGAGTTGAGCAAAGACGATTCCCTTTCAATCGCCAATACCAAAAAAGACTTGCTTTTTAGAGAGCAGATAGAAAGAGAAGATCGTTTCAGTTTGTTTGACTTTGAAGACGATAAAGTAGACGTTGTATTTTATGCCCCCGTAAAAGGAATTTTAACACATCCCTACAGTGCCAAAGAGCAACATTTTGCCGTTGACATTGCCGTTGCCAATGGAACCGCGGTAAAGTCCGTTGCAGATGGCACCATTATTTTTGCTGGATGGACAGCAGAAACAGGTTATGTTATTCTGATAGAACACACAAACAACTACTTGTCGGTCTATAAACACAATGAGATTGTATATAGAACACAAGGAGACTTGGTACAAACAGGAGAAGTAATTGCAGTGGCCGGCTCTAGTGGAGAGTTTAGCACAGGCCCCCATTTGCATTTTGAAATGTGGTACCAAGGATACCCTATAAATCCTACAAATTTTATTGAATTCGAATAATGAGTATCAAAGCAGCCTTTGCAATTCCATTTGCAAAATTCATCCATAAAAAGGTAAATAAATGGGCAAATGCCCCTTTTGAAACACAAGAAAAAGTTTTTAAAAACTTAATTTCTCAAGCGAAAAATACAGCTTTTGGGAAAGACCACGGTTTTGGTTCGATTCGGAATTACGAAGATTTTAAAGCGCGAGTACCCGTTGTGGACTACGAAGGCTTGAGACATTATGTAGACCGAGTTGTGGAAGGAGAAAGTGATGTGTTGTGGAAAGGAAAACCCTTGTATTTTGCGAAAACTTCTGGGACCACTTCCGGAGCCAAATACATTCCCATTACGAAAGAATCCATGCCGACGCATGTCAAATCTGCAAGAAATGCTTTGTTGTTGTACATCGCACAAACGGGTGATGCTTCGTTTGTCAATGGAAAAATGATTTTTTTGCAAGGAAGTCCAGTACTAGAAGATAAAAATGGAATTCATCTCGGGAGGTTAAGCGGAATTGTAGCACACTATGTCCCCAAATATTTACTAAAAAACAGACTGCCAAGTTGGGAAACCAATTGCATTGAAGATTGGGACACCAAAGTCAATGCCATTGTGGAAGAAACTGTCGGAGAAGAAATGACTGTCATCAGTGGAATTCCATCTTGGGTGCAAATGTATTTTGAAAAATTACAAGAAAAAACAGGAAAAACCGTTTCAGAACTTTTTCCAAAGTTCAATTTCTTCATTTACGGAGGAGTAAATTTTGAACCCTACAAAAAGAAGTTTGAGGCACTGATTGGAAAAAAAATTGATTACATCGAATTGTATCCAGCTTCGGAAGGTTTTATTGCTTTTCAAGATACACTAACAGAAAAGGGTATGCTGTTGCAATTGGACAGTGGTATTTTTTATGAATTCATTCCTGCAGATGAATTTTACAATGAAAACCCAACCAGAATTTCTTTAAAAGAGGTGCGATTGGGTGTGAATTATGCAATTATTTTAAACACAACGGCTGGTTTGTGGGGCTATAATATTGGAGATACCGTAGAATTTACCTCTCTCGAACCCTATCGTTTGATAGTAACCGGTCGGATCAAACATTTTATTTCTGCCTTTGGAGAACATGTCATCGGGAAAGAAGTAGAACAGGCTTTGAAAGATGCTACGGAAGGATCCGACGTGGTTATCAACGAATTTACGGTCGCACCGCAAGTAGACCCCAAAGAAGGTTTGCCTTTTCACCAGTGGTTCATCGAATTTGATGTTGCCCCTGAAAATTTAGAAGAATTTGCTGCCAAGGTAGATGCCTCCATGCAACAACAAAACATTTATTACTTGGATTTGATCGAAGGAAAAATTTTGAAAACATTGGAAATAAGTAAAATTGCCAAAGGAGGGTTTCATGCTTATATGAAGTCTATCGGAAAATTTGGCGGACAAAATAAAATTCCAAAACTATCGGACAACCGAAAGATTGC
>CAJQMT010000008.1 GCA_905479475.1 uncultured Flavobacteriaceae bacterium
CGATGTGACCGCTTTTCCTTTGATACCGCAGGGAACGATATTGTCAAAATAACCGAGATTTGTATTCACATTGAGCGCAAATCCGTGCATGCTGACCCAGCGACTACTGCGTACCCCCAATGCACAAATTTTTCTTGCAAAAGGAGTGCCGACATCAAACCAAACACCCGTTTCTCCATCACTTCGAACACCGTTGAGATTGTATTCTCTCAAGGTGAGAATGACAGCTTCCTCCAAAAATCGCAGGTATTTGTGAATGTCTGTAAAAAAATTTTCCAAATCAAAAATAGGATACCCAACAATCTGTCCAGGGCCATGGTAGGTAATATCACCGCCTCGATTGCTTTTGTAAAAACTAGCGCCCTTTTCTTTGAGCTGTTTTTCGTTCAATAAAAGATTGGACAAATCGCCGCTTTTTCCCAAGGTATAAACATGAGGATGGCTTACAAACAAAAGATAATTCGGAGTCTTGTTTTTGGTGTTGTTTTTTCTGTTAGCGACCTTAATGTCAATGATTCCTTGAAACAATTGATCTTGATAATCCCATGCGTCTTGGTAGGCAAGCGAGCCTAAGTCTCTTAAAAAAACCTCTTTGTTCATCCGTTTTTGTTATTGATAATCAAGGAAGCAATGACGCCCGGTACCCATCCACAAAGTGTCAGTAAAAACACAATCAGCAGGGATCCACAGCCTTTGTCATAGACTGAAAAGGGAGGGAAAAGAATACAGACCAAGGCGCGTAAAAAACTCATAAATTTCTTTGTTTGACTACAAAGGTCTGAAAAATTAACGAATAACTGAGAATTCTTTCCTTGTAGGCAGCCTTTAAAAATGTATTTTTGTTTTGAAAATCGAACACATGTCTATTCAAGTTGAAAATGTATCAAAGTTTTATGGCGCACATCAGGCGCTGAAATCCATTTCTTTTCAAGTGGAAAAGGGAACTATTTTGGGAGTTCTTGGGCCAAATGGAGCAGGGAAATCTACGCTGCTAAAGATTTTATCAGGCTATTTGTCAGGCGAAGGAAAAGTTGTTATATGCGGAGAACAGCGGACAGAAGAAAATATAGAAATTAAAAAGAACATTGGCTATTTGCCAGAGCACAACCCCTTGTACAAAGAAATGTTTGTGCGAGAGTATTTGTACTTTGTTGGAAACATTCATAAGATCGCAAAACAAGACGTAGAAAAGGCTTTGATAAAAGTAGGTTTGTTGCCCGAATCCAACAAAAAAATAAAAGAACTTTCCAAAGGATACCAGCAGCGGGTAGGTTTGGCAGCTGCCATTTTACACGATCCAGAAATATTAATATTGGACGAACCAACCACCGGGCTAGATCCCAATCAGTTGGTAGAAATTAGAAGTTTGATTGCCGAATTGGGGAAAGATAAAATTGTATTGTTTTCAAGCCATATACTACAAGAAGTCGAAGCCGTTTGCAATCGAGTATTGATTGTCAAAGAGGGTCAGATTGTAGCCGATGAAAATTTGGAAACCCTGAACGAAAACCAAACACAGGTGATTGAAGTTTCTTTTGAAGGTTCCGTAGAAAAAAAATCTTTGGAAGCTCTCGAAAATACTATGCTTGTCAAAAATTTAGGAGGCACTTCATGGGAATTGACATTTGATACAGCTGTTGATATGCGTTCCAAGGTGTTTGACTTTGCAAATGAGAACGGCCTGAAAATTGTTCAGTTGCTTGCCAAAAACAAAAATTTAGAAGCCCTTTTTACCGAATTGACAAAGAGTTAGAACATGTTTTGTGTTGCTAGTATCTTTTGTGCTTTTGGTGAAATTTAGTGATTTTCGTTGACTTTCAATCGTGCTTGTGCCGAAACATTCATTCCGCTGTAGTTGTTGTCCAGGTATTTTAGATATCCTGCAATGGCAATCATACCCGCATTGTCTGTGGTGTATTCGAATTTTGGGATATACGTACGCCAGTCGAGTGAGGTTTCTGTTGCTTTTAGTTGTTTTCTGATTTCGGAATTTGCCGAGACTCCTCCTGCGATTGCGACTTGTTTGATGCCTGTTTCTTTGACAGCATTTTTTAATTTTTCAAGAAGAATCTCTACAATCGTTTTTTGTACAGAAGCACAAATGTCGTATAAATTCTCTTCGATAAAATTGGAGTTTTCTTTTTCTTGTTTTTGAACAAAATACAAGATCCCCGTTTTCAATCCGCTGAAACTGAAATCAGTTTTTCCCACTTTCGGTTTTGAGAAGCTATAAGCTTTGGGGTTGCCCAATTTTGCATATTTATCAATCAAAGGCCCCCCAGGATAAGGCAAGCCTAATATTTTTGCTGTTTTGTCAAAAGCTTCTCCCACTGCATCGTCAATGGTTTCTCCTACCACCTGCATGTCAAAATAATTCGAAATTTTTACAATTTGTGTATGCCCTCCACTGATGGTCAAGCACAAAAAAGGGAAACTGGGTTTTGGCGTGTTTTCTTCTTCGATAAAGTGTGCCAATACATGGCCTTGCATATGATTTACATCGATCAGTGGGATGTTCAAAGAGAGTGCCAAGGACTTGGCAAAAGAGGTCCCAACTAAAAGAGAACCCATCAATCCAGGTCCACGTGTAAAAGCTATGGCATTTAAGTCTTTTTTGTCGATATTTGCTCTCTGAATGGCTTGCTGAACCACCGGAACAATATTTTGTTGGTGTGCTCTTGAGGCTAGTTCAGGAACAACGCCTCCATATTCGGCATGTATTTTCTGATTGGCGATGATGTTTGATAAAATCTTTCCGTTACAGATTACCGCAGCACTGGTGTCGTCACAAGAAGATTCAATGGCAAGGATATAAATGGATTTTTGAGTCATTTTAAAGTAAATTAGGCATCCTTTTTGCAAATAAAAAAACAAAGTTACACCTTATCACACGAATTAGAAAAATACTTGGAAAAATTTTAGCAATACTTTTGTTGCTGTTGTTGACGACGAGTTTTGTTTTCTCTTTGGCCAAAGTGCAAACAAAATTAGGAAACTCTACAAGTGAATTTCTTAAAGAGCGTTTTGACGTTCATATAGCGATAGAAAAAATAGACTTGTCCTATCTCGGGTATGTGAAACTTGAGGGTGTTTTAATCAAAGACCATTACGATGCTGTGATGATTTCTAGTGAAAAATTAGAAACATCTTTGTTGCGGTGGAAAGAAATATTGGAAAATAAATTGGAATTGGGCAAAGTAACTTTGGGAGCTACTATTTTCAATCTCAAGACTTACAAAGGCGATTCCAAAACGAATTTGGCGCTTTTTTCTTCCAAATTGATCAAAAAATCCAAAAGAAAGAAAACCCCTTTTGTGCTTCGGACAAATCAGATATTAGTCAGAGGAATCGATTTTCAGATTGTAAATGAGAACAGACAGGAAGATACTTTAGTTGCAGAATACAACGAAATAAAAGGGAATTTATTCGATTTTGAATTGGACGGGCCAAATGTGGCAGCAAAATTTCGAGATCTGTCTTTTAAAGAAAAGCATGGGCTCGCCTTGATTTCTTTTCGAACAGATTTTTCTTATACGCCCTCTCAAATGAAATTTGCCAAAACAGTACTCAACACGGAAAATACGAGTTTAAAGACATCGATTGTTTGTGATTACACTCGAAAAGGACTGCGAAAATTTAATGACAGCGTTTTTATCAAAGCGAAATTCAAAGATTCGTATGTATATGCGCAAGATTTGAAAAAAATAGCTCCGCAATTCGCTGGAGAAGAAACCTATTATTTAGATACTCAATTTGAAGGAAGTATCAATGATTTCAAGTTGTTAAATTTGGATTTGTTTTCGAATGAAAATTTTGTTTTAAAAGGCAATTATCATTTGTTCAATAGCGCAAAGAGCGACCGTTCCTTTGTGTTGAAAGGAGTAACAAATGCCTTTGCGTCCAATTACGATGAACTGAAAAAAATGTTGCCAACCATTGTCGGTGAGCGCTTGCCACCAGCTTTCCAAAGGATTGGAAATTTTTCTATGGAAGGAGCAACAAGTATTGCCAAAGACACGATAGATTTGAATATTACGGTAGATTCTGATTTGGGAACGGTAGCAGCGCAATTACGATTGAACAATGCCTACAAAATAGACGAAGCCTCTTATGATGGAACGGTCTTTTTCCAAGATGTAGATTTAGGAATCATCGTCAATGATCCTTTGGTTGGTGAAATATCACTCAAAGGAAGCGTAAAGGGACGTGGTTTTACATTGGCAAATATAAACACGAAATTCAAAGGGAAAGTAACCAAGCATCAGTACAAAGGATATACGTATCGAAAAATTGATGTCAACGGAGTTTTTAAAAACAAGCATTTCGGGGGTAGTTTAAACGTCAGAGATAAAAACTTACAAATGGATTTTGAAGGCTTGGCAGATTTTTCAAAAGAAATAAATAAATTTGATTTTGAAGCTAAGGTAATGCATGCAAATTTCAATCCTTTGAACCTTTTTAAAAGAGACAGTATTGCAGTTTTAAAAGGGGACATAACTATGGATTTTGAGGGCAATACGGTAGACGATGTTCGGGGAGTAGCAGTTTTTAAAAACGCGAGTTATACCAATCAAAACAAGTTGTATGAGTTCAAAGATTTTACGGTAAAATCGATGCAAAAAGACAGTGTCAAGACCATTGAAGTCGATTCAAAAGACATTGTCAAAGGACGACTAAAAGGAGTTTACAAGCTGTCAGAGATCAAAGAGCTTTTCGAAAATTCTTTGGGAAGCATGCTTTCAAATTACAATCCTTCAAAAGTGACAGAAAATCAGTTCTTTGATTTTGATTTTGATATTTACAAAGAGATTGTAGAGGTATTTCTTCCTGAAATTCGTTTGGGGGCGAATACAAAAATTAGAGGAAAGGTAATTGATGCGAACAATGAAATAAAACTGTTGTTCCAGACACCAAAAATGGCTGTGAAAAATACTCTTTTGGATTCTATATATTTACAAATAGACAACAAAAACCCAGTGTTGAATACCAATTTTAAGATAGGAAAGCTGCGAACGAAAAACTACGTTTTGAACGATGTGAATTTGCTCAATAAAACACTGAACGACACCTTGTTTGTGCGAACAGATTTTACCGGAGGGAAAGAAAACAAAGAACGTTATGATTTTTCGTTTTTCTATACGCTAGACAAACAGAAAAAAGCGGTGATAGGAATCAAAAAGTCGAAAATCTATTTTAAAGATAAAGACTGGTTTGTAAACGCCACAAACAATAATCAGAACAAACTGATTTTTAATTACAGCAAACAACGGTATCAGTTTGAAGAATTTGATTTGTCTCAAGGAGCGCAAAAAATAACTTTTTCCGGAGTGTTAAGAGACTCCACTTACAAGGATTTGAAAATTCAATTTCAAAAAGTCAGCCTAGATGCCATTACGCCAAAAATTGACAGTCTGTCGCTCAAAGGTGTTATAAACGGAGACCTAAACTTTAAGCAAAAAAGGGGAGTATACCAGCCCTTTGGGACATTGAGTATTGAAGATTTTTCTATAAACGATGCTTCACAAGGAAATTTGAACATGCGTTTGAAAGCAGAAGATTCTTACAAAGAATACATCGTTCAGATGGATCTTATCAGTGATTCTTACAAGAACTTATCCGCAACAGGAGTGATAGATTTGACGCCTACAATTCCTCAAATTGATTTGGATGTTCAGATGGATTCTTTTCAGTTGAACGCCTTTAGTCCCTTGGGGAAAAATGTGTTGACCAAAATTAGAGGTGTCGCAGATGGGAGTTTTAAGGTCAGCGGACCTTTGTCAAATCCCAATATGGACGGAGCGTTGTATTTGCGGAACTTGGGATTGAAATTCCCCTACTTGAATGTAGATTATAATTTTGTGAACAGCCCAAAAATTCAATTGGATAAACAATCTTTTGTTTTTGAGAATTTAGAGTTGTCGGACTCGAAATTAAATACCACAGGTTTTATGAATGGGACAATTCAGCATAGTGGTTTTAAAAATTGGGAATTGGATTTGAAAATAGATTCCGATAAATTATTGGTGTTGGATACCAAAGAGACTGAAAATAGAAGCTATTATGGTACAGGTTTGATCGCAGGACAAGCAAGTTTTTTTGGCCCTACAAATGATTTGAGTATCGATGTCAAAGCTAAAACCCTCGGAGGGACAAAATTTGTAATTCCCTTAAACGATGTGAAAGGCATAGAGAACTCTGCTTTAATTCATTTCAAAAAAGAAGAGAAAAAGGAGGAAGTGAATCTATTTGTAGACAAAGCAGATCTTTTGGAGGAGATGCAAGGGCTCTCTTTGAGTTTTGATTTGGATGTTACCAAAGATGCTGTAGCAGAGGTTGTTATTGATAAGGTTTCTGGAAGTTCCTTGAAAGGAAATGGGTCTGGAAATATTCTTCTCGAAATTGATACCAAAGGTGAATTTAACATGTTTGGAGATTTTTTGGTCGAGAAAGGAATCTACAACTTTATTTATGGAGGAGTGATTAACAAACCTTTTCAAGTAGCCAAAGGAGGAGTGGTGTCATGGGATGGAGATCCTTACAATGCGGATTTAAATATTACAGCCTTACATCGCGTAAAAGCCAATCCAAAAATTTTGCTCGAGAGTCTGAATACCAATCGAAAAATTGACATCGACTTGATTACAAAAATTAGAGGCAAGCTTTTCAATTCGTCCAATGAATTTGATATTGTCATTCCAAATTCGAGCTCTGTCGTGGCCTCTGAGTTGGACTTCAAGCTCAACGACAATGATGACAATGCTAAAATGCGACAATTTTTTTCGTTGTTGATTTCTAAAAGTTTTTTCAATGAAAACAATATTGAAGAAAATGGAAGTTCCGCTATTTCGGGAACAACTTCTGATATTATTTCGGGAGCACTTTCTGATATTTTCAATAGAGAAGGCGATAAATTTCAAATAGATTTGGGCTACACTTCAGGAGAAAAAAACGACATAGAAACACAAAACATTGATGATCAGGTAGATATTTCGATGGCTACTCAAATCAACAACAGAGTGTTGATCAATGGAAAGTTAGGTGTGCCTGTAGGCGCTAAAACTCAGTCGAGTGTGGTGGGTGAAGTAAAAGTAGAGGTCTTGGTAGATGAAGAAGGAAATTTAAGATGGACGTTTTTCAATAGACAAAACGAAATTCAATATTCAGAAGAGGAAGAAGGGTACACCCAAGGTGTCGGTTTGACCTATCAAATAGATTTTGATAATTTGGCTGAGATGTTGGAAAAACTAAAAAAGAAGAAAAAATCAAAACAGCAAAATTGAGAAGAGGGGAAAGATCCTTTTTTTTTAAAATCGTCGCTCTATAGTTTCGAAAAAATACTGTATCTATGCAACACAAAAAGAATCACACGAGTTTATGAAGAAACATACATTGGTAATTTTAGCTGCTGGAATGGGGAGTCGCTACGGAGGGTTGAAACAGTTGGATAAGATGTCAGATGAAGGAGATACAATTATTGATTTTTCTTTATACGATGCTATTGAAGCCGGTTTTAAAAAAGTAGTTTTTATCATCCGTGAATCTTTCAAAGAAGAGTTTGTGGCCATCTACAATGAAAAGCTAGAAGGAAAAATCGAAGTAGCTTATGTGTGTCAAGAACTAGACAATATCCCGGAAGGCTACCCTGTGAGTTCCGAGCGTGTCAAGCCATGGGGTACCGGACATGCGACTTTGCAGGTAAAAAGTGTAGTGGAGGGAAACTTTGTCGTGATCAATGGAGATGATTTTTACAGTGCGGGAGCCTTTCAAACAATTGTCAAAGAATTGGACAATTTAAAAGTGAATTCTTACAATATGTGTATGGTAGCTTACAAATTGAGCAATACCATTTCTGAAAATGGTTTTGTGTCGAGAGGGGAATGCTTTGTCAATGAAAATCAAGAGTTGACAGATGTTATAGAAAGAACGCATATTGAAGAAGTTGACGGAAAAATTCAACGAAAAGAAGCTGATGGAACCTTTGTTCCTATGGCTGAGAATTCGAATGTTTCTATGAATTTTTGGGGCTTTACACCGAAATACCTCGAAGTTCTGGAAGAGATGTTTCAAGACTTTTTGAAAGAAAGATCGATGGAGTTGAAAAGTGAATTTTTCATTCCAACGGTTGTCAATGAAATCATTCAATCTAAAAGAGGGACTGTGAAAGTTTTGACCTCAGATGCGAAGTGGATGGGTGTTACCTATTCCGAAGACCGTCCCTTGGTTGTGAAAGAAATCAAGAGTTTGAAAGAAGAAGGGATTTACCCTGTAAATCTTTGGGAATAATTTTCAATAGTTTTTCGTATCTTAACAACCTGTTTTTCAGCTACTTTTACTTTTTTTTGTGCTTGCTAAAAGCCGAAAACGTTTTCGTATAAAAGTTTTTCTGACAAGAACAGCACTGAAAAAAGTAGTAATTTTATACAATATTTTAGAAGAATGAATGTACAATTGAAAAAAATAGCAGTAATGACCTCAGGAGGAGACTCTCCGGGGATGAATGCTGCCATCAGAGCCGTGGTAAGAACATGTGCCTATCATAAAGTAGAATGCATCGGTATTTACCAAGGGTACCAAGGAATGATTGAGGGTAAGTTTGTAAGTATGGGGCCTCGTAGTGTGCAAAACATAATCAACAAAGGAGGAACCATGTTGCAGTCTGCAAGATCGATGGAGTTTATGACTCCAGAAGGAAGGCAAAAAGCATATGACAACCTTGTCAAAGAAGGTATTGAAGGAGTAGTTATTATTGGAGGAGACGGAACTTTTACAGGAGGAATGATTTTCAATCAAGAACACAATTTCCCAATCATCGGAATTCCATGTACGATTGACAACGACATATACGGAACACAATACACCTTAGGATACGATACCGCGTTGAACACTGTGGTAGAAGCCATCGATAAAATTAGAGATACGGCATCTTCACACAACAGACTCTTCTTTATTGAAGTGATGGGAAGAGATGCAGGGTTTATTGCCTTGAATGCCGGAGTAGGAGCTGGTGCAGAAGAAATTTTGATTCCAGAAGAAAACATTGGTTTGGACAAAATGCTAGATTCTTTGATTAGAAGTAAAGAGTCAGGTAAAACATCCAGTATCGTTGTTGTAGCAGAAGGAGAAAAGACAGGGAAAAACATTTTTGAATTGGCAGAGTACGCTGAGAAAAATTTGCCGGATTACGACATCAGAGTTTCTGTTTTAGGTCACATGCAACGTGGAGGAGCGCCAAGCTGTTTTGACAGAGTATTGGCAAGTAGGTTTGGAGTGAGTGCAGTGGAATTATTGATTTCAGGATCTTCTAACTTAATGGTTGGTTTTGTCAACAATGAGGTGCGCTATACGGCACTTGAAAAGGCGGTAAAAGAACACCACGCAATCGATCAAGAATTGATGCGCGTGTCAGATATCATGACAGTATAAGTAAAAATAAGAATAAATAAATAGAAATAAAATGATTAAAATTGGAATTAATGGATTCGGTAGAATTGGACGTTTTGCGTTTCGATCTGCTGTAGCAAGAGAAAATGTACAAGTAGTTGGAATCAACGATTTGTTAGATGTTGATTACTTGGCTTATATGCTTAAGTACGATTCAGTTCACGGTCCTTTTGACGGGACGGTAGAAGTAGTAGATGGAGGATTGGTTGTAAATGGAAATGCAATTCGCATCACTGCTGAGCGCAATCCAGCAGACTTGAAATGGGATGAAATTGGAGCTGAATACGTTATCGAATCTACAGGATTCTTTTTGACAAAAGAAACAGCTGGTTTGCATTTAGATGCAGGAGCTAAAAAAGTAGTATTGTCTGCACCATCTAAAGATGATACTCCAATGTTTGTTATGGGTGTGAACAACTCAGAATTGAAAGCTGACGAGAAAATTTTCTCAAATGCTTCTTGTACGACAAACTGTTTGTCTCCAATCGCAAAAGTATTGAATGACAAATGGGGAATCGCAGAAGGATTGATGACGACTGTTCATGCTGCAACAGCAACTCAAAAAACCGTAGATGGTCCTTCTATGAAAGACTGGAGAGGAGGACGTTCTGCAATCCATAACATCATTCCTTCATCAACAGGAGCGGCAAAAGCTGTAGGAAAAGTAATTCCTGAATTGAACGGAAAATTAACAGGGATGGCTTTCCGTGTACCTACAATGGATGTTTCTGTTGTGGATTTGACGGTAAAATTAGAAAAGCCTGCTACCTATGCTGAAATTTGTGCAGCTATGAAATCTGCTTCTGAAAATGAAATGGCAGGTGTGTTAGGATACACGGAGGACTTAGTAGTTTCTCAAGACTTTATTGGAGATACTCGTACTTCTGTATTTGATGCAAATGCAGGAATCGCATTGACAGACAACTTTGTAAAAGTAGTTTCATGGTACGATAACGAAATTGGATATTCAACGAAGATTGTAGATCTAATTGAATACGCAGCGACTTTGTAAGAAAGCGCTTTAACGTATAGATAAAAACCCTGTTTTGAAAACAAAACAGGGTTTTTTTATTTGCAAATTTTTTGCAATTGGAGTCTTTTTTATTTTCGTGTGTTCAAAGTGGAGACACCGCAATCATAGAGATCTCAACACGCACATCTTTGGGCAATCTAGCGACCTCAACTGTTTCTCTAGCAGGCGCTGTTTCTTCTTTGAAATAACAGCCATAAACTTGGTTGATTTTTCCAAAGTGGTTCATGTCAGCGATGAAAATGGATGATTTCACCACATTTTCAAAGGTCATGTCTGCAGCTTTTAAGACAGCCTTTAAATTTCTCATAACCTGCTGTGTTTCTTCTTCAACTGTGTTTTTTATAATTTGATCAGTAGTTGGGTCTATGGCTATTTGTCCAGAAATATAAAGAGTACCATTGCTCAGAATAGCTTGGTTGTAGGGGCCCAAGGGATTGGGAGCTGCAGTTGTTTGAATCACTTTTCTCATAAAAATAGTTTATTAAAGATACAGTTTTATCATAAAACAATGAAAAAAAGCTCAAATAGTTGGATTTGAGCTTTTGTGTTTTCTACTTGTTTAAAAAAGTCATGCTTCTAGGTCAATATAACGATCGTGGTAACCCAACAAGTACAGCACTCCGTCTAGTCCAATACTCGAAATAGAGCTTTGTGCATTCTCTTTTACTTTGGGTTTCGCATGAAAGGCAATTCCCAAGCCTGCTAAGTTCAACATAGGCAAATCATTGGCACCATCACCGACAGCGATGGTTTGTGCAATGTCAATATTTTCTTGTTTGGCAATCTCTTTTAAGAATTCTGCCTTTTTATTGCCATCTACAATTTCTCCCAAGTAGCCTCCTGTAAGGGCTCCATTCTTAATTTCTAATTGGTTGGCATGTACATAATCAATGCCCAATTCTTTTTGTAGATAATGTCCAAAATAAGTAAAACCACCCGACAAGATAGCGGTTTTAAAACCGTAACTTTTCAGTGTCTTTATCAAACGATGTGCTCCTTTTGTAATCGGAAGATTTTTCGCAACCTTTTGCAAAACCTCTTCACTCAACCCTTCGAGCAGAGCCATTCGCTTTTTAAAACTCTCATTAAAATCTATTTCTCCTTGCATTGCAGATTCTGTAATCGCTTTTACCTGCGCTCCAACACCAGCTAATTCCGCCAATTCGTCAATAACTTCTGTTTGGATTAAAGTAGAGTCCATATCAAAACAGACCAATCGCCTGTTGCGTCTAAAAATATTGTCTTCTTGAAAGGCAATATCGACATCCAGCTGCTGAGAGATTCTCATAAATTCTTCTGTTACAAAAGCTTTGTCTTTGATTTCGCCTCGAATGGAAAGTTGCACACAAGCACGTGGATATTCCACTTCGTTCACAAGAGATAGTCTCCCTGTCAATCTTTTGATAGCATCAATGTTTAAATTGATGTTTGAAATGACATCTGTTACGGCAGAAATTTGTTCTGCAGCAAGTTTCTCACCAAGAACGGTTACGATGTATCGGTTTTTACCTTGTGAGTTCACCCATTTTTCATATTTTTCTAAAGTGATGGGACGAAACTTCGCAGTGATTCCTAGTTCATAGGCTTTGAAAAGTAAATCTTTTAATACCGGCGCAGAACTAGATTTTGATTTGATTTCAAATAAAATCCCCAAGGACAATGTGTCGTGGATATTGGCTTGTCCAATGTCTAAAACTTTTGCGCCATAAGAAGCTAATACGCCCGTCAAACTAGAGGTTAGTCCAGGTTTGTCTTGTCCCGAAATATTTAATAAAATGATCTCTTTTTCCATGTAGGATAAGGTTTTTAATTCCACCGCTAAATTCATCAAACTAACTGAGAAATAAAAGGATATTGGGAAATAATTTTCAATAATTCTCCGGGGAAAATGTTTTCTTGGATGTGTATTCTAGAACAATCTTCTGTCGGGAACATTTCGTTTGTCCCACTTCAAATCACTCAGCATGGGCGATTTTACACCAATAAAAAAGTAGTAAGAGGTGCGTGTTCCAAATGGGACCCAATTGAAATTCAATCTCCAACTATCCAAGTCTCTGGAAATTCGGATTTGAGTATAACTGAAGCCTTTGTTTTTGAAGTCGTATCCTGAAGAGGCACCCACTTTCCATTTCGGAGTCAAATCCAAATCTCCAGAAAACATCAAGGAGTTGTTTGATATCTCATTCTGTCGAGCTCCATTGGCATAAGTGCTGGAGTAAGAAAGACGCAAGGACCAAGGAATTGAATTTTGATACAAAGTGACTTCTTTTTCTTCTTCTTTCGAGGAAGTTTTATTCGAGTCTTGGGATGTACTGGTGTTCTCTCTCAGGTTTTTTCCAAACAAGTCTGTGTTTTGAAGATTGTCGATCGAATCGTCGTCTTCTTGTTCAATATTTGAATTTTTGCTTTTGTTGAGGTCTTTGCTTGAAATGGAATAGCTCATCGTGAGGTTTGCTCTTGTCAAGCGAAACAAACTTCCGTTGTTGTTGATATTGAAAACATTGTACTTGACTCCATTTGCATTGATTGCATAGGGGTCTAGAGTAGCTCCCATATTCACACTCAATTTGTTTTTTAGCAATTGCGTACCAGCAGTCAAGCTTACGGGTGACCACCGCAAACTGTCAGCCGCAACATTATAGCTTGTTCTGAGGTTTAAATTGTTTAGAATTTTCAACTTTCGATCTTTATTTTCTGGATCCTCTTCTTTTGGAGCAATTTTGGCCTCAAGGGAGTTTGCTATGCTAATTCCGACAGTGTTTGAAAGTCCTCTTGAAGGAGAGCCGTAAAGTCCAAGAGTATAAGGTGAATAATTCAATAGATCCTCTGGATCATCACTTCTTTGTACATCTTCGTAATAAAAGCCAAAATCAGGTCTGTAGTTAAAGGAGATAGAAGGACGTACAGTATGTCGAATGGCTTTTAGTTTTTTCCCTTTGAATTTATACAACCCATACACATTGGTCGATAGAGAGGCTCCCAAAGCATATTCTCGGAAAGCAGTAAAACCGCGGATTGTATCCGTTATAATTTCCTTCGTATTCTCATTGTAACTTTTCTCAAGAGACTTGAAATACCAGGTTTCTTTGTAAGAGGCATTGGGAGACAATGTGAGGTGTTTTAAAAGCTTGATATTGGTGCTCAACGTTGTTCTATGTTGAATTCCTGATTTTGCTTCATCAAACATTTTTTGTGAGAAAAACTCATCGTCTGTGGTGGTGAATCTATTGTCTGCTTTCAAAGAATAATTTAATCCCATCTTTTGGAGTGCATTCTTTTTCGTTCCAGATTTGGGGGCAAAAGGATAGATACGATCCATGTTTACCTGTAATGTAGGCAATGACATGGTGATGACTTCTGTATTTGTGTTTTGAGCATGTGAGGCAGTTACACTCAAATTAAAAGGAGTGTCTGCAAACTTCCTGTAAAACGAAATAGAAGATCTTAGTGTATTTGTGAGCGTTTGCGAATTGTTGAGTTGGTTTAGGGATTGGCGGTAGTATTTGCTACTTCCTAAATTTACAGAGGCAGAAAGGCGGGCATTGGGGTTTGCTTTTGAATCTTGCGTATGAGACCAGCGAAGGTTGAAATTTTCACTTTTGCTGTAATCGTCAAAGCCCTTTTGTCCAAAAATAAGACTTTCGTAGTTGAACCTGAATGTTCCGGAGTGTTTGTAACGAACTTTGTAGGTAGATTCCGCACTAAAACCCCAACTACTATTTGAATAAATATCTGCTGTGAGCGCCAAATCATAAAAGTCATTTCCTGCAAAATAGTACCCTCCATTTTGCAAAAAGAAACCTTGACTATTCGATTCTCCGTAGCTAGGAACAATAAAACCAGAAGCTTTTGAAGATGTAAGCGGGAGGTATGCAAATGGCATGATAACAGGTGTTGGAACATCCGCAATTACCAATTTTGTCGGGCCTACAATGATTTTCTTATTGGGCACAATTTTTGCTTTTTTGGTAGCTAAGTAATAGTCAGGATTTTTTTTGTCGGAAGTGGTAAAACGAATGCCACGAACAAATATCGTGGAATCGTTCATTTTTTTTGTTTTTTCACCGAGGGTAATGATCCCATTTTGTTCTGTTTGCAATCCGTAAATCAGCGCTTTTTCAGTTTTGAAGTTGAAAACAATTGAATCTTGGACAGATTCTTCATAACCTTGTACAAAAACGGGGAGTTGAGAATACGCTCCGACACTGTCTTTGATTCCTCGGGCAATGACAAGATTGTTTAAGTAGTCAATTATGATATTCCCCGATTTGATATTGATATCGCCGTAATTGACTTCAGCGCGATTGTAAAGTGTTACAGTTTTGTGGACGACATCTTCTAAAATATAATCTTCAGCTTTGTGATCAATAACAGCCTCAATTGCTTCTTTGGGCTTTGAAATATCCGCCGTTGCAACGCTGTCTTTTGGAATAAAATCTCGTTCACTGGTTTTCGTTTCAAGCGTGTCAATCTGTGCAAAAGAAGGAAGGGAGCCGAGTACAAAAAAGCTGGCGATAAAAAGAATATGGTATAAGTTTGTTCGCAATAGTATATGTGCTATTTTTGTGAAATATGCTGTTTCAATCCTCTGGTTTTTACGTTGCCAAAATTAATTAAAATATATTCATGAATTTGTCACAAATCCCTAAAATAAAGCAAATTTTATTCTACAGCCTTGTTTTTTGCATATTTCTAGTGAGATTCAATGCTGTTTCACAGAATAAAAGCTTTACAGTAGTTTTGGATGCAGGTCATGGAGGAAAAGATCCTGGCAAAGTTGGCTATCGAAAATACAAAGAAAAAGACATCGCGCTCCAAATCGTATTGCAAGTGGGGAAAAATTTGTCAAAAGAAAAAGGGATCAAGGTTATTTACACACGAAAAAAAGATGTTTTTGTAGACTTGTTTGAACGCGGCCGAATTGCCAACAAAGCAGACGCAGATTTGTTTGTTTCGGTTCATTGCAATGCGCATAAATCTCAAGCATCAGGTTCCGAAACATGGGTGCTAGGTCTGCATGCAAACAAGCGAAATTTTGAGGTGGCAAAGGCAGAAAATGAAGTGATTCTGTTGGAAGAGAATTTCGAGGAAAAGTACGAGGGTTTCGATCCCAATTCTCCAGAATCTATCATCGGACTTACGTTAGAGCAAGAGGAATACTTGGACAAAAGTTTGGAATTGGCAACAGCAGTACAAAACAATTTCAAAGGAAAACTGAGAAGAAAAGATAGAGGTGTAAAACAAGCAGGATTTATCGTATTGCATCAAACTTACATGCCTAGTATTTTAATTGAAACGGGTTTTCTTACCAATAAAAAAGAAGCGGCTTATCTCCATTCCAAAAAAGGAAAGTTTGAAATGGCGGCTGCGATTACCAAGGCAATTTTAAGTTATGTAAATAATTTAAAAATAAATACGGTCGCGAAAACAAAAAGACCGTCAACTCAAAATATACAGGCTAAAAAAGAAGACGTTCGTTTCAAAGTTCAAATAGCTTCTGGGAAAACAAAATTACAAACTTATAGTTACAATTTCAAAGGATTGAAAAATGTGGAACGTGTAAAAGTTGGTTCCAATTACAAATATTATTACGGAAAAAGTCAAACCTATAGTGAAGTGAAAGCACAATGCAAGATAGCCCAAAAGAAAGGTTATCGGTCCGCTTTTATTGCGGCTTTTATAGATGGAGTAAAAGTTCCTTTAGCCAAAGCAATCAAAAAAAGTAAATGATAGAGCGGTGAAAATTTTGACAGGTTCAATTCTTACTCAAATAAATTATTAGTAGTTTTGTTTTATAAAAAAAAATAGATGATTACATTTTCAAGAGAGTTTAAAACAGGAGTAGTTGTGGCAGTAATCGCAGCTGTTTTTGTTTGGGGGTACAGTTATTTAAAAGGACACAACTTGTTTGAAGGAACTTCCCATTCTTATTTTACAGAGTACAACAATGTGCAAGGTTTGAATACGGCAAGTATGGTAACCATCAATGGATATGAAGTAGGGAAGGTAGTTGGCATTTCTTTCAATGAAGATGTGAATAAAAAAGGACAGTTGGTGGTTGAATTTACCGTTGAAAACGATTTTCAATTTTCCAAAAACAGTATTGCGAAGATTTACAGTGCAAGTTTGATGGGAGGAAAATCTTTGGCGGTCATACCTTCCTATGATGGAGCCCTAGCAGTTCCGGGTGATTATTTGGCTGGAGAAATTGAATCCGATATGTTTTCTTCAGTTGGAGAGAAATTGAATCCTTTGCAAGCCAAATTGGAGAGTGTTATTGTAAGTGCCGATTCGCTATTGGTACATCTCAACGATGTTATGGACAAGCGGACCATTAAAAACTTAAAGGCGAGTATTCAATCTTTTAAAGGGACCATGGCAACCCTAGAAAACACGGCTAAAAACGCAGATTCGATTGTTGTAGAAAATAGATTGGTCATTAAGAAAACACTTGAAAATGCAGAAGAAATAACAGGCAATTTGTCAAAATTTTCAGATACATTGGCTCATGTCCAAATAGGCGCATTGGTAAGTCGTGTAGAAAGCACTATTGGAAACCTTCAATTGATTACAAAAAGCATCAATCAAGGGGAAGGAACACTGGGTAAATTGATGAAAGACGAAGTAGTTTATTCGAATTTAGCGAATGCTTCCAAAGAATTAGAAGACCTGCTACGCGATATAAAATTACATCCCAAACGTTTTGTCCATTTTTCTCTTTTTGGAAAAAAAGACAAAGGATATCAAGATGTCAAAGTAGAATAAAAAAGAAATTATGCAATACGTCCCAAATATTATTTTTACCCTTTTACTTGCCCTTGGTATTGGTTTTTTTGCAAAAAATTTAAAAAAAATCAAACGAAACATTCAACTTGGAAAAGCAATTGATAGAAAAGACCGCTCCAAAGAGCGTTGGCTGAATATGCTAAAAATTGCGTTGGGTCAAACCAAATTGGTGAGGAGACCTGTATCTGGAATTTTACATGTTGTGGTTTATTTGGGGTTTATCATTATCAATATCGAAGTTCTTGAAATTGTATTGGACGGTGTTTTAGGAACACATCGATTGTTTTCATTTTTGGGAGGTTTTTACGGATTTCTTATAGGTAGTTTTGAAATATTAGCGCTCTTAGTTTTGGTGGCAGTTGTCTTGTTTTGGACACGAAGAAACGTAGTTAAAATAAAACGTTTTTGGCAGAAGGAAATGACGGAATGGCCCAAAAAAGACGGAAATATTATTTTGTATTTTGAAATTGTATTGATGAGCTTGTTTTTGGTTATGAATGCAACAGACGTTCCATTTCAAGAGATGCAAGCCGGAAACACGATCAGTCAATTTTTGGCACCGTTATTTGCTGACTTCTCTCTTGAAACGAATCATGTCATTGAAAGAACTGCTTGGTGGTTGCATATTGCTGGAATTTTAATCTTTTTGAATTACTTGTATTACTCAAAACATTTACACATTTTGTTGGCTTTTCCAAATACTTATTTTGCCAATTTAAATGCCAAGGGGAAATTCGAAAACAATGCTACGGTGACAAAAGAAGTCCAAACCATGATGGATCCCAATGCCGATCCTTATGCCGTCTCTGAAAATGATGGAGCAGAGCCTGAAAAGTTTGGAGCTAGTGATGTGACCGATTTGAATTGGGTTCAGTTGATGAATGCTTATACTTGCACCGAATGCGGTCGATGTTCTTCTGTTTGTCCAGCAAATGAAACCGGGAAGGAGCTGTCACCGAGAGCGATTATGATGAAAACACGGGATCGACTGGAAGAAGTTGGTAACAATATCGATGCAAATAAGGGAGTGTTCAAAGACGATGGAAAACAATTGCTCAAGGATTATATCAGTCCAGAAGAATTGTGGGCATGCACTAGTTGCAATGCTTGCGTAGAAGAATGTCCTGTAAATATTGATCCCTTGTCTATTATTATGGATATGCGTCAGTATTTGGTGATGGAACAATCTGCAGCACCACAAGAATTGAATAGTATGATGTCGAATATTGAAAACAACGGCGCACCATGGCCCTACAATCAAATGGATCGACTGAACTGGAAAGATGAAGCGTAAAATCAGATTTGCATTTTTAGTCTTGCGTATTTTTTAACCCAACACTAAAAAGTCAATATAAAAACTCAACACTATAAAGATATGAACGTACCTACAATGGCAGAATTGATGGCACAAGGAAAACAACCCGAAGTATTGTTTTGGGTAGGTTGCGCTGGAAGTTTTGATGACAGAGCAAAAAAAATCACCAAGGCCTTTGTGAAAATCTTAAACAAGGCAAAAGTAGATTTTGCAGTATTGGGAGCAGAAGAAAGCTGTACTGGAGACCCTGCCAAAAGATCGGGAAATGAGTTTTTATTTCAGATGCAAGCCATGGCTAATATTGAAGTATTGAATACCTATGAAGTTAAAAAAATCATTACAGCCTGTCCACATTGTTTCAATACAATAAAAAACGAATACCCTGAACTTGGAGGTTCCTATGAGGTGATGCACCATACGCAGTTTTTAAAATCATTGTTAGATGATGGAAAATTGACCATTGAGGGAGGCTCCTACAAAGGGAGAAAAATTACCTTTCATGATCCTTGTTATCTTGGAAGAGCAAACGATGTGTATGAAGCGCCAAGAGAATTGATCCGAAAACTGGAGGTAGAATTGGTGGAAATGAAACGCTGTAAGATAAATGGTTTGTGTTGTGGAGCTGGGGGAGCACAGATGTTTAAAGACGCAGAGAAAGGAGACAAAGAAGTCAATATTTTACGAACAGAAGATGCCCTTTCCGTACAGCCAGATATCATTGCAACAGGTTGCCCATTTTGCAATACCATGATGACAGATGGTGTGAAAAACAAACAAAAAGAATCCAGTATTGAAGTGATGGATATTGCGGAAATGATTGCAAATGCGCAAGACCTATAAACTGTTCTTTTGCGTTGTTTAGAGTTGGCGAATATCAACGATAGCTCCGTTTTCTAAAACGGCATCGGTGTCGAGGTGGAATATTTTCTCAGCAACTTCTGTCGGAGTCAATAATCCGTCGTTGTTTTTCAATTCGATAAAACGTTTGACATTTTTAAACTCTTTTTCCGAGGTGTTTCTTAATTGACGTTGCATTCCTGTTTCTACAACACCAGGATAGATACTATTTATTTTTACCGGTTCTTTTTCAGAATTTTGCTCCAAGGCCATAGTTCTTGTGGCCATATCTAAACCTGCTTTGGAGGAGCAATACACAGTCCATCCCTCATAGGGTTTTTTGGCAGCACCTGAAGAAATGTTGAGAATCCTCTTCGAAGTTTTACAATCTTTTAGTTTTTTGACAAAGCTACTGGAAAGACAGATGGGCGTTGTGATGTTGAGTGCAATCGTTTTTTGAATGCTTTCAGGGGTGTTTTTTTCAATCGGTGCTACATCGCCTAAAGATCCTGCGTTGTTGATAAAAACGATTTCTGAAAGCTCTAGTCTGCTGATTCTTTTTAACAATGGATTCAGAGCATTTAAAGCATCTGTAGGGTCTGATAAATCTACCAGTAACGAGGTGACAGCTGGATGGGGATGAGCGGCTGTTCGCGACAATGAAAAAACAGAGAAACCATGTTTCACATAGGTGCGCACCAAAGCAGCTCCGATTCCTTTACTTCCTCCTGTGATGATGGCGATTTTTTTGAAATCCATAGATTTATTTAAAAAATTCTTTCGATTGTTCCCAGTAGACATCCATCTCATTCAAAGTCATCTCGGATAGTTCTTTATTGGCTGTTTTGGCTGCTTTTTCTAAAAACTGAAAACGATTGCTGAATTTTTTATTGGTTCTTTCCAATGCATTTTCTGGATTTACACCAATAAAACGAGCATAATTGATCATGGAAAATAAAACATCTCCAAATTCAGACTCTATATTTTTCTGATTTCCTTTCTTAATTTCTGTATTCAGTTCTGAAAGTTCTTCTTGTACTTTTTCCCAAACTTGTTGCGGTTCTTCCCAATCAAATCCGACACCTGCTACTTTGTCTTGAATTCTATTTGCTTTGACCATGGCAGGTAATGACTTGGGAACGCCCTCTAAAACAGAATTTTTACCTTCTTTAAGCTTGAGCTTTTCCCAATTCTGTTTGACCTCTTCTTCACTATTTACTTTTACATCTCCATAAATATGAGGATGTCTGTGAATTAATTTTTCAGAAATTTCATTCGCAACATCTCCAATGTCAAAATGATTGGTTTCAGATCCAATTTTGGCGTAAAAGACAATATGTAGCAAAAGGTCTCCCAATTCTTTTTTCACTTCGTCAAGGTCGTTTTCTAGAATGGCATCTGCCAATTCATAGGTCTCTTCAATGGTTAAATGACGCAGAGATTCCAAAGTTTGTTTCTTGTCCCAAGGGCATTTTTCTCTCAAATCATCCATAATGTCGAGCAATTTATTGAGAGATGCTAGTTGTTCTTTTCTGGTATTCATAATAGTACAGTGCGGAGTGTTTGCATTGAATTAGGCGAGGTATGAATGTAGGATTATTTTTTCAATAAAAAAAGGTCTGAAAAGCAGGGTTCTACTTTTCAGACCTTCTTTAGAAATGAGTTCCTAATTTACTCAGCAGTGTCATCTTCTATTTCCTCTTCACTTTCAATAGAACTAAAGTCAAATTTTGCAGCAATCAACAAATTGTACCATTGAATTACTTTTTTAATATTGGAAGGGTATACGCGTTCTTCGTCATAATCGGGAAGGACTTCTGAAAAATAAGTAAGCAATGTTTTGTTACTTTCCTTATGACTGATGGAAGCTTTTCCATCTTCTTTTTTGAAGATATTCAAAAATACTTCGCTCAAAGGAATTTCTTCGCCATAAGTGTATATAGCGATGTCGTTCAATACGCTGATATTGTGTGTGTTTGTGATTGGGAATTTTTTATTTTCTCCCAAAGAAGCTACGATAAATCCTCCTTTGGATTGAGAAATGATGTTAAATAATCCAGGTTTGCCAGCAATAGCAATTGTTTTTGTAAGTCCCATAGGGTGTTATTTTTGTTAGTTATCTCTTTTTTGTTTTTGGAAATCTCATTCTGTAGTCTGCAGTAATTTTTCCCTTTGAAATATTTTCTAATCTTTTTTTGAGTAACCTTTTCTTTAAAGAAGAAAGTTTGTCGGTAAATAAAATGCCTTCAATATGGTCGTATTCGTGCTGAAATACTCGGGCTGCAAGACCGTCCAAAGTTTTGGTATGTTCTATAAAATTTTCATCTAAGTATTGAATCGTGATTTTTTCTTTTCTAAAAACATCTTCACGAACTTCAGGAATACTCAAACAACCTTCACTAAAAGCCCACTCTTCGCCGTCTTCTTTGACGATTTTAGGGTTGATAAAAGTATGATTGAAGTTTTTAAGAACCTCCTGTTCTTCTTTGTCCAATTCTTCATCTTCTGCAAAAGGACTGGCATCTACCAAAAACAGTCGAATGGCTTTTCCAATTTGAGGAGCGGCCAATCCAACACCATGTGCGTTTTTCATGGTTTCTTTCATGTCTGCAATTAATTTTTCCAAGCCTGGATAATCCGCATCAATGTCTTTGCCTACTTTTCTCAGTACAGGGTCTCCATAAGCTACAATTGGTAAAATCATTGGTCAATTTTTTAAATTCTTCGATGGCAAAAGTACAAAGAATCGTGTGGCTATAAAATTTATTTTTGACATTATGTAGTTCGTTGGCAATCGGGTTAAGTTTTGAAAATTTCCATTCTTGTGGCAATTCTAGGAATTTTAAAATTCAAGATTCACTGCTTTTATCGGTTGTACAAATACGATTGTAGAATAATGGTAGCACTGATTTTATCGACGAGCGCTTTGTTTTGTCGTTGCTTCTTATTGAGGCCGCCGTCAATCATTGTTTGAAATGCCATTTTTGAGGTAAACCGTTCGTCTTCTCTGTGAATAGGGATGTTTGGGAAGTGTTTGGAAAGTTTTGCTAAAAAACCACGAATCAATACTTCACTTTCACTGTCTGTATTGTTCATTTGTTTTGGTTTTCCTACCACAAAGAGTGTTACTTTTTCTTTCGAGAGGTACTTTTTTAAAAAGGAGAGTAATGTTTTTGTTTCTATGGTATCCAACCCGGAGGCAATAATTTGCAAATCATCCGTAACGGCAATTCCCGTTCTTTTTTTTCCAAAATCTAAGGCAAGTATTTTTCCCAAATTCTTTGTTTATTACAAAAGTAAGCATTTTATAGGTTTGCACTACATTGGTCGAAAAAATGTATCTTCGCGCCGAATCAATTGTTTTTATAGAGGCGAACTTTCGTTAGAAATACAAGCAGTGTTGAGATGGTTCTCTTGACGATTTTAAAGGCGTTTACCAAGAGAAAAAATGAAGTAGTTTAGAGATGTGAAATGAAGAAAATAGGATTAAGATTTTTAAAAAAAATGACTTTTTTGCCGCAAAGGATTTTTTTACCTCTATTGTATGAGTACTACACGGGTAAAAAACTTAACTTCAAAGAACCGATAGAGTTCAATCAAAAGATACAGTGGTTGAAAGCGTTTTACCAGCCGAAAATATTGAATCAATTGGTCGATAAATATGGAGTCAGAGCATACGTGATAGAAAAAATAGGGAAAGAATATGTCAATGAATTGTACGGTGCTTACGATTCATTTTCAGAAATCAATTTTCAAGAGCTTCCAGAAAAATTCGTTTTGAAAGCGGTACATGCGAGTAGTTATAATGTGATCATTACAAACAAATCGGAATTGGACCTGAAAGCTTTGAAAAGAAAGATAAAAAAGTGGCAATCGGCCAATCAATATTTCCGAACGGGTCAAGAGTGGGCCTACAAAGACGTAGCTCCAAAATTGATTGCCGAAAAGTACCTGAAAAACGACGAACGAGATTCGTTAACGGACTATAAGTTTTATTGTTTTGATGGAAAGCCTGAATTTCTTGAAGTACATTTAGATAGAGTTGAAAATCATAAAAGAGCCTTTTACGATTTCAATTTTGAAAGACTTCCATTTCGATACGTTTCGGAGGAAAAATCAATTTCTGAAAAAATTAAAAAACCGAAGACTCTGGAAAAAATGATTTCATTGTCTGAAATTCTAGCAGAGAATTTTCCATTTGTTCGCGTTGACTTTTATTCTGTCTCAGGGAAAATTATTTTTGGAGAGATGACGTTTTACCCTTCTGATGGAAGAAAAGATTTTTACCCAGAGAATTACAATAAAATTTTAGGAGATTTGATCGTATTGCCAAAGATACCTATAGGTGAAAATAAAATAACTGAGTGAAGTCAAAACCTAAAAATATGCAAATAGACGCAGTAATTACATGGGTAGATGGCAAAGATGAAGCACACCTTCAAAAGATGTTGCCTTTCTTGGAAGACAAAAGTCAAGTCAAGAATAAAAACTTTCGAACAAGATTTGATCAGGTAGAAGAAATCAGATTTACGGTGCAGTCAATCTTAAAATACGCTCCTTTCATTCGTAATATTTATATCGTTACAGACAACCAGGTTCCCAATTTTATCAAAAACAAAACACAAGGTACGTTTGAAAATGTTTTTATCGTAGATCATGTAGCTATTTTCAAAGAAGATTTAGATTTTCTGCCCGTTTTTAACTGTCGCCCAATAGAAACAAAACTATACAACATTCCAGACCTTTTAGAACACTTTCTTTATTTTAATGATGATATGTTTCTGCTCAGAGAGGTGAAAGAATCAGATTTTTTTGAGGAAGGGAAACCAATCATTCGAGGAAATTGGTTGCAGTTCAATGAAAATATTTTCTACAAACGTTGGTTCAATTCTGAAAAGAAAAAGAACCGAGCAGGACATAAAAAAGCCCAAGAAAAGAGTGCGAAATTGGTCGGTTTTAAAAAATATTTCAAGTTTCACCATACGCCTGCTGCCTTGAGAAAATCAACTTTTTTGAATTTCTTTAAAGAAGAAAGAGATGTGGAGCTTTTGAATATAGCCCACAAATTTAGAAATAAGGAACAATACACACCACAAGGCTTGGCCAATCATATTGAAATAAAGAACAAAACCGCTGTTTTAAAAGACGATTATCAGCTTATTTATTTTCAGAATTATAAAAAGCCTTTTGCATGGCTGAAATACAAGTTGAATACGGTAACAAAACGTCAAAATAAATTATTTTTGAACATGCAAAGTTTGGATCAATGTCCAAAAGAAAAGCGTGGCTATTTGTTAAATTGGTTGGAAAAAAAATTGTAAAAAATGATTGCAGATCTTGTAAAAATATTGATGGAAGCCAAAACAATTTTATACCCAACAGATACGGTTTGGGGATTAGGATGTGATGCAACTGATGCAAAAGTGGATTGAAAATCAATCAATTAAAAAAAAGAGAAGAATCCAAAAACCTCATTTTTT
>CAJQMT010000009.1 GCA_905479475.1 uncultured Flavobacteriaceae bacterium
CCACATCTGGAGCTTGAACACCTTTCGATCTGACTCCGATAAACAGGGAACTAAACGTTCTTTCCTTGTGACGAATGTTCGCTCCAGCTCGTAATTTGAAAGCACCGTCTTCGTCTAAATTTACAAATGTCATTTCGTCTTGAATGCGCGCGTTGTACTCTAAATCCTCTACTTTTTGACCTGATTTTCTTTGCTGAAAATCTCCCACGTGAGCAAATTGAAGTGTATTGTCATCTTTAAATACAAGTGGACTTAGATCTTCTGGCAAATCGGTTGCTTCGATATTGACTTCATTTCGAATTCGGTTCGGCTCTTCTGACAACACGTAATTCATACCCGCAGCCCATGTCAATTTATTGTTTTCTGAGAGGCGGTGTTCTGCCAACAACTGATTGACATACATCATCGTTTGTTTGGTGTTTTGATCTCTTACAAAAGCACCGTATTCTGCGGGATCTTGGTCAAAAACATAGCCCTCTCCATTACGCCCCTGCTCAAATAAATTTTCTTGTGTTTTATTCACAAACAAAGAATTGTAATTGATTTTGTTATTGTCGTTGATTCTCAATCCAATATTCAACAAGCCTGTCGTATTCATGTTTACTCCATAGAGCTCTGTGTCTGTAAATGAATTGTTCAAAACATTTGATCTGTAACTTTTAAAAATACCTTGTCTATGGCTGAAGGATTTTGAGTGACTTGCCGTCGCAAAAACCGTCAAATCTTTTTCACCCAAAAAGAATTTTTTTCCTCCTGAAAAAGAAATACCGAAATTCATTGGGGTATTTGCTGTTTTCGTATTCCATGATTGTTTTGTAATCGCCTCTTTTAGCGTATGCTTTTTGGTATGAAAACCAAATGTCAAATCGTCGTAATTTTGGGTCACACGAAAGTTGTCTCTGATATCACCTTTCAATACATTCGTGTTTGCTCCTGTTTGTACACCGATAGAGAATCCGTTTTTCGAATATTTTTTTGAAATTACGTCCACGCTTCCCGATGCCTGATCTGAATAATTTGCTGTGAAATAGGTTTTGCTAATTGCCACGTTTTGAATGATTCCTGTTGAAAACAAATTCAAATTTACGTTCTTATTTTCAACATCGTCAGAGGGTATCGGTAAACCATTCATGGTTGTCGATAAGTACCGGTCTCCCAATCCTCGTATGTATACTGCTGACGAACTTTCACTTTTTGCGACACCTGCTATTTTCGTGGTTGCCCCAGAGGCATTCGATACGCCTACTTTCGTCAAGCGTTGCGCTCCGATACTTTCTTTGATGAGAACAGCCTTCTTTTGTTCCACCAACAACGCTGCTTCTTTTTCTTTGGAAACCACTGCTTTCACCACTACCTCATCCAAACCAACTCCTTCGCTTGCTCCTATGGTTTGATTCAACTCTATCGATTCTCCCGATACGACCGTAATTGTTGTTTCAGCCGTTTCGTATCCAACAAAACTAAAAACGATCGTCCATTCTCCTTCTGCTACGTTCAATGTATAGTTCCCATCAAAATCTGTGGTTACCCCTACTGTGGTTCCTTTTACAAATACATTTGCAAACGGCAACGGCTCGTTGTTCATTTCTTTGTCTGTAACAACTCCCATTACCGTCCCTCTTTGTGCAGAGATCAAGTTTGCCAACAATATTACAAATACGATTAATAATTTTCTCATTATATTTAGGTCTTATTTTACGCTGCAAAATTCTGTAGATTTCGTGAGCAACTAGTTATGTCTAGTTTATGCTTATTTAAACTTAATGTTAAGTATTGTGCTTGACGTTAAATGATTGTTAACAGAACTTTTGCTAGATTTTTAATCGTTATTTTTGTTAAAAAGGAGGTTTAACCATGGATAAAAAGGAAATCAAAATATTGCTTGTTGACGATGAGCCTGACATTTTAGAGATTGTCGGTTACAATCTAAAAAACGAAGGGTATCAAATTTACACGGCAAACAATGGTGTGAAGGCCATCGAAAAAGCAATCAAACACAAACCTCATTTGATACTACTCGATATCATGATGCCTGAAATGGATGGGATTGAGGCTTGTGAAAAAATACGCAATACGGAAGGGCTCGAAAACACGGTCATTTCTTTTTTAACTGCGCGTGGTGAAGATTATTCGCAAGTGGCGGGTTTTGATGCAGGCGCGGATGATTATATCACCAAACCTGTCAAGCCTAAAATTTTAGTGAGCAAAGTAAAATCGCTGCTCAGACGAATAAAAGACAACGGCAGCTCCCAGGATATAACTACATTGGGAAATATCGTCATTGACAGAGAAGCGTATTTGATTGTAAAGGATGGAAAGAAAATTATTTTGCCTCGCAAAGAATTTGAGCTCTTCTCATTACTGGCATCCAAACCTGAAAAAGTTTTCAAACGCGAGGTTATTTTAGACCGCGTATGGGGAAATGAAGTGGTTGTTGGAGGAAGAACTATCGATGTTCACATTCGAAAGTTAAGAGAAAAATTTGGAGACACGTATTTTAAAACTGTAAAAGGTGTAGGATACAAATTTGTGCTGAATGAAAGTTAAAAACCCCTATTCTTTTTCGTTTTCAACCGCATTGATCTTTAGTTTTTCTGTTTCGGTTGGATATTTTTGTATTCTGTACTTCAAATATCAAGTTTCTGATTTCAAAATTACTTTTTATATTTTCATTGCCACTCTTATTTTCTCTTTTATCCTCCTACAATCACGTGTAAAAAACTTTATTTTTAATCGGGTTCGACAAATTTATGAGGATGTTTCTTTATTGGACCTCAACAGCTTGAACAAAAATATCATCACCACGGATATTGAATCGCTCTCTAGGGAAGTGAAAAAATTTGCGGAAGACAAACAACTGGAAATTGAATCTTTGAATGAAAGAGAAGCATATAGAAGAGAGTTTTTAGGAAATGTTTCGCACGAGTTGAAAACTCCTTTGTTTACAGTTCAAGGCTATTTATTAACCCTGATTGAAGGGGCTGCTGACGACAAAGAAATTAGAAATCGTTACTTAGAAAGAGCCAATATTGGTGTTGAACGCTTGGCTTCTATTGTAAAAGATTTGGATATGATTTCCAAATTGGAAAGCAACGAATTGAACATTCAGGTAGAGCCTTTCAATATTTTGGAAGTTGTGCAAAATGTCTTTGATCTTTTTGAAATGAAAATCAAAAAGAAAAATATGGTCTTGCGATTTGACAAACTATATGAGTTTCCCATTTACGCGCTCGGTGACCCTGAAAAAATAGAGCAAGTACTCATCAACCTCATTGTTAATGCAATTAAATATGGGGAATTTGGGGGCACGGTAATGGTGTCTATCGAGTCCTCAGCCACCAACAAAATTCTTCTGAAAGTCATTGACAACGGAGAAGGGATCAAAAAAGAAAATATCGGTCGTATTTTTGAGCGCTTTTATAGAGTTGACAAAAGTCGTTCTAGAGACCAAGGGGGCTCTGGTTTAGGTTTGGCAATTGTAAAACATATTATTGAAGCGCACAAGGAAACCATTTCTTTAGAAAGTGAATACGGCAAAGGTTCTACCTTCTATTTTACACTGAAAAGAGCTTAATGATGATTCTTTCTGACTGCTCTCGATCTCTTTTTTTTATTGCTAGGAAATCTCGTAATTCAATTTTTGACTGAGCAATCTCTGTAATTTTTTATTTGAGGAGAAGAGCAAGCGAATTATTTTCTTTTGAAACCCTTTTCGGTTTTGATACTGGTCATACGATTCTTTCTTCCATTTAAAATCCTCTTTATAAAAGTCTGTTGGACTTGTGTAAACATATGCAAAGTCATGGAGAATACTCGCGGTGGAAACGTCCGTTTGCAGTTGCTTCAGACTAGGAGCCATCAGAGTGGTTTTTCTCTCTCTGCACTCTTTTTTCAAAAGATCACAAACCTCTTGATAATTCGGTAAAATCTTTTCAATACTAAAATTACTATAGGTTGTATTTCCCAATTTTTTAATTGGTCTTATTTGTAAGACATCCACTTTTATTCCTTCAAAAACAGACCAAAATTGAACTAATTCATTAAAATTATCTTCATTGAAAGTGTAATTTACTCTCAATTGAAAGTCTGGAAACTCTTCTTTTACTTCGGTAATGTAACGCAATGTTTGAAGAAATTTTTGAAAATCCCCTTTTCCCATCATCTCTTCATATGTTTCTTTGACGGTCCCGTGCAAAGAAACTGTAATCTCATCCAATCCTGATTGACACCAATTTTTCAATTCTTCTCTCTCAATCAAATTTGCATTTGTAGTCATCGAAATATATGGAACCTGGTAGTCTTTTCCTAGCTGTATTACCTTCCCTAAATCCTTATACAAAGTGGGCTCTTTTCCACATCCTATTTGAAATTTAAGAGCTCTCTTTAAAAGGGCCTTTCCTAAAAGAGGCAAGTCTTCAACGGGGAAAATTCCTTTTGTTTTTTTGACATAGTCTTTGTCAGTAAAATAACACATTTTACACCTCAAATTACAGGCATTTACGGGATCGAAATGAACTGCTAAATACCTCTTCTTCAGAATATGCAATACATACAAGCCTAAAAGCTTGATTCGATTGCTTTTCAGAAGGCTATTTAGCCTAAGTAACTTGTAGTACCTCATATTCGGAAAAAATATTTTCTATTTCAAATCAAAACCAATATCTGTACGGAAATTCATTTCCTCAAAACAAACTTTTTGTAGATTATTGTAGGATTTTTGCAGAGCTTCTTCCATGGTGTCTCCAAGGGAAGTGAAAGCCATTACTCTCCCTCCATTGGTCACAATATTTTCTCCAGAAATTGTGGTTCCTGCATGAAAAACAGTCGTTCCCTCCACACTTTCTAAGCCTTTGATTATTTTCCCTTTTTCATAGGCCTCTGGGTATCCTCCTGCAACTACCATCACAGTTGTTGCTGTTTGATCCGTTAATTCGAATGATTTTTCATGCAATGTTTGCGTGGCTACTCCTTGAAACAACTCTAACAAATCGGACTGAATTCTTGGAATGACAACTTCTGTTTCTGGGTCTCCCATACGAACATTGTATTCAATCACAAATGGATTCCCGTCAATATTCATCAAGCCTATAAAAATAAACCCTCTATAATCGATACCGTCTTTTTGCAAGCCGTCAATCGTTGGTTTTACCACACGCTCTTCTACTTTGGCTAAAAAAGCTTCATCTGCAAAAGGTACGGGAGAAATAGCGCCCATACCTCCTGTGTTCAGGCCTTTGTCTCCTTCACCAATTCTTTTGTAATCTTTTGCTGAAGGCAATACCTTGTAGCTTTTTCCGTCTGTTAAAACAAAAACAGATAATTCTATTCCGTCTAAATATTCTTCAATCACCACTTTTGAAGAGGCTTCTCCAAACTTTTGATTGGTCAACATGTCCTCTAGCTCGGACTTGGCTTCTTCTAAAGATTCTAAAATCAAGACCCCTTTTCCTCCAGCTAGACCGTCTGCTTTTAATACAAATGGCGGCTTCAAAGTTTCAAGAAAAGTTTTTCCTGCTGCCAATGTTTCTTTTGTAAAGGCTTCGTAAGCGGCCGTTGGAACGCCGTGTTTTTTCATGAATTTTTTAGAAAATTCTTTACTGCCCTCCAATTCTGCTCCGTCTTTTTTAGGACCAATCACGGGAATGTGTTTTAAGTCCTCATCACTAAGAAAATAATCGTGCACACCCGCAACTAAAGGAGCTTCAGGCCCCACAATAACCATTGAAATACCGTTCTCCAAAACTTCTTTTTTTACGGCCTGAAAATCTACTGGGTCAATCGGCAAATTTGTCGCTATTTTTGCGGTCCCTGCATTTCCAGGAGCCATAAAAAGTGTTGGTTTTTGATTGCTTTGAGATAATTTCAATGCAAACGCATGTTCTCTTCCTCCTGCGCCTAAAATAAGAATGTTCATTGTATATTGTTTGTTTATTCCCGAAATATCGAGACAAGGTGTTACTTTCCTTTTCCTTTTACAACCACTATTAGGGTATAAAAGATGATTTTTATATCTGTCCACAAAGATAAGTTATCTAAATAAACTAAATCGTATCTCGCTCTTAATTTCATTTGCTCTAAAGAATCTGCGTATCCGTAGCGAATTTGACCGAGAGAAGTGATTCCAGGTCTTAATTTTTGAAGTTCTTTGTAGCGGGGAATATGGCTAATTATCAAGTTTAAAAAATGTGCTCTTTCTGGACGGGGCCCTACAATGCTCATTTGACCTTTTAAAACATTGAAAAATTGAGGAAACTCGTCAATTCTGTATTTTCTTAAAAATTTTCCAAATTTTGTAATTCGTTGGGTTTCTTCTATTGATAGCAATGGGTCGTTCACAGGAGGAACACCTTTCATACTTCGAAACTTGTATATCTGAAATGGTTTCCCGTTTCTTCCCATTCTTAGTTGCTTGTAAAAAGGCTGCTCTCCTGTGGTCAAAACTATAATCAGTGCAACAAAAGGAGCCATCCAAATCAAAAACAGAAGGAGTACTAATGAAGAAAATAAAATATCCAATAATCGTTTCGGCATAACTTTATTCTAGTGTTTTTCGTTGTTTTTTTCTTTGATGCTTGCTCTAAACTCTAATGCCAATTTTTTCATTTTCGTATTCAACAAATCAAGAGAAACCTCTTTTTTGTTCAAAAAAATAATCATGGCATTGCAATCGCTTGTTAATTCCTCCAAAAAAAATGTTTTGCGCAAACGAAAAGATTCTCGCATCAAGCGTTTGATTCGGTTTCTATCAACAGCTCTGGGAACTTTTTTTTTGGGTACGGAAACACCTGTAAGTAATTTTGGGTGTAAACTTTTTTCTCCTTCCAAAAACACTAGTCGTAAAGGGTACGAAGTGATTGTTCTTCCGCAGATAAACAATTCTTCGATGCTTTTCTTACTCTTTAATTTGTCTTTTTTTCCGTAGGTATTCTTCATTATAGCAAAAATAACTATAATTGTTGAATTTCTTAAAAAAGATAACGCACGGATGCGGAATAATTTCTTCCTGCTGCACTTATCCCTGAGGCAAATTCTTTGTAATGTTGATCAAAAATATTGTCAACTCTTAGCTGCAGATCAACATGGGTTTTTAATTCGTAATCAAAAGAACAATTTAAAACGGCCCATTTCGGAGTCCCTGCGTATTTTTCATCAGCTTTTATTGCATTTTCATCGATAATAGGGGTTTGTTCAATATTGTCAATTCCTTCGCTTAGGTTGTAGTCTACTACTTTTTTTGCGGCGTTAAACACGCAATGAAGCGTCGTCTGCAATCTGCGCTTTTTGAATCCCATTGAAATATCTCCAAAAAGTGGAGGAATGGAAGATAGTGGTTCTTTTGTATCGAGAGTTCTTCCTTGGGTGTGTGTCAAAGATCCATTTGCAAACCAGTGTTCATTTATTTCTCCTCTAAAACTGAATGTTCCTCCTCGAACATAGGCCCTTCCTCTATTTGAATTGGCAAAAACTTGTGTTAACTCTCCTTCGTACTCTATTTCCGAAAAACCTTCTTTTTGAGCAACAATATCAAAGGGAGCCCTGATAATGTAATTGTCTAAAATCGTATGATAGGCATTAAATTCTACATGAAATCTGCGGTTTTTCGTAGAATGTCTGATTCCTGCTTCTAAATTGTATGCATACTCCGGTTTTAGATTTATGTTTGGTACCGTCACGCTCCTATTTTTCTCTCTGATTTTACCGATATCGTCAATATTTGGAGAACGAAAACCAGAAGACAATACCAAACTAAATTTTGTCAAATTTGACGGTTTATAAATATGTCCTATGGTCGCTGTTGCCGAAGCGTTATTCAAAGAAATTTTTTCACTAGGAATTGCAATTGCTGTCTCTGAAGAAATTCCCCAAGAAGCATTTAATCGTGTATTGGTCAAACGTATTCCTGTATTCAACGTGTTTTTAGCATCTATATCTTGACGATACCCTACGTACATGGCCTGGGTAGAATAATCGCTTCCTTCGTTTGGATATCGTGTCTGAACATCAAAATGGCGGTCAACCCCAATAATTTTATTATTTGAAAAATCAACGTCTAAAATTGCACCTGTAGCCTTGGAATGAACCTTGTTGTAAACCGCCTCTAAACCGTATGTTAAAATTCGATTGCTCTTCTCTGTCAATGCTACTGAGAAGTCAGCATTGATACTAAAAACTTTTACATTTTCCTTTCTAGTAGCGCGCTCAAACAGGCACGAAAATTTCCTTTGAATTCTCGATTCTTTAATGTCTTGGTAAGCCAAAGTGATCGTTCCTTTGTCTATCCAGCTATTGACCTCTTCTAAAGATATTTGGGTAGAAAAAAGAAGTCTTTTTTGAGGGCCGTAGGACCATTCTGCAAATTTCAAATCTCCAGAATTAGTTCGCTCTGTAAGTTTGTCAAACCTCGGAATGTGAGAGGATTCTGAATATTGAAAATTCAGCATCATCTCAGTATCGTTTGATACTGGTAAATAAATTTTTTGTAGGAAATCTTTTTGAGAATAGCCAGTATTTCTTTGCACATTCGGATTTGTATTTACATCGCTTGTGCTCTTAAAAACGTCTGCTGTGTTTTTTGAATACTCGAATACCTTTCCCCAATGATCAAAACCATGTGACCGCCTTTTTCCCATTCGCAAATCTCCAAAAGTAGAAAGAGATACATTCGTGTAAAAAGCACATTTTTGAAAACTCAATTCTGCATCAAATTGAGTGGTGAATTCATTGTTTACCGAATTTACTCTGCTAAACAAGGAAGAATTTACTTCTTTGGACTGAGAGGTTTTCAAGTTTTTCGTGTAATAATGAATGATTCCTCCCAAAGCATCAGATCCATAAGACATGGAGGCTGGTCCAAAAATAACTTCGACCCTGTCCAACATAGACGGAGAAACCGTAAGTGTGTTTTGAAGGTGTCCTTTTCTATAAATCGCGTTGTTCAAGCGTACACCATCTATAACCAGAAGTACCCGGTTAGACTCCATACCTCTCAGCACAGGACTTCCTCCCCCAAGTTGTGTTTTCTGAACCTTGATTCCAGGAGCCAATGCTAACAAATCTGCAGAGGTTTGAGGAGATCTTTTTTGTATTTCTTTTGCGGTAAAAATCACCGTTTGTTCTGCAATTCGGTCTAAATTCTCTCTTCCTTTTGAAAGGGATAACACAACTTCTTCTAATTTTTCTGTCACTTTATTTAAAACTACCAAAAAATCTTTTTGACGCAACTTTCTGTAATCTGTTTTTAACTTTACATAGGAGTAATGGTATACAAAAAGGTCGGCGTTTTTTGAAAATGAAGAAATATCTACTTTCCCTTGGCTGTTTGTAAAAACGATGATGGATTTGTCTTTATTGGATATGGAAACACCTTTTACAGGAAGTCCTGAATCATTTTCCACTATTATGAGCGTTTGTGCTTTCACAAAAACGCTGCAAAACAAAGAAAGTGCTATTACTATTTTCATCATTGACTAAACAATTCTTTCAATACTTGAATGGATCGAGGCCTTCGGAATCCTGATAAATGAAGTTCAAAATATTTCATAAGAACCTCTAATAATTTTTGTCGGTCAGCCACGTTTAAAAGTACAGCTTCTGGAGTATCAAAATTTGTGCCTAACAGCCCTTTGAAAAGAATTAATTCTTTACCAGACACAAAATCAGTATACGGTGGGTTCTCTAAAAACCTTCCTTCTTTGAGTCCAAAATAATTTTTTTCACAACCGGATATTTCTGGATAAAAACCTAAGTATTTGGTGAGATTTATTAAAAAAACCAAATGAAAGTTTTCTGAATTTTGATGTAAATCTAGCCATTTTAAGGATGTTTCTAAAAAAAGAAAAAGCGCTGTGTTCTCTTCATTTTCTTGCAAACAGTTGTTCAATACTTCCGCTAAAAAATAGGCGACCGCTTGTTTTGTGTAATTCTGATACAAGGATTCGTACGGGTACGTAATTCGGGTCTCTTTTAGGGTGTTTAAATTTCCTTTGTTATTGTGAGAAGCGGTGAGCTCTAATTGGTTCAAAGGTTGAAAATATGCGGGCTTTAATTTGCCTTTCTTACTTTTTAGAATACCTCGAAGCATGTACGACTTCATGCCAGATTTTTTTGTAAAACATTTTACAATCAAACTGGAATCTCCATATTTAATGGAATTCAAAACAATGGCTTGTGTGGTGATTTGCATTAGTTGACTATGGCAATTTTAGTTGTGGAGGTTTGAGCGCCTTCTGCGTTGAATAGCAATACAATATAAACTCCTGAGGCCACTTTATTTCCTGATAAATTCTTTTTATTCCAAACAACTTTCCCTCCAAGACTAGACTGCCCTTCAAGGGTATTGGTCTCAAAAACCAAATTTCCTGCAATGTCCAAAATTTTAATATTTGTCCCATAAGGCAGCGTTGCTCCGTCTTTTCCTGAAATAGTTACTTCATTGTGTTGTTGCAATACAGGGTTGGGAAAGGCATAGACCTCTGTCAATTCTACTCCATAAGGAGCTATATCACTATCAAAAGAAACCATTCCTTTGTCCGTTAAAAAATATAGTTTTCCTGTGCTTTCATCTATTTGTATTCTCCGAATATTATTTGATGGCAGTGGTGAATTTTCGGTATTAAAACTCGCGAGTGTTACATCTCCGTTATAGTTGGTTTGTACAACACCTCCATTTGTGGTTCCAAACCATTTGTTATCTGCTCCATCTACCAAAATTGCATTTACTTCTGAGGTTCCTAAGAGCTTTTGATTGGATCCATCGTCAACAATAATAACCGGTGCTGGGTCTTCAAAACTGCCAGAAAAGACATTGTTTACATCTCTCAAAACAACCAAACCTTGGGAGGTTCCAATCCAAATATTATTCCTAGCATCTGCAGCTATGGCTCTCACATTATCCGCTGGAAGTCCGTTTTCTCCTGTCAATATTACCGGTTCATTCGTTAGTGAAGAGTATCCAAACAAGCCTAATCTTCGTGTTCCTATCCAGATATTATCTCGGTCGTCAACGATCATTTTATTCATATCTACGGACAAGCCTGAAACCCCCATATCGTGATCAGACCAAGTTCCGTCGGGTGTTCTTTTCTTCAAAACCGTCCCAGGAGCCAAGCTATTTGCTGCCCAAAAATTTCCGCTACTGTCAAATCCTGTTCCATCGACTCTAACGGTGACATAAGTGATTAATTCAGGCAAAGCTTCTTCTAAATTACTGTTATAATTGTTCCAAAAGTCAACATATTCGTTGTCTTCTAACACCAAAACCCCTCCTGTTTCGTTGCTTGGAGTGCCGTTGGTTCCGGCCCATGAGCTCGCATAGACTTTCTCTACATTTTCTGGATCGAATGTTATGTGAACCAAGTCTTTTGCGTTGAAAGATGCGTAGGGAATGTGAACCCATTCAAAACCGTTGTAATGACTGATGTCTTTTTTCATTCCAAGTGGGCCATACGATCTATTGTACCCTCCATAAACAGTCCACACATGATTGTTTTTCACGGAGATTGAAAAAATGTTATTTGACAGCGGACCTTCAGGATGAATTTCTGTAAATTTTGATGGGTTTTCCAAAACGCTTTTCAACACGCCCTTGTCCGAAGTTCCTAAAAAAACAGTGGTTCCATGGATCAAAACTGAATTGATATCACTTTCCGCAAACGTTACTGTTTCTGTGTAATTCACATCAAAAACTTTGGCGTTTGAGCGAGTTCCTACAATCAAATTTGCTGTATCTGAATTTAAGTCCACTACTGATGAAGACATTCTTATTTTCTGTTCAAGTGTATCTTCATTCACTATTTTATAAACATCTCTCCCTTTACTACACAACAAATCTCCTTGGAATAATTTAAAATTGTCAAAACTTCCTGAAAAACGCACGGTCCAATTGTTAAAATCATTCAAGTTTTGGTCCAAATTAGCTGTATAAACACCCGCTTCAGTAGCTGCGTAAATTGTATTGCTGTTGATTATGATATCGTATATAGCTACTGCAGAAGAGTTGCTTCCTATAAAAAAGGTATCTCTAAATTCTTTGTTTAAAATATCGTAAGTAACAATTCCAAATGGCATGGACAAATAGAGAACATTGTTGTGTTCGTAAATGCTGTTGATTTTCTTTTCATTGGATACTTCAGAAAGCGCTATGGCTACAACCTTGTCTACAATTTCATTGTTATCAATGATGTCAATTATTCCATTCTCATAACCTACCACCAGCATCGAGTTTGCAGCGCTATAGTGCACTGCAGAGGTTGCGCCCCCTGACAACCCTTGAATGGAAGACAGCTTTCTTAATTCTTCTAAATTTTGGTCATAAACAAACACAGAATTGTCAACTATTGAGTACAGGTCGTTTCCTCCCAATGCAAAGTCTTTTATATTACTGTAGGAATAAAAATCCTCCCATCTTGCACTGTAATCTGTCTGTGCCCAAAAATTAAAAGTTACTAGAAAAACAAAAAGCCTTATTAGTCCTATAAATTTCTGATGTTCTCTGCTCATATTACAAATATATTTATTATTATTCGAAACCTTGACAAACAATTAATTTAGTAGTTTTATAAAAAAACATTTGACAACAAAATGAATCCTGAAATAGAACGAAAATTTTTGGTGAATAATACTTTTTTTATCAAAGAAAGTTTTGATCAAAAACTAATCAAACAAGGTTTTTTAAACTCTGATAAAAATAGAGTTGTGCGCGTGCGTGTCTCTGACGAACAAGGTTTTTTAACCATCAAAGGGAAAAGTAACAAAAGCGGCACGAGTCGATTTGAGTTTGAAAAAGAAATCACTCTTGAGGAAGCAAACTTTCTATTAGAGCTCTGTGAAAAAGGAGTCATCGAAAAAACACGGTACCTCATAAAATCGGGAAAGCATACTTTTGAAGTAGATGTATTTTCAGGAAAAAATAAAGGTTTGGTAGTTGCTGAAATAGAATTAACCGAAGAGAATGAAAGTTTTGCAACACCTTCGTGGCTAGGCAAAGAAGTAACTGGTAATGTGAAATATTACAATTCTGAACTGTCTAAAAACCCTTACAAAAATTGGAGAATATAATTCCTTTGCTAAAAACATCGCAACAAAAACTCAATCGATTTTAAACGATAAATTATCAATCTATCCTTTAGAAGCGTTCAGAATTTATTAATTCTTGGTAAATTAAATTGTAAGCTTCTTTTTTCAACTCTTTTTCAGCATCAATTTCTAACTTTTCCGTTGAAAAAATTGGTAATTTTTTTACTCTCAAAACCCCTGGAGAACCGCTAAAAAAAGTATACGAAAAATACTTCTTACAGTCATAAAAAACAATAGGGGCTATGGGTAACTTGTGTTTTATTGCCAAACGAAATGCCCCTTTTTTAAAATCATATAACACAATTGATTCGTCAGCAGGAACTAAGCCTTCCGGAAAAATACAAATACTCAAACCAGTATCAATTCTTCTTTGTGCTTCTCTAAATACTTGTTGTCTACTTTTAGAATCGGCTCTATCCACTAAAATACAGGTTTTTTTGTAAAAATATCCAAAAACGGGTATTTTTGCCAATTCTGATTTTCCCACAAAAACGAAAGGGTTTTTAACGACTGCCAACATCAACATAATGTCAATTATAGAAGTGTGATTGGCAATAAAAACGTAGCTTTTTTCAGGTATAGCCTCTTCTATCACCTTTTGTGACACTCGAAACCCCATGCCTATCAGAATTATTTTTGCCCAAATTTGAGCTGTTTTAAAAAATAATGTGTACCATTTTTCTTTGGCTGTTACAATCAACAAAACAGGAGCTCCTAAAAGTAGGACTATCCCAAAGAGAATATAAAACCAAATGCGCCATAGCAATCTGAATACATTACCTACTAATTTTTTCATGTTTTCAAAAGTACTCAAAATCTAGCAGACCTTTCTAATTGACATTTATCTCTTTGAAGCTTGAAAAAATTCTTATAGAATGTTTACTTTTGTAGTTCAAACATACCAAAATGTCAAGAATATTAACAGGTGTTCAAAGTACTGGAACCCCCCATTTAGGAAATTTATTAGGAGCTATTATACCTGCTATTGAAATGGCAAACAATCCAAACAACGAGTCGTTTTTGTTTATTGCAGACATGCACTCATTGACCCAAATAAAAGACGGTGACGTCCTAAGAAAAAACACCTACAGCACTGCTGCTGCCTGGTTGGCTTTTGGTTTAGATGTTGAAAAATCTGTATTTTACAAACAAAGTGATGTTCCTGAAGCAACGGAGCTTTCATGGTATTTGAGTTGTTTTTTCCCTTACCAACGATTGACATTGGCCCATTCTTTTAAAGACAAAGCAGACCGTTTGGAAGATGTAAATTCTGGATTGTTTTCTTATCCAATGCTCATGGCTGCTGATATATTATTGTACGATGCAGAAATTGTTCCTGTCGGTAAAGATCAATTGCAACACCTCGAAATGACACGCGATGTTGCGAGTAGATTCAATCACCAAATGGGAGAAACTTTTATTTTACCAGAAGCTAAAATCCAGAAAGATACTATGTATGTTCCTGGTACTAACGGAGGTAAAATGAGTAAGTCTCAAGATAACACCATTGATATTTTTTTAGAGGATAAAAAATTACGGAAACAAGTGATGAAAATTCAAACGGATAGCACTCCTTTAGAAGAACCTAAAAATCCGGATACTTGTAATTTATTTGCTCTGTATAAATTGATTGCTTCTGAGAAACAAATCGAAGACTTAAAAGCCAAATATTTGGGTGGACAATTTGGCTATGGACACGCAAAACAAGCTTACTACGAGCTTCTTATCGATACTTTCTCTGCCGAAAGAGAGCGTTATCATTATTACATGAACCACTTAGATGAAATAGACAAAGCGCTACTAATTGGGGCGGAAAAAGCACGAAATATTGCCTCAGGAGTTCTGAAGCGAACACGTAAAAATTTAGGGTATTAAGAACAGCTGATTTTAGATACTCTATTTTGGTGACGTCCTCCTTCAAATGTGGTATCTAAAAAAGTTTCAACCATTTGTAATGCTTGGGGAATAGAAGTAAACCTTGCAGGTATACACAAAACATTTGCATTGTTATGCTGTTTGATAAGTGAAACGATTTCCTTGGTCCAACACAAACCAGCACGAACATTTTGATATTTATTTGCCGTCATTGCAACACCGTTAGCACTTCCACAAATAAGAACACCAAAATCTACTTTACAAGTATCTACTACTTCAGCGACCTTGTGTGCAAAATCTGGATAGTCCACACTGTCAAAACCATCTGTTCCAAAATTTAAAACATCAATTCCTCTCTGTTCTAACAACTTTACAATAGCAAATTTGTATTCTGGTCCCGCATGATCATTTCCTATGGCTATTGTCATCTTATGTATGGTGTTAATTTGAAAACAAAAGTACAATAAAATGTAGCCCACTACAAAACATTAAGTAGCAAACAATTCAATCTTCTTTTTTATAAAATCGTTCGTTATCAACAACACTTCTGACAACTTTTTATTAAAATATTATAAATAAGCCAATTAGCTTGTTTTATAAATTGTTAACAAATAGAAGTAAAAAAAGAACAACTAAATTTGTTTTATTCTTTTAAAAAAACAATACAGCGTTGCTTACCAGTTATGCAAATTTATTTTCAATTATTTTAAGAGGAGTTATAAACATTTTAAAGGCCACTTATCAATAGTTTAATTTCTAAATATCATTAAAAAAGATAGTGCTGTTTTCAAATAAGAAGCTTGTTAACAACCTTTGTAAGGGTGATGATTTTTAATAGTTTATCTATTTCATAACTTGTGAATAGCTGTTTATAAACTAAATGATTCTTATTTTCCAATTAATTTTCAAACAAATTATACCAGCTATTCACACTACATCATATACCATAATAGTTTTTTTTAAATTTAAAAGAAAAATTAATTATATATATATCTGTTCATAACTACTTTTCAAATAGTATTCTTCTTATTTTACAGTAAGAATAAATAATAGCTGAATTTAAAAGAGTAATTTTGTTTGCAGATGTAAAAACAAAAAATTAAGTTGATGATTGTTTTTGTACTTTTATTATTTAACAAACGATAGATGCCAAATAAAAAGAAATTTTATAAAAAGAAGGGAAATGTTATAAAAAACCTGACCCGAAATATCATAGCTATTTTGAATAAAAATAGTGCACAAAGTTTAAATTACAAGCAAATTTGTTCAAAATTAGAAATCAAACATGCGGATGGGAGAGCTCAGGTAATTGCAAAGTTAGAAGAACTCAAAGGACAAGGCAAGTTAGAAGAAACAGGAAAAGGGAAATACAGTGTGCATGAGAGTAAAAATTACCATGTAGGAGTGTTAGATCTTACTTCAAGTGGTAATGGTTATTTGGTTTGTGATGATTTTGAGAAAGATGTTTTTATACCTTCTACAAACGTAAATAGAGCATTACACAATGATACGGTAAAAGTTTTTGTGTACAATAAAAGAAGAAGTTCGAAAAAAGAAGGAGATGTTGTCGAGATTATAGAAAGAGCAAAAACAAATTTTGTTGGGGTGTTACAATTGAGTAAAAATTTTGGTTTTGTAATACCAGACAATCCGAAAATGTACGCAGATATTTTTGTTTCCAAAGATCACTTAAATGGAGCGGTTGATGGAGACAAAGTAATAGCCAATTTAACCGATTGGCCGCAAAACTCAAAAAATCCTTTTGGAGAAATTACACAAGTATTAGGAAAGCCAGGAGAACACAATACTGAAATTCACAGTATTTTGGCAGAGTATGGTTTGCCTTATGAATTTCCTAGTAGAGTTGAACAAGAAGCAGAAAATTTAGATGTAACTATTACTCCAAAGGAAATTTCGAAACGACGGGATATGCGGAATGATTTGACCTTTACTATAGATCCAAAAGATGCTAAAGATTTCGATGATGCATTATCTTATAAGTTGTTAGAAAACGGAAATTATGAGATAGGAATTCACATAGCAGATGTTTCTCATTATATAGATCAAAATTCTGAATTAGAAAAGGAAGCTTACGAGCGAGCTACTTCTGTATATTTGGTAGATAGAGTAGTTCCGATGTTGCCAGAAAAATTATCCAATGGTGTGTGTTCGTTGCGCCCACATGAAGAAAAATTAACTTTCTCAGCTGTTTTTGAATTGAATGAGAATGCTACTATTGTCAAGGAGTGGTATGGAAGAACCGTTACGTATTCCGATCAGCGTTTCGCATACGAAGAAGCACAAGTGATTATAGAAGAAGGAAAAGAGAACGAAACCATTACGATTTCTGAAAAGATTTCAATTCAAGAAGGGAGTTATGTTGTCTCAAAAGAAATCGTAAATGCGGTTTTGAAAATGGATGCTCTGGCTAAAAAAATGCGTAAGAAACGTCTGAATGCAGGAGCCATAACTTTTGATAAAGTAGAAGTAAAATTTCAGCTAGATGAAGATGCGAACCCGTTGGGAGTATTTTTCAAACAATCCAAAGACGCAAACAAATTGATTGAAGAATTCATGCTGTTAGCCAATAGAAAAGTTTCTGAATTTGTAAGTAAAAAAGGAGGGAAGGATAATAAAAACACATTTATTTACAGAGTACATGATGAACCCAATATAGACAAGTTAACGGCTTTGCAAGGAATTGTGCAGAAATTTGGATATCAAATAGATATACAATCAAGAAAATCTACTTCCGAGTCGATGAATCAGTTACTGAAAGATGTACATGGTAAAGGCGAGTCCAATATGATTGAAACCTTGGCAATTCGTTCTATGAGTAAGGCAGAGTATACCACTCAAAATATTGGACATTATGGACTGGCATTTGGGTATTATTCTCACTTTACCTCTCCAATCCGAAGATATCCAGACGTGATGGCACATCGTTTGTTGCAACATTATTTAGATGGAGGTAAAGCACCCAATCAAGAAGAATACCAAGAAAAGTGCAAGCATTCATCAGAAATGGAGTATTTAGCAACCAAAGCAGAAAGAGATTCTATCAAATACATGCAAATAAAGTACATGCAAGATCATGAAAATGAAGAATTCAAAGGCGTAATTTCAGGAGTGACGGATTGGGGTATCTATGTAGAAATCATTGATAACAAATGCGAAGGAATGATAAGAGCCCGAGACTTGACGGACGATCACTATATTTTTGATGAAAAACAATACGCTATGGTTGGTCAAGACTCAAAGAAAAAATATCAATTAGGAGATGAAGTTACGGTAAAAGTGAAACAAGCAGATTTAGAAAGAAAACACCTAGACTTTCATTTAGTTATATAATTTTTATAAATTTATGAAATGAAAAAATGGATTCGAATCAGCCTTTTGTTGTGCTCACTGTGTTGTTTTGCACAAGACGTTATTGTAGATAATTTAAAGGATTTTGATGAATTGAAAGTTTTCAACGGACTGGAGGTAAACCTGGTGAAGTCAGATATACAAAAGTTGGAAATAAAAGGTTTGAAGGCTACACAGGTTGCGGTGCGTAACAAAAAAGGAGTCTTAAAAATATCCATGAAATTGAAAAGTATTTTTGATTCGAAATCTGTTAAAATTCAATTATTTTACAAAGAAAATATTGCAGAATTGGATGCCAACCAAGGGGCCGTTATAACATCAAATGAAAAATTTGTGCAGCCACAATTGAATATTGATGTTCAAGAAGGAGCAAATATAAGACTTGATGTAGATGTTGACTATTTAAAAGTGAAAGCCGTTACAGGCGGAAATATATATGTTTCGGGAAAAGCAAAATCCCAGAAAGTTGAAATATCGTCAGGAAGTAACTACAACGCTTTGGATTTGAAAACCAAACAGACTGACATTACTGCAGGTACAGGAGCAGATGCTCAAATTTACGTACAAGATATTTTAGATGCGAAGGTTAAATTGGGAGGTGTGGTACGCTATATAGGTTTTCCAAAATCTATTAAAACCACGAAGTTTTTAGGTGGAATGATTCACGAAAAAGAAGAAGAATAAATTAGTATCCGCGCTTTTAAGGAATAGAAATCAATTTAGTATCTTTGTTTATAAATAGAAAAAAATGAGCCAATTTAGTGTGTTTTTAGGAATGATAGGAGGCCCTCAGGTCATCATTATCATAGTAGTTGTGTTGTTATTGTTTGGAGGAAGAAAAATTCCAGAATTGATGCGTGGATTGGGAAGCGGTATCAAAGAGTTTAAAAATGCCTCTAAAGAAGATGATAAAATTGACAATACAAAAGAAGAGAAAAAATAAAAAGACATCAATGAAAAACGAAAAACAGGAACCCAAAGGTTCCTGTTTTTTTTGAAACTCCTGATGAGTTGTCCATAATTTTCACGCTAAAACCCCCCAGTTTTCCGCGAAAAAATAAAACACAAGATTTTCGGGTGTTGTAACAATAACCAACCCTTCTTAAATTAGATGATTGTTGTTGGTACAAATGAAAGCAAAAAAAAGAAAAGAATATAAAAGATGTTACCAAGAGGTTGTTTTAGTGACGAATGGGAAGGTTAAATGTTAAGATGAAACTTTAGATAGAACCCGTTCAGAATAACTTCTTGATACAGGAATAGGAAAGTCAAGGATGTTCATGTGAAGATAGTAACCTCTGGCATTTCCTGTTACCTTTTGAACGCTGTTTGTGTTTATAATATAAGATTTATGGCAACGTATAATCCAATTGTAAACCGATAATTGAAGCATGACTTTGTGGAGTGGAAGTCGGAGTATTTTTTCGTCCAAGCCATTATCATGAGTCAAAAAAAAAACTGGTATAATTTTTTTCACTACTAACATAGGTCAACCGATCTATATTGAAAACTAAGACTTCATCTTTATTGTTACCATGGATTTTAATTTCTATGATGTCTGAGTTCTTTTTTGAAGAAAGGTTTCTGCTCTCCATGATCCGAGCCGAAATTTTTTCTCTTTTTTTTCGATAATACATTTCAGTGTATAAGGTATATAAGAGAATAGGAAATGTGCCAACAGACAATGTTTTGAGCAAGGATTGTGTAAAAGAGCTCCGTGTAGGCAGTTCGTATCTGCGAAAGAAGAAGTCTTGGTATTTAAAGTTGAATAAAGATATGGAAGAAAGGACTAAGGATAAAAATAAAATATTTTTTGCTACGTTGTAGTTGTCTTCGTTTGCAAAATTTTTGAAAACAACAAAAAACAGCAATGTATAGGTGTAGGTTACAAGAAATGTGATGCCGCCGAACCCTAATGTGAACAAAACCTTATTGTTGTCCATCAAAGAAATATGAAAGGGTTCAAAAACAATAAGGAATAAAAATACAGATGCACCTAACATTAGATCGGTCCATAAGTTTGTTATGAGGTTCGTATTCACAAAATAGGGCCGTTTCAACCAAGAAAAAACTTTTTGCATAGAGGTAGAGGTAGTTTAGCGGTTACTTAGATCCGCCAGAATTGTCGTTGATTTTGTTTGCAGCGACCAAGCTAGTCACCATATCGTTCAGCATTGAACTTGCGGCATTGGGGTTGTTGGGAAGAAGAATGAGGTTGCTGTTGGTATCAGAACCGATCGATTGCAGGGTATCGTAATGTTGCGTAATGACAATCAATGCCGATGCTTCTTGTGAATTGATGCCTGCTTTGTTAAGGACATCTACGGATTCTTCGAGTCCTTTTGCAATTTCTCTTCGCTGGTCTGCAATCCCTTGGCCTTGAAGGCGCTTGCTTTCTGCTTCTGCTTTTGCCCGTTCTACGATAAGAATGCGTTGGGCGTCACCTTCAAATTGAGCCGCTAATTTTTCCCGCTCCGCAGCGTTGATTCTGTTCATCGCTTCTTTTACTTGCGAATCAGGGTCAATATCCGTTACCAGAGCTTTTACAATGTCATAACCGTAGTCTAACATCGATTGTTTCAATTCGCGCTGAATGGCTTGTGCAATATCGTCTTTCTTCTCAAATACATCGTCTAGCTTCATTTTTGGAACTTCCGCTCTTACCGTGTCAAAGATATAAGCCGTAATCTGATCGTGTGGATTTTGGAGTTTGTAAAAAGCATCGTATACTTTTTCTCGGAGAATTTGAAACTGAACAGATATTTTTAATTGAACAAAAACATCGTCTTTGGTTTTGGTCTCTACAATAACATCCAGTTGCTGAATTTTCAGACTCACACGGCCAGCGATTTTGTCGATAAATGGAATTTTAAATTGCAGTCCAGATTGACGGATGCTTAAAAATTTACCAAAACGTTCTACAATGGCAGTAGTTTGTTGTTTGACAATAAAAAAGCCAAGGATAACGATAAGAAGTACGGGTAGGAAAAAAATAAAATTTGTCATAGCAACGTAATTTAATTAGTTCGTAAAAATGTAAATTACAAAAAATCAAATGCACATGCAAAGGTTTTTAAAAAGATTCTAGGTTTTTTATGTTGGTTTTCAAGCAATGACTCATGTAGGCAAGCGCTCTATTATAAAAATCGCATCAATGGAATTCATCCTTTTTGAGACATAGTTAGCCTAAGGTATCTATGGCTTTTGCGATACGTGCAAGGGTGTTATCTTTTCCGATCAAGGCAATGATATCAAATAAGTGCGGGCCTTTTAAGGCACCTACCAAGCTCAACCGCAAAGGTTGCATGACTTTTCCAAAGCCAATTTCTTCAGAGGAAATCCATTCTTTGAGCACCTTTTCAGTGTTTTCAGAAGAAAAATCTTCGATACCTTGGAAAACAGTCATGACGTTCTTTAGAATTTCTGCCGTGAAAGGTTTCCATTGCTTTTTGGTTGCTTTGGCATCAAACTCAGAAGGGTTGACAAAAAAGAAACTACCTAAATCCCATAAATCATGAACAAATACAGTGCGTTCTTTTACCAAAGAGACCACTTGGTTGATATAAGCGGGTTCCGAAGCTATGCCGTGTTGTTTTAAAATGGGCAAAAACAAAGCAGTCACGGCCGCGTTGCTTCTGTTTTGAAGGTATTGCTGGTTGAACCATTTAGTTTTCTCAGGGCTAAACTTTGCACCCGATTTACTCACTCTGTCTAAAGAAAATGCAGCGGTCAATTCCTCCAAAGAAAATAATTCTTTCTCGGTTCCTGGGTTCCAACCGAGCAAAGCAAGCATATTTATAAAAGCTTCAGGTAAATAACCTTCCTCTCTGTATCCTCTTGAAGTTTCTTTGTTTTTGTCATTGGTATATTTCAGTGGAAATACAGGAAAACCTAATTTATCTCCATCACGCTTGCTTAATTTTCCTTTTCCCACAGGTTTTAAAATCAAGGGCAAATGCGCAAATTGAGGAGACGTCCATTTCAAAGCCTCGTACAAGGCAATGTGAAGAGGAAGTGAGGGCAACCACTCTTCACCACGAATGACGTGACTAATGCACATTAAATGATCGTCCACAATATTCGCCAAATGATATGTTGGCATTCCGTCACTCTTAAACAATACTTTGTCGTCCAAAAGTTCTCTTTTGAAAGATACTTGTCCTCGAATCAAATCCTCTGCATCAAGAGTTGCAGCATCAATTTCTGGCTGGTACATCATAAATCGAATGACATAAGCGTCTCCATTGGCAATCCTTTGCCCAACTTCCTCCTTGGAAAGAGAGGTAGAATTGGTCAATTTGTTTCTGTTGTGCCAATTGTAAATAAATGTTTTTCCGTTTGCCTCGTGGTCTTTACGATGAGCATCCAGTTCCTCGGCAGTATCAAAAGCATAATAGGCATGACCTGTTGAAATCAATCGTTCGGCGTATTCTTTGTACAAGCCTTTTCGTTCAGATTGTCTGTAAGGGCCATATTTTTCATTTTTACCTGGTCCTTCGTCAAAAGAGATACCACACCATTCCAATGCATCAATGATGTATTTTTCCGCATTCGCAACGTATCGTGTTTGGTCGGTGTCTTCAATTCGTAAAATAAATTCACCACCATGTTTCTTTGCGAATAAATAATTGTACAAAGCTGTTCTAACACCTCCAATATGTAAAGGTCCAGTTGGACTAGGAGCAAAGCGCACTCTAACGTTGTTCATCTGAAAAAAATTTAAAAGGCAAAAATACAAAAATCCTGTGCTTAGACGAGAAATCTAACTATTTAGTTTGAAAACTATTTGAGCGAGCACAATATTGAAAAGCAAACAGTCAACACTTTTAAGTATCTTTGCCAAAAATTTTATCATGATACAATTCAATTATGAAACAAAGTTCAAACTAGAAGAGGAAGCGTTGCATTCAAATTGGATTTTACGATGTATCAATTCTTATGGTTTTGAATTGGGTGAGTTGAATTATGTGTTTTGTGACGACGCCTATCTGCTGAAGTTAAATGTTGAATTTTTAGAACACGACACATTCACGGATATTATTAGTTTTGATTATACCATGGGCAAATTGGTGAGTGGTGATGTTTTTATTTCTGTGGAACGTGTGCGAGAAAATGCGAAAGAATTTGGGGTCTCTTCACGAGAAGAGATAAAACGCGTGATGATACACGGTGTATTGCATTATATGGGCTACAAGGATAAGAGTGAAGAGCAGAAATCTATTATGAGATCCGAAGAGGATAGCTGTATAAAGTTATTTAAATAATTGAAAATCAAATAGTTAATACATAGTTCCACGTGGAACATGAATCGGAATGAGTTTATTTACAGATACATATGACGTAATTGTAGTCGGTGGGGGTCATGCAGGATCAGAAGCCGCAGCAGCAAGTGCAAACATGGGAGCAAAAACTTTGTTGGTTACCATGAGCTTACAGAATATAGCACAAATGAGTTGTAATCCGGCTATGGGGGGAATTGCCAAAGGCCAAATAGTGCGTGAAATTGACGCCCTAGGTGGGTATAGCGGTGTCGTCACAGATGAAACAGCCATTCAGTTCAAGATGCTCAATAAGAGCAAAGGTCCTGCGATGTGGAGTCCACGTGCACAAAGCGATAGAATGCGTTTCGCAGAAAAATGGCGCACCATGCTGGAGCAAACTGATAATTTGGATTTTTACCAAGACATGGTTCGAGGTTTGTTGATTGAAGAGAATCAAATCAAAGGAATCAAAACAACACTTGGATTTGATATCAAAGCTAAAACAGTAATCATAACAGCAGGTACATTTTTAAACGGCTTGATTCATATAGGCGAAAAAACTTTTGGAGGAGGTAGAGCTGGTGAAAGTGCCTCTACAGGAATTACCGAAGATTTGGTTAAAGTTGGTTTTGAATCAGGTCGAATGAAAACTGGTACTCCGCCACGTGTAGACGCACGATCTTTGGATTTTTCGAAGATGATAGAGCAACCAGGAGATGCAAATCCTGAAAAATTTTCTTACCTATCAGAGACAAAGACCTTAGAGGAACAACGTAGTTGTTATATGGCGTACACGTCGCAGGAAGTCCATGATTTGTTGCGTACGGGTTTTGATCGATCTCCTATGTTCAATGGTCGAATTCAAAGTACAGGACCGAGGTATTGCCCCTCTATTGAAGATAAAATTGATCGATTTGCGACCAAAGACAAACATCAAATTTTTGTGGAGCCTGAAGGTTGGGATACGACAGAGATTTATGTAAATGGCTTTTCTACGTCTTTGCCAGAAGATGTGCAGGACGAAGCCTTGCGTAAAGTTGCGGGTTTTGAAAATGTCAAGTTTTTACGTTTTGGTTATGCGATCGAATACGACTTTTTTCAACCGACTCAATTGAAACATAGTTTGGAGACTAAGCTTGTGAAAAATTTATTTTTTGCAGGACAAATTAATGGAACCACAGGATATGAAGAAGCAGCAGCTCAAGGAATGATGGCTGGAATAAACGCTGCATTAAAAGTTCAAAAGAAAGAACCATTCGTTTTAAAGCGCCACGAAGCTTATATTGGTGTGTTGATTGATGATTTGATTACTAAGGGGACAGAAGAGCCTTATCGAATGTTTACATCGCGTGCAGAATACAGGACTTTGTTACGTCAAGACAATGCGGATTTGCGACTGACACCAAAAGCATATGAGCTGGGTATTGCATCGCAAGAGCGTATGGATCGGGTGATTGAAAAACAAAAGAAGACAGATTTGTTTGTGTCTTTTTTAAGAGACACAAGCGTAGGTCATGAAGACGTAAACCCTATTTTAGAAGAGAAAAATTCTGCATTGATTTCGCAGTCGATGAAAATGTTTAAGTTGGCCGCGCGTCCGCAATTGAATTTTGAAGATGTAAAGAAATTCCCAAAAGTTTCAGAGTTTATTGAGGCTAATGGAATTGATAGAGAAGTAGTAGAGCAAACGGAAATTCATGTGAAATACGCCGGATATATTGACAAAGAGAAAAGAAATGCTGACAAGCTTACGCGTTTAGAAAACGTCACGATACCAGAAAACTTTGATTATTCAAAAGTGAAATCTTTGTCTACAGAAGCACGACAAAAATTGACTTTAATAAAACCTGTCACGATTTCACAGGCAAGCAGAATTAGCGGCGTTTCTCCGAGTGATGTTTCTGTTTTATTGGTGTATATGGGTCGCTAAGAAGCGACAGTTCCACGTGGAACAATAACTAAAAAGACAATCAACACTTGTTTTTTTGTATTAATATTGAAAACTTTATGACAGCGAGAGCAATAAATCAACCCCCGAAACCTTCGACTTTTGAAACTTATGTATCTTGTAGAGATCACTTAGGTTCTGATGAAAAATTTGATTTGCTTTTAGACGACAATTTGGATTTATTGTTGACTACGCCCAAACCAGCAACAACAGATTTGGGGCGTTATTACAATAGCGCGGCCTATATTTCTCATACAGATGCAAGAAAATCATTGCTAGACAGGGTATATCACATCGTGAAGAACTACTCCTTAAAAAAGAAATTAAAACTGGTCAATGCGTTCAATACAGATAGGATTAAAATTTTAGACATTGGATCTGGTACCGGTGACTTTTTAAATATTTGTGCAAACCATGGTTGGAACGCAAGCGGCATAGAGCCCAATGAAAAGGCGAGAACTTTGGCGATGGCAAAATGCGTCAATTCAGAAATTGCGCTGTACAAATCAGTGGAAGAGTTAAAAAAAGAACCTGGCGCATTTTTAAGTTACGACGTGATCACATTGTGGCATGTTTTGGAACATATGCCGAACCTTGACGAAACTATTTTCAATCTGAAAAAATTATTGAAGCCCGAAGGTGTCTTGGTGGTCGCTGCTCCAAATTTTAAAAGCTACGACGCTGAGTACTATAAAAAGTATTGGGCAGCCTTTGATGTGCCTAGGCATTTATGGCACTTTTCACAAACAGCCATTCGAAGACTGTTCTTTTTTCAAAGTATGGAAGTTGTGAAAACACTTCCAATGAAATTTGATTCTTTTTACGTCTCACTTTTAAGTGAGCGTAACAAAAACAAAAAAAATAACTATTTAAAAGCTTTTTGGATTGGATGTAAATCCAATTGGAAAGCAAGACGCACAAGAGAGTATTCGTCACTTATCTATGTGATTAAAAACACCAAAAAGTGGTTTTAAAGCGATGTACGCGATTTTTTTTACGCGAACATAGATTTTCCTTTGTTTCTTGTTAAAAGGCGCTTAGAGTGTTTTTATAGCGGGTTTTTTAAATAGCTTTCTTCTATAGTAAAATAAAAAACTGATAGTATTTTGTTATGCTTTGTTTTTTCTACCAAAGAGCTCAAGAGTATGCTCGTATGTAAAAGAGCAATGCTAGATGTTGAATTTTCATATTGGTTGTTGAAGTAATTGCAATTTTGAATGACTCTTTCAGTTTAAACTTCTTTCAAGTGCAACAGTTTGGTCAACTTTACCGAGAGGTCTAATAAAATGATTTTTGCATTTCCATTACGCTCAATGTGGTACAGGGCGTCGCTTACCTCTTTTTCAATAGCCAAAATATTACTACCGTGGATGAAAGGAGCAAATTTGTTCAAGTCAAAACTCTTGTCTTCTGTAGCAATAAAAACCAATTCTGTTGCTTTGTAATTTGTGAGTAATGCCTGTCTAAAAAATTGAAGGCAATAGTGCAGAAATCGTTTTTGCGTTTCTCGTCCAGATTTGGCAATTGTATCACTCCATTCAATTAAATGTTCAACAACAGCGGCATTTCCTTTTGCTTTGAAAGCACAACGAACCCACAAAACAAACCATTTCTCAAAGATCAAATCATCAGAGTCGTGGCGCAGTATATGCAAGGCTTTGTTGTAATTTCCTTCTGCTTGGTGTGCGATTTTAGAAGCCTCAGCATGGAAAGATTTTTCTTGTGACATCAAGGTGTCTGCAATGTCTTTTTCGCTTAAAACAGGGAAATGCAAAATTTGACAACGAGATAAAATAGTATTGATGATTTGTTCTTCATTTTCGGCAACTAGAAGAAAAACAGTTTTTTCAGGGGGTTCCTCCAACAGCTTCAGCAATTTATTCGCGGCCGAGGTATTCATTTTTTCTGAGTGCCAAATAATCATGACTTTGTATCCTCCCTCATACGATTTTAACTGCAGTGATTTTACAATTTGTTCTGCTTCATCAACACCGATTTGACCCTGTTTGTTTTCAATGCCAATGTGTTGAAACCAATTGAACAAATTTCCATAAGGTTGTTCTTTGACAAAACTTCTCCAGTCATCTAAAAATAAGCTACTAACAGGGTGTTTTTTCACCTTGCTGTTGGGCGCAACAGGAAATGCAAAATGCAAATCAGGATGGGCCAACTTTTCGCATTTGATATGACAAGAATCGACCTCTTTGCTCGTTGCACACAAAACATAACGGGCATAGGCAATGGCAGTTGGCAAGGTGCCAGAACCCTCTTTACCAACAAATAATTGCGCATGCGGGATACGTCCGTTGTCAGCCGAAGATTTCAGGTGATTGATAAGGTGTTGTTGTCCAATAATTTCGTCAAAAAGCATGTGCAAATATACAATTTCAGAATTATCAAACCTTTTACATCGGTAAAAACCCTTGTGCTTTTTTTGAGACTTGTTTCCGAAATTCGAACCTTTGATGGTGTCTCACTCATATTAGAACCAAGAAGTGCTTCCAGCAGCTTACAAAAACGTTGTAGTAGCTTTTGTTTAAAAAATGATTCGTATTTCTCAATTTCTTTATCTTTGTGTCCAACTTTAAGAATATATAAAATGAAAACAATTAATGACATCCATTTTGGAGGAAAGAAAGCCTTGATTCGTGTAGATTTTAATGTGCCTTTAAATAAGGAGTTTCAAGTAACAGATATCACAAGAATCAAAGCAGCGAAACCGACAATTATAAAGGTTTTGGAAGATGGAGGCGCCGCAGTATTAATGTCGCATTTGGGACGTCCAAAAGGAGTTGAAGCAAAGTTTTCATTAGGACATATAGTTGAAAAAGTGAGCGAAGTTTTGGGAGTACAAGCAAAATTTGTAGAAAGTTGTGTAGGTACAGATGCAGAAGAAGCTGTAGCAGCTTTGAAGCCAGGAGAAGTGTTGATTTTAGAAAATTTACGTTTTCACAAAGAAGAAACAGTTGGAGATTTGGCTTTTTCAGAACAACTTTCAAAGTTAGGAGATATTTATGTGAATGATGCTTTTGGAACGGCACACAGAGCGCATGCATCTACAACCGTAGTTGCACAGTTTTTTGAAGAAAAAGTAGCAGGACTTGTAATGGAAGCCGAATTGGTAAATGCTCAAAAAGTGTTGTCGGATGGAGAAAAGCCAGTGACAGCGATTATGGGAGGAGCCAAAGTTTCCGACAAATTACTGATTATAGAAAAATTATTAGATGTTGCTGATAACATTATCATCGGTGGAGGAATGTCTTACACTTTTGCAAAAGCACACGGAGGAGAAATAGGTCTTTCATTGTGTGAAGATGACAAGATAGAATACGTACTTGAATTGGAAAAGAAGGCAGCCGCAAAAGGAGTCAATTTGATTTTCCCTGTTGACACTTTAATTGCAGATGATTTTTCAAATGATGCGAATACACAAGTGGTTCAAAGAGGAACGATCCCTGCAGGATGGGAAGGTTTGGATATCGGACCTGCCTCTAGTGAATTGTTTGCAGCAACCGTAAAAAATTCAAAGACAGTTTTGTGGAATGGGCCAATGGGAGTTTTTGAAATGGAAACATTTGAAAAAGGAACTGTTGCCATTGCCAATGCGGTAAAAGAAGCAACACAAAACGGTGCGTTTTCATTGATTGGAGGAGGCGATTCAGCTTCTGCGATTAACAACTTAGGATTTGGTGAAGATGTATCTTATGTTTCTACAGGAGGAGGAGCCTTGTTAGAATACATGGAAGGAAAAGTATTGCCAGGAGTCGCTGCGATTTCTTAAAACCAACAATACAAAACAATACAAGACGCTTTTGATTTATTTCAAAAGCGTTTTTGTATTTTTAAAACTTTCTCTGATCATGCAGTTCTTTGAGACCTTTTGGCTTCTGAGACTTGTAAGTAGCATTTTTGCTTTTAATTGGACCTTTCTTTAAAAAGAAGCACAAAAGAACCCATAGCCATATGTCTGAACTGAATTTTTTTGAGAAGTGTTACCAAGTGGCCAAACAGATCCCTTTTGGAAGGGTGACAAGTTATGGAGCGATTGCAAAATACTTAGGAACAGCCCGCTCCGCAAGAATGGTTGGTTGGGCAATGAATGCATCTCACAGAAATAAGGATATACCCGCTCATAGAGTCGTCAATAGAAAAGGTTTGCTGACTGGGAAACACCATTTTCAAGGCGGTAATTTGATGCAACAATTACTCGAAAATGAAGGAGTATTTGTTGTTGACAATCAAATTCAGAATTTTCAAGAAATTTTTTGGGATCCGTCAGAAGAATTGCAAAGACGCTAAAATAGTTGCTCATACAAAGAAGCAATGTTCTTATCGAGAATAATTATAGATAAGACTGGTTTTATAAAGTTTTCACAGTACCTTTGTTGTCGTAAATCAAGAGATTATGAGTATTCAAAAAGAAGCAGTTAAAAGTGCTTTAGAAGAAATAACAGCGCCAGGAGAAGGGAAGAGTTTGGTAGAAAATAACAATGTAAAAAACATCGTTATTTTTGGAAATGAAGTAGTTGTGGATGTCGCCATTAGCAATCCAACCTTGCAAGCTAAGAAAAAGATAGAAGCTGAAATTTCAAAAATAATCAAAGAAAAAGTCACTGCAGAAGCAGTGGTGAAAGTAAATGTAGCAACCAAGCCTGTCGAAAACAAAAAGAACCCGAATGAGATAAAAGGAGAAAAACTTCCAGGAATCCAAAATATCATCGCAATTGCATCGGGAAAAGGAGGTGTTGGGAAATCTACCATCACAGCAAATACAGCAGTTACTTTGGCCAAAATGGGCTTTAAAGTAGGTGTTTTAGATGCCGATGTATACGGTCCCTCTATGCACTTGATGTTTGATGTTGCCCAAGAGAAACCAATTTCTGTGAATGTAAATGGGCGTTCAAAAATGAAACCCATCGAAAACTATGGAATCAAACTATTGTCCTTAGGTTTCTTTACCAACCCAAACGAAGCGGTTATCTGGAGAGGACCAATGGCCTCAAAAGCTTTGAATCAAATGATTTTTGATGCAGACTGGGGGGAGTTGGATTTTTTATTGATTGATTTGCCTCCCGGAACGGGAGATATCCATCTTTCTATTGTTCAGGCTTTGCCAATAACAGGTGCTGTGGTTGTCAGTACTCCGCAAAACATTGCTTTGGCGGATGCTAAAAAAGGAGTGGCCATGTTTCAGCAAAAAAACATCAATGTCCCAGTTTTAGGAATTGTAGAAAACATGAGTTATTTCACTCCCGAAGAACTGCCTGAAAATAAATATTATATCTTTGGCCAAGACGGAGCTAAAAATTTAGCGGATGACATCCAAACAAAATTTTTAGGAGAAGTCCCATTAGTACAAGGAATACGTGAAGCAGGAGATGTTGGACATCCCGTAGCATTGCAGGAAAAAACACCTTTGGAAAAGGCGTTTCAAGAAATCACGAGAAACATGCTATCGGAGTTGTTAGAACGGAATGAAAACCTTCCTGCCACAGAAGTTGTAAAAATTACAACCATGAGTGGATGTTCTACAAAATAGAAAAAATTTGGAGATGGAAAATCAAGAATTAACAAGTATTGTTGAAAAAGCATTGGAAGAAATTCGTCCATTTTTAATTTCTGATGGAGGAAATATTTCCTTGGTTTCAATAGAAGAAGATATTGTAAAGGTTAGGTTAGAAGGAGCATGTGTTGGCTGCTCTATCAATCAAATGACACTTCGAAATGGCGTTGAGGCGTCTATCAAAAAACACGCACCTCAAATTAAAAAAGTCATCGACATAAGCAGTGTGATGTAAAAAGATGTTTGAAAATTTCACACAAGCTTAACGAATGAAATCGTTGAGCTTTTTTATTTTTGACCTTGTTCCAATTTGGTAAGGAAACAAATTCAATATGAGATGAAAAAAATACGGTTTATTGTAACAATGTTCTTTTTTACCAGCCCACTTTTTGCTCAGACAGGAAGTGAGGTTTTCAAGAAGGGGGAACATTTAAAATACAGGATTTACTACGGAATTATAAATGCAGGCTATGCAAGTTTTGAAGTAAATGAAAAAAACACGGAAAAAGATAGTTTGTACCATTTCAAAGGAAAAGGATGGACAACGGGCATGACCAAATGGTTTTTTCATGTAAAAGACACCTACGAATCTTTTGTAGACAAAAAGTCACAACTTCCACGTTATTTTAAAAGAAGAGTAAACGAGGGGGGATATATTATTAACCGAGACATTTATTTCGACCCGCTTGAAAAAATAGCAAAAATTGAGGATCACAAGAATAAAACAGTCAAAGAAGTTCCTGTTGAAAAAGTGCACGATATGATTTCTGCGATTTACCATTTAAGAAGCCAAAATATAGAAGATTTGGTGATTGGGGAAAGTTTGGAGTTGAAGATGTTTTTTGATGCAGAAACGTTTCCTTTCAAATTGAAATATTTGGGGACACAAATTTTAAAAACAAGATTTGGCAAAATAAAGTGTTTCAAACTTCGTCCTTTGGTTCAATCGGGTAGGGTCTTTGAAGAAGAAGAAAGTTTAACCATTTGGGTGTCATCTGATAAAAATAGAATTCCAGTGAGAATCAAAGCTTCCCTAGCAATCGGGGCTTTAAAAGTTGATTTGTATCAGTACAAAGGATTGTCACACCCTTTTCGTATTATTTTGTGAGAAAAGTTGTAAATTTGCAGCTAGAAAATTTTAGAAAACCAAGATCACTTGAAACGCTTATTTCCTCTTTTCTTTTTCTCGCTTTTTATCCTTTCTTGTGGAGGTAAAAGTGACGAAAACGCTTCCGCTAAAAAAGAAGAAGAATCGACCAAACCAATTTACAAGTTCGGATACAAGCTGAACGATTTTAAAGTGGTTCATGACACAGTGGCGCATGGTGAAAGTTTTGGAGAAATATTAGACAGACATCATGTTTGGTTCCCCGAAATTTTAAAAATTTCAAAAAAAGTTAAAAATGTCTTTGACGTAAGAAGGCTAAGAGCAGGAAAGCCATATACTATTTTGGCGGCTAGAGATTCTACCGAGAAAGCGCAAGTTTTTATCTACCAACACGATTTGATCAACCATACGATTATCGATTTTAAAGACGCTGTGATTGTTGCTGAAAAAGCCAGAAAAAAAGTCAAAACGGTGTTGAAAAAAGCGTCGGGAGTCATTACAAGTTCCTTATCAGAAGCCCTTGACAAACAAGGTGTGAATGCAATGGTTGCAAATGATTTGTCAGAAATTTATGCTTGGACCATTGATTTCTTTCGATTGCAAAAAAACGATCGTTTCAAAGTTATTTACGAGCAAAAATATATTGATGATACGATTCCTGCAGGTGTTGGAAGAATTCAGGCAGCACAATTCGAACATGTCAATAAATCGTTTTATGCCTTCAAATACGTTTCCGATTCCATAAGTGGCATCCAAGAATATTACGATGAGAAAGCCAATCATTTGCGAAGAGCGTTTTTAAAAGCTCCTTTGAAATTTAGTCGCATTTCTTCTCGGTACAATTTGAAAAGAAAAATTGCCTTTTACGGTCGGGTAAAACCTCACAAAGGCACAGATTTTGCCGCACCCGTAGGCAGTCCTATTATGAGTACAGCAAACGGGAGAGTGATTGAATCTAGATATAGAGCAGGCAACGGAAATTATGTCAAAATTAGACACAATTCCACCTATATGACCCAATATTTGCACATGAAAAGTCGCAAGGTAAAAGTGGGACAGTATGTCAAGCAAGGACAGGTGATAGGCTATGTGGGAATGACAGGGAATACATCTGGTCCACATGTGTGTTATCGTTTTTGGAAAAATGGGGTGCAAGTTGATCCGCTAAAACAAAAATTACCCGCCGCTAAGGCAATGAAAAAATCTATAAAACCAAAATATTTAGAATTCATTCAGTCCGTGAAAGAGGAGCTGGATGCAATTGAATATGTAAATTAAAAAAGACGAAAATGGCTTTAAAAAACGTAAATCCTACACAAACAAATGCATGGGCAAAATTAGATGCTCATTTTGAAGAAATCAAAAACACGCATTTGAGAGATTTGTTTGCGAACAATTCGAATAGAAAGGAGGAGTTCAATCTTCAATTTAAAGATATAAACATTGATTATTCTAAAAACAGAATCGATGGAAAAACCAAAGAATTATTACTGGAATTGGCAGATGAAGTAGCGTTGAAAGACGCCATTTCAAAATATTTCGGAGGTGCAAAAATAAATGCCACAGAAGAGAGAGAAGTATTGCATACCGCCTTGCGTGCGTCCAAAGAGGTGCTTGTAGATGGAGAAAATGTGGTAGACGCCGTTCAGAATACTTTACAGAAAATAAAAGGGTTTACCAACAAAGTGCTTTCGGGAGATTGGAAAGGATACACTGGGAAAAGTATTACGGACGTGGTGAACATTGGTATCGGAGGTTCTGATTTGGGGCCTCAGATGGTTGTAGATGCTTTGAAATATTACAAAACTCCTCTTGGAGTGCACTTTGTATCCAATGTAGACGGCGATCATGTCTCGGAAGTGATCAAAAATTTAAACCCAGAAACAACCCTGTTTTTAATTGTTTCTAAAACATTTACTACGCAAGAAACCATTTCCAACGCAATGACGATCAAAGAGTGGTTTTTACAAGGAGCTACTGAGGCAGATATTGCAAAACATTTTGCAGCAGTTTCTACCAATTCAGAAGCCGTTGCTAATTTTGGAATCGATGCTGCCAATGTGTTCACAATGTGGAACTGGGTAGGAGGCCGTTTTTCTTTGTGGAGCGCGGTAGGACTCTCTATCAGTTTGGCAGTAGGTTTTGACAATTTCAAGGCCTTGTTAGAGGGAGCCTCTGAGATGGACACTCATTTTGAAACCGCGGATTTTGAAGATAATATTCCTGTAATGTTGGCTTTATTAAGTGTTTGGTACAACAACTTTTTTGGAGCAGAAACAGAGGCTATCTTGCCGTATTCTCAATATTTGGAAAAATTGAGCCCGTATTTGCAACAAGCTATTATGGAAAGTAATGGAAAAAGTGTGGATAGAAATGGAGATACAATTGATTACCAAACAGGAACGATTGTTTGGGGAAGTACAGGGACCAATATGCAACATGCATTTATGCAATTGGTACATCAGGGAACCAAATTGATTCCTTGTGATTTTATTGGATACGAAACATCGTTGTACGGAAAAGAAGAGCACCATAATAAATTGATGTCTAATTTTTATGGACAACAAGAAGCATTGTGCAACGGAAAAACGAAAGAAGAAGTGATTTCTGAAGGAAAAACAGCGGCTGCAGTTGTACCGTTCAAGGTCTTTGGAGGAAATAAACCAAGCAATGCTATTTTGATTGAAAAATTGACGCCAAATTCTTTGGGAAAATTGATTTCCATGTACGAACACAAGATTTTTGTGCAAGGAATTGTTTGGAACATCTACAGCTACGACCAATGGGGTGTTGAGCTTGGAAAGGTATTGGCCAACAAAATATACGCGGAAAAATACCAATCCTAATGCCTAAAAAACGGCAGAAAAAGACGGTGAAAACCGTCTTTTTTCGTTTTAAAAAAAAGGGTTTGGCTTGTCTCTCTTTTGCGTCAGAATTTTTCCCACACCTAAAAAGGGTTTCATAAATTTAAATTCGGCAATGGAAGTAACTTTTGAGGCCCAATGAAATTTCAAGAAAGATTCTGTATCGTAGTTTCTAAGGGATTAGTATCTTTGCTCAAACACATAAAAACATAGAATTATGAAAGAAGTACATTCTTATTGGGCCTATTTGGTATTGGTAGTTTTAATAGCGGCTGTGGTGAACGCCCTATTGGGATTGAAAAGCAAAAAGGAATTTGCCTCTAAAGATTTGCGATTGGGCTTATTTGCCTTGATTTTTTCGCACATACAATTGCTCATAGGTTTGGGATGGTATTTTATGTCTGACTGGTACAAGGCAATGAAGATTTCAGGTTTTGGAGCAGTGATGAAAAACGCCGATTCAAGATTGATATTGGTAGAACATCCAACGGTGATGATATTGGGAATTATTTTGATTACAATCGGTTGGTCAAAACATAAAAAACAAACAACAGCTGCTGCAAAATTTAAAACCTTTGCCACCTTTTACGGCCTTGCTTTGTTGTTGATATTGTCAAGAATTCCATGGAATCAGTGGTTCTAAAATCAGAACAAAAGAGTTGAAATGAAAAACATACTTGCATATCCGCTCTCCGTCATTCATTATTTGATATACGGCTTATTGTTGGTTGTTTTTCATCCATTGCAATGGTTGACCTTGCATTTGTTTGGGTATACAGCGCACAAAAAAACAGTCGATTATTTGAATTTTATGCTCATTGGATGCATGTATCTTTTCGGGACACGTGTGAGATTTATCAACAAGCATGAAATACCGAAAAACGTTCCAGTTATAATTGTGAGCAATCATCAAAGTGCGTATGACATTCCCCCCATTTCTTGGTTTTTGCGTAAAACCCACCCAAAGTTTGTCTCCAAAATTGAATTGGGGAAAGGGATTCCAAGTGTTTCCTTCAATTTAAAATACGGAGGATCTGTTTTGATCGATCGTAAAGATGCCAAGCAGGCTTTGATCTCAATAGCAAATTTTGCTAAAGACCTTGAAAAGAACAAGTGGTCAGGCGTTATTTTCCCCGAGGGGACAAGAAGTAAAACAGGGGTTCCAAAGCGGTTTTCTGAAAACGGCTTAAAAATAATGACCAAGCACGCACCCTCGGCCTATATACTTCCGGTGACCATTAACAATTCTTGGAAATTGGTGCAAAAGGGTGTTTTCCCGCTCGGTATAGGGGAAAAGTTCAGTATGGAAGTACACGAAGCAATTCCCGTTTCCTCAATGAAGTTTGAGGATTTATTTCAAAAAGTGGAAGAAACCATTAAAAACGCAGTAACTTTGTAACCTATCCTAAAAAATAGCTAAATGTCCATTTACAACGTACGCAAAGAGGTAATGCTGAACCTCGAAAAAAACATTGAATCCACTTTTGGTAAATTTTTAATTGCCCCAGAAGAGATTTGGCAGCCTACGGATTTTCTTCCAAATCCACAATCGGATACCTTTCTTGAAGAAGTAAAAGAAATTAGAGAACTCTCCAAAGAGCTCGATGATGATTTTTGGATTTCTTTGGTTGGAGATATGATTACGGAAGAGGCTTTGCCAACTTACGAGTCTTGGTTGTTAGATTTAGATGGCATCGACCAGCACGGAGAAGAAAAAGGATGGTCGAGTTGGATTCGTCGTTGGACAGCGGAAGAAAACAGACACGGAGATGTTTTGAATAAATACATCTACCTTTCTGGACGTGTAAACATGCGTGAAGTTGAAGTTACAACCCAGCATTTGATAGCCGATGGTTTTGATATCGGAACCTCACGGGATCCTTACAAAACTTTTATTTACACGAGCTTTCAAGAATTGGCAACCTATGTTTCTCACAACAATGTCGCAAAGATAGCGCGGAAAGCAGGCATGAAAGGTTTGGCAAAAATGTCAAAAATTATTGCAGGAGATGAAATGCGTCATCACTTGGCATATGTAGAATTTGTGCGTCAAATTTTTGCAGTAGACCCAAGTCAGATGATGATCGCTTTTTGTGATATGATGAAGTATAAAATTGAGATGCCAGCAATGTATTTGCGTGAATCCTTTGGAAAAAAAGCTTCGTTGTTTGATAAATTTTCCGATGTTGCACAAAGATCAGGGGTTTATTCGGCTTTCGATTATATCGATATTTTAGAAAAACTGAACAAAGCTTGGGATATTGAAAACTTTAGAGGATTGAGTGAAGAAGCAGACAAGGCAAGATCCTTTTTGATGCGTTTGCCAGAAAGAATGCGCAGAATAGCCAATAGAATTGTGGTACCAGATACCGATTACAATTTCAAATGGATGCAGCCTTTGGTTGTAAAATAATATAAAAAAGGCTTTCTAATTTTGGAAAGCTTTTTTTACTCAGCCATGTACCTCAATGCTGTAGGAACAGTTGAACGTGTTTTCCGAATCCAAAGAAAGAATCCCCTCTTTTTCCTCAAGTTTTTGAGATGTATGGATAGAATCCGCAATGCCTAGCCAGGGTTCAATGCAAACAAAAGGAGCATTGGGTTTGGACCAAATTCCGAGAAAAGGAAAATCTGGATAAGACAAAGTGACTAGTTTTCCCTCTTCTTTGTGAACCAAAGTTACCCTTTTTGAATTCATTTTTTTTAGTACCAGTGCATCGTTGTCAAAAATAGTGCTGTGCAAGTTCAATCGATTTGAATTTTTGAGAAGATTTGCTGTTTGAGAGCCGATGAGCCCCTGTTCTAGCAAATGTATTTCCGCAGTTTCTTCTTTCTCAAAAAGCAATTGATTTCGGTCGTAACTTTCCTCTGGATTTTGTAACGAACAGCGAAAAGCGGGGTGCTCGCCTAATGAAAAATAAAGAATTTCTTCCCCTTTATTCACCACCGTGTGTGCAATGGTAAGGATGTTTTTGTGTAGTTGGTAGCTCGTGATAAATTCAAAATCAAACGGGTAGTTTTTCAATGTTTCCGCATTGCTTTGCAAAGAGAAAGTTAGTTTGGTGTCGGATTGAGCGACCAATTTGATGGCATTGCTACGTCTAAAAAAACCGTGTTGAGGCAAATGATAAGCAGCCCCTTTGTGGAAGTAAGTATCGTTTTTTAGCTTTCCCACAAAAGGAAATAAAATGGGCGCTTGACCTCTCCAAAAACGCGGATCTCCCTGCCATAAATATTCTTTTCCGTTGGACACAAGACTTGACAATTCTGCCCCTGTATTTTTCACAGCGATTTTGATAAAAGAATTTTCTAAAGTATGCATATAAGTTTTAGATTTTGAAATGGGAAGGTTGTGAAAAAAATGGGTTTATAAATGAAAAAGGTCTCGATCTTTTAAAAAGGGGAATTCAGTTCGGATGCTTGCCAATTTTTTTTTGCTCAGAGTAACTGTAAATATGTCTTCTGTTTCTGTCTCTGATTTTTGAAGGATGTTTCCCAATGGGTCGATGACTTGCGAATGACCGTTGTATTCATGTCCGTTTCCGTCTATTCCTACTCGATTGACACCCACGCAATAGGATTGGTTTTCAATAGCGCGGGCTTTTAATAAGACGTCCCAAGTATCAATTCTTGGTTTTGGCCAATTGGCAACAAAGAGCGCAACATCGTAGTTCTCCGTATTTCTTGACCAAACTGGAAAACGCAGATCGTAACAGATAAAAGGACTGATTTTCCAGCCTTTGTATTCAAAGAGCAAGCGATGTGTTCCTGGCGAATAAACCTGGTCTTCTCCTGCAAAATGAAACAAATGTTTTTTGTCGTAGTGTATTAAATTTCCCGAAGGATGTACAAAAACAAAACGATTGAAATACTGGCCGTTTTCTTCTATGATCAAACTGCCAGCAATCGCGGCATTGTGTGTTTGAGCTTGTTTTTGCATCCATTGAACAGCTGTACCGTCCATTTTTTCAGCCATGATTTTTGGATACATGTCAAATCCAGTGGAAAACATTTCTGGCAAAAGAATCAAGTCCGTTTGTTCCTTTATGGATTGGATTTTTTGAGAAAGACGCGCCAAATTCGCAGAAACGGATCTCCACAAGGGATCCTGTTGTACGAGTGTTATTTTTAAGAAATTTTGCATGACATGTTAGCGGCTTTGGTCGAAAAATGTGAGACGAAACAGTTCCTCTCTTCTCTAGGTAAAGATATTAAAATCTATAAGGAATTTTTAAAAAGAGAAGCTTGTTTTCGAAATAGTATTTCCTTGCTACAAATCAACGTTTCGATTTTTTTGTACTTTGTAAAAAATTGAAAACTTATTTTTATGAAATCAAAAAGAGCCAAAGAATCATTGTCCATTGCTACAGATTTGGTATTGCCGAGTGACACCAATGCCCTACACGGAATTTTTGGAGGAGAATTGTTGGCGCGTATGGACCGTATTTGTTGCATTGCCGCGCAACGACATGCCGAAGCCATTGCAGTAACCGTAGCGGTCAATCATGTGCAATTTGGAAAACCCGTTCCCTTAGGAAGTACCCTTACCATTGAGGCCAAGGTTTCCAGAGCTTTTGGTTCTTCCATGGAAGTTTATGCAGATGTATGGACAGAAAATAGAACCACTAGAAAACGGACGAAGGTAAACGAAGGGATTTATACATTCGTAGCCGTAAATTCCAAAGGGAATTCCATTCAGGTGCCAGCCTTTATTCCTGAAACAACCCTAGAAAAAAAACGTTTTGATGCTGCTTTGAGGCGACGTCAACTGAGTTTGGTATTGTCTGGGAAAATGGCTGCCAAAGAGGCGACAGAATTGAAAGCTTTGTTTGAAGAATAAGAAATATGGCTACAAGCGCAGCAACCAGTATTTTGGATTTTGTTTTTGAGTATCTTTCCAGATTTGAAATTTCAAAATGGTTTTTCCTGTGACCCTGTCTGTGTGTATTTTTCCAAGACTTTGATTCAAAGAAATCCGATCTCCTTTTTTTACCGCTACCGTTGCCAAATTGCTGTACAAAGAAATGTAGTTTCCGTGCTGAACCATCACTGTTTTGATACCGCTTGAACCTATTTGGATGGCAAGTACCGACCCTTCAAAAATAGCTTGGGCATCTGCTCCTTTGTTGGTTGCAATATGAATTCCATTGCTTTGAATGGTAATCCCACTCAAGGTTTTGTGTGGTATTTTTCCAAAATTACGAACCACCAAAGCATTTGCCACAGGCCATGGTAATTTTCCTTTGTTCAGTTCAAATTTAGAAGCCAATGCTTTGGCCTCTGGAGTCAGAGAAAACCCTTTGCTTTTCGCTTTGTTCTTTTTCTTTGAAGCCGCAATGGCAGCGCGAATTAACCGCTCTATTTGCTGGTCTATTTTTCGTTCTTCGGCTTGCTTTTTCTTGATTTCAGCAATGTATTTCTTCTCTTTTGACTTGACTTGTTTTACAAGAATTTCTTGTGCTTGTTTTTCAATTTCAATGACAGATCGTTCTGTTTCGTATTCGCTTAGAAGATTTTCTTTTTGGATTTTTTGTGCCTTTAAATCGGCATTCAGGTTTTCAATATTTTTGGTGTTGACTGCAATTTGCTTCCCTTGTTTCTTGCGGTAGTCAGCATATTGGTTCATGTATTTATATCGTTTGTAGGCTTGCAAAAAGTTTTCAGAAGAAAAAAGAAACATCAGCCTGCTTTGTAGCGATTTGTTTTTGTAAGATTTGTGAATCATTGCGGCATAATCCTTTTTCAAGAGCGCCAATTCTGCTTGAAGCGTTTTTATTTTTTCTGAATGCCGAAGAATTTTCGAGTCCAAGACCCTACCTTCCTCTTGGATGGTCTGAATGAGTTGCTTTCGAACGGAGATTTTTTTTCTTAAATTCCCAATTTCATTTAAAATATTTTTTTCTTGCTTTTTGCTTTGGAACAAGAGGGTATTGACTTTTTTAATTTCCCGCTGTAGTTGCGTTCTTTTGGCTTCCAATTTCTTTTGAGACTGTTGCGCAAAGTTGGGCGTGCTGTAACATAAGAACACCAAAAGCAATAATTGTAAAAGCGGATTCGTTTTTCGGAAGGAAAAGAAAAGACAACAGGAATTCATAGCTTAGAGTATCTTTTTATATCCCGAAGGAATTTTATAAGGGAAAGAGAGCTTCTTTCCTACAGAAACCGACTTGTATTGGACACGAAGATGGGCCTTGTTTTTTTCGTCTTCAGCACGAATGTCTATTTGGCTGGGGAGATGGGTGTCTTTGATTTTTTTATAATTTTTATACGAAATTGACAAAGCGCCTTTTTTTCGAAGGCTCTCAATTTTTTGTTTTTCGATTTTGTAGTGCAAGGGGTGTATCCAAAAGAAAAGTTTTGCCAGAGAATTTTCTTTTTTCAAAGTCAACAAATGGGCCTGTTGGTCGATACGTGACACGAAATCTTTTGATTTGAGCGGAACGATGGCATCTCCAACCAACATATTTTGAAGCATGGAAAAATTGAGGTCTGTTCCCAAAAGCGCCTGCAAGGATGTAAAGTCACCCTCGTAATAGGTTTTTAAGGGTTTGATGTAGTAGCTCACACGGTTTGGTGTGATCAAAGCTTTGAGTACAGGAAAACCAAAAATGGAACCGCTCATCCAAATGGTTTCGTCTTTTTGCATCCGCAAGCTCACGGAAAAGTTTTTTGAATCGTTTCCTTTTTTGAAATTCACTTTCAAAGCGGCTTTCAACGTTGCTTCGTCAAAGGTGTTTTTGTAATGGTTTTTGAGAACTCTTTTGGAAGATTCTTTGACAAGTGCTGCTCTGTCGGTTAAATTCTTATTCGACCCACAGGAAAAAAGCACAAAAGCAGCAATTAAAAAAAGAGACTTGAATTTCATGAATAGGGTTCAAAAATAAGATGGAACGAAAGAATCAGGTGGCAAGATACGTTTTTTGCGTCGAAAATGGAAGGTTTTTCCCAAACAGGACAGCGCCTATTTGCCTTTCGGAATGGCGTCAATTAACTTTTGAGTATACGAAGATTTTGGTTGTGCATAGAGGGCGTCCGCATCTCCGATTTCTTCGATTTTTCCTTGGTTCATCACCACCAATTGATCGGACATGTACTTCACTACCGATAGGTCGTGTGAAATAAAAATATATGTAAATCCAAAATCTTTTTTCAAATCGTTGAGAAGGTTCAAAACTTGTGCTTGTACAGAAACATCTAAAGCGGATACAGATTCATCACAAACAATCAATTTGGGTTGCAGTGCAATAGCTCTGGCAATGCCAATGCGCTGCCTTTGTCCACCTGAAAACTCGTGAGGGTAGCGATTGTAATGCTCAGGGGCAAGGCCTACTTTTTTTAAAATTTCCAAAACCTTTGCTTTCCGTTCCGAATTATTCGAATACAGCTGATGCACTTTCATAGGTTCTAAAATAGCTTCACCAACCATTAGACGCGGATTCAAAGAGGAAAAAGGATCTTGGAAAATAATTTGAATGTCTTTTCGGATCGATTTTTTTTCTCGCTCTGAAAGTTGGGTGATGTCTTTTTCTTGGTAAAAAATCTGCCCACTTGTCGCTTTTTCTAGATGCACCAAAGTTCTTCCTAAGGTAGATTTTCCACATCCTGATTCGCCGACCAAGCCCAAGGTTTCTCCTTCGTAAAGTTCAAATGAAATGTCATTTATGGCCTTGACAACGCTGTTTTTTTGAAACCACCAAGTCTTATTACCCACAAACTCTTTTTTCAAGTTCCGAATCTCTAAAAAGGGCTTTTTTGCATAAATTTTTTGATGAAAAGCGCTGCGCTCTTTCTTTGTATAGACACTCTTATCCACGGTATTTTCAATAAAATCGATCACAGAAGGCAATTTTTTCAAACGTCTTGTTTGACTTGGTTTTGAGCGTATCAAAGCTTTTGTGTACGGGTCTTTTGGTTTTTCAAATACAGCTTTGACCGTTCCCTGTTCCACAATTTCTCCTTGGTACATGACCAACACGCGTTGACATATTTCTGAAACCAAGGCCAAATCGTGCGAAATGAATAAAATACTCATTTCAGTCTCCTGTTGCAAGTCCTTTAAAAGCTGGATGATTTCTTTTTGTATTGTAACATCTAGTGCGGTGGTGGGTTCGTCAGCAATCAAAAGTTGCGGTTTGCATGCGATGGCCATCGCAATCATGACGCGCTGTTTTTGTCCACCTGAAAGCTGATGTGGATAGTGCTTGTAGATTTCATCAGGTCTCGGTAGTTTGACTTTTTCAAACAAGTCAATTACTTTGGCCTTGGCCTCTTTTTTGCGAAGCGATGTGTGCTGTAAAATAATTTCTAGGACTTGATAACCACAAGTAAGGCTTGGATTTAAAGAACTCATAGGTTCTTGAAAAATCATAGAAATTTTATTCCCGCGGATGTTTTGAAACTGCTTTTCCGAAAGCGATAAAATGGAATGGTCTTCAAAAAAAACAGTCCCTTCTATTTTTGTTTCTTTTGGAAGCAACCCTAAAAGAGCCAAGGAAGATACAGATTTCCCACTACCAGATTCTCCAACAATGCCTAAAATTTCATTTTTGTGAATTTCAAAAGAGCTGTTTTTCACAACGGCATGCTCCTTCCCGTCCGAAGAAAAAGAGATGCTGAGGTTACTTGTTTTTAACAAAGGTTTTCTACTCATTTTTTTGGTTTTGCGCCCTTGTTGCTAAAGTACATTTTTATAAAGGAATTTTGGAATCGAAGGCAAATGTGTTTTTGGTAAAGGTACATTAGTTTTCCATTTTCTTTGCACCGATGAAAAAAGGTTTGATTTCTTCCAGAGCAGCACATTTGTAGTATCTTTGTCCATTGAAAATTAATTGTATGAATTACCTATCAGTAGAAAATATTTCCAAGTCGTATGGAGAGCGTGTCTTGTTTGAAAATTTGTCTTTTGGAATTAACAAGGATCAAAAAGTAGCTTTTGTTGCTAAAAATGGTACTGGAAAAACCTCTATTTTGAACATTATCGCTGGCAAAGACACTTCTGATACAGGTCAGGTAGTTTCCAGAAAAGATTTGAATATCGCTTATTTGGCACAAGAATCTCTTTTTGATCACAATGCTACGATTGAAGAAATTGTTTTCAAATCGGAAAACCCTGTTTTAAAAGTAATTCAACAGTACGAAAAAGCGTTGGAAAATCCAGACGATGCAGAAGCTTATCAAAAAGCGTTTGATTTGATGGATCATCACAATGCATGGGATTTTGAAACCCAATACAAGCAAATTCTTTCCAAATTAAAATTTGACGATGTTCATCAAAAAGTAGGAAAACTTTCTGGAGGCCAAAAAAAGCGTTTGGGACTCGCCACGGTACTGATCAACAAGCCCGACTTGTTGATTTTGGACGAACCGACCAACCACCTAGATTTGGAGATGATAGAATGGCTAGAAGCCTTTTTTAAGAAGGAGAAAATGACCTTGTTCATGGTGACACACGACCGATATTTCTTGGAACGTGTGTGCAATGAAATTATTGAATTAGACAACGGACAGTTGTATAGATACAAAGGGAGTTATTCTTATTACCTTCAGAAGAAAGAGGAGCGAATAGCCTTGGAACAGGTGGTGCAAGAAAAAGCAAAAAACTTGTTTAAAAAAGAATTGGATTGGATGCGTCGTCAGCCAAAAGCGCGGACCACAAAATCCAAATCTAGGATAGATGATTTTCATGAAATTAAAGAAAAGGCGCACAACCGAAGAATCGAACACAAAGTTCAGCTAGAGATTAATATGGAACGATTGGGTTCTAAAATTCTAGAACTGCATAAGGTGTACAAATCATACGGTGATTTGAAAATTATGGATGGATTTGAATATGTTTTTAAAAGAGGAGAACGTATTGGAATCATCGGAAAAAATGGGACAGGGAAATCCAGTTTTCTGAATGTCATAACGGAAAAAGAACCTGTGGATCAAGGAAAAGTAATTTTGGGGGAAACCGTGAAATACGGGTACTATACTCAAAAAGGAATCCAAGCCAAAGCAGGGCAAAAAGTTATAGAAGTAATCAAAGAATTTGGAGAATACATTCCACTAGCCAAAGGAAATAAAATTTCTGCCGGTCAATTGTTGGAGCGTTTTCTGTTTTCTAGAAAACGGCAATACGACTTTGTAGAGAAATTAAGCGGAGGAGAGCAAAAGCGCTTGTACCTCTGTGCTGTTTTGATTCAAAACCCAAATTTTTTAATTTTAGATGAGCCTACCAACGACCTAGATATTGTGACACTCAATGTATTGGAAAACTTTTTGTTAGATTTTCCAGGGAATTTATTAGTGGTATCACACGATCGTTATTTTATGGATAAAATTGTAGACGCCTTGTTTGTGTTTCGCGGACAAGGAGTCGTCGAAAATTTTCCAGGAAACTATTCCGATTTTAGAGCCTATGAAGACTCGAAACCAAAAGAATCGTCCGTAAAAAAGGAAGTAGAAAAGAAGGAAGTTTTCGAAGCTCCAAAGAAAAAAAATCAGCTCAACTACAATGAAAAAAGAGAATACGGATCTTTGGAAAGCGATATAGCGAAGTTAGAAAAACAGAAAGTACAGATAGAATCTCAATTTTCAAAAGGAGAGGTCGCAGAGGACAGAATCAATGAGTTTTCTCTAAAACTTCAGAATATCATTGATGAAATTGATCGAAAAGAAGAACGTTGGTTTGAGCTTTCTGCCAAGGTAGAAGGAGAATAATTTTTTCAAAATAAAACTATCCCAGGTTTTGAAAGTGATATTTTCGGCCCCATTCAAGTGTTTGTTTGGGATTTACAACAACGTCAAAAAACAATTCAGGACTGATCACATGTTGGCATCCCCAAAGATTTATTTTGCGTGTTTCAAAACTGGTTGTTTCTCGAATCCCAATATTTTTTTCTCGATGGATCAGTTCCCAGCTCGGTTTTACCAATTTACTTCCAGAAAGGTTGCTAAAAAAATAAACTTCCTTCGGAGTGTTTTCGAAACCGATGGATTTTGAGTCTATGTTGACAAGGTTTTCTGGATTGATGTGTTCTCCAAATAAAGCTGGTTCGAGCAAAAAAGGAAATTTTAAAAGGTATTCTTTTCCCATGGACAAGTGATCGATGGCCAAAAAGTTATGATTGTATTCTTCTGTTTTGATTGTCTTTTCTCCTGTGTTTGTCAGTTTGTAATGAATGGTAAAACCCGAATCAGACAAGGTTATCTCTTTGCTTAGGATGTATGCGTAGCCATTTATCAGCTTCGAGGCACATTTTATTCTAATTTTACCTTCATTCTGTTCTACTTCAAAAGAAGCAGGTTTTATTTTGTAAGCTTTGGAAAAATCGTAAGGTCCTTCTTCTTTTTTCAAAAGACCAACACCTATTTTATGAAACCAATCTCCGACGGGAGTTTCGTCATACCCAATCGCATTTTCAATTCCAAACTCGTTGTAAAAAGCCCTTCCAAAAGAACTATTAGGAGAAGTATTCGGTTTTTCAACACCAAAAACGGGTATGTTTTGATACCGAATGGAAACAATTTTTCCCGTCCAGTCGAAGCGCGCATGTTGGTAATTTTCCAAAGGGGTATCGATGCAAATTTCGAGATTTTTGTTTTTCAGAAATAATGACAAAAGAAAAAGATTAGAGAGGATTTACAAATTACAAAAAACACGGCACAAATAACTAAAACAGGAGGCACGGATCACAAAAGCACGAAATAGAGAATTTATTTTAAGCATCGTTTTTGAGCATGGCATCCCACCCTTGTGCTGTCAACTCCATTTTTTGATTCGCCCTGGTAACCAAATGGATTCCTTCGTTTTCTGGGGTCATGTGTCCGATAATTGAAAAATTAGGATTGCCTTTAACTTTGTTGAAATCATTTTGAGAAATGGTAAATAACAATTCATAGTCTTCTCCGCCGTTTAAGGCTACAACTGTACTGTCCATATTGAATTCTTCGGAAGTAGAGATTACTTGTGGATCTAAAGGAAGTTTGTCTTCATACACATTGCAACCAAGCGCAGAGCTTTTACAAAGATGAATGACTTCAGAAGACAATCCATCAGAGATGTCAATCATACTGGTGGGTTTGATTTTCAAGTCTTTCAATAATTTTGAAACGTCCTTTCTTGCCTCAGGTTTTAATTGTCGTTCTATCAAATACGTGTATTGATCCAGATCGGGTTGCTGGTTTGGATTGACATCAAAAACCTGTCGTTCTCTTTCCAAAACTTGCAAGCCCAAGTAGGCAGCTCCCAAATCACCTGAAACTACGAGCAAATCATTTTCTTTGGCACCGTCTCTGTAAACGATGTCTTTTTCTGCGGAAGTTCCTAGAGCCGTAACGCTTAGAATCAATCCTGTTTTAGAGGAAGAAGTATCTCCTCCTACCAGATCGATTTGATAGGTGTCACAAGCGAGTTGAATACCGGCATACAATTCTTCCAAAGCTTCCAATGGAAATCGGTTCGAAACAGCGATAGATACCGTGATTTGAGTCGCTTCGGCATTCATAGCATACACGTCTGATAAATTTACCATCACAGCTTTGTATCCCAAATGCTTCAAAGGCATGTATGTTAAATTGAAATGAATTCCTTCAATCAAGAGATCAGTGGTGACAAGTGTTTTCAGACTAGCATGATCGATGACAGCCGCATCGTCACCGACACCTTTTCGCGTTGAATCTTGTGTTATTTTAAAATGTTCGGTCAAATGACGGATCAATCCAAATTCTCCCAATTCAGAAAGGTTTGTTTTGCTTTGTGATTTGTCTTCGATCATAAGAATGTTGTATTTTTTTAACTATTTGTACTCTGTTTAGTAGCCTCCGAATGCAAAAATCTTTCTTTTTTTTGGATTGAAGAAATAAAACGATCGGATAAAAGAGAGGAAAGAACTTTTATTTCCGTGGCAAAGGCTTTTTAGCAACTGAGCGAATGAAGAGAAACACGGCGGCAGGGCTTGCTTTTCTGCTAGGAGTGATCAAAGTATTTTTTCTTGGCCGGAGATGTTTTTGAGATAAGAAAACTCTATGTAAACATAAATAAAACAACTTAGATTTGTTCTAAATACTCTAATCAAAGTTGTATCTTTGCAGCTAGAAAATGGTATAACAAGTTTCGGTATGATAAAAGTTTCAGACATCGCTAAGAAAAAAGTCATTGAATTGATGCGTGACGATGGTTACAACGCCGCCACAGATTTTGTGCGTGTTGGTGTAAAAAGTGGAGGTTGTTCAGGGTTGTCGTACGATTTGGATTTTGATAAAAACACCAAAGAAGACGATAAGATTTTTGAGGACAATGGTGTGAAAATAATCGTTGACAAAAAAAGCTTTTTGTATTTGGTAGGAACAACATTGGAATATTCAGGAGGTTTGAATGGTACAGGCTTTGTTTTCAACAATCCAAATGCAAGCAGAACATGTGGTTGTGGAGAATCATTTTCATTGTAGCATTCAAGGATTAAAAAATAAATAAAACAGTATTAAAGCTGACATAGCTTTAAACTTTTAAGTTAGTATATGAAATATACAGAAGACGATTTAAAGAAAGAACTGGAAACTCAGGAATACGAGTATGGGTTTTACACAGAACTAGAATCAGATACGTTTCCAAAAGGATTGAACGAGGCGATTGTTCGTGCTATTTCCAAAAAGAAAAACGAGCCAGAATGGATGACAGAATGGCGTTTGGATGCATTCCGTATTTGGGAGCAAATGGAAGAGCCAGAATGGGCAAACGTGCAATACGAGAAGCCAGATTTTCAAGCGATTAGTTATTATTCGGCACCTAAAAAAGCAGATCCTAATAAATCTTTAGACGATGTAGATCCTGAACTGTTAGAGATGTACAAGAAATTAGGAATCTCCGTAGATGAGCAGAAAAAACTGCAAGGAGTCGCTGTAGATATTGTGGTAGATTCTGTTTCCGTTGCCACCACTTTCAAAAAGACCTTGGCAGAAAAAGGAATTATTTTTATGCCTATTTCAGAAGCGATTCAAGAGCATCCAGAATTGGTCAAAAAATACATGGGAACAGTGGTTCCAAAAACAGATAACTTTTATGCTGCGTTGAATTCTGCGGTCTTTACAGACGGTTCGTTTTGTTACATTCCAAAAGGAGTGAAATGTCCGATGGAGTTGTCGACGTATTTTCGAATCAACGAAGGAGGAACAGGTCAATTTGAAAGAACCTTACTGATTGCTGACGAAAGTAGCTATGTAAGTTACCTTGAAGGGTGCACAGCACCTGCGCGTGACGAAAATCAATTGCACGCAGCCGTGGTTGAGCTCATTGCTTTAGACGACGCTGAAATCAAATACTCAACTGTTCAGAACTGGTTTCCAGGGGATAAGAATGGAACGGGAGGGGTTTTTAATTTCGTAACAAAAAGAGGAATTTGCGAGACCAATGCAAAGATTTCTTGGACCCAGGTAGAAACAGGGTCCGCGGTGACTTGGAAATATCCCTCTTGTATTTTAAAAGGGAACAATTCTGTCGGAGAATTTTATTCCATTGCAGTAACCAATAATTTTCAGCAAGCAGATACTGGAACAAAAATGATACACCTTGGAAAAAACACCAAGAGTACGATTATTTCCAAAGGTATTTCTGCAGGAAAATCCCAAAACAGTTACCGAGGATTGGTACAAATCAATTCAAGAGCCGAAAATGCTCGGAACTTTTCACAATGCGATTCCTTATTGATGGGCGATCAATGTGGAGCTCATACGTTTCCATATATAGAAGCAAAAAATACAACCGCGCAAATAGAACACGAAGCAACGACGAGTAAAATTGGAGAAGACCAACTTTTCTATTGCAATCAACGAGGAATAGACACAGAAAAAGCCATTGCTTTGATTGTCAATGGATTTAGTAAAGATGTATTGAATAAATTGCCGATGGAATTTGCTGTGGAAGCACAAAAATTATTAGAAATCAGTTTAGAAGGATCCGTTGGGTAATTCTTCAATCGATTCGTTAGAATTATACAGTTGCATATTTCAAGAAATTAACAAGAGAGAAAATGTTAAAAATAGAGAATTTACAAGCGAGAATAGAGGATAAAGAAATCCTAAAAGGATTGAATATAGAGGTAAAAGCAGGAGAGGTACATGCGATTATGGGGCCAAATGGAGCAGGAAAAAGTACCATGGCATCTGTCATTGCAGGAAAAGAAGAATACGAAGTAACAGGAGGAAGCATAGAATTGAACGGAGAAGATATCAGTGAATTGGCACCCGACGAAAGAGCACACGCCGGGGTCTTTTTGTCTTTTCAGTATCCTGTGGAAATTCCTGGAGTTACTGTAACCAACTTTATCAAATCTTCTATCAACGAATCTAGAAAAGCACAAGGACTGGAAGAAATGCCAGCAAAAGATTTGCTTAAGAAAATTCGTGAAAAATCAGAGTTGTTGGAAATTGATCGCAAATTTTTATCACGCTCGTTGAACGAAGGATTTTCAGGGGGAGAGAAAAAACGAAATGAAATTTTCCAAATGGCCATGTTAGAACCGAAATTGGCGATTTTGGATGAAACAGATTCAGGTTTGGACATCGATGCTTTGCGAATTGTTGCCAACGGTGTCAATAAGCTAAAGTCGAAAGACAATGCAGTGATTGTTATCACACACTACCAACGTTTGTTAGACTATATAGTACCAGATTTTGTACATGTTTTATACGATGGTAAAATTGTAAAGTCAGGAACCAAAGAATTGGCTTTGGAGCTTGAAGAAAAAGGCTACGACTGGATAAAGGAAGAATTGAACGCATAATAGTTTCTGAACGGTTGTTTTTTTAGATAAAAATGTCCGCAGAAAACATAGAATTAATGAAACAAATGGATTTAAAAGAAAAACTAATATCTTCATTTTTAGCATTCGAAAATCAAGTAGATGTTGACGTCGATTCGAAGGTACATGACGTGCGTTCAAAGGCATTCTCTAATTTCGAACAACAGGGTTTTCCAACCAAAAGAGATGAAGAATGGAAGTACACCAACTTGAGTTCTTTGTTGAAATCGAATTACAACATATTCTCAAAGGGAGAGGCCTCGTTGACCTACAAGGATGTAAAACAATATTTTATCAATGAAACCGATTGTTACAATTTGGTTTTTATCGATGGAAAATTCAATGCTTTTTTGTCAAACACAACCCATGACGGATTGGATGTTTGTGTTATGTCAGCTGCTTTGACCAAGCCAAAATACGAGGAGGCAATCAATACTTATTTCAACAAGTTGGCCAAAGAAAACAACAGCTTGTCTGATTTGAATACGGCTTTTTCCGCAGAGGGTGCGTATGTCAATATTCCGAAAAATACGGTGGTTCCAAAACCCATTCAAATTTTAAATTTTTCTACAGGAAGCGAGCAAGAAATTTTAATTCAACCTCGAAATTTAGTGATTGTTGGAGAAAATGCCCATGTGCAAATTATAGAGCGTCACCAAAGCTTGACGGGGAACAATACGTTGACAAATGCGGTAACTGAGATTTTTGTAAACAAAAGAGGAATCGTTGATTTTTACAAAATGCAAAACGATGTGGAAACAGCTTCTTTAATTGATGGAACTTTTGTTTCACAACAAAAAGACAGCGTTGCTTCCGTACATACTTTTTCTTTTGGAGGAAAATTGACTCGTAACAATTTAGAATTTTATCAAAACGGAGAGCATTGTGTGTCTCACATGAATGGGATTTCTATCTTGGATGGCAAACAGCATGTAGACAACCATACATTGGTGCAGCACAAAGCGCCCAACTGCGAATCTCACGAAATGTACAAAGGTATTTACGACGAAAAATCTACCGGAGTTTTTAACGGGAAAGTGATTGTAGAACAGGCAGCACAAAAAATCAATGCTTATCAGCAGAATAACAATATTATTGTTGGAGACAAAGCTTCTGTAAATTCAAAACCACAATTGGAAATTTTTGCGGACGATGTGAAATGTTCTCATGGTTGTACCATTGGACAGTTGGATGAGAGTGCTTTGTTTTACATGCAGCAACGAGGGATTCCCAAAAAAGAAGCAAAAGCATTGTTGATGTATGCTTTTTCCAACGACGCTTTAAAAGATGTCAAAATTCCTGAACTGAAAACAAGAATAAATGCTATTATTGCTGAAAAATTAGATGTGAATATTGGCTTTGATCTGTAACATCAATTTTTTTGAAACACATAAAAACCGACTCAATTGAGTCGGTTTTTTTATGCATTGTTAAGAAGAAGTCTTAGGTATACATCGTGCATAAATAAAATACATCTTATGTTACTATTGACATTTATTCAATGGAAGAAAGAATGTTTTTAATCAATTGATCGGCGTGCGCATAAATATCTTTTTTGTCTTCATGTGTCAAGCCAAGTCGCACGACGACCAAGTCCATGGAAGGAATAACCATTGTAAATTGACCATGGTAACCATAAGCAAAGTACATGTCATTTGGAACATTTGGGAATCCATCTAAAGTAGTCGTTCGAAAATGGCCTCCATAACTATAGTTAGATGCTTTCGTTGGTTTTGCCACGTAATCTGCCCAAGATTCGTTAAAAATTTGAGTGCCATTCCAGTTCCCTTTGTGCAAGTAGAGCAAGCCTAATTTTGCCCAGTCTCGGGCCGTGGCCCAAGCATATGAGGAACCTACATAATTTCCTTCCATGTCTGTTTCAAACAGCATCGAGCTCATGCCTATCTTATCAATCAACTCCGTGTATGGGAAATCTAAATACTCTTGTTGTGTCTTAAATTGAGCGCGTATAATGCCAGAAATTAAATTTGTTGTACCCGAAGAATAGTTAAAGTGACTTCCTGGGGCATATAAGAGTTCTTTATACGCTTGCGTTTTTGTCATGTCTCTTTCCAAGAACAACATTCTTGTTACATCAGAAATTTGGGTATAATCTTCCTCCCAAGCCAATCCACTTGTCATTTTTAACAAATGATTTGTAGTAATTTTTGAGCGATCATCTTTTTCCCAGTTTTTTAAATTCAATAGTTCTACAACGGGTTTTTGTATATTGATTTTTTTTTGGTAGTCTAAAACACCCACAACAGTGGCAAGTAAACTTTTTGCCATGGACCATCCAAGAAGAGGGGTGTTTTTATTGAAATTATCACCATACTGCTCAGCGATCAAATGGTCTTTGTAAATAACGATTACAGCGCGTGTATTTTTATTAAATTCTTTATTGTCTTCAGTGAAAGCATCATCTATTGCAATCTTAAGTTTGTTGTAATCAATGTTTGCAAAATTTGAATCAGAAGGAGCTCCCATTCCATAGGGGTAGGGTAGCGCATAAGTGTTCGGAATTCTTGTAGGAGTCAAAAACTTTTGACCAATGTCAAATTCATCGTCAATGACGACAGATCCAAGACCTTCTCTAAAAAAAGAAGTTCTTTTCAAAATGCCAAAAACAGAAGAAGTAGCCGTTTTTAAATTCGCATCAGCCGTTGTTTTTGCCAATCTTACAGGCGGAACATTGTGGTCTTTGTTTTGAACGCTTTGTTCTGAGCGATTTGCATAAAACACATTTGTACCCATGCTTTTTGCAGCATAGCCTGCAATGATATTCAGTTTGGGATATTGGGTATAAAGCACCCCAGAGATAGTTGCAATCCCCACTAAAAAAAAAACTCTTTTTATACGCATATACTATATGTTTATCCAATTGGGGATGATTCATTAAGATACTAAAAAAACCTTATTTGAAAAAACTCTCTGTTAGCAAGCGCACTTGAGCGTTTCAAAATAAAAGAGGTAATTTTCATACTATACACCTGTGCTACCAAAGCCTCCAGTTCCTCTGGCAGTTGCGCCAAGTTCTTTTACCTCTTTCCATTCGGCACGTTCGTGTTTGGCAATCACCAACTGGGCAATGCGCTCCCCATCGTTGATTGTAAAATCTTCGTTCGAAAGATTGATAAGAATGACGCCTATTTCACCTCTATAATCCGCATCAATCGTACCTGGACTGTTCAAAACAGTAATTCCTTTTTTCGCGGCCAAACCACTTCGCGGTCTTACTTGTGCTTCTGTACCTATGGGCAAGGCAAGAAATAATCCTGTGGTTACGATGGTTCTTTCCAAAGGTTTCAAAACAATAGTATTTTCAATATTAGCTTTCAAGTCCATGCCAGCAGAGGCCAAGGTTTCGTAATGTGGCAATGCGTGTTTTGACTTGTTAATGATTTGGATTTTCATGTTTTAATTCGGTTGTTTTTGTTTCGAGATAAAGCGATTCAATTCTTTTCTTTCTAAAACATACGTCAATAAAAGAAATATTGAAATCAATAAAATATTGTAGGCAAAATTACCTTGAAATTTTAAAAAAGACAAACTGGAAAATCCACAGCTTGCAAAAAGGTACCATCCAATTCTTTTCAAGTCGTAAGGAACAGGATATATTTTTTGTCCCAGTAAATAGGAAATAACGGTCATAGAAAAATAGGCTCCCAACGTGGCCCAAGCAGCTCCAATAAACCCATTAGAAGGTATAAAAATGTACAATAGCACCACAGTGACCAAAGCTCCAAAAATAGAGATATACATGCCGTAATGGGTTTTGTCCGTCAATTTATACCAAATGGATAGATTGTTGTAAATGCCTAAAAATAAATTGGCAATTAAAATAATAGGAACAATAGACAGGGCTTTAAAATAGGCTTCGTTTCCTAAAAACAAGTGTGCAATGTGCTCGAGGAAACAAACAATAACCAACACAAAAATGGCACCGACAATAACAAACCATTTTAAAATCAAAGCATAGGTTTTTGGGGCGTTTTTCGTGGTGGCGTGGTTGAAAAAAAAGGGCTCTGCACCCAACCGAAAAGCCAAGATAAACAGCGACATGATGACACTTATTTTGTAAGCACCCGCATAGGCACCCATCACGCTTTTTCCAAGCCAACTCTCCAATAATAATTTGTCTAAATTTTCATTGGTAGTGTAGGCCAGCCCTGCAACCATAATTGGCCAGCTATATTTGAGCATTTTTTTGAAAACTTGTTTGTCAAAGTCAAATTTAAATTTTAGAAGAATAGGAATCACACAAATAAAAGTAATCGCACTGGCAATCACATTTGCCATAAAAATAGACTGCTCTTTAAACAAAGGATTGTAAGCCGATTTCAACAGTTCGGGAATGTTTTCTAATTGCGGTAAAAACCACAAAAAAAGAAGGTTGAAAAAAGCGTAGATTGAAATATTCAAAACTCTGAAAAGCGTGTATTTTAGAGAAGCCCCTGTAACTCTTAAATAAGCAAAAGGGATGACGACCAGTGTATCTAAAATAGCAATCCAGATAAGTAAACTCAGATAAGTAGTATTTGAAAAACCGAGAATACTTGAGAGTTCTTGACGAAAAAATAGCAATACCAACAAGGCAAGAAGTGTGCTTATAAAAACGCTGATAAAGGAAGTAGCAACGACTTTTTCTTTGTTTTTTTCAGCATTAAAAAAGCGAAAAAATGCGGTTTCCATACCATAAGTCAATACAATATTAAAATAAGCAGCCCATACGTAAAAAGAAGTGTTGATGCTGTATTCGCTCGTAGTCAAAGTACTTGTGTGTAATTTCACCAAAAGAACATTGATTGCTTTGGGCAGTACTGCGGCAAAACCATAAATAAGGGTGTCTTTAAAAAAACGTTTTAGGATACTCAAAATCAATTTGTAAGGTATCTCGCAAATATAACAAACTGTTCTCAATCTGAATAAGTCTTCGAAAAACATATTTGATACGTAATAATTCTTATTTTTGGCTTTTTAGAACCAAGTGGAAAGAGCGTATGAAAGACACATTAAAAGTAGCGGTATTAGGAGGAGGTAGCTGGGCAACTGCTATTGTAAAAATGTTATGCGAAAATTTAAATACGGTAGGTTGGTATATGCGATCTGAAAATTCAGTTCAATACATCCAAGAAAATAAGCACAACCCCAATTACTTATCTTCCACGGAATTTGATACCAAAAAACTTTTCTTAAGCAGTGATATCAATGAAATGGTGGCCTATGCAGATGTTTTGATTTTTGCCATTCCTTCTGCGTTTTTAGGAGAAGAAATTGCAAAGGTGGATTTGCCGCTTCTTGATAAAATTGTTTTTTCTGCAATCAAAGGAATTGAACCAAAAACAGGTTTGATTGTGGGAGAGTATTTCAACAAAGAATTGGATGTTCCTTTTGAAAATATAGGTGTGATTACCGGTCCCTGTCATGCCGAAGAAGTCGCGATGGAACGTTTGTCTTATTTGACCATTGCTTGTCAGGATGAAGAGAAAGCCCAAAAATTTAGCAGCTATTTAGCAGGAGATTATATCAAGTGCAAGGTGTCTGATGATATTATAGGAACCGAGTACGCAGCCATGTTGAAAAATATTTATGCCATGGCAGCAGGAATTGCACATGGATTGGGCTATGGTGATAATTTTCAGGCAGTTTTGATGTCGAACTCCATTCGTGAAATGAAACGCTACATTAAAAAAGTGCATAAAATGAAAAGAAACATCAACAATTCGGCCTATTTAGGCGATTTGTTGGTAACAGGATATTCGACGTTTAGCCGCAATCGAATGTTTGGAAATATGTTAGGAAAAGGCTACACCGTAAAAGCAGCGATGCTTGAAATGAACATGGTTGCAGAAGGCTACTATGCTGTGAAAAGCGCTTTTGAATTGAAACAAGAAAATGCTGCCAAAACACCAATTATTGATACTGTCTACAATATTGTTTATTTAAAAAGAAGTCCAAAACGACAATTCAAGTTGCTGACAGAATTGTTGGATTAAAAAAGTTATTTAAGCAACACCCCTTCCTTTTGAAGTAAAGGAATCATCCGAAGAGCCCCTTCTTTGATGGTCCCTTTCTTAAAAGTGAATGTTTTATCAAACATGTTAGTCCCTTCAAAAAAAGTAACTTCGAAAATATTGTTCAATCGAAGCACAGCAGGATTGATATATTCTACTTTGGCAAAGGATTTTGCCGGGAGTTTTTCTATCTTTTTTCGGAGTACAGAAGTTTTTAATTGCGTGGTTGCTTCGTCTCCCTTAGAAACTATCAAAACCATTTCAAGAGCAACTTCTTTGTGATTGATGATATATGCATTCCAATCATCGCATTTGAAATCGTCGTTGTATTCTTTGACAATTGCCATAAACACATCGGTCACTTCTGGAATGAGAATGTCTTTTTTCATTGCTTTCTTATATGCTGAATTTGGATCAAGTGTTGATTAACTATTTTTCAGTCTGATGTCTTAAAGTACCGATTTAAATTGTTCCAAGAAACGGACGTCATTTTCGTAAAACATTCGAATATCAGGGATTTGGTACAACAACATGGCAATACGTTCAATGCCCATGCCAAACGCATAACCACTGTATTTTGTAGGATCTATATTCGCGTTTTTTAGGACATTTGGATCCACCATTCCACAGCCCATAATCTCAAGCCATCCGGTTCCTTTGGTTATTTTATAATCCGTTTCGGTTTCAAGTCCCCAATAAATGTCTACTTCGGCGCTAGGTTCTGTAAACGGGAAAAAAGAAGGACGCAAACGAATTTTAGATTTTCCAAACATTTCTTTCGTAAAATACAACAAGGTTTGTTTCAAATCAGCAAAAGAAACGTCTGTATCAATGTACAAACCCTCTATTTGGTGAAATATACAATGTGATCTTGCAGAGATATCCTCGTTTCTAAAAACACGTCCTGGTGAAAGTGTTCGGATCGGAGGGGTGTTATTTTCCATATACCTTGTTTGCACAGAAGAAGTATGAGTTCTCAGTAATAAATCAGGGTTTTTTTCAATAAAAAAGGTATCCTGCATGTCACGTGCAGGGTGGTATTCTGGTAAATTTAATGCTGTAAAATTGTGCCAGTCGTCTTCAATTTCAGGCCCTTCAGAAATGGTAAATCCAATGCGATTGAAAACCTCAACAATCCGATTTTTTACAATTGATATAGGATGACGAGCCCCGAGTGGAATAGGCTCAGCCGGCCGTGTTAAATCGCCGTAAGAACTTTGAGATTCGGTTGCGCTTTCAAAAGCATCTTTCAATTCATTTACCTTGTCTGTTGCAGCACTTCTCAAATTATTCAAGGCTTGACCAATCTCTTTTTTCAAACTGTTTTCTACATTTTTGAACTCTCCAAACAAGTCTTTTAAGATCCCTTTACTTCCTAAGTATTTGATCCTAAAAGATTCCACTTCTTCCTTTGAGTTGGCTTTGAAAGCTTTTACTTCTAAAATCAGTTCGTTTACTTTGTCTAACATTGTATGTGCAATTAGGCTGCAAATTTAACAAAACAAACAGACCTGTACTACTTTTTTAGGGGATTAGTAATGTGTATCTATCAAAAGGATATTTTGGTTTGAACGTTCTCAATTTTTAGAAGAGAGGAGCGTAGCAGTCAAAGTTTAAAAAAACGAGTATCTTGGAGTAAAAAAAATAATTAAAATCGTACATATGGAAAGCCAACAAGAAGCAATCGATAAGTTTATGGAGGGAGTAAAAGCCCGAAACATGCACGAGCCTGAATTTTTGCAAGCGGTACAGGAGGTAGCAGAAACGGTAATACCCTATATCAAAAGTCATGATATTTACAAAGGAAAGTACATTTTAACCCGAATGGTGGAGCCAGAGCGGGTCATTATGTTTCGTGTTTCTTGGGTGGACGATGCAGGAATAATACATGTGAACAGAGGTTTTCGAGTTCAAATGAATTCTGCCATTGGTCCCTACAAGGGAGGACTTCGTTTTCATCCAAGCGTGAACCTGAGCATCTTGAAATTTTTGGCCTTTGAACAAGTTTTTAAAAACTCGCTGACGACACTGCCTATGGGTGGTGGTAAAGGAGGTTCAGATTTTGACCCTAAAGGAAAGTCAGATGACGAAATCATGCGTTTTTGTCATGCTTTTATGTCGGAATTGTTTCGTCATATCGGGCATAATATAGATGTCCCTGCTGGTGATATTGGAGTGGGCGCAAGAGAAGTTGGTTTTTTGTTTGGGATGTATAAAAAGATCTGCAACAACTTTACTGGCGTTTTAACGGGCAAAGGATTGACTTGGGGGGGGTCTCTTATTCGGCCGGAGGCCACGGGTTATGGCAATGTTTATTTTGCCCAAAATATGTTGGTTCAAAAAAAGGATTCCTTTGAGAGAAAAACTGTGGTAATTTCTGGGTCGGGAAATGTGGCACAATATGCCGCTGAAAAAGTCATACAGTTAGGAGGAAAGGTAGTTTCTTTGTCCGATTCGTCAGGAACACTTTTTGATGCAGAAGGCATAGATGCGGAAAAATTGGCTTTTGTGATGCAATTAAAAAATGTAAAAAGAGCGAGGATTTCGTCGTATGTAGAAACATATCCTCATGCCCAATTTTTGAAAGGGAAAACACCTTGGTCTATTCCCTGTGAAGTTGCCTTGCCGTGCGCAACACAAAATGAATTGGATGTGAAAGCAGCTGAACAATTGCTAGCAAACGGTTGTATTTGCGTGAGTGAAGGTGCCAATATGCCTTGCACTCCAGAGGCCATACAAGCGTTTCAGAAAGCAAAAATACTCTTTGCTCCTGGAAAGGCTTCCAATGCAGGAGGAGTGGCTACATCGGGCTTAGAAATGACCCAGAATTCATTGCGTTTCAAATGGTCTCGTAACGAGGTAGATGCCAAATTAAAGGAAATTATGGAAGACATTCACAATTCATGTGCCCGCTATGGAACGGACCCATCAGGCTATGTTGATTATGTCAAAGGAGCAAATATTGCAGGTTTTGTAAAAGTAGCCGATGCTATGTTGGCACAAGGAATTGTTTGAGAAAACACCTCTAATTAGAAGTTTTTTTCAACGGTCAGAAGTTTCTTAAAGATTCATTTCTAGCCAGTTCATTCTTTCGACAAACCAGTATTTCAAATAGTCTACCTCTTCTTGGTACGTATTAAAAACCACAAAGTTTGGCCAAACGTATCTTCCAATAAGATCCCATCGGGCATCATTGTTTTGCTGAGCTGAGCGCAAACGATTTGCATAAAAGTCCATTTTTCCTAAGATGAAGTCTTGGTTGTTTCTAAAATATGCAAAACGCTCTTTCACCTTTGCAGCAAAGTCAGGATCTTGGAACAATCGGTTGTACCAAGCATTGTCTCGAATCCAAAATCCATTAGGGTACGCACAGTCGGAATAATCTACATTACCAAAAGCGAGATCAAAGTCCCAAATAGGACCCATTTTTATTTTTTCTCCCGGCATCACATGCAAATAAATACTGGAGTAATCTTTGGCATCTTGGTTTTTTGTGATTTCATTGATAAGGTAATAATCAATGAAGCTATCCACGTCAATATATTTCGCATAACCATTGACAGGATCTTTGAAAGAATTGCTTTTTAAGGTGTCTTCAAAATCTTCAATCAGATTTTTGATATAGTTGTATTGCGTGTCATTGAAATTTACCTTTGGTTCTTTGATGTTGAATAAAAAGTGGTCTCTATCGTGGGTGTTTCTGTAGTTGTAAGTTCTAAAAAAAACATCGTCAGCATCCAATCGACCCGGCTGGTCAATTTCTATCAAATATCCCGTGTCGCCTAAGACAACTCTCTGGTTGCTTTCTTCTACTTTTTGAATAACGTGATACGTTCCGTTGTAAGCACCGTTGATATAAACGTCACTAAAAACACTGAGAGGTGTCCAGTCCAAATTACTGAGGTATCCCATCTCAAGGGCAACTTTATTTCGAATAAGGGTTTTGTCTGAATATTCTGCTAAGAACACCCATTTTCGATCTTTTGGTAGGTCGAATATTTTTTCTTGTTCGAGGAATTTCAGTTGATATGCTTTTTTATCGTTGAGCCATGTGGAGTTTCCTCGACCTCTAATTTCCACGTCTTTTTCCTCGAAATCAGGGATTATTCCAGCCCCGGAAATCGAAAACGTAGAGGTTTTGTAATAATCTCTGGAGTCGATATCTCTGCCGTCACTGGTGCTTATATATGTGATGGGAAGCTCTTCAAAACTACTCAAACGGACTTCGTATTCGAGCGTAGTTCCATCACTTTTTCGGGCTTCGTAAGTAACGGCGCTAGTAAAGTCATTGGGAGTAATACCACTTGTTTGAAGTACATTGTTGACACGAATTTCTGTCCCACTGTGTTCGAAAGAAGCGATGAGTTCTGTGGGATTGACACCACTTGCAATAGTTCCCGAAATTTTAGTATCGGAAATCGTTAAAATAAGATCTTCACTCAGTGATGAGTTTCGCTCTGCGAGGAAAGAAAAACTTGAAATTTCAAGAATCTCTTCGTTGCCGTTTGGATTCTCTTCTTCGTCATTGGGAATTTCTTCGGAAATATTCGTACGAATCTCCTCGTCAACATTACACGAGGTTATGAGCAATAGAATACAGAAGAAATAACGAAATTTAATCATTTTTTTTGTGTTTTAGTGTGAGTCCGTATCCTAATGGATAGAGAGGTTTGATGGAAGTATCCCAAAAATTAGGTCCGTATTTTCCCGAAAAATCCTCGACAGATTTTGGCCATGAATGTGGAAGTTTTCCTGTAAAATCTGCAGTTCCAAAAAGAACATCTGCAAGGCCATCACCTTCAGATCCAGGCAGCCACGCTGCAACAAAGGCATCAGATTGTTTAATTTGATCGGTAACCACCAAAGGACGACCAGAGACCAATACAGTAACCACTTTGACCCCTAATTTTTTATACGTATCAATATACTCTTGGTGTTTTTGAGACAAGGTCAATTGGTAGGTGCCGGAACCATCTCCAATATCTCCAAAGAATTCAGCGTAAGGAGTTTCTCCTACTACCACAATCGCAACATCTGCGTTGCTGTATTTTTCCGTCGCTTTTTCGTCATAGATGACGGTACCTTTTGCTGCATTTTGGATGCCTTTTAAGAGTGTAGTACCCCCTTTATAATTTTCTTGAACCCCTTGCCAACGAAGTGTCCAACCTCCTGACTGGAGACCTGTGTTATTTGCATGTTCGCCTACGACAACAATGGTAGGTATTTCGTTGGACAATGGCAGCACAGTATTGTTTTTAAGCAGTACCATCGATTCACTTACAGCTTGTCTTGCGATTTTTCGGTGTTCTTCGCCTCCAATGGTAGCGATCAAAGAAACATCTGGAAAAGGATTTGTAAAAAGACCCAAACGAAATTTTTGTCTGAGGACTCTCTTCACAGCATCATTGATTCGTTCTATGGAAACAACGCCACTATCGACGGCAGTTTTCATTTCACTTTGAAACAAATCTAAATCGCCATCCACAGTCATTAGCATGTCTACTCCTGCATTGACCACGTCTGTTTTTCCAAATCTTGAATATCCCTTCCAGTCCGAAACGACAATACCATCGAATTGCATTGCTTTTTTCAGTGTATCTGTGATGAGCGCTTTGTGTGCGTGCATCGCTTTTCCAGAAAGTGTGTTGAAAGAAGCCATGATAGCACCAATTCCTTGGGCTACAGCAGTTTTATAGGGAGGTAAGAGTCGTTCACTTATTTCTTGAGGTCCGAGCGTTGTATTGCCTCCTTCTTTTCCATAATCGGTAGCACCATCTCCGATAAAATGTTTGGCAGTTGCCATGACAGTAGTCGGTTCAGATAAATTACCTTGATGTCCTTTGACAGAGGCTTTGGTCAATTTTTCTGTCAATTCGGTACTTTCTGAAAATGCTTCGTAGACGCGTCCCCATTTTTCGTTGTAGGGAATCGCAACACAGGGTGAAAACACCCAGTTAAATCCAGTCGCTTGAGCTTCAAGAGCTGTAATAGCGGCAGCTTTTTCCACAAGTTGTTCGTTGTGTGTAGCTCCCATTCCAATATTGTGCGGAAAAATTGTAGCGCCATCAAAGGTGTTTTGTCCGTGAACAGCATCTACCCCAATTAGCAAAGGAATACCGAGACGAGTGGACAAGGCTTGCTTTTGCAATGCAATGAATTTTTCTTGCCAGCCTTTCGCTCCTTTTCCAGGAGCAGGGCCGTCTGTATGTATGACAGAACCAATGAATTTTGAAGCGATTTCACTGTTCTTGGTGATGTCACTGAAATGACGCACTTGTGACATCTGACCTATTTTTTCTTCTAAGGTCATCAATGCCAACAACGAGTCAACTTTTTGCTCAATACTTTGTGTTGAGTTCATTTCTTTCACAGGAAATTCACAGGCAACAAAAGAGCTAAAAAAAAGGATAGCTAAGGTAATTTTATGGAAAGCGTTGCTTCTTTTCTTTTGCATCTGTCGCGGTTTTATTTTTTTAGAGAAACAATTATTTGTTGAATCTCACCTGTTCGTCTAAATATTTTTGAGCTGGTTTGTGCATCAATACGCAACGTTTCAAATTCCAATACAGAAGATTCTTTGAAAACAACTTGGATACCTTCTTGTTCTGAGAGTTGATAAACCACAGGGATTTGACAATAAGTAAACGCCAAAGCACCTTGTTCTAGAACAATTTCTTTAGACGATTTGTCGAGATCAACATAGGTAAAAACACTTTGCGTTTCTAAAAATTCTTCTTTTCTGAGTAGTTGTGGATTGAAGTTGATGTTTCCATCTTCCACAAAGATTCCCAATTCTCCAAAACGACTTAAGAAATCTTCCTTTACTTGTCCAGTCATTCCTGGTTGCTGTGCTCCTTTTCCTGCAGGAGTATGTGAATAGGGGTCTGTTGGGAAAGCACCGTATAGCTCAGGAGATTTGTGCAAGCCAATTCCTTCGTTTATTCCATAGTAGTGTTTCATCAGTCCGCGAATCGTTGCCTCGTTTTCCCCGTTTTTGATGGCCAACAAACAGGTTTCTTGTACACTGAGCAATAATTTAGAAACCATGTGCCAGTAAATAGATCCAAGCCCTTCATAGCCAAAGAAAGTTCCAGACCTCCCTGTAAAGGCTTTGTGATTAAAGATACCTTCGAAGGTGTCTAACAATAATTTTGAATCTTGGGCAACCAATTCGGTATAACTTTCCGGAAGGTTGGAAAGAGCCTCTTTGAGACTATCTGCATTGTTGAAATTTCCATTGAAATGGTAATTTCCTAAGAGATCTCTTTCAATAATTTGTGAGTTTCCGTCTTTGCTTAATTTTTGCATCAAATCCGAAGCCTTTGCTTTTTCTAGAGGAATGTTGTTTTTGTCGTGAAACCTCGGCAAGTTCTTGTTTGGATATAAAATATAACTGTACTGATCTTCTCTAAAAAGCGCACTTTCTTTCAATGCGTCTAAAAGTTGAAGAGAGGCTTCGCTAGAGATACAATCTGCACTTAAGACCGCTACCTGACCTTCCAGCATTTCAGACAAGTAGGAAATCGAAATTTCTTTTTCATTGTCTACGGTCATCAGGTTGTAAGAATGGTACAAATTGTCTGCACGTTTGTTGGCAGCAATGGTATGGTCTACATATTTTTTTGAAATATGGAAGAATGCCATTAGGTCTTCTTTCGAAAGATTTTCTCGATTACTAGAAAAACCTTGGGTGTAGATACTGTTGCGGTAATTGCTTCCAGCTGTTCCCAATCCATCCATGATTGTTTTTCTATCTGCATTGGAAACCGTTCCAGACAATACGTTCACATTGCTCGCGAAAGCGGTCAATAATTCGTGGAAGAAGGTTTTCAATTCTTCAGAGATTTCAAAATTGTTTTCAGAAGAATTTTCTATTAGATTTTCAAAAAACTGCAAGAAACCACGCAAATAGTAAAGTGTAACCATTGAAACACCATTTCCTACCAATGCATTGTTGGCATCGTTCCACTCAGGGCGTTGCGTGTTCATCCAAATTCCTCCTTCAGGAATAAAATTTGAAATTTTTGCAAGTACTGTCGCCAATAGTTTTTCAACGAGATTGACCTTGTAAATGTCCGAGTTTTTAGAGGCTAAAAGCGCTCCATCTGCTCCCATCGCATTTCTTCTGTCTGCAATCATTTTATCTGCGTCGTGATCGAAGTCAATGGTATCTTTCGGATTTTTTAAGATGTCCTTATAACTTTTAATTTTATAAGGCACATTGGCATAGACAAATAGATTTTGTTCTAAATAGGTTCCCAATTTACTAGGGCAATATTTTTCAATAAATTCTAAGAATTTTAGCAAATACACAATTTGGTGATCTCCCCAATAACCAATAAATGACCATGGATCATCCGGTTCAATAATCTCCCAATCGAAACCGTCTTTGGTCACACGGTATGGGTTGTAACCGTCAAATGTTGTAGCATTTAAGAATTTATGAATCATGCTGTCAATAAATTCTGGGTACGAATGCGCCAATGCTTCCCAGTTCTGGAAAATATCTCGCCAATTTCCTTCGTAATCTAGTATTTTAGATCCATCGATTTCACTGGTTGTATTGATAGAAAATCGGTTCCAAGGACGACTTGGATCTCCGTGTCTTCTACTAAATTTCAAAGGCATGTATTCCGAAGCCAAACGCTTGAAGTTTGTGTCTTCGTCCTTTGAAATCAATGCTTTCAAATGGTCCAAAGAAAAGATTTTAGGAAGTGCATTTAAAAGAGCTTGTTTGTTCTTGTAAACGGATTTGTTTGCTTTTTGAATGTATTTGCTGAAATCTCCTTTTTCTATTTGGTAATTGTCATCAAAAATACCCCCTCTCATGATGTTGAAAAGCGTATTTGCAAAGTGACGGGTATCTTTTAATTTATCTGCTGTGAGTTGCAATGCATCTGAGGCACTATTCAACTCTTTCAAGTTTTTGGATCCTAGCTCGATGTCTTCGGCAACTAGGGATGTGATATTTTTATTTTTGATCTTGTCGGAAATGGCAACAACAGCAGCCATCGATTGATTGAGATCGGCAACAAGCATCCAATTTTTTTCTTGCTTTGAAGGCAATATAAGGGTAGCTGAAATAAAATATGCTCCTTTCTCGGCCTTGACATCTCTTTCTGCTTGCAACGCGATTCCTTTACGGAAGTTGCTTACTTGAAGAGCGGACAAAAGATGGGTTGGGTTTTCAATTCCAGAAGACCAAACAGTGGTCGCTTTCAAGGCTTCAGCAGGTTCTGCTTTGTCAACGATGACAGAACTCAAGGCAAAAATTCCCACACCAGCTTCCAACTCACTTTTCTTGTAGGCGTCTACCAAGTTGCTTCGATTGTTTTGTAAATCAGCAGAGACACCGTAAGGCAAAATATTTTGAATTCCATCCAATACAGTCACCTTGATTTCTGCATCGCTGTTGTTTTGAAGCGTTGCATTTTTTACGAAACCAAACTGCTCACTGGTGGCCCATTGGTATCGGAAAGTAAGGTTCAAATCGTGGTTGATCTCCTCAAAAATAAGTTTGTTTCCTAAGCTGTTTTTGTAAAGGTTTCTTTGTGTTTTGTAGATGCCCAAATAACGATCTGAAAACGGTTCCCAAAGAAGGGTTTTGTTTTCCGCATGTATTTGGAAAATTGTTTTGCTCCCTGTGATGTCTGCAGATTCGGTGATTTTATCATCGGTGTAGTAAGGAAAAAGAGAAGAACCATTGTCTTTTCTTCCTGCGGTCAAACCGCCATTACTTGCGATGAACATCCAGTGATTGGAAACACTGACAATGCTCATAAAGAAAGGGCGCATTTCATCGCTGTTACTAATTTTAAAATAGGTTTCGTTGTCTATGACAACAGATTTTCCTTTGATTTCCTTTGTTGTATAAGAAGCCTCTTTGCTTCCAATAAAAATGGGGTTTTCACGCGTCACTCTCATAGTTTTTTAAACCTTTTGTTTTTTATGTAGGGTTTTCTTTTTTATTGTACTAAAAAGGGAATGTTTGCTGTAGCCGCATGGTTGAATCCGTCAGTGGCGTATACAAACAACCGGTAAGCTCCTGCTTTTGGAGCTTTGAAATGCAATGTTCCGTCTTTTTCTAAATCGATGGATATGGAAATGCTATGGGGTCTCCCTTCATGATCTCCTCCTTCTTGTAGGTCTGTACTCTCTGCAAGTACTTCCCAACGATAGGACATATTGTCCTTTTCGTGGTCTTGAATTTTTACCGTGGCGATACAGTTTTCGTTTTGTTTCAAAAGGACATTGCCATAGGCATTCTTTCCGTTGAGTTCAAACGAAACCACTTGAGGAGTTTTGTTGGTTGGCCAACTTTGATTCCAAAGGTAATGCATGACATCCACTGCCTCTGTTTCTTTGCCATCTTCTAAAAAAATACCATACCAAGTCGGTGTTCTTTCTTGTTTTTGTCCCCATAAGAATACATAAGATCCCACACATTGCGTTGTGTTGGTTTCTACTCCTTTTCGGTATCTTTTCAAGTAATTGTTTGCTTTTACACTACTGTTGTCTTCAATAGGAGCTCCCCAAGAGGTCTTGGCTACTTCCCAGTGTCCTGTGGCTCCCCATTCGGTAACCATATAGGCTCCTTCCCAGTTGTATTTTTTCACCATTTTTGGGAGTTGTTCCAAATCACCATATACCTGAAAAGAAAGCAAGTCGATATCCGTACATCTTTCTTTGATATAGTTGACATATTTTTGGTTGATTCCAGCCAAGGTTGTCGTGGTTAAATGATTCGGGTCGATGCGGTGAATCATTTTTGAAAGTTCGTTGACTGCATCCCATACTTTGGGATTGGTACTTTCATGATTCAATTCATTTCCGACAGCCCACATCAATAATGCAGGATGGTCTTTTAAGGGAGTGATTTCTTTTTCGATTCGATCGTACTGTTTTTTTACAGCAGCTTCATCGTTGTAATCGAATCCATGTCGTTCACGAGCCACCTCAATTCCCATCGTCACTAATAAACCATGCTTGTGTGCTTCGTCAAGTATTTCTTGAGCTGTTTGTTTTCCATTATCCGTTCGCCAAGTTCGGAAAGAATTTCCATTGTGTTCCGCCAAGGAAGGGATTTCACCAAATTCCAGTCCAGCTCCTTTGATGTAAAAGGGCTCATTGTTTACGCGCAGTTCGAACTGCTCGTCGGTCTTGTGCAGCGTAACTTTTACAGGTTGGTTGTTTGTCAAAACGTTTTTTTCTTTGAATGCAAAATTATAAGTTACGATTGACAATAAAACTACGAATATGGAAAAAATTGCTTTCATGATAAATTTTACGCTTGTTAGTTGTTATTCTTTGACCAATTCCATTTCAATTTGCTCTAGGGATTTCCCTTTTGTTTCCGGCAATATTTTTAGCAAAGCAAAGAATCCAATCGCCGCAATGGCACCGAAAATTAAAAAGGTAAGAGCGTTTCCTAGATTGGATAGTTCCCAAGGGAAAACTTGCTGTACGATCCAGCTGATAAATGAGTTGATAAATCCGATGACACCAATCGCCAATCCACGATATTTCATTGGGAACAATTCTGATAGTAACACCCACATTACAGGACCTAGTGAAAACGCAAAACAAGCAATAAAACCAAGAATTCCTAAAAGAACGAGGGTTGCATTAATCGTGGTAGCTACCTCTAGAATTGCACCTTCATTTTTGGCGTATTGTTGGGTTCCCAAAGCGGTTTTCATATCGTTTTTAAAAGCGATATCACTGTCGTAATCTTTGTCCATATAAGGCAATAACAAATGCCTTTCTAAATTTTCTAGGGATTCGATTTTGGCATCGGTAAGTTTGTAGGTTGCCTGGTTGAACCCATAAGAACATAGCAACAAACTGATAGCAATCCCTGCAATTCCAACCAGTAAAAGGGGACGTCGTCCCATTTTGTCAATCAAAAAGATGGCTACAAAGGTAAATATCACGGTAATGCTACTCAACAGCACTCCAGAAGAGAAGGCTGCATCTGTTCCAATACCTGTTTGTTTGAATATGGAAGTCGCGTAAAAATACACGGCATTGATTCCGGTTATTTGTTGCAATACTCCGATTACGAGACCCACAATCATGATAAATCGTAAAGACGGTTTGAGAAGATCTTTGAGGGCTACTTTCTCTTTGTTTTGTTCTTGTTTGATATTGTTGGCGATGCTTTCAATTTCTTCTTTTGCCGTTTCCGCTCCGTGAATAGCATTGAGCACGACTTTAGCTTCTTCTTTTTGGTCATTGGCAAACAGCCAGCGTGGGCTTTTTGGCACAAAAAATAAAGAAACAAAATAAAGAACAGCAGGAATCAACTCCACACCTAGCATCCATCTCCAAACATTTTCATCGGACAAAAAAGAGTCTGCATTGTTGTATTTGTTAAAGTAATAGTTGCTTAAGAAAGCGGCAAAAAATCCAAGTACGATATTGAGTTGTTGGATAGAAACCAATTTACCACGGTTTTCAGAGGTTGAAATCTCTGCAATGTAGGTGGGTGCCAATATCAGGGCAGCACCAAAGGCAAGACCACCGATCATTCGGGCTATATAAAGCATTTCGTACGAACTTGCATAGGCAGACAATAGTGCGGACAAGGCGTAGAAAAAAGCAACGTAAATTAATATTTTTTTTCGCCCTACTTTGTCGCTCAATCTTCCCGAAAAAAGCATGGCAATCATGGCCGCGAAGGAGGGTGAACTTACGACCCATCCCGCTTGCATGTCTGTCAAATCAAATTCAGGACCGGCAAAAGACATGACTCCAGAAATAATTCCGGCATCAAAGCCGAAGAGGAAACCTCCGAGTGAAACAACAAAAGAAATAAGTGCGAGTTTTTTAGTCATAATGATAGTTTTAAAGACTTCTAGGTGTCTTGTTTATTGGGTTAATACGTGGGTTTGTATGGCGTGCGGTAAAATTGAGGTGAGGGCTGTTTTGCCTCCCAATTGCACACTGTATTTTATAGGATGATCGCTGTCGTTTAATGCGATGATAACAAGGCTACCATCCACATTTTTAAATGCGGTGGAAAGTAAATTATTTCCACTAGACACACTGGTAATTCTCTTTGCACCAGGTTGTATAAATTTTGAAAACTGTCCGATGTAGTAATAAGATCGTGTCAACGTAACTTCACCCGTTTTTGTATTGGCATGAACGGGAGCAAAGCAGAAATTTCCGACGTGGTTGGGCCCTCCATTTTGATCTAAGAGGATGTTCCAATCGGTCCATCCTACAGTACCGTTGTTAAAATCGTGGATCATTGATTTTCCATAGCGCTCTGCGAGTGTAGGATCGTCATTTACAATTCTGTTCAGGTCGTATTTTTCGTTACAGCCTTCTGTAAATAACAATTTTTTGTCTGGGTAATTTTCATGGACGCGTTGTACGCTGTTGTACATGGGTTTTCCATCTTTCCAGTCTTCGTACCAATGAAATCCTGTACCCCATGCATATTTTGCTGCTTCGGGATCATTGAGGATGGTGTTTGCTCTCTGAAATAACAAGTCGCGATTGTGATCCCAAACAACAATTTTTTTGTCTCCCAAACCTTTTTTTTCTAGTGTCGGGCCTAGATAATTTTTTAAAAAGTCGCGCTCTTCTTCTGCTGTATAAATACAGGATTCCCAACGCTGTTTTGCCATGGGTTCATTTTGAATGGTCAATCCCCAAATAGGGATTCCTTCTTTTTCATAAGCCTTGATAAATTTGGCATAGTAATTTGCCCATGGTTGGTAATATTGAGGTTTTAATTTTCCTCCAGACAACATGTTGTTGTTTGTTTTCATAAATGCGGGAGGACTCCATGGACTGACATAAAAAGTCAAGGTTCCTCCGGCTTGTGCAATGGCTTTTTTAATAAAAGGAAGTCGGTATTTTCGATCGTGATCGATTGAAAAGGTGTTGAGATTGAGGTCTCCTTCCTCTATGTAAGTAAAACTTCCGGTCCCAAAATCACAACTATGAATAGAGGTTCTTCCCAAACTATAGGCGATTCCTTTATTCTTATCAAAATAGGCTTCTAGGATTTGCTGCTGACTGGTTTCAGGAAGTTTTGCAAACGTTTCCGCAGACGCATCTGTCAAGGCGCCTCCTATACCTAACAAGGATTGAAATTCTTTGGTGGGGTCTACTTGTATGGAAACATCCGTTTCCAATGGTTGTATGAAATTCTTAAATTCTAGGGTGTTTGTTGCACTCAATTTCAATGCTGTTCCATGCGCAGTTGTAAAAGTAGCGTTCGTCAAACGAGAGAC
>CAJQMT010000010.1 GCA_905479475.1 uncultured Flavobacteriaceae bacterium
TAATTTTTGATTGATTTCTATGAAAAATTTTAAGTGCTTTTTCTAAGTTTAACTACCTAAAATTCTGTTGCGAAATTACATGTTTCTAAGTATGTAGAAAAATTAAATTCCAAAAAATTAGGAGTTATTGTCACTTCCATCGATGAAACGAAATCTTTTTTCAAGCAAATAAAATTGTACTTTTGTAGAAACCATAAGACTTGACAATTGAGATTTTGCCTGTTATTTTTCATTGGATTTCACACTCTTTTTGCTCAAAAATCGAATATGAAAACACCTCATTATTTAAAAAAAGGAGATACCATTGCCATTCTTGCACCTGCGGGAGTTCTTAAAAACAATACGGCTATTTACGAGGCCAAATCTTTGGCAGAAAGTTGGGGGCTGCATGTGACTCTTGGAGCGGCTGTTTTCAACAAAGACGGGCATTTTGCTGGAACTGACTTAGAACGCTTGCGTGATTTTCAATGGGCTTTGGACAATAGTACTATCAAAGCAATTTGGTGTGCGCGTGGGGGCTACGGTAGTGTTCGAATTGTAGGTGATTTGGATTTTAGTACTTTTCTTCAAAATCCCAAATGGGTCATCGGTTATTCTGACATCACTGTTTTTCACAATCACCTCCACAATTTAGGTATGAAGACACTGCATGCTATGATGCCTGTGAACATGGAATTTCCTGAAGAAAGCAGAAAGGAAAGTGTTTTCAGTTTGCAAAAAGCACTTTTTGGCAAAAACATTGTGTACGAGATTCCTTTTTCAAAAGACAATCTAAAAGGAATGGCCAAAGGAGTTCTTGTCGGTGGAAATTTAACCCTGCTTGAAAACCTCATCGGTACTCCCTCTGAAATCAACACGGAAGGCAAACTTCTTTTTATCGAAGAAATCGGAGAATACAAATACCATCTCGACCGTTTGTTGAGAGCTTTGGACAGAAGTGGTTTTTTTAAAAATTGCAAGGGATTGCTCGTAGGAGATTTGTCGAAAATCAAAACGAATAATCCTGTCTTTGGAAAAAGTGTAGAAACTATTATTTTAGACATTGTGTCCAAATATAATTTCCCCGTTGCTTTTCATTTTCCTGCAGGACATGAACCAAAAAACTGGGCGTTGGTTTTAGGAAGCACTGTTGAATTGACTGTTGCAGAAGAAAGCGCAACCCTCCGTTTTTTGGAGTAACACCTCCTCCTACATTTTTATGTCGCAGATCTAAGTCTCCGAAAAAAGGTATCTTTCCAATAAAAATGGCTATTCACAACGAACTTGGAAAAAAGGGAGAGCTCCTTGCTGTACAGCATTTACAAAAAAAAGGGTATCGTATTTTAGAACGGAATTGGCGGTATTTAAAAGCAGAAATTGACATCATTGCTCTTTTTGAAAACACACTTGTTATTGTAGAGGTAAAAACAAGGTCTTCCACTTATTTTGGATTGCCACAGGAATTCATAAAGCCTTCAAAAATAAAATTATTAGTCTCTGCTGCAAATGAATATGTAGACTCAAAAAACTTGCATTACGAGGTTCGTTTTGATGTTGTAAGTATTGTACTTCAAAAAGAAACTGCTAAAATCGAACATCTCAAAAATGGCTTTTTACATTTTTAGAAAAAAATCACAATTTCATTCTTCTAACGTACGAATCAAATCTTTAAATTTTTCTGCCTTTGCAACGATTTTTTTATCCGCATCCAGAACAAAATAAGTAGGTGTTCCAACAACATCGTAAGAACGTGCAATTTTGCTTTCCCATTTTTCCAAGCCCAAAACATGATGCCAACCTTTGAAATTTTTGATGATTTTTTTCCACTTCTTAGGTTTTTCTTCCAATGCTACGGCAACCACGGTTGTGTTTTTTTTATTCTTGAGATATTGATAGATTTCTGGCAATTCTCGTTGGCAGTGTGAGCAACCCGTACTCCAAAAAACAACAAGGGTTCTTTTTGCGGTATTTAATTTTGAAAGCTGTTTCTTCACGCCTTTTTCTTCCCATTCTATCTCTGGTGCCATGCCGCCAATACTCAAAGCCAACTTTGCCAAAATTTCCTTTTTAAAATCATTGTCCTGCAATTGCGCTGCCAAAAGGCTAAAATGCTCTTCGAGTAAATACTTGACCATTCCTACTTCCTCTAAACTCAAAAAGTCTGTGATCAAAATCTCTATCAAATCTCTTTTCAAAGTTGCTAGTTTCGGGAGCTTCAACACATGATCAATCGCCTCTATATAAAGTCTCTCTTGCATTTCTTTCCTTTGAGAATAGTTGATATGAAAGACGAAATCTCTTGTTCTATTGATTAAAAAAGGGGAGGCTTGTAAAATGACATTTTCAAAATCAATATGCTCAAAAAAATGAGTTTTCATCAATTCCATGTAGGTCTGCGGAGCATCAACGATTGTTTCCGTATTGTAGCGCTGAGAAGCTTTGATAAAATGATACGCCAGTGTTCCTTTGGATTCTTTTTCAAACCTATCTTGTATTTCGCTGAGGTTTTTCAAGATGCGTTTGTAGGTTGCTTTGGAGGCTTCTCTTGGCGTCCTAAAATAGGCTACTTGCAAAGCGTCTAATTGGTATTGGGTTCCTAAGATGTCTGTCAAATAGTTTTGATAAAGGGTGTTTTCCACGGAAACTTCAAACACACAACTGGCTTCAGGTTCTTGTGGATAAAAAGAAAAACGAACGTTTTCTTGGTTCAAAAGAAAATCGATATAACCTTGGCCTTTTGTGCGATACACAATTCGGTACATCCCTTTTGGAATCGTTTCAGGAACTATGAATGTGAACTTTTGATGTTTGATTTTAGTGTTCTGAACAAAGTGTTGTTTTTCTCCTTTGACTTGGTAAAGCATTGCCCATGTCAAGCTTTTATCTGCTCCCTTGAGTATTCCTTCTATTTTATATTGGGAATGAAGTGCGTGTAGACAGAAAAAACAGAGGATGAAAAAAGAACGGATTCTCATGAGACTAAGAATTTACAAGTAACATTTAGGCCTCCGCCTCTTCTGAAGAAAAATATTTCACAATCGCTTCTTTCATCAAGACAGTTTGTTCTCCAGGTTTTAATACAGGCAACTCTTCTAGTACCTTGTAATGTGGCCAACCATCGGGATCGATAAATTCAAACTCGTAATACCCATATGGCTCTAACAATCGACAAATGGCAATGTGCATTAAATTTATTTTTTCATCTTTTTTGAATTTTTGTACGCCTTTTCCCAATTCTTGTACCCCAATTAAATAAATAATCGAATCCAAATCTAGGGTATCTCCATCGGCAAATTTATCAGATAAAAACTTCACCACCGACTCCCATTCCTGCTTCAACTGTAGATCTCTTGCCATTTTTTGTTTTCTAATTTTTAAAGTACAAATATACACGTTTTTTAAAGGGCGATTTCCAATTCTTCTCCTTGTATTTTTCATTGTTAATGCCTTATCTTTGGCAACAATCCTAGATTTCTTTTTATGAATATATTTGATATTGTCATTGCTTCTATATTGTTGTTCGGGTTTGTCAGAGGTCTCTTCAAAGGTTTGTTTGTAGAAATTGCCTCTTTGGTCGCTTTGATTGGTGGTGTTTATGGAGCAATTCACTTTTCTCATTTTGCGGGTGATTACTTGAAAAGCCATGTCGATTGGAGTGAAAACTACATCTCTTTAGGGGCCTTCGCTACAACGTTTGTCGCTATTGTCATTGTGGTTTCCTTGGCTGGAAAAATTTTAACAAAAATTGCAAATTTTGCCGCCTTGGGAATTGTAAATAAAATTTTAGGGGGTGTTTTCGGAGCGCTAAAAATTGCCCTAATTCTCAGTGTCATTCTCACTTTTTTTATGGGTATGAACAACGCAATTCCTTTTGTAAACAAAGAACAGTTGAACCAATCTGTTTTGGTGAAACCTATCAAAAACTTAGCGCCTCTATTATTCCCTTCTTTTATAAATTCTGACGGGAGCGACTTTAAAAACCCCTTGGATGAAATTTAGTGTTTTAGGTTGCGGATGGCTTGGTTTACCCTTGGCAGAGTTTTTAGTAAAAAAAGAATTTCTCGTCAAAGGGTCTACGACTTCTAGAGAAAAACTGACGCTTTTAAAATCCAAAAAAATCCATCCCTATCTGATTAAAATTAGTAATCAGAGTTCAAGCGATTCACTAGAAGAATTTCTGCAAACAGATGTTTTGTTTGTAAACATTCCTTTTGGACAACAAAAAGAAAATCTACAAGCCTATATTGATTTGATCACTAAAATCGAAAAATCGTCGGTTCAAAAAGTAATTTTTGTAAGTTCTACTTCCGTGTATGCTGACACCAATGGCACGATCACGGAGACAGAAAATTTTGAAATAAACCCTGCCAAACAGCGCTTGGTAGATTTGGAAAATTTATTTCGAAACAACAAACATTTTGATTGCACAATTCTTCGTTTTTCTGGACTTGTTGGAGCTTCAAGAAATCCTGGAAACTTTTTCAAAGAAGATCGCATTGTAAAAAATGGACTGGCTCCGGTCAACTTGATTCACTTGAAAGATTGTATTCATATTGTGTATCAGATTTTGGAAAAAAAAGCATGGAATCAGGTTTTCAACGCTTCTGCAGATTCTCATCCTACTCGAAAAGAATTTTATACTGCGGCGACCTTGCTTGCAAATAAAACACCGGCTACTTTTTTAGAGGAATTAGACAGTTTTAAAATCATTTCAAACGCACCCTTAAAAAAAGCCCTTGAGTACACTTTTCACTACCCAGATTTGATGCATCTGTTGTGACTTGACGGCGACAAATACTTTCTAAAACACCCTTTATTCGAGCAAGTTGTCCAATGCTTTTTCCAAGGTATTGTATTTGAAAACAAACCCTTCTTTTTTGATTTTATCAGCAGAAACTCTACTTCCTTTCAAAAGAATGACTGCCATTTCTCCAAACAAAAAATAAAACAGGAAAGATGGAAGATTGGGCATGAAATAAGGACGTCTTATTTTTTTTGCAATTTCGCTACCCAGCATGTCGTTGGTAATAGCATCTCCTGCCACAGCATTGAAACTACCTTCCAAAGAAGTTTGCTCGATAGCATTCAAATAAAGGCGACATAAATCTTCTATATGAATCCAAGAAAAATATTGTTTTCCGCCTCCCAAAGCTGCTCCCAAACCAATACGGAAAGGGGGTAACATTTTTTGCAAGGCACTCTTTTCTTTTGCCAAAACAACCCCTGTTCGAAGTTTTACCGTACGAATTTCTAATTTTTTCACCTCGTCAACTGCAGCTTCCCAATCGCTACATACCGATGCTAAAAAATCATTTCCAACAGGATCAGATTCTTTAAATATTTTCGACGAATTGGTAGTGCCATAATACCCCGTAGCTGAAGAAGAAATAAATGCTTGAACGCGGTGCTTTTTTTGAGACAACACCTGGTGTAAAAGTTGAGTAGAACGGGTTCTACTCTCTAAAATTTGACGTTTTCTTGTGGTTGTCCATCTGGACTGTGCTACATTTTCTCCTGCCAAGTGAATGATAAAATCTACGCTGTCCATAAACGAGTCATCTATGATTCCTTTTTCAACATCCCATTGAAAATAGCGAATCTCTTCAGTTTCTTTTTTAGGCCTTCTGCTCAATATAGAAACCTGATACCCTTTGTTTACGAGAAGTTGAGAAAGTGATTTTCCTACCAAACCGGTGCCACCTGTTATTAAAACTGTTTTTTTCATGGATTGTTCTTAAACTGCAGATTTGCATTCGATATACTACGCTCCGTTGCAAGACACTAAAAATAAGGAAAAACAAGCAACGAATTTCAAAAAATCAATGGGTTTTAGATCCTATTTTGAAAAATTACAAATCTTTTAGGGCCTTTTTCGGAATCCAGCCCACTTTTCCATCTGCTAATTTTATTTTTTTCCAGGCGGCTACTTTGTCCAATACACTTACTTTCGTTCCCTCGTGTAATTCAAAAACATCGTCACTGTTTTCGGAAGGTGCATCTTTTACAGTAACTACTTCTTGGAAAACAATGGCTTCCAATTTGTTTGTTTGGTATTGATGCTCTTTGAAAGAAATAATAAAAGAACACAACAATAGAAGCAAACAAGCCACCAAAGCCCCAAAGTAAATTCTCTTTTGAGATGGAACGTATGAAAAATAATATCCTATAAAAAAAAACAACAGGCCCAATGACGCCACTACAGAAATCCATGCCCACTGATTGTAAGATAGTTCTTGTAGGTAGTCTGTTTCAAAATTTTGTAGGACTGTTTTGGGCAATTCTTCAATTGCATCGATGGTCATTCTTTTGGCAAAGACCAAGTTTACTTTGGCATCTTTGTTTTGGGGATTTAATTGCAAGGCCTTTTCGTAATTGTATATGCTTTCGGCAATCTCATTCAACTTGTAATAACTATTCCCCATATTGAAATACAACTCGGATGAAATCATTCCTTGTATTTCGATAGATTCGTACAATTCTATGGCTTTTTTGTAGCTGTTTGTACGGTACAATTCGTTGGCCTGATCAAAAAGCTCCTTTGGGTTAATTTGTCCTTGTAAAACTGAGGCAAACAAAAACATAAAAAGAACCCAAATAGCCTTGTTTTGTCTCCTAAAAAACCCCCTCAATGTCGTTTTTATTTGAAATTTGTACTTCCTCATTTGAAATTCTTTACAGTTGTTTGTCTAATTTGGCAATGATTTCTTTTGCTTTGTCAAATTCCTCGTTCATCATCACGTCTGTTACAGGAGCATAACGTGCGAAATCACAGTCGTCCAATACTTGAATAAAATCTGAAACGACACCTGGAAAAACGCCTTTTTCTCCTAAAATTTTGACAATCTTATCTTTGCTAATGTCGGATGCCTCTACCTGTAATTTCGCCTTTAGGTAATTGTGCAATGCTTTTTCCAAAGCAATGTAAAATGCTTCTTTTTTTCCCAGCTCTTTTTTGGCTTGTGACAAATATTTCCGTGCCAATTTGTCTGCCTTTCGAATTCTATTCCCCATCAAATCGTTGGCTCTTTGTTTTTGTTTTTTACCGACAAACATGACTATAGGGATCAGCAATAATGGCAATATTAGAAAAAGATAATAGCGCTTAGATTGAAAAAAACCTTCCTCCATAGAGGCAACAAATTGCGTTTTAGTTTGGACATATCGAAAACTATTGCGGGAAGCCACCACTTTTTGTTTTTGGACTCCCTCGTTGCCTAAAATCCTATCTGAATTTGTTGGCAATTCTTTTCCTTCTAAAACGGATACAATGACCTCATCGGACACCAACGAATGGTATTTTTTTTCTTTTGGATTGAAATATGAAAAAGAAACAGATGGAATTTTATATTTTCCTTTGTATGCAGGAACGATTGTATATTGATCGTAGACTTCACCGCGCAAACCTTTGATTCCTCTAGCTGTTGTTTTTAAATTTTCTCGATGCTCTGGAGTATATACTTCCAATTCTTTTGGTGTTTTTATGGAAGGTATTTCGAATAGTTTCAAATTTCCTCGTCCCGAAACTTTTACTTTTAACTGTGCAGATTCGTTGGCTTTTAAAGCAGTTTTACTCGTCCCTACCTCGAGTTTAAAATCTCCCACCGCTCCTATAAAATTAGCTGGTTTTCCAGTCAATGGCAAGGGTTTTACTTTGATTGTTTTTTTAAACGTTCTAAAAGATTTTCTAATATTCCGTGTAATCGGATTTCCAAAAAAGTCACCTCTACCTGTAGGTACTCCGATAATCAAGTCTGTTTTGATAGGCTCTAAGGATAAGTTTCCTGATTTTTGCGGAATCAATACAGACTTTTTGATTGAAAAATAGCGGTAATCTTCGCCTTGATATTTCCCATTTTTCAAACTGATTTGGTCTAGTTTGATGTCCTGGTTCCAGAAACCTTCGTACTGCGGTAACTCTTTAAAATCAAAATCACTGATGGCTACATTGTGGCTAAAATACAGTCGATACTCCACATAAATTCCCTCACCTACAAAAGGGTTTTCGTTGGACACAAGCGTTTCCAAATGGACATTTTGATTGGCGATATAATCAGGGTCATTCGGGTCTTTTGGAAGCTCTATAGGGTCTACGACTGCTACCGTCACCGCATTGGACTTTAGCGTCTTTCCTTCGTATTCTATTTTTGCGGATTGAATTCTTAAATTCCCCTTTTTTATTGGTGAAATTATATAGGTATAGGACTGGGAGTAATTTGATTTGCCATTGATCCACGACTGATTGACCGATTGACTAGGTCCTCCGACCACATCAAATCCTCTAAAACTTGGGGGTGTAAAATTATCTCCTCCTTGTTTATTTATCGTAAATTCTACTCGCAAACGCTGGTTCAATCCAAGTTTATTCTTGCTTATTTTGGTTTTAAACTCCACCTGAGCAAACAAACTTTGAATTGTTAAAAACAGGATTGTGTAAGTAATTCTAAATTTCATATTCTATCTCCTTTGCTACGCTTTTCTCCTAAAAAACCTACTTTTAATCTCATCTATTTAAAGTCTACCAATCTTTTTCTTGGTGTTTTTTTCTTCCTTTTTTTAATTTTTGAGCATTGATTTTTTTCTGTGTTTTATTTTCTTCGTTGTTCATCGTTTCTAACAGCTGTTTTATTTGCTCTGGTGACATTTTCAACATTTGGGGTGTTGGCTTTTTTTCCTTTTTCGAATCTTTGTTTTCTTTCTCCTCTTTTTGCTCTTTTTCTTTGTCTTCTTTTTTAGATTCTTCCTCTTTCGGGTTTTGCTTTTTTTCTTCTTTGTCTTCCTTTTTCGAATCCTTCTTTTCCTGATTTTTTTTATTCTGTTCTCCTTCTTTTTTGTCTTGTTGTTGCTGTTGTTTTTTCTTTTCTTCTATTAGCTTTTCTTTCAAAGCATTCAGTTTTTCATCCGTTGGGAATTTTTGCAAGCCCGAATCTACCGTTGCAATTGCTTGCTCTAGCTTGCTATGGACGTACTGCTTAGATCCGTTGTTAAAATAAGCCATTGCCGAGCTTTGCGCTTTTGAAGAAACGGCCATCAAAACAAATAACAAAAATACAATTCCTTTTTTCATGTCTTTACTCATTTCTTTATTTCAATTACGTCGTCCAATTTTTTCATGAAGTCTTTGTAATTCGTGACTGTCATGTCTTTTTCTAAGGCCTTGTCCATCAACTCAGATGCTTCTTCAAATTTGAACTTAGAGACCAGTGCATCTGCCTTCTTTTTCATTCGTTTTGCATAAGCTGAAGGAGGATCTTGTTTGTTTTTCTGTTCTTCTTCTTTTTGTTTTTTCAGCATTTTTTTGGCATGGGCCAAGTTGTAGCGTGTTTCATCATCCAATGGATTTGCTCTCAAACTGTTTTTAAAGGCATCAATCGCTTTGTCATAAGCTTTTTCTTGGAGATACACATTTCCTATGTTGTGGTAACTCGCTGCTTTTTCCTTTTTTGTTTTCGCTCCTTTCAAAGCCAATTCATATTGAGAAAGAGCTTCTTTGGTGTTTTTTTGAATGGCCAAAGTATTGCCCAAATTATGAGCTGCCTTGTAATAGGTTGGACTTTTCTCCAACGCTTTTTGATAGGAAACCGCTGCCGCTGCGTACTCTTTTTGCTGATGCAAAGTATTTCCTTCTCGCACCAACTTGCGCGCTGAACGCTGTTGCACAATGGTATCTTGCTGAGCATATGCTCCCAAACTAAACAAAAACAGAAACAAGATTCTCATTACTTTATAAGTTCTTAGAGTTTTTTGAGTTTTCTTCATTGAATAAATCTATTTTTTGAAGCCATTTGGTTTTCTTTTCATGAAAAAATACCTCTAGCAAAACAAACAACAAACCGAAACCAAGAAACCATTGAAATTGGTCTTTGTAATCTGAAAATTGTTTGGTTTCAAATTCATGCTTTTGTGCATTGGCTACTTCTTCTACAATTCGTTCTACTGGATTTGCCGTCCTATTTCCATCGACATACAAACCACCTGTGTTCTCTGCAATAGCTTTCAAAACATTTACTTGTCTTTGTGTAATCACAACCTCGCCTTGTCTGTCTTTTTTGTAGCCATTTAAATTCCCATTTACACGCAAAGGTATTGGACTTCCTTTTTCGCTCCCTACGCCTACTGTAAACACCTGTACTCCTTCTTTGGAAAGTTCTTGAGCGACCGAAATGGTGTTTTTTTCATGATCCTCTCCGTCAGAAATAATCACTAAAAAACGATTGGTTTGTTCGTCATTGTTGTAATACGTTTTTGCCAAGTCCAAGGCCTCATTAATAGCTGTTCCTTGACTCGAAACCATGTCGGGATTTGCATTTTGTAAAAACATTTTTGAGGCGGCGTGGTCTGTCGTTATAGGCAACAATGGATAGGCATTTCCTGCATATACGATCACTCCAACACGGTCACTACCAAGGTTATCGATAATTTTTGAAATAATTTGTTTCGATTTTTCCAGCCTGTTCGGAGCAATGTCCTCTGCCAGCATACTTTTGGAAACATCCAATGCAAAAACAATATCAACTCCCTCTCTTTTGAGCGTCTTTAATTTAGTGCCCATTTTGGGATTTACCAACGACAGAATTAAAAATGCGAGTCCCAAACAAAGAACCGCCAATTTCAAAACAGCTTTGAATACCGAATAATTCGGTGCTATTTTCTGCAAGAGATTTAAATCTGCAAATTTTTTCTGGGTTCGTTTTTTCCAAATAAACGTAACAAAAAACACAACTACCATTAAAGGTATTATGGCAAATAAATAAAAATATATTGGAGCTTCTAATTCGTACATCTTATAATAAAATGGGGTTGCATTTCTTTCATATCAAATAAAACTTCTAAATACTGTATTTTTCAAAACAAATTCTACAAGCAATAGGGCAATGGCTAAAAAAACAAAACCGCGGTATTGCTCTTGGTAGTTGTAATATTTGAATTCTTCTATTTTTGTTTTTTCAAGTTTGTTGATCTCGTTATAAATAGCTTTCAATTTTACATTGTCGGTCGCTCTAAAATATTTTCCTTCTGTTTCCGTAGCTATATGCTTGAGTAATTCTTCGTCTATTTCTACTTTCTGCTTGCGGAACATAAGATTTCCCCGTCGGTCTTTGGCGTATGGAAACGGTGCCATTCCATTAGTTCCTATGGCGATGGTATATACTTTTATCTTCAATTCTTTTGCCAGTTCAGTAGCTGTTTTTGGGTCTATAAATCCAGCAGTATTGACACCGTCTGTCAATAAAATAATGACTTTGCTTTTTGCTTTGCTATCTTTCAATCGATTGATTGCAGATCCAAGTCCCATTCCAATAGCAGTACCGTCTTCTATCTGTCCATACTCTATAGCTCTTAAAGAACTCGCTACAATACTTTTATCGCTGGTAATAGGCGTTTGGGTATAACTTTCTCCTGCATAAACCACAATTCCAATTCGATCGTTTGGGCGTTCCTTTACAAAGTTTTCAGCTACTTTTTTCAAGGCCTCCAAACGATTGGGGCGTAAATCTTTTGCCAACATACTCCCGGACACATCAATCGCCATGACGATATCGATTCCTTTGTTCGTTTTTGTCTTCTTACTTATGGATACATTTCTAGGCCTCGCCAAAGCGATGATCAGTGCTCCAATTGCAACAATTCGAAATGTATAGAGAAGGGGCTTTAATTGTGCTGGTAGTGATTTTTTCAATTCAAACCCTTTGGTTGTCCCTACTTGAAGAGTTGCAGTATTTCTTTGGTGTGTGTAAAAAAACCAAAATACAAGAAAGGGTAGCAACAATAGTGCCCACAAAAAAGCCGGATTTTCAAACTCTAAATTTTTCCAAATCATAGTTCAATAGTTATAGATGCTGTCATGGTTTCTATCATGGTTTTTAGCGCTGTATTTTCTGCATTGTATACAGAGACTACTTGCCAAACGTTCTTTTCGTTTCCAACCCCAATTATTTTGAATTCCTTTGAGGTACCCTCTTTTGTCATAACTCCAGACAAGCAAACGCCCTGCAAACCATTATTAAAAGTCACGGGCAGTCGCTCGTATTCAAAGTCCTCCACATTTGGATTGGTTTGGAGATTTTGAACGGTATTCTGAAGCACTTCTTCAATATTGGGATTGGTTCCTGCATAGGTCAGTGTGCTTATAGTGATGGTCATTTCATTCAGAGCCTTGTACTCATAGAGCCCCAACCTGGTGACAACATTTTGTACTTGAAATGGCACCTCTTTGGTTTGCAAAGGAATTTCCACAGGGGCATGCAATGTAAGTGCTGGATCACCAAAAGACTGTTTTTGCCAATTGTCATTGTTCAAGGTTGGCAAAGAAGTCTGAACCACAGGACTTCCAATTAAATTTGAATATTGCAGTATTACTCGAGTCCCAAAAGTCAACACCAAAACAGCAATGATGATGTATATCGCATAAACAATTGTTCTTTTTCTCTTTGCCAAAAGAGACATTTCAAGTTCTGATTTCAAATACTTGGCTTGTGCATCATCGGTCAACAAGTTGGCTTCTTTGTATTGTTTCATAATAGGCTGCAACGATTCGATGATCTTTTTTGCTTCGGTGCTGTCCTGTTTAATTTCCGCTGCCAAAGGTCTTAGTTGTGCAAACTTTACAAAATCCGCATGTTTCAAAAATAAGTGCAACTCTTCAATGAGTTGTTTGGTAATTCCAATTTCTTTTGTTTGATTTTGTATCGTTATTTTTTGAATCAATTCATCACTCGTAGCTTCGAGTGATGCAACCTTTATTTCTCGCGCCATATACACTCTCACAATTTCAGTCAACTCAATATAATATTCTTTGATTTTATTGTTTTGCCAAAGTTGCTTTTCTTCCAAACTGGCAAATTTTTGAATCGCTTCTTGATAAGGAGGAATCCTTTCTTTTTCGAGCACTCCATCTTCTTGGTAATATTTTTTAAGCAGGAAATAAATCATTCCCACAACCAAGAGAGCTCCCACTAAAACCCACAACCAAATAAAATAGGGACGATAATCGTCAAAAATCAAAGGCTCCTCGACAATAGGCTTTGGCGGAAAAGGTTTTTGTTTTAGGGTATCTACAGTGACAGTAGCCACGTGAACCAACAGAGAGTCCGTGTAATAGGCTTTGTTTTGAATAAATATTTCTTGTTTCGGAATAAAGTAACTCCCGCTGTCAAAACCTGTAAGCAGGTATTTTCTTTCCAATCGGTTTGGAAGTGTATCCACCTTTTCGACCGAAATAACTTCCAAACCTTTCAAGTTCTGCAGTTCTGGAAACAGTACTTTTTCTTTCTCTTTGGTGGCAATTGTATATTGAATTTGCTCCCCTATACGAATTTGAATGGTATCTAAAGCTACAGTAATATCCTGTTGGGCATGACCCAAGCTTGAGCAGAATAGTATGAGGTAAAATATTGTTTTTTTCATGTTGTTTTCAGACTTTAAACAAAAAGTTTATTTTACCTCTTTTTGTTTGAAATAAGTCAATAATTTTTTTACATAACTTTCGTCAACTCTTGTGTTTATAATTCCTGAACCGCTTTTTGCAAAGGCATCTTGACAATAAGTTACGTTATTTGCGTAGTGGGTATGATAAGCTGTCCGGACAGCTTTCGATGCCGTATTTACCAACATTTTTTTACCTGTCTCTGCATCCTGCATCGCCACCATTCCCAAATTAGGAATACTTTCATCGTGTTTGTCGTAAATTCTTACTCCCGTAACATCGTGTTTTCTCCCAATAATTTTAAGCGTTTGCGCATAGCTGTCATCCATAAAATCAGAAAGTAGAAAAACAATGGCTTTTTTAGTCATTACGTTCGACAAATATTTCAAAGCTTCGTCTATATTGGTTTTTTTACTTTGGGGCTGAAATTCAATCAACTCACGAATAATTCTAAGGACATGGCTCTTTCCTTTTTTTGGGGGAATAAACAATTCTACTTGGTCCGAAAACAAAAGCAACCCCACTTTGTCATTGTTCTGAATGGCAGAAAATGCCAGGGTTGCGGCTATTTCTGTAAGTGTGTCTTTTTTAAACTGAGTATGGGTTCCAAAAAATTCAGACCCACTCACATCTACTGCGAGTAACATGGTCAACTCTCTTTCTTCTTCAAAAATTTTGACAAAGGGCTGATTGTAGCGGGCAGTCACATTCCAATCAATATTTCGAATGTCATCTCCAAACTGGTATTCTCTTACTTCACTAAAGGTCATTCCACGTCCTTTGAAAGAACTGTGGTATTCTCCAGAAAAAATATGATCGGAAAGTCGACGCGTTTTGATTTCAATTTTGCGTACTCTTTTAAGTATCTCCTTTGTTTCCAATGTTTGTGTTTTGTAAGATGTGTAATTGGTTGATTGTTTCCACCACTCTTAAGGCACTTCAATTTCGTTCACAATTTTATTTATAATATCCACTGAATTGATATTCTCTGCTTCCGCTTCGTAAGTAATTCCAATTCTGTGACGCAAAATGTCATGCACCACTGCTCTGACGTCTTCTGGAATGACGTATCCTCTTCTTTTGATAAAAGCATAACATTTTGCTGCTTGCGCCAAACTTATACTTCCTCGTGGAGAAGCTCCAAAACTGATCCATGGTTTCAAATCAGGCAAGTTGTATCTTTCTGGATAACGAGAAGCAAAAACAATGTCTAAAATATACTTTTCTATTTTCTCGTCCATATAAACCTCTTTCACCGCAGCTCTTGCTCTCACAATTTGGTCCAAACCAACCACTGGGTTTACAGTGGCAAAACCACCGTTTAAATTCTGACGCATGATACTTTGCTCTTCGGTCAATTTTGGATAATCAATGACAACTTTGAGCATGAAACGATCTACTTGCGCTTCTGGTAAGGTATAGGTTCCTTCTTGTTCTACTGGATTTTGCGTTGCCATCACCAGAAAAGGTTCGCTCAAGGGGAAAGTCTCCTCTCCAATGGTAATTTGGCGCTCTTGCATGGCCTCCAACAAAGCCGATTGCACTTTTGCAGGAGCTCTGTTGATTTCATCTGCAAGCACAAAGTTTGCAAAAATAGGCCCTTTTTTAATTTCAAAAAGGTTTTCCTTCATGTTATAAATCATTGTTCCTACAACATCTGCAGGTAACAAATCTGGCGTAAATTGAATTCTACTAAAGTCTCCATCCACAGCTTTGGAGAGCGTATTTATAGCCAACGTTTTTGCCAGTCCTGGAACACCTTCTAACAAAATATGCCCGTTTCCTAACAATCCGATGAGCAATCGGTCAATCATTTGTTTTTGACCAACAATCACTTTGCTCATTTCATTTGTTAACAAATCGATAAAGGCACTTTCCTTTTCAATTTTTTCATTGATGGCTCTGATGTCTATACTTGTGTTATTTTCTTCCATTTCTATATCGAAATTATGTTTGTAGATCTGCTATTTTTACAGGACTCACAAAGCTACAATTTTAGAGGTTTTGTATTGTTAAAATTTGGTTAAACAAACATTTCAATTTGCCAAATGCCTAAAAAAACAAATACACACTCCTCTAATGTTAAAAAAATGTTATGATTATTTTGAATTTCGAAGAATAATCCCAATATTTGTGACAACCAAACCAAACTTAACCAAATATTAAAAAAAGCAGTCTCTTCTATTAGAGACTGCTTTTTTGTTTAGCCGTTCCTTTTATTTTCATAAAAATACTTTCCTTTACAAAGGACACTTATGAAAATACTAAAAAAACACCTTGCAATTTTGAAGGCCTCCATTTCGTCAATTTCGTTTTCTATACTTGCCCTAAAAAAATCTCATTTATCTTCTTTAAACAATGTTTCTTCCTTACAACCACTTGTTTTTAATTAAAAAATTTTTAATAATTTTATAAAAAAAGGTGGTTTTGAATATGTTTTTATTAATTTTTTGTTAAAAAAATACTATATTAGCAACACTGTCAAACGTTTAAATTCATTTAAGCAAAAACATTTTTATTGAATTTTGTTGCTATGAAGCAAGGTTTAAAAAGTTTAAAAGATTGTTCTTGAAAAAGAAGTACGCATTACAAAATCATGTAACCACAATCAATTAACTATAAAACCAAGCAATTATGAAACAAATCACTCTATTCAAGAGCATGCTACTCATGCTTTTCTGTTTTTGTTCTTTTTCAGTAATGGGTCAAACCCTTGAAGGAAAGGTAATCGATGAAAACGGAGACCCACTACCCTATGCCAATGTTATTGAGAAAGGGACTACCAATGGAACTGTCACAGACGACAACGGACATTTTTCAATAAACCCAAGTCAACTTCCAGCACAATTAGAATTTTCATTACTCGGATTCTCAAATGTTTCGAAAGAGGCCCTTTCTTCTAGCACAAGCATGACAGTCACACTTGTCGAAAAAGGAGTTAGCTTGAATGAAGTTGTTTTGGTAGGATCGAGAAACCCAAGCAGAACTGCTATCGAGACTCCTGTTCCTGTGGATGTCATTGATCTTGCAGAATTGACAACACAAGGCCCACAGACTTCCATCAATGAAATTTTAAATTACGTGGCACCGTCGTTTACTTCTCAAACACAAACAGTTTCTGATGGTACGGATCATATTGACCCCGCTTCTTTAAGAGGTTTGGGACCAGATCAAGTATTGGTATTGGTAAACGGAAAAAGAAGGCACAAAAGTTCTTCTTTGAATGTCAATGGAACCGTTGGAGCGGGTTCTGTTGGTACAGACATGAACGCTATTCCAACGGCAGCTATCAAAAGAATTGAAGTTTTAAGAGATGGTGCCGCAGCACAATATGGATCTGATGCCATTGCTGGTGTTATCAATATTGTCTTGAAAGAAGCCACAAATAAACTGGACTTTTCAGTGACGTTTGGAGCGAATAATTCTTCGAAAAGCAATCATCAAGAAGGTGGTTTTGATGGTGAAAAGTTACAAATTGACGCCAACTATGGAATCAACTTAGGCTCGAAAGGAGGGTTTGTCAATTTCACAGGTTCTATTGCTACCCGAAATCCTGCACTAAGAAACGCGACCAATGCAGAGCAAATTTATGATATTGCCAACGCAGTAGAACAAGCTTTTACAGAACAAAGCGGAAAAACCATTGCAGAAATGACCGCTGCAGATTATCAAAGTGGTGCTGCTTTGTTGGGCACAAATTACATCAGTGCTAACGATCAATCGGCCATTGCTGCACTTGACTTATCGGCAACCGACGGGGTTTTGAATACTCCTGAAGACCTTGGGCTATTGCGTGATCTTCTTCCCAATGGTGGTCATGGTGAATTTGCGACTTATCAAGAATTGGATGACGCGCAATTCGCCGCACGAGGATTGGAAAGAAATGATTTTAGATTCAAAGTAGGTACTTCTAAATTGCGAGAAGGAAAATTCTTCACCAACTTATCCCTTCCTCTGTCAGAAAATACAGAAGTTTATTCTTTTGGTGGGATCAGCTATCGTCAGGGACTGGCCTATGGTTTTTTAAGAGAACCGTGGAGACCTAAAGCGAATGTTGCGGCAAATGCAAATGGTTTTTTACCTGGAATTCAATCCGATATTCTTGATCAATCTTTTGCTGTGGGAATCAAAGGGGTTACACAAAACGGATGGAATGTCGATTTCTCCAATAGTTTTGGGTCCAATACTTTTGGTTTTACAGTTGTCAATAGTACCAATGCTAGTTTAGGAGCAACTTCTCCTTCTGTATTTGATGCGGGATCTTACTCCTTTTCTCAAAATACAACCAATTTGGATTTCAATAAATTCAACGAAGACATATTTTCTGGCTTGAACATTGCCTTTGGTGCAGAGTATAGAGTGGATCGCTTTGAAATATTTGAAGGAAAAGAAAATTCATACGGCACTTACAACAATAACGGTATTCCTACTTCTGGAGGCGTTGGTGGAGCAACAAATGCACTTGGTGAAAGTTTGCCTGGTACCTCACAAGTTTTTGGTGGTTTTACTCCTCAGAATGCGGTGGACAAATACCGAAACAGTATCGGTTTTTATTTTGACACGGAAGCAGACATTTCAGAAAACTTCCTTGTAAGCTTAGCGACTCGTTATGAAAACTTTTCTGACTTTGGAGAAACTTTCAACTACAAGGTGGCTACGCGAATCAAACTTTCTGACAATATTTCTATGCGTGCTGCGAATAGCACTGGATTTAGAGCTCCTTCTTTGCAACAACAATATTACAGCAGAAGTAGCACCATTTTCAACGCAAACGGTGTTGCCGAAGAGGTAGGTTTGTTCCCAAATGATAGTCCTCTGGCTGATCTCTTAAACATAGGAACTTTGAAGGAAGAGGTTTCAAAAAGTTCAAGTATCGGTTTTACTGGAAAAATAAACAACTTCACATTTACTGTGGATGCGTATCAAATAGAAATAGAGGACAGAATCGTTTTAACTGGTAAATTTTCACACAACGATGATACTACCTTAAAACCCATTTTTGATGCGGCCGGAGCAGGAAAAGCGCAATTTTTAGCCAATGCCATCGATACAAAAAATCAAGGAATCGATATCGTTGCCGGATATAAAATAGCTCTGTCAGACAAATTAAATCTTGACAATACGCTTGCTGCTACTTTTTCTGAAACAGAAATTACGAGTATCAATGTTCCAAGCGATATTTCAAGTGCAGGGTTAGAAGGAGACTTTTTTGATGGACAAGAAGAGGCTTTCCTTACCATAGCTCAACCAAGAACCAAAGTAAATTTAACACACAATTTGTCCAGTGAAAAATGGGCTGTCTTACTGCGAAATGTATATTTTGGAGAAGTAACGGATCCCGATGAGTTTTCTGGGCAAGCTAGAGTGGCGGGGGCTTCTGTAAATGACAATGCCGTCTACGGAGGAAAGGTTGTAACAGATCTAACACTTACAAACAATATGAACGACAACACAAGCATTACTATTGGTGCTAACAATGTTTTCGATGTGTATCCCGATGAAAACAGACCCGGTAGTCAGTCGAATGCATCGTTTCCATATTCACGACGAACTTCGCAATTTGGATTCTTAGGAAGGTATCTTTTTGCAAGAATAAATATTGAATTATAGAACAAAACCGTAAATTAACGATACTAAAGAGATCGCCTAAAAAGTAATTTTTAGGCGATTTTCTTTTAAATATTTTTTAAGGTTTGACTTTTACGTTTTTCTTGTTTACCTTACAATGGTATTAAAAGACGTAAAATTGCTAGTCCTTTTTTATAGGTTCCCTCCCCATAAATTGATAATTAATGTGAACGGTTCTGCTATGAAAAATTTAAATCAATTGATACAATTGCGCAGAGTGCATCAATTCATATTGCATGCCAAAACAGGTACACCCAAAGAATTTGCTAAAAAAATGAATGTCAGCGAGCGTACGTTGTTTCGTTTGTTAGATTACTTAAAAGAGATTGAAGCACCTATTTGCTATGACAAAAAAGTATGTACCTATTACTACGATTCGCCTTTTGAACTTCGAGTACAGTACTGTGTAGAGGTTTTAAAAGACAATGAGCTTATAAAAATTCAAGGTGGAATATCGTTTTTACAAAAAAACAAACAAACCGCCATGCTCTGGCAGTGAAGACGTGTACATTTAAAGCCGTCAAAACCTAAAAAGGTGCACATTTGGACGTTTTGGCAAAAAGAAATGTTTCATTAAAAACTTTAAAATTATGACAAATGATTTGAGTACTCTTGGGGTTCAGGAATTGAATGCTCGGGAGATTAGAAAAATTGAAGGAGGATGGCCTTATTGGATTACAATATCTGGTGGATGGTTTAATACTGTCAATCTTACACCAACAGGTAGCGGCGGACCAATTTATGCTTAAACAAAAGTTTTAAACATAGGTTGATATTTATAATTTGACCTATGTTTTCAAAGTAAAAAACAAAGGAACATAAAAACATGATAGAATATTATAATAATAAAAAAGATGTCTTTAAAACTTGTTTGGTAAAAATTCAAAACCAACTAAATTGGGTGAGTAGTATTCGTTTTTTATTATTCTGTGTGACAGTTTTCTTTATCTATTTTTTTTTTGGTAATGCACTTTACATGTTGCTTTCAGGAGCAGTGGGAGGTATTGTGTTTCTTGTTTTTCTGAGTATGTCTGTTAAGTTGAAAAAAGAAAAACAATTCATTCAAGAATTGATTAATATCAATTCAGTAGAAGTAGATTGTTTAGAAAAAGGATGGCTTAATCTGGAAACAGGAGAAGAATTTATTGAGTCGACACATCTTTTTAGTTATGATATTGATTTATTTGGCAAAGGTTCCTTTTTTCAGCTTATAAATAGAGCGTCTACTAAATCAGGAAAATTAAAGTTAGCAAAATTATTGACGAGTAACAATATTGAAAATATAAAAGCTAAACAAAAAACAATTGAAGAATTATCTGAAAAAATAGGGTGGAGACAACAATTTTCTGCAACAGCAAGTTTAATCAAAACAGTTACTCCCATTAATTTAACATTAAAATGGATTGAAAAACATAAAGTTTCACTGCCAAAAATAACATTTCTAGCTTCCAATCTATTCTCTATCATTACTTTAGGAATATTTGTTGGAATGTGTCTTGATTTTTTAGTATTTACCCATTTGATGGTTTGGGGTTTTATAGGACTTAGCATTTCCGGTTTTTATTTTAAAAAAGTAAATAGAATTTATGATAATTCTAACAAAGCAAGAGCTACTTTCAATCAATATTATAGACTTTTAGAGCTTATAGAAAAAGAAAAATTCACTTCTGAAATTCTAGAAAAAAAAATAAAAATATTAAATCTCGAAGTACAAACAGCATCTAGTGTGTTTAAAACTTTTTCAAAAACATTAGACGCCTTAGATCAACGAAATAATCTTTTTTGGGGGTTCATAGGAAATAGTTTGTTTTTATGGGATATGCGACAAGCAAGCAAAATTGAAAAGTGGATTTCTATTTATAGAGGTGATGTAAGACAATGGTTTGAGGTGATTGCTTTTTTTGATGCGCAAAATAGTCTGGCAAATTTTAAATTTAACTATCCTAATTTTATTTTTCCTGAAATAATCGACGGGAATATTGTAATTGAAGCCACTAATTTGGGACATCCTTTGATTGAATACTCAAAAAGAATAACAAATGATTATTTGATAGACTCTCAATCTTTTTTCATTGTAACAGGGTCAAATATGGCTGGGAAAAGCACCTTTTTAAGAACCGTATCTTTAAGCATTGTGATGGCAAATATAGGTTTGCCTGTTTGTGCAAAAAAAATGTATTATACTCCTATTAAATTGCTTACGAGCATGCGAACTTCAGATTCTTTGAGAGATAACTCTTCTTACTTCTTCTCGGAGTTAAAACGCTTGAAATTAATTATTGAATCTTTACAAGACACAGCCTATTTTATTGTACTTGATGAGATTTTGAAAGGAACAAATAGTAATGACAAAGCAATCGGTTCTCAAAAATTTATTGAAAAATTAATTGAATTGAAAGCTACTGGAATTATTGCAACACATGATTTGAGTTTGTGCGAGGTTTCTAAAAAAAATGCAGAAATTAAAAACTATTATTTTGATACAGAAATTATCAATGATGAATTGTGTTTTGATTACAGATTGAAAGCAGGTATTTGTAAAAATATGAATGCTTCTTTTTTATTAAAAAAAATGAGAATTATTTAAGGCGAAAATTAAAATAAATAATTATGAACCTCAAAATAGCCATCCTCATTCCTGTTTACAACACAGAGAAATACCTCCATCAATGTTTGAATTCTGCCATTGAATAAACTTTGGAGGAGATAGAAATCATTGTAGTCAATGATGCTTCTACAGACGGAAGTTTGGCAATTATCCAAGAATTTCAGAAAAAAGATTCTAGAATACACCTCATCAATTTTACAGAAAATCAAGGAAATGGTGTCGGTAGAAATACCGCCATACAAAATGCAACCGCTGAATACATATTATTTTTAGACTCTGATGATTGGCTAGAACACAATGCCGCAGAACTAACCTATAACAAAGCAAAAAGTGAAAATTATCAAGTTCTTATTTTTGGCTTTACTCAACATATCGATTTTAACAAAAGAAAGAATACTAAAAAAGAAAAGTTACCATTTTATTTGGAAGAAGATAAAGAATTTTACAAATACTTTTTAATGCATCGTAATGGAGTTTACCCCATGCCTTGGATTTATTTAATTTCAAGAAAACTGTTAAACGAGAACAAAATTACTTTTTCAGAGGACATTTATTTTGAGGACCTGATTTTTGTAACCAAAGTCTTATATTATATTGATAAAATAGGAGTGATCAATCATCTTCCTTTGTACAATTACAGGATTCGTCAACACTCTATCATGCAATCTACTTCCAAAAAAAAGATTGATGACTTATATAGTGCACATAATTATTTAAAAGAGTTTTTAAAAGAAAAGGAGATTTTCAAACAGTACCAAGAGGCTTATTTGGTAAGGTTTTTAGTAGATTGTGTGGCTTTTAGTTTTATGGATTATTTCAAAATGTCTCAAAATCAAAAAGACAAGGAACTGAATGATTTTATGAAAAGTATTCGTAAAAGCACCATCCTGAGCAAAGATAACTTACTGCTTATTAAAGAGGTAAGTAAGGAATTACCCCCTAAAGAAAAAGAAAGAAAAAGACATTATAAAATAGCATTTCGTTTTTTAATAGGGATACGCTATTATTATTACTACAGCAAATTTATGAATAAATTAGGAATTCAATTACACCGACTTTTGTACTATATTAAATAAGCATCTCTAATATGAGCACACAAAGTCAATTAATATCAATAAAAAAACAAAAGCTCTTAACAAGAAATGGGTAACAAAAATAATAGGACTTGCTACGATTTTACTCTTGATTATTACCTCCTAAATTCATCAAAAAATTTGATTCACGCATTTAAAATAAAAACCATGAAAAATCACAAATTCAATTACCTTATCGCAATCATTATATTTTTAATAGGTGTTCTTTTGGGCTATTACATTTTATAGTTTGAGAGCTCTGAAAGCAATGAAATTTGCTTCTACTTCAATAGCCCTCTTACTTTCCACAAACACATTTCCCCAAAAAAAATGGGATTTACAAGATTGTTTTTCGTATGCTTATAAAAACAATTTACAAATAAAAGAAGCCTCCCTTGCACAACAAATTCAAGCAAAAGAAGTAAAATTTCAAAAAAACAAGCGTTTGCCTACTTTGTCAGCAAGAATAAACAATGGATTTTCTTATGGTTTTCAACAAGTGTTCTCTGGAGAATTTGTCGGGCAATACAAAGAAATTCAAAGTTATAGAAATGACGGGGCTGTAAATGCTTCCATTGTACTATGGAACAAAAACGCTCAAAAAATCCGTATCGAAAATGAAGAAATCAATCTAATAAACTCCCTGTTAGCTACTCAACAAAAAAAATTTGAATTGCAAATGGAAATTATTGCCAAATACTATTCTGTATTAATCGCAAAAGAACGACTAGAATTGGCAAAACAAGTTTTTGAAAACCGTGAAAAGCAAAAAGAAAACAAAGAGGAATTGTACCAATTAGGAAACATTGCCAGAAATTTATTGAGCCAAGAAAAGGCCAATTGGATACAAGATTGGCAAACCTATCAAACAGAAAAAATCAATCTAAAAAAAGCATTGTTTGAATTGGCAATTTTGTTGCAATTGCCAAATAAAGAAAGTTTTGATGTCGCAGATGTTTCAGAAGAAAGTTTAGCATTAGAAAAATCGCTAGAAGAAGTCGTTCATCTTGCTTTATCAAATAGAGCTAGTATACAAATTGCAAAAGAAAAAGTAGAATTTTCTAAAAATGAAATTGGCAGTTACAAAACACAATACTATCCCAAAATTACTTTAGATTATAGTTTGGGATCCTCTGCACAACAAGTTTTTGAAAATGAGAACATCGCCTTTAAAGAACAATTTCGAAATAATTTTTATCAATATGTAAGTATCGGTATTCAAATTCCCCTCTTCAACCAAGGCAATACCAAAATAAAGATACAACAGGCAAAGATAAAAACAACTTTACAAGAGTTACAGTTAGAACAAGAAAAGCAAAATCTAAAAAACAACATAGAAACCTTGTATATTGATATGTTGGCAGCAAAAGAAAATTATCAAGCAGCAAAAGAGGCAGAAAAACAAACAAAGGAAGTTTCTCTTTTTTCTGAAAAATCATACGAAATAGGCGCAATTACGGCTTTTGAGTATACTCGAATGAGGAATGAGTATGTCCTTTCTCAACTCAAAAAAATACAGCGTAAATACGAACTGCTTTTTAAACAACAACTATTGGAAAGTTATACTTTGAAAATGAAAAAATGAGCTACTCAAACGAAATTAAAAATACTGTTTTTAGCCTTAATTACAAATACCGTAAAACCTCCAATATATTATATATTGTCGTATTATTTTTTATTGTGGGTGTTATTATTTCTCTGCCTTTTGTATGTATTACGGTTGACAGTCAGGCAAGAGGAATCTTACGTTCTCAAAAAGAAAATGTGAAAATAACTTTCTTTGTGCAAGGAAGAGTAAGTTATGTAAATCTAAAAAACAATCAGACTGTTAAAAAAGACGAGTTGCTTTTAAAAATAGACCCTTTGATAGAAGCTACACAAGTGCAAACAAAGAAAAGTTTACTGGTCAATTTACAACAACAATTTTCCGACTTAAATATACTTTGCAAAGGCTATTCGAAGCTTTTAAAAACCGAGTTATATCAAAATGAAAGAAATCATTTTTTAGAAAAATTAGAAGAATTGAAAACTCAAAAAGAGCAATTCTATCAATTGTATCAGCGTTCAAAAAAAGGTTTTGAAGGAGGAATTGTTTCCGCAGCAGATTATGAAAAATCGAGCTATGAATTGAAAATCTTACATAGAAAAATCGCCACCTATAAAAAAGAAACACACAACAAATGGCAATCAAGAAAAACACACGTTGAAGAACAAATTAAAAGACTAGAAGGCGAAATTACCCAACTTTTAGAAAAAAAGAAAAATTACGCTATCAAAGCACCTATCTCTGGAACGATCGTCAACTATTCGGGAATCAAACAAGGAGCTTATTTCAATGGAAATGAAATTTTGGGAGAAATATCTTCAGACGATGAAATTATTTTAGAGTGTTTTATCCACCCCAAAGACATCGGTTTTATTCGTGTAGGTCAGACTGTAAAATTACAAATGGATGCTTTTAATTACAATCAATGGGGCTTAGGAAAAGCAACCGTTTATGAAATTGACAGAAATTTAACAATCGACAAACAGCGAAGCTATTTTAAAGTTCGATGCAAATTAGAGACCAACGAATTGACTTTAAAAAATGGTTTTAAAGCTAAAATAAAAAAAGGAATGACCTGTACAGCGCGGTTAACTTTAGCAGAGCGGAGTTTATGGAATTTGTTGTTTGACAAAGTAGATGATTGGTTCAACCCAAAATTAATTGAACTTGATGATTAAAAGAAGAAATCTCTGAAGCCTATTACCAACTATCAAAAAAGTATATGAAAATCAAAATAAAACAACATGATATTAGAGATTGCGGAGCAGCTTGTTTGGCTTCAATAGCAGCACATTATAAACTGGCTTTGCCCATTGCCAGAATTAGGCAATATGCATCAACTGATAAAAAAGGTACTAACGTTTTAGGGTTGTTGAACGCCGCCGAAAAAATGGGTTTCAATGCAAAGGGAGTAAAAGGTGGTAAAGAGTCTATTTCTTTGATACCATTACCTGCAATTGCACATGTTGTCTTAGGAGAAAAAGAAAATCCCTTGCATCATTTTATGGTAATTTACAAGGTTGCCAAAAATACTGTTGAAGTGATGGACCCAGGAATAGGTGAAATGGTTATTTATAATTTTGAAGATTTTTTGAAAATTTGGTCAGGTGTTTTTATATTGATCGAACCTTCAGAAAGTTTTAAGCCCGAAAACAATCAAACAACTGTTGCCCAACGATTCAAAGACTTATTAATACCTCATAAAAAAGTTTTAATTCAAGCTTTATTTGGTGCTATTCTTTACACCTTATTAGGTCTGTCAACCTCGATTTATATTGAAAAAATAACAGATTACGTATTGGTTGGGGGAAATACAAGGCTTTTAAATTTGTTGAGTCTCATTATGATCCTGGTTTTAGTGTTGCAAACATTTATAGGTTCATTTAAAAGCATTCTAATTTTAAGAACAGGGCAATTGATGGATGCCAAATTAATTTTGGGATATTACAAACATCTTTTGAAATTACCACAACGTTTTTTTGACACCATGCAAATAGGTGAAATAACTTCTCGTATAAACGATGCGGTAAAAATAAGAGCTTTTATAAATGATATAGCAATCAATGTGGTGGTCAATATTTTTATTGTCTTTTTTTCTTTTGCATTGATGTTTACTTACTATTGGAAACTGGCATTAATTATTTTAACAGTCATTCCATTATATTTTATTATTTATGTAATTGTAAATCGTTGGAATAAAAAACGAGAACGTAAATTAATGGAAGATGCTGCACAACTTGAAAGTCAATTGGTAGAATCTTTAAATTCCATGAAAACAATTAAGCAGTTTGGAATAGAAAAATTTGCAAATACAAAAACAGAAAACAAATTTGTCAATGTACTCTATTCTGTGTATGCATCAACGCTCAACGGAATTTTTAGCGGTACCTCCACGAATTTTCTATCCTCGTTATTTACTATTATTTTAATGTGGATAGGTTCTTATTTTGTATTAGATAATGAAATTACCCCAGGAGAGTTGATGTCGTTTTATGCTTTGATAGGTTACTTTACCAATCCAATGTCTCAATTAATAGAAACCAATAAATCTATGCAAAACGCATTAATTGCTACAGATCGGCTTTTCGAAATTATGGATTTAGAACGAGAAGAAATAAACGAAAAAATGAAGCTAACACGCGACATGATAGGCGAAATAAATTTTGAAAATGTCTCTTTCTCCTACGGCACACGTACCGATGTCTTTGAAGGTTTTGACATTACTTTTCAAAAAGGGAAAGTTTCAGCAATCGTGGGAGAAAGTGGTTCTGGAAAAAGCACGCTGGCTTGTTTATTACAAAACCTATACCCTATCAAATCTGGATTCATTAGTATCGGAGGAAACGACATCAAGTACATAAGTAATGCCAGCCTAAGAAATTTAGTGGCAGTCGTACCACAAGAAATTGAATTGTTTTCAGGAAACATTCTAGAAAACATTGCTGTTGGCGAATTTGAATGTGATTTAAAGAAAGTTATCAAACTCACCAAAGAACTCGGAATCTTAGATTTTATAGAACAATTACCCAATGGTTTTGAGACACCAATAGGTGAAAATGGAGCCCTGCTTTCTGGAGGCCAAAAACAAAGAATTGCCATTGCAAGAGCTTTGTATAAAAATCCTGAAATTTTGATTTTAGATGAGGCTACGTCTTCATTAGACAATGTTTCTGAAAAATTTGTTCAAAAAACAATTGAAAAATTGGTTGAGGAGAAAAAAACAATTTTAATCATTGCACATCGATTGAGTACTGTAAAAAATGCAGATGAAATTTTTGTATTAGAAAAAGGAGAAGTTGTTGAACAAGGAAATCATCAAGAACTTTTAAAACGAAAAGGACTCTATAAATATCTTTGGGATAAACAGGGAGTTTAATTTTTTCTGCAAAAACAACTTTAAAAAAAGACAGAAAAACATCCTTCTTTTTAAGAAAACCGAAAATTATCTAAACTAGCTCATCTTTCTTCTGCACCTCAAACGGAAGTACTTGCATTTTTTCCCCGTCAAATACACCGTAGGTAAAATAGGAAATCCAATCACCTAAATTTACGTATTCAGATTTTTTTTCCAAGGCCAACGTCATGGGTAGGTGACGGTGCCCAAAAACAAAATAATCATAGTGTTTTTTGGTCAGGACTTGTTTGCTATATTGAATCAAATTTTCTTTCTCTTCCCCTAAAAAAGCAACATCTTCTTCTCCAGAAATCAATTTGTTTTTTACAGAGAAATATTGTGCCAGCCTTACGCCCAAATCAGGATGCAACCATCGAAATAGCCATTTGCAAACAGGGTTTGTAAACACTTTTTTCATACGCTTGTAGCCATAATCTCCGGGGCCCAAGCCATCTCCATGCCCGATTAAAAATGTTTTGCCTGAAAAGGTGAACTCTTTGGGCTCGTGGTACACCGGTATGTTCAATTCCTTTTCAAAATAATCGTTCATCCACAAGTCGTGGTTGCCCACAAAAAAATAAATGGGAATGCCGCTGTCTTTGATTTCCGCCAATTTTCCCAATACGCGAACAAAGCCTTTGGGAACTACTGTTTTGTATTCAAACCAAAAATCAAACAAATCTCCTAGCAAGAAAATTGCTTCGGCATCTGCTTTGACGCTATCCAGCCAACGTACCAATTTTTTTTCTCTCTCCTTACTTTTTTCAGAAGTGGGTGCTCCCAAATGCTGATCGGAGGCGAAATATATTTTCTTTTGAGCTGTCAAATTTTTTGATTTATCTGGTAAAGATACAAATTATGCTGCATGGCTAGTCTTTCTCTTTTTCCAATTCCAATACTTTAAGAATCATCTTATCCTTGCTTGCATTGATTTTTGCCGTTGCATTTTGATCGAAAAGTTGTGCAACGACCAACATTTTTAAATAGTGCTTTATCTGTTTTGTTTTTTCTTTTGGCAGCGCTTTTTTCAATTGTATATACTCAAAATAGCGCTTCAACACAGTTTTGTCAAGATCAAGTCTATCTCCAAGTGCTTCCAATGAAAGAGCACCCAATTCTTTGCGGTTGGAGTCTACATACTCAAATACAAAATCATTTAAATTTTGAAAATGATAATTTTCCAAATACAATGTCGTATCTACAGGCACAAAAACATCTGGAACAATCCCTCCTCCTCCGTATACTACTTTTCCTTTTGGAGTCGTGTATCGAAGTGAATCTACAACTTTGATACTGTCTTTGGAAAGCAATTCTCCATTTGTCATTCTCTTTTCATAATCCAATGCATAATTAGAGTTGTCATCCAAGCGATAGGGTTTTTGAATAGATCTGCCTGTAGGCGTAAAATACCTTGCAATGGTCAATCGTACAGCAGAACTGTCACCGAAATTTCTCTGTTGTTGCACTAGGCCCTTTCCAAAAGAACGCCGTCCTACAATCACTCCTTTGTCATTGTCTTGCAACGCTCCCGCCAAAATTTCACTTGCCGAAGCAGAACCTTCATCAATCAAAACATATACTTTCCCATTTTCAAAACTCCCTTTGTTCGTGGCGTATGAGTTCTCAATCTTTCCTTTGTTGTTTTCTGTGAATACGATCAACTTATCCGCTGCTAAAAATTCATCGATAATTTGATTGGCAATGTGAATGTATCCGCCTCCATTCTGACGAACATCTAAGACTAGTTTTTTGGCGCCTTGCGTTTGCAATTGTGTCAATTTTTCTTTGAATTCCTGGTAAGAAGTCATCGCAAAACGGTTCAATTTAAGATATCCCATGTCTTCTGTCAACATGTATCCTACTTCTACGCTTGAAATGGGCACTTTGTTACGAACTATTGGGATGTCCAAAAAAGCACTGGTTTGCTTTCTGTAAATTCGTATATCTACCTTCGTATCGGCTGGTCCTTTTAAAGCCTTGACCACATTTCTACTTGACAATTTTTTATTGTAAAGTGTATCATTGTTGGCTATTAAAATTCTATCTCCCGACAAAATACCTACTTTTTCACTGGGCCCTCCTTTGAGTACTTTGGTGACTACAATCGAATCGTTGTGCATAAAAAACTGAACACCAATACCCTCAAAGTTCCCTTGCATATTTTCTTGACTTGCTAAAAAATCTTCTTTTGAAAAGTAAACGGAATGCGGATCTAATTTGGCTACAATTTCTGACACGACATCTTCTAATATTTTTTCTGTGTCTACCTTGTCCACATAATCTTGCTCAATAAATTGAAGCAATGTGTTTATTTTTTGATACTTTCCGTTCTCAAAAAACCTTTCTGTTGGAAAATAAACCGTTGTTGCCAGGACAATACCAAAAGCCACTAGCATTCCTGTAAAAAAAGAAGGATGGATTTTATTCATCAGCATAGCCATCTAGATGATCTACTTCAATTCCTGCTTCTTTTAAAAATTCGACTCCCGACAAATCTTTATAGGCCCGCGCATAAACAACTCTGGTAATCCCAGCTTGTAAGATCAACTTGCTACAATCTCTGCAAGGCGACAAGGTAATGTACAAGGTTGCTCCTTTGGACGACTGTGTAGAAGCTGCAACCTTCAAAATAGCATTGGCTTCTGCATGCAATACCATCCATTTGGTTTCTCCTTTTTCATTTTCGCAACAATTGTCAAACCCAGTTGGAGCTCCGTTGAATCCATCTGAGATGATCATCCTCCCTTTTACAATCAAAGCACCTACTTGCTTTCGTTTGCAGTGAGATAATTTTCCCCACTCAAAGGCCATGTTGATATAGGCTTTGTCGTATTTTAATTGTTTTTTATCTTTCATTGAGTCAAATACTTCTTTTTTTAATCTTCAAAAGTCGCAAATCTGAGCCGAAACAACAAACCTCCTTACATTTCATTTGTATACGCTGTTAATTTTAGTCTTTTCCTAACGCAACAACGATTTTAAAAAAGGCTCCCATCGTTCTTGCATCATTGGAATAACAACACCTATCACAATTGCAGAAAGTACCATTGTCCAATCTCTTTTGGAAACGTGCAGCAACTTATTTACCAACACAAAAACGACCAACATAATGAAAGCAATGATGAGCTGTGCTGCTTCAATTCCAATAGCAAACTCGATCAACGGAAACATTTTTGACGATGTATCTGACAATAACATTTGCAAATAATACGAAAATCCCAAACCGTGAATCCATCCAAAAGCAAATGTCAAGAACAATTTAAATTGAAAACCTGTTTTTGTTTTTACCCCAGAAAAAAGATTCACCAATGCAGTTACAAAAATGGTCAATGGAATCAAAAATTCAATCAGATTGCTTTTCAAGTTTAAAATACCGTAGGTTGCCAAAGCCAATGTAAGAGTATGTCCTATGGTAAATGCAGAAATCAAACCCAACAATTCTTTCCATTGTTTGGTTGCGTATGGAACGACCAATACCAATAGGAACAAAATATGATCATAAGCTTGTAAATCAAGTACATGACCAAGCCCGAGTTTGAAAAAAAGCACTAAATCATTCATCGTTTTGTGTGTCTTCAATCATTGCGTCGAAAACTATTTTAGGGTGCAGGGTTGGGTTGTAACAATTGAATTTGATCTATTTCCTGTAAAATCTCATCAGATAACACGATGTTTACCGTCTCAATATTTTGCTTTAACTGCTCTAGCGTGGTTGCTCCAATAATATTGGCTGTGACAAATGGTTGTTGGGTAACGAAGGCGAGCGACATTTCTGTAAGGCTCAAATTGTGCTTTTGAGCCAAGTCAGCATACTTTTGCGTTAAAAAACGTGCTTGCTCACTGTTATATCTTGAAAAAACTGGAAATAATTTCAAGCGTGATTTTTTAGGAAGATCCCCTTGTAAATATTTCCCTGAAAGGACTCCAAAAGCAAGAGGAGAATAAGCTAGCAAGCCTACCTCTTCGCGGATGGAAATTTCGGAAAGACCTACGTCAAAGGTTCTATTCAATAAAGAATAGGGGTTTTGAATTGTTTTTACTTGGCTAAAATTGTTCTTCTTACTCTCTTCCAAATGGCGCATCAAGCCCCAAGGTGTTTCGTTTGAAATTCCATAATGCCGGATTTTCCCTTCTTTGACTAGGCTGTCTAATTTGGCGACAATCCGATTGAAATTATCTTGCCATTTGTCTTCGAAATCATGTTTGTAATTGAGTTTTCCAAAAAAATTAGTTTTTCTTTCGGGCCAATGCAATTGGTACACATCGACGTAGTCTGTTTGCAAACGTTTCAAATTATTATTCAATGCTTCGTCAATCGAGGCATCTGAAAAATCCATGTTTTCACGAATGTAACTCAGTCCAGCACTGGGTCCTGTAATTTTGGTTGCAAGTACCAAGTCTTCTCGCTTCTGATCTTTCATCCAAGCTCCTATAAATCGCTCTGTATCCCCTTGTGTCTCCTGCCTTCCTGGAACGGAATACATTTCAGCAGTATCGATGAAATTGACTCCTTGCGATAGGGCATAATTCAATTGTTCGTGTGCTTCAGCTTTTGTGTTTTGCTCACCAAAGGTCATGGTACCTAAACAAATTTTACTGACCTTGATATTGGTTCTAGGGATCTTTGTGTATTTCATGGAATTGCTGGTTTTCAATCTATTTGAGTATGTACTTGGCTGCAAAGGACTCCATGATATTTTTTATCAAAGCGGTAACCGTTGTTAAGCTTACAAGAACTCTAGAATGAGGGCTAAATTAGTACATTTATTCTGCAAATACCAATTCTTGTTCCGTTAATAATGCGTCGTTGTTGTAGCGCAAAAAAAGCTGTGCGACAGCAATGGTGTCTTTTTCGCAATAGCTTGCAATTCTTTTCAAATCTTTTTGTTGATAATATACATCTGCCACTTGGCTTCCATCAATATCTTCTTTTGGAGAGGGTATCTCTAAAAGCGTCGTTAGTAACTTCAAGGAGGTGTAATGCTTGTAGTCTCCGAATTTCCACATTTCTAAGGTGTCCAAATGAGGTACTTCCCAAGGTTTTTTTCCAAATAAATTTAGTTTTTGTGGCAAGTCTACACGATTTACAATCATTCTTCTTGCGATGTATGGAAAATCAAATTCTTTTCCATTGTGTCCACACAATACATGTGCGGCTTTGCTGAAATGATCTTCCAACAACTGTTTGAAATCTTCTAAAATTTGTTTTTCCTCAGTCCCATAAAAAGATTTTACACGAAAGACTCGCTCTTTTTTTTGGGTCGTAAAGTAACCCACTGAAATACATATTATCTTTCCAAACTCCGCCCAGATACCCGCTCTTTCATAAAATTTTTCTGGTGTAATATCTTGCCCTTCGGCATTTTTCGATTTTCGTTGATAAGCTGTTTTCAGTATAAAAAGCTCTTTTTTAACAGGCGATAATCTCTCAAAAGTCTCACATTCTGGAACGGTCTCGATGTCCAAAAAAAGGATGTTTTCTTTGTGGATGGCTAAATTCAATTTGGCAAATTTTTCCATAAATATACAAAAAGCCCGTGAATCGAAATCACAGGCTTTAGAAGTCTTGTTTGAACACAGCGATTAATTATCTGCTGCATCCAAAGAACTTTGATTGGCTTCGAAATATTCTTGAATCAAACTCATCGTCGCTTTCAGCAAATCTTTTGTTTCTAACAACAATCCGAAATACAGCGTTGTATTTTTTGGACTCGATTCTTCGGTTCTTGTTCTTTCGACCTGAGCTTGAATTTTTTCATTCAACAACACAAACAATTCTTTGTCATTCAAAATTGCTGCTATCTGATCGAAAGAAAGGGTATCAAATGCTTTTTTTGTTTTCCCAAAAAATTCATCCAATGCATTTTCTACTTCTTTCAACTCTTTGACTTGCGAGTTTTTTAATTTTTTGTGATTGTTGTTTACATGCTTATTGGTTGCTTTTACAACAAATTCCAAAGACTGTGTCATGTCTTGCAAGTATCCCAATATGTTGATATAAAAACTACTCGCATTCACACTCATTTCATCCAAATTCTTGATGAAATAAAAGATATTGTCTCTTAAATCATCTACTTCTGTTGAAAGTTTTTCTGTGTCTTTTTTGCATTTTTTAAGAATGGACAGATCTTGTTTTGACAATCCTTTTATGGAATTGCTGTAAATTTTATTTCCCCTTTTTATTACCGAAGCAATATTCCCTGCACTTTCTTCAATGACTCCTTGAATAGAAGTACTCTCTGCCTGGCTCAATTGATCTTCTGCCTTTTCTTGTTTTATCTTTTTATTATGCACTATATAATTTCTCGCAATCAACCCAAAAGCGATGATCAGCAACAAAGGGAACATCAATTGAAGATTCAAGTTCAGCAAATAGGCCACCAAGGCTGAGGCAATAAAAGCAATGAATGCAGTAAAGAACCAACCGCCTATTACATTCAAAACTCCGGCAACTCGATATACAGCACTTTCTGCTCCCCAAGCTCTGTCTGCCAAAGAGGTACCCATCGCTACCATAAAGGTCACATAGGTTGTTGAGAGAGGCAATTTCATTGAAGTTGCCACAGAAATCAATACGGCGGCCACCATTAAGTTCACTGCGGCACGCACCAAATCAAATGCAGGTAATTCGTGTACTTTTTCTTTTGACAAACTGATCACAGGTACTTGAAATTGTTTGTCCATTTTGGATTGCAAAGTCTTTGGAATCAGCATAGAAACCAACTCGGAAGTAGCGACTGCAAATCGAACAAAACTTCGTGATAAAAAATTGGGCTGAAAACGTTCTTTTGTTTCTCCTTGACTCGAAAGATCTATCGATGTTTTGACAACTTGCTTGGCTTTGCTTGAAAACCACAAAGTAATGACCATGATCATCCCTGCTATGAAAAGCAACCAGTTGTTTGTAGGGACTTTTTTCGCCAATACCTCCATGGAAAATTCAGACGCCAATTTTCCAGAGGAAACAAATGCTTCGTAAGAATTGAATGCCGCAATCGGTACCCCGATAAAATTAACCAAATCATTTCCTGAAAAAGCCAATGCCAAAGCAAAGGTTCCTACAATAATGATCAATTTGTAAATATTTGTTTTTACCAAAGCAATCAATGCATACGACAAAAGAGACCAAAAAACAGCATTTACGAGTACGATTTGAAGCACTTGTGTTTCCAAAAAGTTTTTCATCGTTCCTCCTCCAAGAATCTCAAAGTTTTGATTGGCATAGGAAGTTCCTTTCAAGCCTTTCATAAAAATAAAATAGGTAATTGCTGTCAAGGCAAAACCTCCAAAAAGCGCCCCAATCCATTTTGGCTTGGTTCCAAAATCATAGGACAAGAGCAATCTTGAAATCCATTGTACAAAAGCACCTATCGCAAAAGCGACGACGACGGAAAGCAGAATCCCAAATATAATTTGTGTTGCTTTGTCGGTATTGATATAGTTGACTAATTCTGAAACGTTTCCGTTATTCGCAACAATTTTCACCATAGCCATCGCTACAGCCGCTCCTAACAATTCGAACACAATAGATACGGTTGTAGAGGTAGGCATTCCGAGCGTGTTGAAAAAATCGAGTAATAAGATATCCGTAATCATAACTGCCATAAAAACAATCATAATTTCATCGAAATAAAAAGCTCCTGGATTGAAAATTCCTTTCCGGGCCACTTCCATCATGCCACTTGAAAAAATAGCTCCAATTCCAACTCCAACACTGGCAACAATCATGATTGTTTTGAAAGAAATTGCCTTGGATCCAATGGCAGAATTTAAGAAGTTCACGGCATCGTTGCTTACACCGACCACCAAATCTGCAATTGCCAATACAGCCAAAGCAATAATCATCAACAAATAAATGTCATCCATTTTATGAGAGTTTAACTATAAAAGTGTTTGCAAATATCAATACTTCACAGGTATGCTATGTTACCTAAATGTTAACATTTAGAGGTGAACCTCTACTTGGACTCGAAACATCAATTGGTCTTTGTAATTAGAAAAATCAATATAACTCAAGTCTGACTGTATCTTAAACTTATGTCCTGAAAAGTATCTTGAAAAACCAAGGGTGTATTCCTTTCTGTCGTTGGTTTCTTTGTCTAAAGAAATAGAGGCAATTCTTGTTGAAACTTCCCATTTATTATTAGGCATATAACCTGCGGACAAGTTCAACCCGCTTCCTGTTCGAATCAGCTCTTCATTTCCAGCTTCTCTCTGGGCATATTCTCCAAGAAAAGAAAATCCTTGATATTTTAAAGTAGCATCGACAAATAGGGTCGTTGCATCGGTTTTTAGAGACTCCAATACTCGCTGATCTTTGACAGGGTCTAGGCCTAAAAAATAACTTCCTTGACTCCCCTTTTCTTTTATTGCCTTATTATTTACACTGACACCAACGCCAACCAACGTTTTAAGTTTTTTCTCCCTCCGCAAATCGCTCCCGAAAAACGCCCCATTGTCTTTGAATTTTCCGAAGGGTAAAAACTCTATCCTACCAGTTAGCTGATGTCCTCCACTATTTTGAATGGTTACATTTCTCCCTTCTCCTTGAGAAATCGCTACTTTCTCTCGAACCACAAAAGTATCTGTCAAATTAAACTCGTGTCTCAACTGTATTCCAAACTCTCTGTCTATATTGAATTCACTATTCAAAACGGAACGGTCTACAAATTGCAAACTTCCCGAAGAGATCACACGTTCTATATTTCCTGGCAACTTTGCTTGCCCAAACCAAAGCTCAAAGTTTTTAGCGAATTCCCAAATTATGAGGGCGTCATAAATTATTTGAGGAGACTGATGATTTGCGCTACCTCCTCCTCTCATATCGTGGTTTGAAAAACCTAACTCCAGCTTGTACCTTATTTTTGGGGAATAGAGAAAGCCTTTCAACCGAAAACGCGCTCTTCTTAGCAACGCGGAAGATTCAAAGACCTCAAATTGAGAACTTGTCTCAAACTGACTCAATAATTGCATGCGAACGTTCATCTGAACACTCCACAAGCTATCTAAACTTGTATGATTGACAATGCCTTTCCCGATAGTGGACGTCTCCTGATTTTGTTCTTGACCTAAAATTGTGAATGTTGTAAACAACATCAGAAATACTATTTTTTTCCCCATAACCATAATTGTTCTTAAAACAGATTTTAAGATTTTTCGGGGAAAGGGCCGGCCCTGTGGCTTGCGGGCTCTGAAAAATTAAACGACCTTTTGTTCATTTAATTTTGTGTGGGAAAGATACATAAAAAAAGGCTGCTTAAAATAGCAGCCTTTTTACATATTAAAATTGAAATTTTTATAGATCTGAGCCTATCCATGACCATCCTGAAACGTCTACAGATGCAGCTGCGTCATAAGCCTTCGTCGTAGAAGCGTCTTGTCCTTCAATTTGCACATTAGACAAATCTCCTCCGTCTTTCATGTCAATATTCTTGGCATATCCAGCCAAAGACAAACCTGTAATGGTTCCTCCCGATTGCTTTTTGAATTGCAAGGCTGTTCCTCCAACAGTAGAAACTGCTGTTAAATTGATGAATTTTGGATTGTTGTTGTCCTTGTCTCCTTCCAGAGCAGTAGAGAATCCTGCAATGGTATGTTTGATATAGGCGTTTTCAATTGTTCCATTCCACCCTTCTGTCCAATCGATAGAATCGTCTTCATTGTTTTCAAGGTATACGTTTTTTACACTTACAGATCCTCCAAAGAACTCCACACCGTCATCAGCTCCATTGATCACAGCTACATTTTCTACTACTGTACCAGATCCTACTGCATAAAATGAAATTCCGTTATACTGAGATTCTGTATTGATTTGAGCACCTGTTCCTTTCATTACCAAATATTCGATAGATCCTGAATTGTCTGCATCTTCCGTACCTCCATAAATGAATCCACCTACTTCAGCTTCTGCATCTATTCCGGCAGTGGTAGTTGCTTTTCCACAAATTGTCAATCCTCCCCAATCACCAGATTCTGCTGAAGCTGAAGACATTACTACTGGTTCAGAAGCTGTACCCTGGATGTCTATTTGAGCTCCTTTTAAAACCGCAATGTATACATCTGCTCCTCCGGCTACGGCTTTGATTTGAGTCCCTGCTGGAATGGTCAATTTCGCTCCAGGTTGCACGATATATGAAGAAGTCAATAAGTAAGACTTCGTCGCGTCTAAAGTTACATCAGATATTATGTCCCCCGCCAAAATCACATCTCCTGTAAGGTCTGTATTGATCCAAGACCAACTCGTCGGATCTACTGTCGGTGCTGCTGCATAGGATGCTTCTGGGTCCGCGTCTGTTCCTTCAATTTGCACATTAAACAAATCTCCTCCGTCTTTCATGTCAATATTCTTGGCATATCCAGCCAAAGACAAACCTGTAATGGTTCCTCCCGATTGCTTTTTGAATTGCAAGGCTGTTCCTCCAACAGTAGAAACTGCTGTTAAATTGATGAATTTTGGATTGTTGTTGTCCTTGTCTCCTTCCAGAGCAGTAGAGAATCCTGCAATGGTATGTTTGATATAGGCGTTTTCAATTGTTCCATTCCACCCTTCTGTCCAATCGATAGAATCGTCTTCATTGTTTTCAAGGTATACGTTTTTTACACTTACAGATCCTCCAAAGAACTCCACACCGTCATCAGCTCCATTGATCACAGCTACATTTTCTACTACTGTACCAGATCCTACTGCATAAAATGAAATTCCGTTATACTGAGATTCTGTATTGATTTGAGCACCCGTACCTACGATTACTAGATTCTTTATCGAACCTGAATTGTCTGCATCATCGGATCCTCCGTATTTGAAACCACCCACTTCTGCTTCTGCATCTACTCCAGCTGTTGTTGTTGCTTTTCCACACAAGGTAAGGCCTCCCCAATCACCAGATTGTCCTTCGTCTGAAGTCATCAAAACCGGATTGTCAACAGATCCTTGAATGTCTATTTGCCCTCCTTTTAATACGGCAACATATACATCTGCTCCTCCTGCTTCGGCTACAATTTGAGTTCCTGCTGGAATGGTCAATTTTGCCCCATCGGCAACAATAAAAGCACCTGTAAGATTGTAGTTGATTCTAGAATCCAAAGTATAATCCTCTTCTAAAAGGCCGTTCAAAACCCCATTTTCCAAATCGCCCTTTTCAGTATCCCCTGATGACAATGTTTCACCAGTGTCACAGCTTGCGAATAAA
>CAJQMT010000011.1 GCA_905479475.1 uncultured Flavobacteriaceae bacterium
GCTTGTTCTGTTTTTGACAAATCAACAAATAGTGATTTGAAAAAACATCTTCCCCGTACATGTATTGGTAAAATCCCTTCCTATAGAAGGAGTACTAGTATTCATATAAATTAATTGAAAATGAAAAAAAGAAAAATTGTGAGCGCACTATTGTGTGCAGGGTTGCTCTATTCTTGCAGTCCAAAAATCAGAACAAATCTTGCCGCAGGTTACCAGCCCAAAGCCTTGGACTACGATGCCGAAGTGTTCGTGTATTCGGTTCATGAAATGGTGCCTAAAAACTTAGAAAAAATCGCACAAGTCTCTCTTGGAGATTCTGGTATGACGCTAACATGCAACTACGAAACCCTCTTGGAAAAAGCCAAGGAAGAAGCTAGAAAAGTGGGCGCGAATGTGGTGAAAATTACCGAACACAAAACACCTAATTTTTGGACAAACTGTCATCGGATCAAAACCTCTTTGTACAAGGGAGCCGACATTGTTGCTCTGCAACAACGCAAAGCAGGAAAGGCGGTAGAAAATTCTTTGGGAGATGTGGACTATGCTTTGCTAAATGTGTATCGATATAGTGGTGTTGGACCCATTGTAAACTATAATTTAAAATTGGGAGATTCTACGCTATGTCGTGTGAAAAACAATTTTAAAACGACCGTTAAAATAAAAAAAGAAGGACTGAATAGCTTGGTCGCCAAAACAGAAGCCAAGGTAGAATTGCCCTTTGACGTGATTTTTGGAAAAGAGTATTTTTTGCGTTGCTCTGTAGAGATGGGACTTCTCATGGGAAGGCCAGCCATGGAATTTGTTCCTTATCAAAATGGAAAAGCAGAATTTGAGGCTTTCAAAGCCAAAAGAGATGAAACCAAACAAACTAAATAAATAACTATGAAAAAGATACTTACCATAACATTTTTATTGATCTTACATGTTGCATCTGCACAAGATTTGATAATAACTTCAAAGAATGACAGCATCAATGCCAAAATTATCAAAGTCCAAAAAGGCATGTTGCATTTTAATTTTGTAAAAAATGGAGAAATCCGTAAAACCTTGCTTCCTTTGGAGGCTATCAAAACACAGCAAAGAAACTTTTTTTCAACTCCAGAAGTCCCTGCCAACTACAAAGCTAAAAATAGTTATTCTGGGCCAAAATACAGAATTGCAATACAAGGTGGGTTGAGCTACCTATTGGCAGAAGCCGCAAGTAGTGTTCCAGCGGCGTTGAGAGCTCATGCAAAAGAATTGAAATCAGGATATCATTGGGGTGCAGAGGCGCATTATCTCACCGATGAAAATTTTGGTTTTGGGGTGAAATACAGTATGTTTTATAACAATAATATTGAGCCAAATGTAAGTGTAACGTTTTCCGATAATACGGTGCTGTATGGAATCGAAGTCACGAATTATATTCATTTTATAGGTCCTTCTATACTCTATAAGACGCAAACATCCAATGGGAAAAATGCGTGGGTTTCAGGCTTGGCATTGGGTTATATGGGGTACAAGCAAAAGGAACAAATTGGAAACCGTCATTTTACTTCAACAGGAGCTACATTTGGACTAGGTGTAGATTTGGGATATGATATTTATTTGAGTGAAAAACTTTCTTTAGGATTTATGGTAAGTTTGGCCGCAGGAAGTTTGGGAGAAATTGATATTGAAGAAAGTGGATTTTCCCAAACGCTTGAATTGGAGGAAAGAGAAAATTTATCGCGAATTGACCTTTCTGTTGGCTTGCGTTGGAACTTGTAAATAAGGAGGGGATTGTTCGGCAGCGAGGGCATTCCTCGCCTACGACGGTCTGGAAGTTTTTGTGGGGTAACTTTAGGTGTTTTAAAAAAATGGGGGGAAGAATGAAGATATCAAAGTCGGGCTTCTAGCCAATTTCTAAAATCGTAAAAATTTTGAGGGTGAACTCCATGGCCTACAGGGTATTCTTTGTAAGAGTTTTCAATATTCTTTGTATTCAAAAAGACGGGTGCTTTTTGTGCCCATTCTACCGGTATTACTTGGTCTACCGAACCATGGGAAATAAAAAAATCTGTATTTGTGTGTATGGATTCCTTTAGTAAATCTTCATTCAAGTAACCACTCAGAGCAATTGCATAAGGAATTTTCCCCGTGTTTAATGCCAATGCATAACTTAAAATAGCGCCTTGACTAAAACCCAAAACAAACACTTTGGAAGGATCTATGTTTTTCTGATCAATAATATCGTTTAGAAATATAGTAATTTTCTCGAGAGAGCTTTTTGCTTCCTCAAGGTCTGAAAACTTGTTTTGGTCTGCATCAAAATTGATACTGTACCAAGCGTGACTGTTATAGTCTAGGTTGAGGGGGGCTCGAAGGCTTATGATATGAAGTTTTTTGGGGAGCTCGCTCGCAAAGGAAAACAAATCCTTTTCATTACTGCCATATCCGTGCAATAAGACCATCAATGGCGCTTTTTTTGTTGGGTCTAGAGGGGGTCTTTCGATATACTCAAAAGCACTTTCGGTATTGCTCATCTTAAGTGCTGTTATTTTAAAATGAGTTGTTTGTTTGCATAAATTCCATAGACGCTTCCAGTCATTTCCTTGTTCAAGAAAATGGCGTTTTTTGAAGTTGACAAAATTTGGTCTGTGTTAAAAACACTTTTTCCTTTGGGAGAGAAGAGGCTTAAGGAGGCTCGATTTCCTTCTTGGATGCTGTGTGTTTCTATTCCAAACACTTTTTTAGGATTTGTTGCGAGTACTTTGACAATGGTTTCTAAATCCAAACTATTTGCCAGTTGACCAAAGGCACTCTCTAAACCGATTGTTCCGTATTTGGCATTGTCGAATTCTACCTTTTTGTCTTCAATGTCAATCGGGTTGTGGTCTGATGTAATACAGTCAATGGTTCCATCTTTGACCCCTTCCAATAAGGCCAAGGTATCTTCTTTTGTCCTTAGAGGTGGCATTACTTTTGTATTGCCTTCGAAGCTATGGAGTTCTTCATCTGTTAAAAGAAGGTTGTGAACTGCGACACTACAACTAATATGGAGACCTTTTTTCTTTGCGTTTCGGATCAAAGAAACTGCTTTGGCAGTACTGATGGTAGGAATGTGTAGTTTTCCCCCTGCATATTCAAGTAAAAGTAAGTCTCTAGATATTTGCAATTCTTCTGCTAGATCAGGGATTCCTTTGAGCCCCAATCGAGTGCTGTTTTCACCTTCATTGGCAATTCCTTCCCCTGCGATGGCTTCGTTCATAGGAAAGCTCAGAATAAGTCCTTCAAAATTTTGAGCATACAAGAGCGCAACTTTCATCAAGTTGTCGTTGGTGATAGCTTTGTTATAGTCTCCAAAAGCGATGGCTCCTCTATTTTTCATATCGAATAATTCCGCCATTTCAATTCCTTTGCTCGCTTGGGAAAGGCTTGCAATTGGATGCAAGTTTGTCGCTTTGGAAGAGCTTTCGTTTTTGAGAAAAGCAACGGTTGCTTTGGAATCGATGAATGGTTTTGTATTGGAATTTACAGCGACGTCTGTAAAACCGCTTTTCGCTGCAACATTCAATCCGTTTTCGATGGTTTCTCTTTCCTCATATCCAGGTTCTCCGAAAGAGACACTTGAGTCAAACCAACCTTGAGAGATATGCAAATCGTCCAACGAAACTTCTTTACAGTCCTTTGGGCATGTCAGGTTATTTCCAATTTTTACAATACGATTGTTTTCAATAAGGACGTCTTTTTTCTTTTGGTGAAAAGGACTGTCGGTGTCTATTATGGTAGCCGATTTTAGTAAAACATTCATACGAACAAGTGATTTAAAGAAGTTTTTTCAGCACACAAAGATACCTCGTATGAATGGTATATCCATCGAATTGCTTTGTTTTTTTGTTGAAAAAAAGGGTTGAAAAGAAACGTTTTTGCTAAATTTTTTAGCTTCGTAAAAAGTAAGTGAAAAAAATACTTTACTGGCATTGTCTCTAAAGATTTGTCAAAGATAAGGAAAGAATTTTAAATGACTTTATCCGTTGCAGTAATTTTGTGTATGGGTTTTAAAAGGGCAAGCTAATTTTACAAACGAGATCATTTTTCATTTAGAAGATAACCGTCTTTCATAATCAAAGTTCGATCTGCCATTTGAGCCAGATCTTTGTTGTGGGTGACAATCACAAAAGTTTGTCCTAGTTCTTCTCTCAATTCTAGAAACAATTCATGCAATCTTTTGGCAGCGTTGGAATCAAGATTTCCGCTCGGTTCGTCTGCAAATATAACAGCAGGGTCATTGATCATTGCTCTTGCTACAGCAACACGTTGTTGTTCACCACCTGACAATGCATTCGGTTTGTGGTGTATTCTGTCAGATAACCCCAGTCTTTCGAGTAGTTCCAAAGCTTTATTTTCAACTTCATTTTTATTCTTTTTAGCAATAAAAGCTGGAATGCAAACATTCTCCAATGCCGTAAACTCCGGTAATAATTGATGGAATTGAAAAATGAACCCTATGTTTTGATTTCTGAATTTTGATAGCTCTTTGTCAGAAATTTTATTCAAAGACATTCCGTTGATTTCAAGCGTGTGTTTTTCAGGATTGCTAGGTTTGTCCAAAGTCCCTAAAATCTGAAGCAAAGTTGTCTTTCCTGAACCTGAAGGACCTACAATGGCGATTACTTCTCCTTTTTTTATGTGGAGATTGACATCTTTTAGAACCTCTAAATTGTCATAACACTTGTAAATGGAAGTGGCTTTGATCATTTTTTATTATTTGGTCTTACGAAAATATTAAAAAAGCACTAAAAAAGAGGTGCTTTTTCAGCTTTCTTGGCAAACGGAAATAGCAATTTATTTGAAATGCATAATAAATCATTCTTTTTTCTTAAAAAAGTAAAAACTTAACGTACGGATGCTTATTTTTGTTTCGGTTTTTCAAAAAAATAGAGATTATGAACTTACACGAATATCAAGCAAAAGAAATATTAAAAGGGTTTGGTGTGAAAGTGCCTTTAGAGATTGTAGCAAATACTCCTGAAGAAGCATTGGAAGCGGCTAAAAAAATCAATACAGAAAAAGGGTGTACTGTTTTTGCAGTAAAAGCTCAAATTCATGCAGGTGGTCGTGGAAAAGGAGGGGGTGTAAAAATCGCAAAATCTATAGAAGAGGTAAAAACCTATGCAGCACAAATTTTAGGAATGATGTTGGTGACACCGCAAACTTCTGCAGAAGGAAAGGAAGTACATTCCGTATTGATCTCTGAAAACGTATATTATGAGGGTCCTTCAAAACCAGAAGAGTTTTACATGTCTGTTTTGTTGAATAGAAATACCGGACGAAATATGATCATGTATTCTACTGAAGGAGGAATGGATATCGAAACAGTGGCTGAAGAGACGCCGCACTTGATTTTCACAGAAGAAGTAGATCCAGCAACAGGGTTATTGCCTTTCCAAGCTCGAAAAATAGCTTTTAATTTAGGGCTTTCAGGCGCTGCATTCAAAGACATGACAAAGTTTGCAACAGCATTGTACAATGCGTATGTAGGATCTGATTCCTCTTTGTTTGAAATCAACCCTGTGTTCAAAACAGCGGACGATCAAATCTTGGCAGTGGACTCAAAAGTAACTTTGGATGAAAATGCTTTGTTTCGTCATAAAGACTATATAGAATTAAGAGATGTACGTGAAGAAAACCCGATTGAAGTCGAAGCCAAAGCAGCAGGATTGAATTATGTAGATTTGGAAGGAAATGTTGGATGTATGGTAAACGGAGCCGGTTTGGCAATGGGAACGATGGATTTGATCAAACAAGCAGGAGGTGAGCCAGCAAACTTTTTAGATGTTGGAGGAACAGCTGATGCAGCGCGTGTGGAAATAGCTTTTGGAATTATTTTGAAAGATTCGAATGTAAAAGCCATTTTGGTGAATATTTTTGGAGGAATCGTTCGTTGTGATCGTGTAGCACAAGGAGTTGTAGATGCTTACAAAAATATGGGAGATAAAATCAATGTCCCTATCATTTGCCGTTTGCAAGGAACCAATGCGAAAGAAGCGAAAGAATTGATTGATAACAGTGGAATGGAAATTATTTCAGCTACTGAATTTCAAGAAGCAGCAGATAAAGTACAGGAAGTACTGGCATAAGTATTTTAATAAATTTAAAAGCCGTTTTCATATTGAGAACGGCTTTTTTGTTTGTAGAAAGTGAGGAAGTGGTTTTTGACTTTCGCATTTAACCTTTGTAGAAAGGCATCTTTACCACCTGTGCTTTCAGTAGTCTTTTGCGAACTTTGATGTAAATTTTACTTCCAATTTTTGAATATTCGGAAGATACATATCCCATGCCAATCCCTTTTTTGACAGTGGGCCCCATGGTACCTGATGTGACAATACCGATGGGATTACCATCTGGATCTGCTATTTCATAATCTTTTCTTGGAACTCCTTTGTCCAGCAATTCAAAGCCGACCAATTTTTTAGCAACTCCGTTTTCCTTTTGTTTTTTCAAATAGTCGGAATTGCTAAATTCTTTGTTAAATTTGGTAATCCACCCCAAACCAGCTTCCATAGGAGAGGTGTTGTCATTGATGTCATTTCCATACAAACAATAACCCATTTCTAGTCTCAGGGTATCTCGTGCCGCGAGTCCAATAGGTTTGATGCCATACTCTTCTCCTGCTTCAAAAACTTTGTCCCAAATCTGAGCCACTTCTTCGTTTTTGCAATAAATTTCAAATCCTCCCGATCCAGTATAACCCGTTGCAGAGATAATAACGTGCTGAATCCCTGCAAAATCACCTATTTTAAAACTGTAAAAAGGAATAGCTGACAAATCCACAGAACTAAGAGACTGCATGGCTTTTGCTGCTTTTGGACCTTGAATAGCCAACAGAGAATAGCTGTCTGATAGATTTGTCATCGCAACATCTGAATTATTTTCAGAAACAATCCAATTCCAATCTTTTTCAATATTCGATGCATTGACGACCAATAAATAGGTTTCTTCCTTGATTCTGTAAACCAATAAATCATCTACAATTCCTCCAGTTGTATTGGGAAGACAACTATATTGGGCATCTCCAATATTTAATTTAGAGGCGTCGTTTGAACATACTTTTTGAATCAAGGCAAGTGCATTGGGGCCTTCTAATAGAAATTCCCCCATATGAGACACGTCAAAAACGCCTACTGCCGTTCGAACTGTTTGGTGTTCTGCATTCACTCCTTCGTATTGAATGGGCATGTGATAGCCTGCGAAAGGAAGTATTTTTGCACCTAAGGCTTCGTGAGTGTGCTGTAGCTGTATGTTTTTCATAGTACGAATTCTTTTCGGAATGGTCTTTACGAATTTTATTGCAGTGTTTCGCGTAAAAAATTAAGCTTTTAAATATCCTTTTAATTCATCGTACTCAGAAATTTGAGTAGCTACTTTTTCCAAATCGATTACTGCTTTTATCTGAGGTGGAATTTCTATAGTTTCCGCGACACCAGGGTATAGTACATCTAAAAACTTCACAGGGTGAGCAGTTTCTAAAAAGATTCCCTGCACATCATTGTTTGTTTTTAAATAATTTTTCAACGCCAAATAACCAATGGCTCCATGTGGTTCTGCAATATAATTACAACTTTTCAAAAGGTGCCCCATGGCAGCGGTGGTTTCCTCATCAGAATAATGATACCCAGATAAATTGTTTTTTAATTCTTCAAAATTTCCGTTGTGAATTTCTTCGATTCGAATGAAATTACTAGGAGCACCTACATCCATAGCATTTGAAATGGTTTGTACCGAGGGTTTAGGTTCGTAATTTCCTGTTTTCAAATAGGAGGGAACTACTTTGTTTTCGTTTGTTCCGGTAATGAAATGATGAATAGGTAGTCCTAATTTTTGTGCCATCATTCCTGCACAAATGTTACCATAATTTCCACTAGGAACTGAAAAGACTAATTTTTTCGATTTGTTTTTCAGTTGCTTGTAGGCAAAAAAGAAATAAAACATTTGCGGCAACCAACGAGCAATGTTAATGGAGTTTGCAGAAGTCAATTTCATGTAATCTGTCAATTCAGCATCTAAGAAGGCTTTTTTAACCATGGCTTGGCAATCGTCAAAGGTGCCTTCAACTTCAAGCGCACGGATATTTTGTCCGAGCGTCGTCAATTGTTTCTCTTGAATGTCAGATACTTTTCCGCTAGGGTATAAGATCACAACATCAACTCCTTTGACTCCTAAAAAACCGCTGGCAACAGCACCCCCCGTGTCTCCAGAAGTGGCTACAAGAACGGTTACATCTTGCGGGTTTTTTGTTTGGTTGTTGAAATATCCCAGACAACGTGCCATAAAACGAGCGCCCACATCTTTAAAGGCCATGGTAGGACCGTGGTAGAGTTCTAGAGAGGAAATGTCGGTGTCTACAGGAACCACAGGAAATTCGAAACACAAGGTGTCTTCGATGATATGTTTCAATTCTTTTTCCGGAATTTCATCGCCAACAAACTGTCGGATTGCTTCGTAGGCAATCTCATGATTGCTGTAGTTTTCTATGTTTTCAATGAAATCTTTTGAAAGAGGAGTGATGGATTCTGGGAAATACAGTCCTTTGTCTGGTGCGAGTCCTCTGACGACTGCGTCTTCAAAAGTTGTATTGGGTGCTTTTTTATATAAGCTGAAATAATTCATTTGTATATTCTTTGATTGGGTAATTATAAAATGGTTTCGTTGTAACCTACAACGAATCACAAAAAAATTACAATTTTTTAATTCCTTCTGTGTTTATTTTTGAAATATGGACGTCGTATGCAATACCAACTTTGTCATAAACTTTTTTCATAGCGATGGCAACCTTGCTTGCATTTTTAGAACCTTCGCTCAAAGCAAAAATGGAGGGTCCTGATCCAGAAATACCCGCTCCTAAAGCGCCGGATTTGATGCTTTCCGTTTTTACAGAATTAAAAGCAGGAATGAGAATAGATCGGATGGGTTCTACAATGTAATCTTCGAGAGATCTGCCTATCAAATCGTAATCTTCTGTATACAATCCGCTGATGAGACCTCCAATATTTCCCCATTGCTTGATGGCTGTTTTCAAAGGAACAGAACTGCGCAATATTTCACGTGCATCGGAAGTTTTTACCTCAATTTGTGGGTGAATTACGGTCGCGTACAATTCGTTTGGCGTATGGATTTTCAAAACATCTAACGGAGCTGTGCTGCGCACCAATGTAAAGCCACCCAATAGGGCAGGAGCGACATTGTCTGCATGTGCTACACCACTTGCGAGGCGTTCGCCTTGCATCGCAAATTCAATCAAATCGTGGTTTGAAAAGGGGCGTCCCAAAAGTTCGTTGATTCCGTATACGGCACCGGCACTGCTCGCGGCACTCGATCCAATACCACTTCCAGGTTTGATGTTTTTGTAAATTTCAATTTCAAATCCAAAATCAGTATCTACTTTTGACAATAGAGCCAAAGCTGCAACTCCTGCAACGTTCTTGTGAGTTTCCAGAGGCAAATTTTGCCCTATAATTTTGGTAATTGTCACACCTTTTTGAGGGACTTTGCGAACAATCATTTCGTCTCCCACATTGTCCAAAGCCAAACCTAATACATCAAATCCACAAGAAATGTTTGCAATGGTAGCGGCACAAAATATTTTAATTTCTTCCATGATACTTTGAGCTTTTAATTAGAGTTTTTCGTGTGTAACTTAGAACTCAATATTCAAAATTCATAATTTATAGTTATCCTTTTCCTATACGTATGATATCTGCAAAAATACCAGAAGCTGTTACATCAGCTCCGGCACCAGCGCCTTTTACGATGAGTGGGTTTTCGGGATATCTTTCTGTAAAAAACAACACAATATTGTCGCTTCCTTGTAGGTTTGAAAAAGGGTGATTGCTATCTACTTCTTGCAACGAGACATTGGCTTTTCCTTCGGAAAATTCCGCAACGTATTTTAATTCACAGTTATTAGCTGCCGCTTTTGCTTTGATGTCTTCAAAATGAGAACCTTCTGAGACAAGCGTTTTTTTAAAGTCCTCAATAGAGTCTGCGTCCAAGCTAGATTTTGGTAAAAAAGAAATGTTTTCAATGTCTTCTAAATTCATCTTTGTTCCACTTTCACGTGCCAAGATTAATATTTTACGAGCCACATCTACACCACTTAAATCAATTCTTGGATCAGGTTCTGTAAAGCCAAGTTCTCCTGCTTGATCTACGATTTCAGCGAAATTAGCATCTCCCACAAAAGAATTGAAAATAAAGTTTAAGGATCCAGAGGCCACCGCTTGTATTTTCTTAATTTGATCGCCTGATTGCACCAAATTGTTTAGCGTGTTTATAATAGGCAGACCGGCACCAACATTGGTTTCAAACAAGTAGGGGGCATTGTATTCTTGGGACAAGGCTTTCAATTCAGCATATTTCTCATATTCTGAAGATGCTGCAATTTTGTTACAGGTAACCACAGCAATGCTTTCTTTCAAATAGCTCGCATACAATTGAGCGATGTCGTAATTGGCAGTATTGTCCACAAAAATGCTGTTTGTAAGATTGAGTTGCACAACGGTTTCATGGAATTTTTCCATATCCAATGAGCTACCATTCTCTAGAAGCTCATTTTTCCAATTAGACAAGTGGATTCCTTCTTGTTGAAAAAGCATTTTTTTGGAGTTTGCCATTCCGACAATATTTATTTTAAGCTGTAATTTTTCATATAAATAAGTTTCTTGAGCTACAATTTGCTCAATCAGTTTTCCTCCAACGTTGCCCACACCAACAATGAACAGATTCAATGAAATGATTTGGTTTTCAAAAAATTCATTGTGCAAAGAATTCAATGCTTTTTTGATGTTTTTATTTGCAATAACGGTCGAAATATTTTTTTCAGAGGCCCCTTGTGCAATGGCTCTGATATTTACGTTGTTTTTTCCTAGGGTGCTGAACATGCGTCCACTAATTCCTTGATGGTTCTTCATTTTGTCACCCACTAAGGCGATGATTGCTAAGTCGCTTTCTATTTTTAGAGGTTCTACTTTTCCAAGGGAAATCTCATAAGCAAATGCTTCGTTGATAATACCTTGCGCTTTGGTTGCATCTGCCTCATTGATTCCGATACAAATAGAGTGTTCGGAAGAAGCTTGTGTAATCAAGGCAACATTTATCTTTTCTTGAGACAAGGCTTCAAACAAACGTTTGGAGAAACCAGGGATTCCAACCATTCCATTTCCTTCCAGAGTAATTAAGGATATGTTGTCTACATGACTGATTCCTTTGACCAATGTTTTGTTCCCATTGCTCACTTGTGTAATGGTAGTTCCGATGGCATCAGGTTCAAAAGTGTTTTTGATCACAATCGGAATTTGTTTCTTGAGAACTGGTTGTACAGTAGGTGGGTAAAGTACTTTTGCCCCAAAATGCGACAACTCCATGGCCTCTTGGTAAGAGATGTTAGCTATTGGGAAAGCTCCTTTCACAATTTTAGGGTTGGCAGTGAACATACCGCTCACATCTGTCCAGATCTCTAAAATTTTTGCTTCCAGTGCGGCTGCAATGATAGCTGCTGTGTAATCAGATCCACCACGTCCCAGTGTAGTCGTTTCTTCAGCCATAGTTGAAGCTATAAAGCCGGGTAAAACTACAACTGGTGCTTCTTCTTTTTCAAAATAGGCTCGAATGTTTTTATTTGTCAACTCTTTTTGAACTGAGGCCTGCGTAAAGTTGTCGTCGGTAATAATGAGATCACGACTGTCTTTCAATCGTGATTGTTTAACGTTTAATTGCAAAGCATTGAAAATGATGTATGAAGACAGCCTTTCTCCAAAACTCACAATTTTGTCATGCGTTTTGTCTGAGAATTCTTTCAAAAGAAAAACGCCTTCTAAAGTAGTTTCTAGTTCGTTTAGAATTTTCTTTAGTCCTCCCAAAACACCACTTTGCTTGTTTACTGGGATCAGTTTTCTTACCGCTTCAATATGTCTGTTTTCTATTGTTTCAAAGCTTTTGCTATAAGAGCTATTTCCGTTTTGAGCCAATGCTCCGGCTTCTAAAAGAATGTCAGTAGTGCCTCCTAAGGCTGAAACTACTACAATTAATTGCTCATTTGCAGTGTTTGCTTTTAGGATCGCTATTACTTTAGATATGTTTTCTGCGTTGGCTACTGAAGTTCCTCCAAATTTTAAAACTTTCATTGTATGTCTATTTATTTATTGAATTGCGTTGACTTCGCTTTGTTGTTGGAATTCGTTTTACAATTCAAAACTTAAGATTCTTAATTTTTGTTACCTGTACTGTTTGTTAGGTCTAAACAAAAGACCAGGGATTTTTTCGATATGTAATAGGATATTAACCCCAAAGGGTTGTCGTATTTCTAGTAGTGAACATAGAAAGACACTCAATGGTAATTGAGCTTTTTGTAGAATCTGTATTTTTATTGAAAAAATTCACATCGCAAATATAAAGAAATCATTTAAAACATGTGCCGTTTTCAAAGGAAAATTAATGGGTATTCCACCCAATAATAAAGAAGCCTAACGGTGTCTTAAACAGTTAGGCTTCTGGGTTTTATTCAAAATCAACAACGACTTGATTTTTTAAGATGTCTTCCATGGTTTCTCTTTTTCGAATCAAATAATCTTTTCCATGATGCACCAATACTTCTGCAGGTTTGAAACGTGAGTTGTAATTGGAGGTCATAGAGAAACAATAAGCTCCTGCATTGTCGAAACACAAAATATCTCCTTCGGAAATTTCGTTGATTTTGCGATTGATTCCAAAAGTGTCTGTTTCACAGATGTAACCGACTACAGAGTAATATCGTTCTTTTCCATTTGGATTAGAAATGTTTGTGATATGATGGTAGGCATCGTACATCATTGGACGTGCCAAATGATTAAACCCACTATCGACTCCAGCAAAAACCATAGAGGTCGTTTGTTTTATGACGTTTACTTTTGCTAAAAATTTCCCAGCTTCACTTACCAAGAATTTTCCAGGTTCAAACATGAGCGTCAGTTCTTTTCCATATTCTTTACAAAATGCATTGAATCGGCCAGTTAAAACTTTTCCTAGTTCTTCGATGTCAGTTGCTGCAGCTCCATCATAATAGGGTACTTTGAATCCACTTCCCAAATCGATAAATTCCAAATCTTTGAAATCTTTGGCGACGTCAAAGAGCAAATCTGCTGCAGACGAGAACACATTGATGTCTAAAATATCAGAACCTGTATGCATATGTACACCATTGATTGTCATATTGGTGTTTTTTACGATCCTTAAAATATGGGGTACTTGGTGTATCGAAATTCCAAATTTAGAATCGATATGTCCAACAGATATTTTGGTATTACCACCTGCCATGATATGAGGGTTGATTCGCACACATACAGGGATATTGGGGTAGTGATGTCCAAATTGCTCCAAGATAGAGAGGTTGTCTATATTGATTTTGACACCCATTTTTGCTACCTTTTCTATTTCTTCCAAAGACACTCCATTTGGTGTGTAGATGATGTCTTGTGGAGCAAATCCAGCTTCCAAGCCAGTAAGCACTTCTTGTATAGATACCGTGTCCAATCCAGCTTCTAAATCTTTGAATAATTTTAGAATATTGATGTTAGACAAAGCTTTGGTGGCAAAGTGAACTTTCAAGCTTTTGACTCCAGAGAAAGCATGGGTAATGCGTTCGTATTGTGAAGTTATTTTTGCAGCATCGTACACATAAAGTGGACTACCGTATTTGTTTGCCAATGATTTTAAAAAAGATGCTTCCATTATTCTTGGGTTTAAGAATTCGCAAAGATTCAAATATTCTTTAAAACCAAGAAGGTTTTTAAGTAATTTTATCAAGATTTTACAAATTGTTCAATTTTAAACAGAGTGTTTAGGGGAACGTTTAGTTGTTGTTTCAAACCTAAATTTTGTTTTCTAGGGTTCGGAGCTGTTAAAGGTTTATTATATTTTGGGTAAATCTTTATTTTTGTCCCACTAGTTTTGCAATATTGACAATAACTTCTGTGGCCTTTACCATCGATTCTAAAGGGATGTATTCGTATTTTCCATGGAAATTATGTCCTCCTGCAAAAATATTTGGACAAGGAAGTCCTTTGTAAGACAATTGAGAGCCGTCTGTACCGCCCCTTATGGCTTTTATAAGAGGTTTTATATTCGCTTTTTTCATGGCCTTTTCGGCGATTTTTACAATATGCATGACGGGTTCTATTTTTTCTTTCATATTGTAGTATTGATCTTTTATTACAACAAAAATGCAAGGGTTGTGAAGTGTTTTGTTGAGATGGTCTGCTGTTTCTTGTATTTGTTTTTTGCGTTTTTCAAATAGATCGAAGTCATGGTCTCTAATAATGTATTCTAAAGTTGTTTTTTCGATGTCGCCTGCAATGGAGTGTAAGTGAAAAAAACCTTCATAACCCTCAGTTTTTTCAGGGACTTCTTGCAATGGAAGTTTTGAAATGAATTGATTTGCGATAAGAATAGCATTGATCATTTTGTTTTTTGCATAACCGGGGTGTACACTTTTTCCTTCAATTGTAACAACTGCACTGGCAGCGTTGAAATTTTCATACTCCAATTCACCTATTTCACTTCCGTCCATAGTATAAGCCCAAGCGGCTCCAAACTTTTCGACATCAAATAGGTGAGCCCCTTTGCCAACTTCTTCGTCAGGTGTGAAGCAAATTCTTATTTTTCCATGCCTGATTTCAGGGTGTTGGACAAGGTATTCCATAGCGGATACAATTTCTGTAATTCCTGCTTTGTCATCGGCACCTAACAAGGTTGTTCCGTCTGTTGTAACAAGCGTATTTCCTTTGTACTGTAGTAGTTCTTTAAAATAATCTGGTGAGAGTACAATGTTTTTTGTTTTGTTGAGCACAATATCCTTTCCATTGTAATTTTTGTGTATCTGTGGTTTGACACTTGTGGAAGTAAAGTCCGGACTCGTATCCATGTGCGCGATAAATCCAATGGTAGGGACTTCGTAGTCTATGTTGCTCGGAAGTGTTGCCATGAGATAGCAGTTTTGATCGAGGTGAACGTCGCTTAATCCAATTTCCTTGAGTTCAGCTAGGAGTAGGTTTGCTAGGTTCCATTGTTTTTTTGTGCTGGGAAACTCGGGATTGTTGGGGTCAGATTGGGTATCTATCTGAACATATTTTAAAAAGCGATTGAGAATTTTTTCCATAAGGTATTCGTTTGAAACAAAAGTAAGTAGTTCTCTTGGATTATGAATTTTTTATTTCGTCATTTTTGGCGTCAATGATGGGACTAGGATTGCGGAGAGTTGTCCTTTTGTGAATTGTTGTCGCTGCTTTTACAAGCTTTAAAAGAAGGTGTTAAAGAATTGTCAAAAAACTTTCCGAAGACTATTGTATCCTAAGGAATTAAGCGTATATTTGCAGCCTTAAAAATAATTTTAAAACAACAATTATGAATCATTACGAAACTGTTTTCATTTTGAATCCCGTTTTATCTGATGTTCAGGTAAAGGAAACAGTACAGAAGTTTGAAGACTATCTTGTTTCTAAAGGTGCCAAGATGATTCACAAAGAAGACTGGGGGCTTAAGAAATTAGCCTACCCAATTCAAAAGAAAAAAAGTGGTTTTTACCATTTGTTTGAGTTCAATTTAGAAGGAGCAAATTTGGCTGCGTTTGAATTGGAATTCCGAAGAGACGATAGTGTGATGCGTTATTTAACTGTGAGGTTAGACAAACATGCTGCGGCTTGGGCTGAGAAAAGAAAAGAACGTGTAAAATCTACTAAAAACTAAGAATTATGGCGTCAATTGATCAACAAGCAAAAGGAGGAAAACAGGGAGATGTAAGATATCTTACTCCGTTAGACATCGATACTAAAAAAGAAGCTAAATACTGTAGATTTAAGAAAAAAGGAATCAAATACATCGATTATAAAGATGCTGATTTCTTAATGTATTTGGTAAACGAACAAGGTAAAATTTTACCACGTCGTTTGACAGGAACCTCTTTAAAATACCAACGTAAAGTGTCTGTAGCTATTAAAAGAGCACGTCACTTGGCTTTGATGCCATATGTTGGAGATTTATTAAAATAACAAAGCAGATACGACATGGAAGTTATATTAAAAAAAGACGTAGAAAACTTGGGTTTTAAAGATGATATCGTAGCTGTGAAAAACGGATACGGAAGAAATTTTTTGATTCCTCAAGGACACGCTGTTTTAGCAACGAGTTCTGCTAAAAAAGTATTGGCTGAAACTTTAAAGCAACGTGCTTTTAAAGAAGTTAAAGCTGTAGAAGATGCTACGAAAGTAGCAAATTCAATCAAAGAATTGGATATTAAAATTACTGCAAAAGTAGGAGAGGGAACTAAATTATTTGGTTCTGTATCGAATGCAGATGTTGCGGAAGCAATTGCAAAGGCAGGAATTGAACTCGAAAAGAAATACATCAAAGTAATCGGTGGATTGATCAAGAGAACAGGTAAATACGAAGCTGCCGCAAGATTGCACAGAACAGTTGTTGCTGAATTTTCTTTTGAAATTATCGCAGAATAATTTTTAGTATTTACAAATACAATCCACCTCTCATTTTTTGAGCAGGTGGATTTTTTTTTTGGTGAAATTTGTTTCTGAGTCGAAGATTATCGAATTTAGCCAGTGTTCAAAATTAATAGAATGAAGTACAGACAGCTTACAAAAGAACAATTTGAAGAATTGCACTCAGAATTTGCACGTTTTTTAGCATCTCAAAAAATAGACGCCAAGGAGTGGAGAGTGCTTAAAAAAGAAAAACCAGAGGTGGCAGATGAGGAAATGAATGTTTTTAGTGACGTCGTTTGGGAACAAGTTTTAGACAATGCAAATTTTGTGGAGCATTTTTCGAAACAAAGTATCAATTTGTTTAAGACACAACAAACATTGGTAGAACGAATTTTGATAAAAACGAACAATCCATCTATTGATTTTCAAACAGAGCAAGGGCTTTCATGGCTTATAGCGAATGCGTCTGATGAAAGTTTGTCTTATTTTTATGCCCACAAAAATTATGCGAAAAATAGGAATTTAGAGATTTTTGATTTGATCGAGAAAGGAGCTGTTATATCCAAAGGGACCTTGTACATGGGTGCTTCAAAATTTATAAAAAAATAAGATATGTACGATCCAAAATTAAACAAGTATCTAGAGGAATTTGTAACGGAACACAGAAAAAATACTTTCAAAAATGTTTTGGAAGATCGTACGCGTCATTTTACGGTAATTTTAGAAGACTTGTATCAAAAACACAACACGAGTGCTATTACGAGAAGTTGCGATATTTTTGGGATTCAGGATTTGCATGTCATCGAAAATAAATACAAAACCTATGTTTCCAATCAAGTGGGAAAAGGTTCTCAAAAATGGTTGACCTTTCACAGATACAATCAGAAAGAACACAATACTCAGGATTGTATTGATGCAATTAAGGCCAAAGGGTATCAACTTATAGCAACAACACCTCATGAAAATTCAAATTTTGTTGCAGATTTTGATGTTTCGAAAAAATCCGCTTTTGTTTTTGGGGTAGAGAAGGAGGGGGTTTCTAAAATGATGTTGGACCAGGCAGACGTTCATTTGAAAATTCCGATGTATGGTTTTACCGAGAGTTTGAATGTTTCGGTCGCAGCAGCGATTGTCTTGCAAGATATTACCGCCCGTCTAAGAAAGACTGAAATTGATTGGAGATTGGATCCGATCGAAAAACAAGTGATTTATAGTCAATGGCTTCAGAAATCGATCAAAAGTATTGGAAAGATTTTACAACATTACAATGAGAAAATAAAATAGTCATTTTTGTCTGAAAAAGATCTCTTAATGAATTTTATTCTTTTCTAGAGCAAGCCAATAAGGTGTTTTTCAACAACATGGCAATGGTCATAGGTCCCACGCCTCCTGGTACCGGTGTGATGAATGCAGCTTTTGGAGCAACACTTTCAAAATTTACATCCCCTGCCAAACGAAAACCTCTCTTTTTTGAAGTATCGTCTACACGAGTGATACCAACGTCTATGATAGTTACTCCTTCCTTTACCATATCGCCAGTTAAAAACTCTGCAATTCCCAAAGCAGCGACAATGATGTCTGCTTGCTGTGTGATAGATTTTAAATTTTTAGTTCTGCTATGTGTTAAGGTAACGGTAGCATCTCCTGCAGTGCGCTTCTGACTTAGCAAAATACTCATAGGACGACCCACAATATGACTACGTCCAATTACAACAACATTTTTGCCGGATGTTTCCACTTCGTATCGTTCTAATAACTCCATGATTCCGTAGGGTGTGGCAGGTAAAAAAGTAGGCAGTTCCAATGCCATTTTTCCAACATTTGCAGGGTGAAAACCATCTACGTCTTTATCGGGATGAACAGCCATGAGCACCTTGTGTTCGTCTATGTGTTTTGGCAACGGTAGTTGAATGATAAAACCATCAATTTCTTTGTTGTTGTTTAAGTTTTCAATTTCTTGCAGAAGTGCGTCTTCAGAGGTAGTATCTGGCATTTCTATTAAAGTAGATTCAAATCCAACCAATTCACAGGCTTTTACTTTGGCACCGACGTAGGTCATGCTAGCTCCGTCACTACCCACTAAAATAGCTGCTAAGTGAGGTGTTTTCTCACCTTGTTTTTTGAGTGCTTCTACTGCAATTGCAATTTCTTCTTTGATGTCAGAAGATGTTTTTTTTCCGTCTAGAATTGTCATATCGAATCGTTAGTTTTAGTCAATTAGCCATTGTGTAAATCAGAGTCAAATTCTGAAAAATATTCGTAACACTATTGCATTCCTTTCATCATTTGCATCATTTTTCTGCCGCCGCCTCCTTGCATCATTTTCATCATTTTACTCATTTGATTGAATTGCTTCATGAGTGCGTTGACTTCTTGGATACTCGTTCCTGAACCTTTCGCAATTCGTTTTTTCCGACTTGCGTTGATACTTTTAGGTTCTGTGCGTTCGCCAGGAGTCATGGAGTGAATGATGGCTTCAATACCTTTGAAAGCGTCGTCATCAATGTCTACATCTTTCATAGCCTTTCCTGCTCCAGGAATCATACCCATCAAATCTTTCATGTTTCCCATCTTTTTGATTTGTTGAATTTGGGATAAGAAGTCGTCAAAACCGAATTGGTTTTTAGCAATTTTTTTGTGGATTTTTCTAGCTTCCTCTTCGTCATATTGTTCTTGGGCTCTTTCTACCAAAGAAACGACATCTCCCATTCCTAGAATACGATCTGCCATACGGTCAGGGTAGAAAACATCCAAGGCTTCCATCTTTTCACCAGTTCCAATAAACTTGATAGGTTTGTTGACTACAGATTTGATAGACAAAGCAGCTCCTCCTCGAGTATCTCCATCAAGTTTTGTTAAGACAACACCGTCAAAGTTTAACAAATCGTTGAAAGCCTTTGCTGTATTTACGGCATCTTGTCCTGTCATAGAGTCTACCACGAACAAGGTTTCTTGCGGAGAAACGGCATTGTAGATGTTTGAAATTTCTGACATCATTTCTTGATCTACAGCCAATCGTCCAGCTGTATCAATAATGACTGTGTTTTTACCCGATGCTTTCGCATGTTTGATGGCGTTCAAAGAGATTTCTACAGGATCTTGATTTCCTTCTTCTGCATAGACTTCTACACCAATTTGCTCTCCAACAACTTGAAGTTGATTGATTGCAGCAGGCCTGTAAACGTCACATCCTACTAACAAAACATTTTTATCTTTTTTCTTAGTCAAGTAATGTGCAAGTTTCCCGGAAAAAGTGGTCTTACCGGAACCTTGCAAGCCTGACATTAAAATAACCGTTGGATTTCCAGAAAGATTCACACCTACTGTTTCGCCTCCCATCAAATTTGCTAATTCGTCTTTTACGATTTTAACAAGTAACTGGCTCGGGTTTAATGTGGTCAATACATTTTCACCAAGGGCTTTGTCTTTTACTTTTGTGGTAAATTCTTTTGCGATTTTAAAATTCACATCTGCATTGATCAATGCTCTACGAACTTCTTTTAAGGTTTCTGCTACGTTGACTTCTGTGATTTTTCCGTGTCCTTTTAGGACATGCAGTGCCTTGTCTAATTTATCACTTAAATTTTGAAACATTTTTTCTTCTAAATTTTAAAAAACAAAGATAAAATAAAGCCTTTAGTTCTCAAAGCGAGAAAGCGGAAATAATCAAAGAGATTCTTTCGGGCGCATCAGGAAGGTCAAAGTTTTTTTCTGTACTTAAAAAAGAGCGATGAATTAACGGGTGAAAAAGATAGTGGCTGCCACAATTGAAACACTGATAGGAGCGCAATCGAGGGATGCGTTTGAATATTTTTTCTCTTTTAATTCTGTTGCGTTCTTTGGAGGCGCAGTACGGACAAGATTTACTCATGTGAATAAGCTATATAAATTTTTACATTGTTTTTTAGGGGTTTGTAAGTTGATACTAAATTGATATTATTGGGGCATCGTTCTTTCTATTCGAACTGGATAGAAGCAGAGTTGACGCAATACCTCAAACCTGTATTTGTTGGTCCATCTTCAAAAACATGACCTAAATGACCATCGCATTGGTTGCAAATTATTTCTACTCGAATCATGCCACTTGATGTGTCTTTTTCGTAACGAATACTTTCTTCAATAGCTTTGTCAAAAGACGGCCAGCCACAGTGTGCGTCAAATTTCGAGTCAGATTGAAACAAAGCACTACCGCAACCCTTGCACATGTAAGTTCCTTTTTCAAAGTGTAAATTGTATTCGCCAGTGTGTGGCATTTCAGTTCCTTTTTCTCTTAAAATATGGTATTCTTCTCTAGTAAGTTGTGATTTCCATTCTTCTTGACTTTGTTTTTTCGACATGTTTTTTTATTTTTTAAGATGTTTTAAATTAAGAATTTTACTCTTTTTTTTCAAATTCCAATGCAGCAGAATTGATACAATATCTTTTGCCAGTTGTGTTTTTAGGGCCATCGTTGAAAACGTGTCCTAAGTGCCCCTCACAAGTAGAACAAATCACTTCTGTGCGCTTCCAACCATAACGATTGTCTTCGCGCTCTTCTATAGAACCTTTCAGAGAACGGTCAAAGGAAGGCCAGCCGCAGTGAGCGTCGTATTTGTCTATAGACGAGAACAAAACTGTCTTGCATCCAGCACATTGATAAATGCCTTTTTTAAAATGTTGGTCATACCGACCAGTAGTTGCTCGTTCCGTGCCTTTTTCTCTAAGAATATAATATTGATTAGGAGTCAGTATTTTTTTCCATTCCTCTTGAGTTTTGACAACTTTTTGTTGTGCGTTTAAAAGGAATGAAGCAAATAACAGAAACGTGAAAACTAGCTTTTTAAAGTACATTTAATTTTTATTTGTTAGACGATTTGTAATAGAAGGATTACAATATTGAAAGATAATAAGTTTAAAATCCATTTTCTAAAACTTATATTTGTAATATAAAAAAATGTTTTTAATGAAAAAAATAGTATTTATTTTAATGTCGCTATACTTGCTGGAAAGTTGTTCAACAGTACCTATCACGGGTAGAAAGAGAGTGAATTTTGTTTCTGATGCACGAGTGTTGCCAACAAGTTTCCAACAGTACAATGATTTTTTAAAAGAAAATAAAATTTCGAAGGACAAAGAGAAAATTGCAGAGCTTAACAAAATCGGGAAAAATATTTCTTTGGCAGTTGATTTATTCATGCGGTCGAACAAAATGACCCAAGAAGCAGATTCGTACAAATGGGAATTCAATTTGATTGAGAACGAACAACTGAATGCTTGGTGTCTTCCTGGAGGAAAAGTTGTTTTTTACACAGGTATTCTTCCTGTAGCTAAGAATAGAGATGGTATTGCAGCAATTATGGGGCATGAGATAGCCCATGCCTTTGCCAAACACGGTCAAGAGCGCATGTCATCGTCTCAGTTGCAACAGTTGGGAGGGCTTGCTGTCGAATATGGTACAGAGAAAAAGAATGAGCGAGAGCGGAAAATTTGGAATGCGGCATATGGGCTGGGCTCAAAAGTTGGGATGTTGAAGTTTAGTAGAAAACATGAAACTGAAGCGGATAAATTGGGGATGGTTTTTATGATCATGGCAGGCTATAATTCAGAAGAAGCTGTAAATGTATGGATTCGAATGAGTCAATTAGGGAAGAGCAAGACTCCTGAATTTTTAAGTACGCATCCCTCCAATAAAACACGAATTCAAGCTTTAAGGGAGTTTTTACCGGAAGCCAAAAGATTGGCAAAAAAATACAGTTGAGTGAAATGCTCAAATAAAAAGACTAAATTGTGCCGTTTCTATGACTAGAAATGGCACAATTTATTCAAATAAACAATAAATGGTTAAAAAAGGGGACAAAAAATTGATTGGGGCCTGGGCTTTTTATGATTGGGCAAATTCGGTGTATTCGCTTGTGATTGGCACGGCTATTTTCCCAATTTATTACAACAGTGTTACGGGAGGAAATGATTCTATGATAACATTCCTCGGAAAAGATTTTAACAATGCGACGTTGTATAGTTATGCTTTGTCATTTTCTTTTTTTATAGTTGTTTTTTTGTCTCCTGTTCTTTCGAGTGTTGCAGATTATTTGGGCAACAAAAAACGGTTTTTACAGTTTTTTTGTGCCTTGGGGTCTTTTTCTGTAGCATCCTTGTATTTTTTTATAGGTGAAAATATAGAAGTTGGGATTGTCTTTATGGTGTTGGCGAGTATCGGTTTTTGGGGGAGTCTGGTGTTTTACAACGCCTATTTGGTTGAAGTTGCCTATCCAAAAGATCACGATAGTGTGAGTGCAAAAGGTTTTATTTATGGCTATTTAGGTTCTGTACTTTTGTTGATGCTTTGTTTGTTGCTGCAAATGAATCCTGATTGGTTTAGAATTGATGACGCAGCATTGCCTGCCCGTTTGTCGTTTTTGATGGTAGGTATTTGGTGGTTTGGTTTTGCACAGTATACTTTTTATTATTTACCCACAAATAATAGTCGTAAGAAACTAAAAAAAGATGTTGTTTTCAAAGGTTTTAAGGAACTGAGAAAAGTTTTGAGAGAATTGAAGTATTTAGGTGAGTTGAAGTTGTTTTTAGTCTCTTTTTTTCTTTACAGTGTCGGTGTGCAGACAATCATACTCATTGCTGCGTTGTTTGGCGATAAAGAATTGAATTTGGATACGGATAAATTGATCATCACGATTTTGCTCATTCAGTTAATAGCTATTGTTGGTGCCGCAGTTTTTTCCAAATTGTCTAAGTACATTGGGAATATAAAAACTTTAAAAATCACCATTTTTGGCTGGGGTTTGATCACTGTTGGGGCCTATATGTTGGATAAAGATAGCGCAAATGTAACTTTTCAATTTTACGTTTTAGGAGGTCTTTTGGGAATGGTTTTGGGTGCGATACAATCGATTTCCAGATCGACATATTCCAAATTGATCCCTGAGGAAACAAAAGACACGGCCACTTATTTTAGTTTTTACGATGTCACAGAAAAAATAGCCATCGTATTGGGAACCTTTATTTCAGGATTGACGATTGCGCTGACAGGATCAATGAAAGCTTCTGTTCTTATTTTGGCACTATTTTTCTTTGCAGGATTTGTAGTGTTGAGTTTTTTGAAAAAAACAAAATATGTGGCATAAGCTTTGTTATTGAGTTTTCAAAGCAATGTAAAAATTTGGGTCTATTTCAATTTTAGGAATAGAAAGCGTGCTCATTCTTTTCCATTGGGTGGTCGGATAAATCCATTTTTCTTTGCCTTCGAGATAAATTTTAAGGGGCATTGAAAAGTTGTGTACCACATTGCTCCAACGATACTCTGTATGGTTTTTAGTAATTCGGGTTTCGAAAACAGGTATTTTGGTTGTTCTCAAATATTGATCAAATATGGGTTGTAAATAAAATTTTATTTGTTCATTTAAAAAAGTTTCAATTTGATACGTTGTCACGGTTTGATGATAAAATGCTTGATGTAGGTCTCGTAAAACAGTTCGCCAAGTGTCATCATCATTTACCAATTGTCGAATGGTGTGTAGCATATTGGCACCTTTGAAATACATGTCGGCAGAGCCTTCGCTGTTTACATTGTATTGTCCAATGATGGGTTTGTCATTTTGAATGGAGTGACGCAAACCTCGGATGTATACATAGGCTGCTTGCTTTCCAAAATGATATTCTAAATAAAGGCTTTCTGCATACGTAGCGAAACTTTCGTGAATCCACATATCTGCAATGTCTTTGTTTGTAATACTGTTTGCAAACCATTCATGTGCAGTTTCGTGAACAATGATATAATCAAATTTCATTCCCCATCCTGTTTTACTCAAATCATGTCCTAAATAACCATTTTGGAACTGATTTCCGTAAGTTACTGAGCTTTGATGTTCCATACCCAAATAAGGCACTTGCACAATTTTGTAGCTGTCTTCATAAAAAGGATAGGGGCCAAACCAAAATTCGAACGCCTCAAGGGTTTTGGAAATTTGTTGAAACTGTGTTTTTGCTTTTTCCAGAAACTTGGGCAACACAAAATAGTCACAATCTAAATGTTTGTTTTCTCCTTTAAATTTCTCAGAAAATTGCACATAATTACCAATATTTACATTGACGCCGTAATTGTTGATGGGCTGGCTCACTTCCCAATGAAATGTTTTGGTTTTTAATATTGTGTCGTGTTCTGTTTTTTTCAATCTTCCATTGCCAACGGCTATTAAATTTTCAGGGATAGTATATATTTCATGAATGCCCTGATCTGGTTCGTCGTACATGTGGTCTTTGTTCGGCCACCATACGCTCGCTCCTTTTCCTTGGCAACTTGTCGCTGTAAAATGATTTTGGTTCGTGTCTTTTTCCCAGGTGAAACCTGCATCCCAAGGCGGATTTTTACTGATAGGTGGAACTCCTTCAAAAAAAACAGTAACACTGTCTGTTGTATGAATAGGCTGCACAGGTACGTGTATATAGTGTGCATTTCCATTTGACTCGACAAAAACGTTTTTACTATGATGCGTCGCTCGTGTTATTTTCATCGGGTGTTGCAAATCAATTTGTAGTCTTTGATTTTTGGAAAGAACTTGGTATCGGATGGTGTTGTATCCTGAAATGTGTTTTTTCTCAGGATTGATAACTAAATGTAAACTGTAATGCTGAAGATTCCACCATTCGCGTTCTTTTGTAATGCTGCCCCTAAGGCTGTCTTGCTCCGTATATTTTTGAGCATAAGAGGAGAGAAAATAGGATGAAAAAAAAGCGAAAAAAGAAAAGAAATACTTCACAGTGTTTTTTTTATAGAAAGTCAAATGATAAGAATTTGTAGCAATAATATATTCTTGCGTTTTTTAGGTGTTTCTAAATTTACAAAAAAAAAGACCCAAGGAATCAAATGTTCTATTCAAGCTTGTTGTGTATGTTTAAAGAATTAACGAAAAGATGGAAATGGATGTTGTATTGTTCACTTCATGCAAATTTTGGGCTTTTAAATTGTTTAGACAATCTTTAAAAGCATTCTGTGTCTGAAAAATGAAAGGCGCTTTCAATGGCTGCATTTTCATTGCTGTCTGCTCCATGAATAGCATTGCAAGATAAAGACGTTGCATAAAGTTTGCGAATTGTTCCATTCGCAGCGTTCTCTGGGTTTGTAGTTCCGATAAGGGTCCTGAAGTCTTCTACAGCATTTTCTTTTTCTAATATTGCAGCGACAATTGGACCGCTGGACATAAACTTGATCAATCTTTCAAAAAAGGGTTTTCCTTCGTGAACGCTATAGAATTTTTTGGCATCTTCTATCGAGAGCTTTTTTAGTTTTAAGGCAATGATTTTAAATCCTGAAGCAGTTATTTTTTCTAAAATAGGGCCGATATGACCGTTTTGGACTGCATCGGGTTTGATCATTGTGAACGTTCTGTTTCTTGTCATTTTCTACAAAATAATTTTTTGTAAATATACTTTATTTGGTCAAATTTCACCTCGTTTAAGAAGTAGATTTTAACAAAACTCAAAACAGCGGTTTTAACATTTATTTAGGCAGAATTTTTCACAGATAAATAGTATATTCGCACCTTATGGATGATGTAAAAGTAAAAGAGATCAAAGAATTGTTGGTGACGCCAAAGAATATTGTTTTGGTAGCACATAGAAATCCTGATGGTGATGCCATGGGTTCCGCTTTGGCAATGCAACATTACCTTAAAGCAAAAGGGCATAATGCTCAAACGGTATTGCCAAATGATGTTCCTGATTTTCTACGATGGCTGCCTGGAGCAGATACTACCTACAAATACGACAAACAAAATACGCAGTCTAAAAAAGTGATTGACCATTCAGAAATCATGTTTGTTTTAGATTTCAATGCTTTTCATAGAGTGGGGGAAGATATGCAGAAAGCCTTAGAAGCTTACCTTGGAGAGTTTATCATGATTGACCATCACCAACAACCCGATCAGATATCGCCTTATATTTATTCCGATACTTCTATTTGTTCTACTTGTCAAATGGTTTACAATTTCATTGAAATGATGGGGGATTTGGATTTGATGGATTCAAACATCGCTACTTGTATCTATACGGGAATTATGACTGATACAGGTTCGTTTCGTTTTCCGTCAACAACCAGTGCTACTCATAAAATTATTGCTGAGTTGATTGATAAAGGAGCAGAAAATTCGGTGATTCATGACAAAGTTTACAATACAAATTCTTTTAGTCGTTTGCAGTTGCTAGGGGCTGCTATGAACAACCTCAAACTTGAGAAGAGCTTTCATACGGCATACATTACCTTGACTCAGAAAGAATTGAATCAATTTGACTATCAAAAAGGAGATACAGAAGGATTTGTTAATTATGGTCTTTCGTTAGAAGGGATACATATGGCAGCAATTTTTATTGAAGATGTGGAACAAAAAATTATCAAAATTTCTTTTCGCTCCAAAGGAACTTTTTCTGTGAACCAATTTGCACGTAAGTATTTTGATGGAGGAGGTCACGACAATGCTGCAGGAGGTAGATCTAAATCTTCGATGGAAGAGACCTTGCAGAAATTTCTCCAATTGCTGCCCAATTACAAAGAAGCTCTAGAAAAATCGTATGAAAAATAAATGGATTGTTCTTTTGGGATTCTTTTTTGCGATCTGTGCTTGCACAAAACAAGAGGCGCGCAGGCCTAAGTCGCATTCGTCCTCAAAAAAAGTAAATGAGACTATTGAATGGTACAGTAAAATGGTCGCACATGAAAACGCATTGATTGAAGGTTTTATCAAAAGGGATAGTTTGCATGAATATCAAAACTCACAAAAAGGATTCTGGTATCGGTATCTGTCTAAAAAGAGAAAGGGTGTTTCGCCTGTAAAAGGGGATAAGGTGCTCTTTGAGCAGGCTATTTTTTCTTTGAAAGGAGAAATACTTTACAGTGCGGAAGAACTAGGCCTTCAAGAATATTCTATAGACAAAGAGTATGTGATAAAAGGAGTTCGAGAAGGGATAAAATTATTAAAAGAAGGGGAAGAAGTCCTTTTTGTATTGCCTTCTTTTGTTGCGTACCGATCGAAAGGAGATGATAAAAAGCGCATTGGAAGCAATGAGCCTATTTTGACAAGAATAAAATTAATCAACATAATAAAAGAAAAACAATGACAATTAAATTCATCGCTAGTATGAGCTTGGCAGCAATAATAATGACGGTCAGCTCTTGTGGAAAACAAAAAAGACAAACTAAATTGACTACAGAAGTTGATAGTGTAAGCTACGCCTTAGGTTTGGATATGGCCAACAAAGTAAATGACAATTTTAAAGACGCCAACCATGCGGCTTTTATCGAAGGATACGAGCATGCTTTAGATACGAGTAAAACGAAGATAAAAGTCGAAGACTTGAATAAAGTTGTGAGAGCATTTTTTATGAAAAAGCAACAAGAGGCCATGGCAAAGGCTAAGGACACGGCTGCTGTGGAGAAAGAAGTAGTCCTCAATAGCAATGCAACTACGAACTTATTGAGTGAAGCAGATTCTGTGAGTTATGCAATTGGTTTAGATATGGCTTTGAAAATGAAGCCTAATTTTGAAGAAATCAACAATGCTCTATTTGTACAAGGCTACAGCGAGGTTTTAGATACAGTAAACGCTCTTTTAGAAGTAAAAGATATAGAAGGTGTATTGCGTCCTTTTTTCATGAAAAAACAGCAAGAAGCTATGGAAAAGCAACAAGAAGAAGCCGCTAAAAAAGCGGAAGAAGAGTTTGGTCAAGTCAAAGTCGATGGTGTTCAGTTTTTACTTAAAAATAAAGAAAAAGAAGGAGTGGTAACTACGGATTCTGGTTTGCAATACCTAGTTTTAAAAAAAGGAGTTGGTTCTAAAAAACCTGGGGCAACAGATAATGTGACAGTACATTATCATGGTACAACTCCAGATGGAACTGTTTTTGATAGTTCGGTTGATAGAAAAACACCTGCTTCTTTTGGATTGAATCAAGTGATCAAAGGTTGGACAGAGGGACTCCAGTTGATGGGAGAAGGAGCAAAATTTAAGTTTTTTATTCCACAAGAATTGGCTTATGGAGCCAACGCTCCACAAAGAGGAAAAGGACCTATCAAACCTTTCATGCCTTTGATATTTGAGGTGGAATTGATATCCATAAACTAATATGAAAAAAGTAGCCGTATTTTTTATAGCACTTGTTTCTGTTCTTTTCTCATGTAAGAGTAATCAAGTGGGATTGGGAGAAGGATTATATGCGAAAGTTTTTACCAATAAAGGTGAGATTTTAATGAAACTTCATTTTGAAGATACTCCCTTGACGGTCGCAAATTTTGTTTCATTGGCTGAAGGAACAAGTACGATTGTGGTAGACTCTTTGAAAGGAAGAAAGTTCTACGACGGTTTGCCATTTCATCGTGTTATTTCGAATTTCATGATACAAGGTGGCGATATTCAAAGAAATGGAATGGGGGATCCAGGCTATAAATTTGCTGATGAATTTCCTCGGGATGCTGCTGGAGAACTACTGTTTACGCATTCGAAAAAAGGAATACTTTCCATGGCAAATTCAGGGCCTAATACCAATGGAAGTCAATTTTTTATTACACACAAAGAGACTCCTTGGCTCGATGGGAAGCACACAGTCTTTGGAGAGGTGGTGAAAGGATTTCCTGTATTAGATTCCATACAACAAGGAGATCTCATTGATAAAATTCGGATAGAGAGAGTCGGAAAGGTGGCCAATGCATACAAGGCAACAAAGGTGTTTGTAGAATCACTGGATGCTCTTAAAAAAGAAGCCATCGTAAAAAAACAAGAGCAAGTAAAAGATAGTATGGCTTTTTCGATGAAGATGAATGAATCAAAAGCCACTCTGCTAAAATCTGGTTTGAAAATTTTGACACTTCAAAAAGGAAATGGTAGGAAGCCAAAGCCTGGAGATAAAGTCAGTGTGCATTATACGGGTTATTTTGCGGATGGAACGGTGTTTGACAGTTCCTACAAAAGAAACCAGACCTTTGATTTTATAGTGGCTGTAGACAGGGTTATTAAAGGCTGGACAGAAGGAGTACAACAAATAAATGAAGGTGGAGAAGCAAGATTATTTATTCCCTACCAGCTGGCTTATGGAGAGCGAGCTTATGGGGCGATACCTGCCAAGGCAACTTTGCTGTTTGATGTTAAAGTTGTAAAAATAAAAAAATAAGTGGGTTGAAAACTAAAGGGGTTTGTGTTTTTTTTGTGAACCAATATCTTGCGGTTTAAAATTCCATTAGTTTGTGAATCAATGCATATTGTAAAAGCATGATGGTTTTGGCATCCTTTATTTTTCCTGAATGCAACCATTCAATAGCTTTTTCAAATGGTATTTCCAGTACTTCAATATCTTCTTGTTCATCAACCAAACCACCCCCTTGGTGTTTTTTCATAGCATCCGTGTATTCTGCTATGAAACAATGTATATTCTCAGTAACGGCACCGGGACTTAAAAAAGCTTCAAAAATCTTAGATACGCTTTCTAATTGATACCCTGTTTCTTCTAAAATTTCCTTTTTAATACAGGTTTCAGGGTCGTCTTTGTCGAGCAAGCCTGCACAGGTTTCAATGAGGAATCCCGAATCGTTTCCATTGAGGTAGGTCGGCAGTCGAAATTGACGAATTAAGATAATTTGCTGTTTATGTTTGTTGTATAAAAAAACACAGGCTCCGTTTCCTCTATCATAAGATTCACGAATTTGAGTTTGCCATGTACCATCATTTCTTAAATATTCAAAAGTCACTTTGTTCAAGAGGTACCAATTATCAGATAAAATTTCGGTACTTTTTATTTTTACACAATTATTTTTCATCTTCAAGTCTCTTCAGTTGATAGTTGTCGTTTGATTGCTTTTTATCAAAGCAATCTTGAAAAATACCACAAGAGGTTCCGAGTTTTGCCAATGACTTTTTGGATTGTGATTTGGCTAATTTTGCAATTTCAGGACTTAAATATTTCATAACATGTTATTTAATATACAATTGTAAATTTACAAAAAAAATAAAAATAGAAGGAGTGCTCTGTGCAAAAGAGATGCCTGTAATTTTTTAAATATTTTAACAGAGGTGTACTCGAAGAACAAGTTATTACTACCCATAATTTCGTATTTTCGCTGTATTCAAATAATTCTCCTTTTCTCTTATGCAGAATTCTTCCTTACGGACTTTAAAAAATAGCGAGTTTTCTTATCGGCTAATCGATAGCATTGTAGAAATCTCCGCGAAAGAGTGGGATGCAGTGAATGTAAAAAACAATATTTATCTCTCTCATGATTACTTAAGTGCTTTTGAAGCAGGAATGAAGGAGAAGATTGACGTCAAATATGTCATCTTCTATGCGAATCAAAAGGAAATCATAGGAGTTAGCGCATTGCAGATTCTTTATTTCAAGCCGAAGAAATTGTTGCAAGATCGAATTCCTGTGGGTATTGCAAACAAAGTAAAGCTCTTTTTTTCTGAGCATAAAAAAGTATCGCTCCTAGTCTGTGGTAATTTATTTGCTTGTGGAGAAAACGGTTTTGCCCATGCCGATTTTATTGAAAGAGCTTCATTTTTAAAGCTAGTATCTAAAACCTTGTGCGAACTTTTCAAAGGTTCTGCAGATAATCCTAAAATATCTTTTGCATTGTTAAAGGAATTTTGGAGAGAGAATAACGATACGAATAAGTTGTTGGAAAAGGAAAACTTTATTGGTTTTAAAATAGATGTTAACATGGTACTCCATTTGAAAAATGAATGGAAAACATTTGACCATTATTTAAATTGCATGAATACAAAATACCGCACCCGTGCAAAAAATGTTTTTAAAAAATCTGCGGTTTTTGAAAAAAGAGATTTTACAGATAGCCAAATTGAATCCTATTTGTTGGAAATAGATAAAATGTATGTCGAGATCTTAAAAAATGTGGGTTATAATTTGGGGGTTTTAAAGGCAAAGACATTTGTTCATTTGAAGAAAAAATTAAAAAATCAGTTTGTTTTTACAGCGTATTTTAAAGACGAAGTTTTTGTTGGTTTTTCGACAGCTTTTGTGTTTGGTGCTATTTGTGACGCCAATTTCATAGGGCTTGATTATTCCTACAATAAAAACTACAAACTATACCAGCGGATGTTGTACGATTATGTTGAGATGAGCATTCAGCGCAAGTGCAAGGAGCTTCGTTTGGGGAGAACTGCTGAAACCATTAAAAGTGTTGTGGGGGCAAAGCCCGTTCCTATGAAACTTTTCGCAAGACATCGCAATTGTATTCCTACAAAATTACTTCGTTTGGTTTTGGGAGCTATAAAGCCCGTAAGTTACGAGATAAGAAGCCCTTTTAAAACTAGATAATGGACTCACTGACACAAATTATTTTAGGAGCAGCCGTGGGGGAAGCGGTGTTGGGTAAAAAAGTAGGTAACAAAGCCATCTTATGGGGTGCTGTGGCCGGGACTATCCCTGATCTAGATGTTTTGTGTACTTTGTTTTTAGATTCTGTGACTTCCAACGAAGTGCATCGCGGTTTTTCACATTCCATTGTGTTTTCCTTGCTTTTTGCCCCTTTGTTAGGGTGGTTGGTTTATCGTTTGCACGGCAAAAAGGAAAGCTCTTGGAAAGGTTGGACAAAATTGATGTTTTGGAGTCTGTTTACACATCCACTTCTAGATCTGCATACGACATGGGGAACACAATTGCTATGGCCATTGGAATATAAGATTTCATTCAAAAACATTTTTGTTGTCGACCCTTTATATACCCTTCCTTTTTTGTTTTTATTATTGTTAGCTAGCTTTCAAAGAAGAGGAACCGTCAAACGTGCAAAGTTGAATCATTGGGGGCTCGGTGTCAGTAGCGCCTATATGATTTTGACATTGATTTTTAAATGGATGACTTTCGGAGTATTCGAGGAGAATTTGAGAGCGCAACAAATTGAGTTTTCAGAGATAGAAACCAAACCTACGCCTCTCAATTCAATTTTATGGTCTGCAAATGTGGATACCGAAGACGCTTATTTGATCGGCTATTATTCGTTACTGGATACAACGAAAGAGATTTCATTTCTAAGAGTCCCAAAAAATCATGATTTATTAGGAGATTTAAAAGATGAACCTTTGATTCATCGACTCATCAAACTTTCTAATGGATGGTATACCATTGAAAAGAAAGATGAGAAGCTGTACTTCAATGATTTGCGCTTCGGACTTATGGGGATTTCACCGCAAGAAAGAAGGTTTGTTTTTAGTTACCAGCTTTTATATGACAATGGATTGATTGCGATAGAGACTCCTAAAAACACCTCGGAACTAGGGCCTCAATTGAAAGCTCTGTTTCAAAGAGTCAAAGGAATTTAATGGACGTTTTCTTGCAAATTTAAGTTGTGGTAGAACGGAGGTAAACAGAAAATAAATACCAAACAAGTGCTTGTCAATTTAATTATCTGTCTTATATTTGCAAGCGCTACGGGCAATTAGCTCAGTTGGTTCAGAGCACCTCGTTTACACCGAGGGGGTCGGGGGTTCGAATCCCTCATTGCCCACCAATTCAACCTCAACTTTTTAGTTGGGGTTTTTTTATTTTAAGATGGATCTCATGTGCCTTTTGAATAGAAGTTGCAGGTAAGTTGAAAATTCTCGACCCCCTTGATTGCTGAATGAAAAAAGATAGGTTTTTCAGTTCAAGTGATTTGAGGTACGGAAATCCTATCGAGAACTCATTAAATACCGGAACTTTTTTCTCGACACAACTTTCATCAAATACATGCCATCAAAATTCGTTAGGGCAATTGAAACAAGTCTTCAACTTGACAATCAAGAGTTTTTGCAATTTTCAATGCCAAGACCGTGGAGGGTATGTAAATGCCATTTTCAATAGCATTGATACTTTTTCTGGAGACTTCTGCAGAAATGGACAAATCTTGCTGAGTCAAACCAGAAGATTTTCTCAATTCTTCCAAGTTATTCAGGAGTTTTTTATGATCCTTTCCCAAAATTATTTTTTTTCAAACTCTTCCACGGCATTGGTAAGTTCCTTACCAGTGTTTGGATAGAGGTATCCTGCAATCAGAGTACCTGCTCCAATGGCACCCACCAAACATCCTACACCTTCCAAGATACTTCCAATTACTAGATAACCGAGTAGATAGAGCCCGATACCAACAAAAATGGTGATCACCCCATTTCTACGATAATCTATAGGTTGTTTTTTTCGCTCCTCAAAAATACCTAAGAGCTCTTCGAGTTTGGCAGGATCATCTAAGTGTTTTGATATCTCTAGTACGGTCTCTCTTTTTCCCTTGCCTTCGAAATACAGCCAGATGAAGACTGCCACCGGAATTATGATTCCTGTTAACATGCCAAAAATGGGTATTATAATGTGTCGATCCATGATTTTGATTTTAATTAATGTAACGCAAACTTAACATATTTAATTTAGAGAAGCAAAGGTTACATGCTGTTTTTTTTTAAACAGTCTAAAATAATCTGTAAAGAAGTTGTTTAGATAGAACGCACAGCTCGTGTTTTAAAAAAAAAGCTGCCTTTGAGAGGCAGCTTTTTTTAATATTTTATAGAGAGTTAAAACTTATAGGAAAGACCTACTATTACTTGATTGGGTTTTTTATTGCCCAAAGCATCCGCAATTTTATCCAAACTGTCTTGTGCGTTTGCAAAAGAATTGAAGTCTTCATCAGGGATATTGAAACCCGTCTCAAAACGAACATCTACACCAAATTTCCATACTTCCAATCCAACACCAGCAACCAGTCCTACCGTAATTTCTTCATCGAAATCGTCATTTTTATAGGGAGATACTATGCTAAATTCAGAAGAGACTTCTAGATTTGATTTCAATAAGTATTGAAAGTTTGGCCCGATAAAAATGTTTCCAAACTTTAAAAATTTCAGTCCAAGTAGAACAGGTACATCAATTTTACTTATTTCATAGTTGGCTTTTGCAGTTAATGTGTTCGTGCCATCTGGTAGAGGAATCCCAATATTGTATTCGCTTTTCAAAGTAGAATAATTGATCTCTGGTCGAACATACAATCCAACAAGGGGTGCTTTTACACGCATCCAAAGTCCTGCGTGAAATCCAGAAGTGCTCTCTGTTTCCAAAGAGTACCCTGAAGGCAAGTCGATGTATTCTGAGGCCTCACTGTTCAAATCTTGATTGATTCCCCCTTTGATACCAAAACTAAGCTGTGCAGTTACAATTTGTTGAATGGCTAAAATAAGAAGGAGTGTAAAGAATGTTTTTTTCATAATTAATTTGATAAAGTTTTTTATAAATATATGAATTCTGTACAACAATCTTGTGTTTAATTATTTCCGTGCAATTACTTTCTGAACTGCTTTTACAATGGCATTGTCGTTCAATCCGTATTTTTCCATCAATTGTGCAGGGGTTCCAGATTCACCAAAACTATCGTTTACAGCAACAAATTCTTGAGGGACAGGCTTGTTTTTCGCCAATACGCCAGAAATACTTTCTCCCAAACCTCCGATATAATTGTGTTCTTCAGCGGTAACAACACATCCTGTTTTTGCAACAGATGTCAATACAGCTTCCGCATCCAAAGGTTTGATGGTGTGCATGTTTAAAACTTCAGCAGAAATACCCAATTCTTCCAACTTTTCAGAAGCTTGCAATGCTTCCCAAACCATATGTCCAGTCGCAACGATGGTTACATCAGCTCCATCCGTCAATTGAATGGCTTTTCCGATGACAAATTTATTTTCGTCATTTGTTTCCGTATACTTTGGCATAAAGATAGGCACTGCGGGTCTTCCAAAACGAAGGTATACAGGCCCTTCATGCTCGGCAATTGCAATAGTAGCTGCTTCGGTTTGGTTGTAGTCACAGGTATTGATTACTGTCATACCTGGCAACATTTTCATCAATCCAATATCTTCTAGTATTTGATGTGTTGCTCCGTCTTCTCCAAGTGTCAGTCCAGCATGCGAAGCACAAATTTTTACGTTTTTATCTGAGTAAGCAACAGATTGTCGAATTTGATCGTATACCCTACCTGTTGAAAAATTTGCGAATGTTCCTGTAAAAGGAATTTGTCCACCAATAGTCAAGCCTGCAGCAATTCCAATCATATTGGCTTCTGCGATTCCGATTTGAAAAAAACGATCTGGGTTTTCGTCGATAAACTCGTTCATTTTTAAAGAACCAATCAAGTCAGCACAAAGCGCTACGACCTTGGGATTTGTTCTTCCTAATTCTGCCAATCCCGCTCCAAAACCTGAACGTGTGTCTTTTTTCTCAGTAAACGTGTATTTTTTCATTGTGTGTTGGGTAATATTTTGTGCAAACAAAAGTAGTAATTTTTAAGAGTTTAATAGAAGATTTTTTTCTTTTTATTTGGACAAAACCATGAAGAGTTTAAAGTACAAAATAGCGGGGTAAAATCCTTTTTAGAAGCTTTGTTTTAGGAGTTTTGAATCTCTTTAAGGATGCTGTAGAGTTTGTGAACAGGAAGCCCCATGACGTTAAAATAGGAGCCTTCTATTTTTTCAACGCCAATATAACCAATCCATTCTTGTATTCCATAGCTTCCAGCTTTGTCGTAGGGCTGGTAGCGCTCTAAGTAATAGTCAATTTCATCCCTGGTGAGTTCTGAAAAAGTAACTGAAGTGCTGTCCGTAATTGTTTTTTCAAAAGAATTGGTTTTGACACATACAGAAGTGATGACCTCGTGTTTGCGTCCTGATAATTTTTGCAACATTTCAAAGGCTATTTTTCTATTTTGAGGTTTGCCAAGAGCTTCATTGTCTAACCAAACAATCGTATCTGAGGTGATGACGATTTCATTTTTTGATAGTTTGTCTTGAAAAGGAGCGGCTTTTAATTTTGCCAAATATTCAGGTATTTCCTCTTTGTACAATGTGTCAGGATAGATTTCTTTTACGTCAAACAATTTTAAAGTGAAAGGAATATCTAGATCTTTGAAGAACTGCTGGCGTCTTGGAGAGCCAGAGGCAAGAATGATTTTGTATTTTTTAAAAAGTTTTTCTAACATAAGTGGCGTGCTGTTCCGATAGTGAAATGAAGAAGGGTATATTGATTTCAAATTCCTTCGTTCAAGAGGTAGCTTTTTTTCTTTCTGAAGACCTTTTTAATCTAAAAATTCTTTTTAATTCTATCAAGGTCTCTTTGATTGTCACGATCTTTTAAAGTGTTTCGTTTGTCGTGTAACTTTTTTCCTTTACACAATGCAATGTTTAATTTGGCCCAACCAGAATCGGTTAAAAACAATTTTAAAGGTACGATGGTTAGTCCGACGTTTTGTACTTGCTTTTCAAGTTTTTTGAGTTCTTTTTTGTTTAGTAGTAGACGTCTCGCGCTTTTGGGTTTGTGGTTGTATGAATTCCCGAATAAGTATTCTTCAATAAACATGTTGATCACGAACAATTCTCCGCGATCATTGAATTCACAAAAGCTTTCTGTAATTCTAGCCTTGCTCAGTCGAATGGATTTAATTTCTGTCCCTGTCAACTGTATGCCAGCAGTGTACGTATCCATAATTTCATACTCAAAGCGGGCTTTTTTATTTTGTATGTTGATTTTCTTCTGCATATGCTTGCAAATGTAACCAATATCTTAAAAAAAACAGTTTTCCAGGAGGATAAAAGCACAGAGATTTTCACAGAAAATTCTCTAATTTTGATTTGAAATGTGAGAATTGTGAAAGAATTTTAGGGTTTGAATTCTCAAACAAATTCTCGTAATACAGGATACCTTCCATTAAGTTTTTGTGGAAAGTAATTGTTTTTTTTTCAGACTTTTTCGTCGGGTTTTTTGAAAAATCAATTATTTTTTCTTGAAAGTATTTTACATACATTTCTAGTTCTTTCACAAACATATGGGGACGATTTTGTTGCCGTATGATGTTTGTTTTTCCGTAAATATGTTGGATCATTTTTTTTAAAGAAACGTTTTTATCAAAATAAGCCATGTTAGGACCTGGACAAATCAAAACTCCTTGATCGGTTTCCTTGGAATAGATGTTTTTTTCTAACAATGCTGCATTGGCAAGTCCGACACACAAGCAGGATTTTTTAACAATGGCTTGAAAACGTTTGTTGTATGTAGTTTCATCTATTTCCATTGCATCTAATTTTTCAATTTCAATTTTTTGAAATTTTTGCGAAGCGGTGCAAATCGATTGGTCCGTGTATTGTTTGTCAAAAGCCAAAAATTTTTTCGGGCAAGAACTTCCAATTTTATTTTCTTTTGATCGGTTGTTTTTCAACAACTCGTATGAATTTCCTTTGACGCTGTTGAAAGGAACTCCCAATGGAGAAATAGCGCTCAAATATAAATCCTCCTCTGTCGCATTTTGAAGCAAAGTGTTGGTTTTCGAGTCGACTGTTGTCGCTTCTGGAACAAGTAGGAAGGGAGAGCCCCAACCTACAGAATCTACGTGGTATTGGTCTATTAAAAACTCGTGTTCTTCAGAAGTGCCGACACCCCCTTGCACGGTGATTGCAAGTGGCAATGGTTTGATAGGGCAGTGTTTTCCTTTTTCTGACAATGCTTTGGAGTAGATTTCGAATGTTTGTTGAATGAGTGTTTTCTTTATTCTGAGTAAACGTTTCTAGAATAGGCCCCAAAAGCAATCCTTCTGTGGCAAAAGCATGCCCTCCACAATTCAATCCTGATTCTATTCGGTATTCCGAAACCCAAAGTCCTTTTTTCGCAAAGAACAGGCCTTGAATTATAGCAGATCGATAGTCACTTACTTTGAGAATAATTTTCTTTTTTAAAAAACCGTTTTTCAACGGGTAAAAGTCTTCGAATTTTTCAAAATAACTATACAGGTGAGGATTCATTCCTGCAGAAAGTACAATAGAGGCGTGTAAGTTGCTTTTGGCAAACCCCCTGAGCGCAGCATGTGCGTCATTATATTCTTTGCTCAACAATGTTTTTTTATGGTAATTTTCATTGTCTAATTTCGTCATGATATTGACATCAACAGAGCCAGGTGCTAAGTTTTTCTTCAACCATTTGGCGATTTCTTTTTTGGTAATATTGGTTTCCATCAAGCCAACTAGATTTCTTTTCAACTCGGAATAGTCGGGGAGCATGTCTAAATAGTCCCAAAGCATCTCTTTTTTTTCTGAAAGTGCTGTTGTAAAGTTGTCAAACTTTTGTTTTACAATGGTATCCATGTTGTTAAGATAAGAGGTAATTCTTTTTGCTCTTGAATCTAGTCCTTTTGTGGGAAAGGACTGAAATGGAAGTTTGTATTTATGGCTGTAAAATTCGTTTATTTTTTCTATCAGAACATCATCAACAATAGATACCACAGAGTTGATACCGTACTGTGCAACTTTTATAGGGCTATCTATAGTGAATGCCAGTCCCATTACAGGGATATGGAAATTGTGAACGGCTGTCTTTGCATGCATATTTGTGATATGTTTAGTGAAGGGCAAAGATGTCTCTTTTTAAAGAATAGAACCATGATATAAATCATGGTTTGAGCGAATTAAGAATACAAAAAAAACCTCGATACTTAAGTATCGAGGCTTTGTCAACTATAACCAAATCCCTTAAAGAATGGGTACCATTCAAAAAGGTACATTATAACTATAAGTCGGAATAATTTAAAGTAGCTTACAAGGAGCTTGAAATTTAATTTTTGACATGCAAACTTTCGTTCAATTCAATGGTCTTCGGGTTGGGTCTACAAGTTAAGTGACCATTGGTGCTGTCAAGTAAAAACAACAACTTATCCTTGCCGTTCAAAGCTGCACCTTTTACAATATTGGCGCCTTCTTCTACGAGATTTCCATGGATGTCAACAGCTTGTTTTTCGGCGTTGTAGAGCCATACCTTCGCAGCAGCAGTTACATATACTCCAGCAGCAATTGTACATCCGAAACCAAGTGAAATTCCTGTTCCAGAATTGGCTCCAAGCAAACATTTATCTCCAATAGAAATGACATTTTTATTTCCTCCCGAAAGCGTACCCATGATCGAAACACCTCCACCTAAATCTGAGTCATGACCGACGACAACTCCTGCAGAAACTCGCCCTTCTATCATTGCGTTCCCAAGCGTTCCCGCATTAAAATTGATGTATCCAGCTGGCATCACCGTAGTTCCAATGGCACAATGCGCTCCCAATCGAACTTGTGATCCAGAAGCAATTCGAACACCATTTGGTACATGGTAATTCACCATGTATGGAAATTTATCAACATGTGTCACGTTGAGCGCTGTTCCGTTGAAATTCGCTTTGATGCGTTCCGCATCCAAATCTTCTGGCAAAATAGGGCCTAGGTTGGACCAAGCAATATTGTTTAGTTTCCCAAATACACCTTCCAACGACAATCCATGAGGTTTCACATGCAACTGAGACAAACACTGCAATTTGAAATACCCTTCTACGGTATTTGCAACTGCACTGTCCTTGTCAAATAAGAAATAAGCAACCACATCAATCGTTTGGTATCCCTTAGGTTCGTTGTAATTGTCCAAAAACTGTTTGATCAAAACGATGTTCGGGTGTTTTTCTATTTCTCCATGAAAAGCTGCAAAATTTTCAAAAGCCTGATTTAGGTGCTCTTTGGAAACACTTGCAAAACCATTTTCGCCAGAATTGTACCCAACAACATCTTGCAACAAGGCTGCAGTTCCAAAAGCCGTATCCCAATTGATTACTGGAAAATGAACATCCAATGTTTTTTCTCCTTTCGATCTTCGAATTCCCAGACCAAATGCAAGCGGTTTGGCGTAGTTTCCTTGTGAAGTAATATTTTGTACGTATGTTTTGAAATTGTCGATTGTATTCATTTTAAAATTTTTATTTGAGATGCAAATATACTCAAAGTTGTAAAGTTTGAAAGTTAAATTTGAAATCTAAGTTAGAAAACAAAATTGGTGCAAGATGGCTTTGAACTGTATTTTTTCATGGCTTGTTTTTCCTAAAAAATAATTCTCGTTCTTCAAAAGTTTTTTCTGCGACTGGCAAAATCACCTTTTCAAATAATTCCATGTATTTTTGATCGTGTTGACTCACTTGGTTTTTTTGTAAATTGAAAGGAACAAAACGAAACCATGCAATGGACTTTAATACGGTTTTTTCTGTGTTCCACATGCGCATTTCCACCTGAATACCGCGCGGTGTAAATGAAATCAATTGCGATTCAAAAACAATATTTTCCATGGTGAATACGGGTTTCAAATAAGCTATTTGATTGTTGGAAACTACCCATCCCAGACCTTCTTCTTTGATGATTTTAAACAAATCAATGTTGTAGTTCTCAAAAAGTTGGTCTTCCCGAGAATTGATGTAGTAATCCACATACCTTCCATTATTTAAATGATTGAAAGGGTCACAGTCTTGAAAACGAATTTTTTTGGTACTTTCTAAAATGTTGGGTAGTTCTTTCATAGCATTCTTTCAATTGTATTTGCAATCTCTTTTTTGTTATCCTGAAAATCAAACCAATGGGTCTCCAAGTCTTTTTGAAACCAAGTCATTTGTCTTTTGGCAAATCTTCGGGTGTTTTTCTTTATTTCTTCAACTGCAAAATCAAAAGAAAACATCCCTTCTAGGTAGCGAAATAATTCTCGATAACCTACTGTTTGCAGAGCATTTTTTTCTTTATATGGGAAGACTTTCTTTGCCTCGTCCAATAGACCGGATTCCATCATTAAATCGACTCTGCGGTTGATTCTGTCGTAGATCTGAGTACGATCTGCTTGGAGTCCAATTTTAATAGAATTAAATGTTCTTGGAGTTTTGGGTTTGTTTTTAAAAGACGCATAGGTTTTTCCTGATCCAATGCACACCTCCAAGGCTCTGATTACCCGATGAGGATTTTCTAAAGCAATAGAATTGTAGGTTTCTATATCGAGCTCCTTTAGTTTTTTTTGCAAGTAAGGAAGTCCTTTGGTAATGAAGTCATTGTTTAGGTTGTTTCTTACTTCTGGCTCAATATCAGGAAAATAGTCTAATCCTTTTAAAACAGCATCCACATACAATCCGCTACCACCAACCATCACAACAACAGGGTGTGTTCGAAATAATTCTTCCAATTTTTTGAGCGCATCTTTTTCGAATTGTCCGACATTGTAATCTTCAAAAATAGACCGATTTTGAATGAAATAATGTTTTGCCGCACGTTGTTCTTCTTCTGAAGGAACAGCCGTTCCAATTTTGATTTCCTTGTAAAACTGACGTGAATCACACGAAATGATTGGTGCTGAAAAGTGTTTTGCTACATATATGCTGAGCGCAGTTTTTCCAATTGCCGTAGGACCTACGATGGTGACGAGTGTTTTTTGAGGCATTTGATGAAATCTAAAAATTATTTTTTCTTCATATCTATTAAAATAGCAAACGTGCTGTTCACATCTTCCTCTTTCACGACTATTGTCATTTCATGCGTAGTTGAAATAATTTCTTGAACTGATATGCCAGCCCATGCCAATTGTTTTAGAATAAAATAATAAACGCCGGACTGTTCTACATTTGTTTTGGGTAACTTTATTGTGATGGACGCCAATTCATTGTGCGCGTATATTAATATTTCTTTCGAAAAAAGTTCTTTAACTTTTTTCTCTAAATTCTTACTAGTGACAATATTTGTTTCAAAAATTCCTTGCGAAATTGTAAAAAAGAAATCTTTGTCTTCTCCAATTTCTGTAAGCAAAGAAGTAATTGATTTCAGTAGGCTAGGGGTGTTTTTGTAAGTGTAGTTACAGAGATCAGATCGGACTATAAAATCTCCTAATGAAAAGGTGAATTTTTTAATATTTTTCCGAATACGCAACAAGTTGGAGGGCGATAGTCGGTTGATGGCCATCATAATAGCGCCTGGTTTGACCTCTTTGCCCAAATCCTTTTCTACTTCTTCTTGAATGGCTCTGGCCAAAGAAGATACATTGATCAATTTGTCATTCAAAGCTTCCTCGTAAAACGGGGTTTTGCGAACAATACTTTCAACAGATTCTTGAATCGTTTTCATTTCGATGTTTAAATTTAAACAATTTGTAGTAAAGTGTAAATATATTACAATTTTTTGCCCTAAAAGTACAATTGAAGGATTTTTGCACCATTAAATTTAAAGAAAAAATGAAAGTTTTAAAATTTGGAGGAACTTCTGTGGGTACTCCGGAAAGCATCAAGGAAGTTGCAAAGATTGTAGCAAATATTGAAGGTGATAAAATCGTAGTGTTGTCTGCCATGTCTCAGACGACAAATGTTTTACATAAAATTACAGATGCTATTGCAGCCTCTCAATTTGACGAAGCAAAATCTATCGTGGATGCGCTTTGGAGTAAGTACAAGATTGTTGTGCGTGATTTGTATCAGAATGAATCGCTTCAAAAACAAGCAGGTGCATTGATCGACGAACGTTTTGATTTTATAAAATCCTACGCACACGATGGGTCTTTGGCTGTAATGGATGGAGTAGAAAAAATTATTGTAGCGCAAGGAGAAATTTTATCCACCAATATGTTTGCCATGTATTTGGAAGAAATAAACGAGAATGCTCGATTGCTTTCGGCATTTGATTTTATGCGTATAGATGCAGCTGGGGAACCCGATGTGGATTTTATTACGGATAGCATGGGTGCCATTGTTGCTGCCAATCCTCAAACCAACATTTTTGTTACTCAGGGATATATTTGTTTGAATCATGAGGGAGATATTGACAACTTGAAAAGAGGAGGAAGTGATTACTCTGCATCCTTAATTGGAGCCGCAATTACCGCGGAAGAAATTCAAATTTGGACAGATATTGATGGTATGCATAACAATGATCCAAGATATGTAGACAACACCTTTTCGTTAAAAGAAATTTCATTTGATGAGGCCGCCGAGCTGGCATATTTTGGGGCAAAAATATTGCACCCACAAAGTGTGATTCCAGCCAAAGAAAAAAATGTACCCGTATTGCTGAAAGATACATTCAATCCTGTATCTGCAGGAACGATTATTCGAAATTGTCCAGTTCCTAATGGAGTACGTGCCATTGCCGCGAAAGATGGGATCACAGCCATTAAAATCAAGTCTTATAGAATGTTAATGGCTTATGGATTTTTGAATAAAATTTTCACTGTTTTCGAAAAGTACAATACGGCAATAGATATGGTGACCACATCCGAAGTGGCAGTATCTCTTACCATAGATAACAACGAGAGGCTTCAGGATATTATAACTGAGTTGGAAGATATTGGAAGTGTTCAAGTGGACTCTGATTTGACTATTGTTTGTTTGGCTGGAGATTTTTCACAAAAGCAAAGTGGAGCAAGTACAGAGATCTTCAACAGTATGTCAGACATTCCGATTCGTATGATATCGTATGGAGGGAGCAATTACAATGTCTCGTTATTGATAAAATCAGAAGACAAAATTCGAACGCTAAGAGCTTTAAATATAGGTGTGTTTGCTGAAAAAGATTAAAAAAAACAGAGCAAATATTTTGTTGAAAGTAAAGAGTTTTGGGAAACTTTTCGCTATTTTTGTAACCGATAATTATAAGAAAAATAAGTATGGCAATTATAATAACAGACGAATGCATCAATTGTGGGGCTTGTGAGCCAGAATGTCCAAACAACGCGATTTATGAAGGTGCAGAGGATTGGCGTTATGCTGATGGCACAGAGTTGTCGGGAGACGTTGTTTTACCTGATGGAAAAAAAGTAAATGCGGAAGAAGATCAAGAAGCAGTTGACGATGAAGTTTACTTTATCGTACCCGACAAATGTACGGAATGTAAAGGATTTCATGACGAACCACAGTGTGCTGCTGTTTGTCCAGTTGATTGTTGTGTTCCTGACGAAGACGTTGTAGAGACAGAAGAAGAATTGCTAGGAAAAAAAGCTTTTATGCACGGAGAATAAAGACCGGACAAAACCTTATACAAACGTTTCAATTTTTTTTGAAACGTTTTTTTTGTTCCGATGTTTCAGGATCAAAAATGAAATAAACACTATATTTGCATTCAAATTTTCAAAAAATATTTTCATGAAAGCTGGAATTGTAGGATTGCCCAATGTAGGAAAATCAACTTTGTTTAACTGTTTGTCAAATGCCAAAGCACAAAGTGCAAATTTTCCTTTTTGTACTATTGAACCTAATATAGGCGTCGTCAATGTACCAGATGCAAGAGTTGCAAAACTAGAAGCTATGGTGAACCCCGAGCGCGTGGTGCCAGCAACGGTTGAGATTGTCGATATTGCGGGTTTGGTAAAGGGAGCCAGCAAAGGAGAGGGTCTCGGAAATCAATTTCTTGGCAATATTCGTGAAACAGATGCAATTATTCATGTACTGCGTTGTTTTGACAACGATAATATCGTACATGTAGATGCCTCTGTAGATCCAGTAAGAGACAAAGAAACGATTGATATTGAATTGCAGTTAAAAGACTTAGAAACTGCTGAGAAACGTATCGAGCGTGTGAAGAGAAATGCCAAAACAGGAAACAAAGAGGCGCAAGCAGAATTAGACGTTTTGCTAAAGATTCAAGCTACTTTGTTGGCTGGAAGATCAGTACGAACCTTAGATTTTTCTGAAAAAGAAGAAGAATTTGTAAAACCGATTCAATTCATCACAGCAAAACCTGTTATGTATGTTTGCAATGTGGACGAAAGTGCTGCAGTAAATGGGAATGCGCACGTAGAGGCTGTAAAAGAGGCTGTAAAAGAAGAGGATGCAGAAATTATTGTATTGGCTGTCGGTACAGAAGCAGATATCACGGAACTTGACGATTATGAAGAGCGTCAAATTTTCTTGGAGGATATTGGTTTGACAGAGGCGGGTTCTGCGAAGTTGATTCGTACTGCTTATAAATTACTGAATTTACAAACCTATTTTACAGTGGGGGTAAAGGAAGTAAGAGCCTGGACGATTAATATTGGAGATACAGCACCTCAAGCGGCAGGAGTAATTCATACAGATTTTGAAAAAGGTTTTATCAGAGCGGAAGTAATCAAGTACGACGACTACATCTCATACGGGACAGAATCGAAAATAAAAGAAGCTGGAAAGCTAGGAGTAGAAGGGAAGGAGTACGTTGTAGCTGATGGAGATATTATGAACTTTAGGTTCAATGTTTAATATAGTACTAAAAGAACAAGGTTTTAATGACCGATACTTTTGAATAAAAAAAGCCTTTGTAAATTATTACAAAGGCTTTTTTTCGTTTTGAAAGAGATGTGTTACGCAAGCATGGTAACAGGATTCTCAATGTATTGTTTTACAGTATTCATAAATGCTGCTCCGACTGCTCCATCGATAGTTCTATGATCACAGGCTAGGGTTAGATTCATTACGTTACCTACCAAAATTTCACCATTTTTCACGACGGGTTTTTGTTTGATCCCACCTACCGATAATATTGCAGAGTTGGGTTGGTTGATGATAGAAGTAAAGTTGTCTACTCCAAACATTCCGAGATTTGATACTGTAAACGTCGATCCTGACATTTCAGTAGGCGTCAGTTTTTTATTCTTCGCTTTGATTGCCAAATCTTTTACCTCAGCACCAATTTGAGTCAAGCTCTTGGTGTCTGTGAAAGGAATTACAGGAACAACCAGTCCGTCTTCAATAGCGACAGCCACACCAACAGCGATGTGATTGTTGTAGATGGTTTGCTCGTTGGTCCACTCTGTATTGATTTGAGGGTGAGATTTCAATGCCATTGCACAAGCTTTTACAACCAAATCATTGAAAGAGACTTTGGTGTCTGGCAATGCATTGATTTCTTTACGAGAAGCGATGGCTTGATCCATGTCAATATCCATACCTATGGTAAAGTTCACTGCTGTTGTTTGCGAGTTGTCCAATGCTTTCACAATTGCTTTTCGCATTTGTGAATTTTTTACTTCTGTTTTACTAATTTCTCCTACAGGTGCTGCTGCAACAGTTGTTGCTGGTGCTTCTGCTATCAAAGTGTCACGAAAGTTTTCAATGTCGGTTTTTACGATACGACCTCCTTCTCCAGTACCGGTTACTTTTGCAAGATTGATTCCCCTTTCTTCAGCCAAAGCTTTGGCCAACGGAGAAGCTACAATTCTTCCATTTTCTGAAGAAATAGCACTTACTTTTTTAGAAGTACTTGCGGCAGTGGCTGCCTTAGGTGCTGCTTTTGATGCATTAGCCGCTGGTGTTTCTACATTGACAGTAGGAGCTTCTTTAGGTACTTCTACTTTTGGAGCTGCACTCTCAGAGCCAAATCCAGCTACAACAGCGGATACATCTATTCCTGCTTCGCCAATGATAGCTAGTAAGGAGTCAACGGGAGCCGTTTCTCCTTCTTTCAAGCCTACATACAAAAGTGTTCCTTCATTGAAGGATTCAAACTCCATCGTTGCTTTGTCTGTTTCAATTTCTGCTAATATATCACCTTCAGAAACGGTATCACCAACATTTTTCAACCATGAAGCAACAGTTCCGTCAGTCATGGTGTCACTAAGGCGAGGCATGGTTACTACCGTGACGTTATCAGGAACCATAAAAGCGGTCGTTTCTGAAGATTCCTCAGTGGTTTCTGTGGAAATCTCTTCTTTGGCCTCCGAACTAGTTTCTTCCTTGCTTTCTGAGGTATTTTCTCCGTTTAACAGTGCTGAAAAGTCTTCTCCTTCCTCGCCAATAATAGCTAATAAAGAGTCTACTGGAGCGGTTTCGCCTTCTTGCAAACCTATATGCAAAAGAGTTCCTTCATTGAAAGACTCAAATTCCATCGTTGCTTTGTCTGTTTCGATTTCAGCTAGGATATCTCCTTCTTCAATTCTTTCGCCAACTTTCTTTAGCCATTTGGCAACGACACCTTCGGTCATTGTATCACTTAAACGGGGCATTGTAATAATTTGTGCCATAGTGTATTTTCGTTATGAGTTGTAAGTTGTTTGCATTCAACTGATGCGTGCAAGCTAGTCTAAAATGCTGAAAACTTGTGTTTATTTTGATGTTTTGATAAAAGGATAATCTTCTTGCTCGTAAACAACATCGTACAATTGATTTACTTCTGGGTATGGAGATTCGTCCGCAAATTTTTCACATTCTAAAACTCTTTCTTTAACGCTCTTATCAATTGCTTTGATTTCATCTTCGCCAAGGTATTTGTTTTCCTTAATAACTTCTAATACCTGTGTGATAGGGTCGATTTTTTTGTATTCAGCTACTTCGTCTTTCGTACGGTAATGTTGCGCATCTGACATAGAGTGGCCTCTATAACGGTAGGTTTTCATTTCTAAGAAAGTAGGACCATCACCTTTGCGAGCTCTCTCCATAGCTTCGTGCATGGCTTCCGCTACTTTCACTGGGTTCATGGCATCTACAGGCCCAGAAGGCATTTCGTATCCAAGACCAAGTTTCCAAATATCATCGTGGTTGGCAGTTCTTTCTACGGATGTACCCATTGCGTATCCGTTGTTTTCAACGACAAATACAACTGGAAGTTTCCAAAGCATTGCCATGTTGAAAGTTTCGTGCAAAGAACCTTGTCTTGCTGCTCCATCTCCAAAACAACAAATGGTAACACCGCCCGTATTGTGGTATTTGTCTCCGAAAGCCATTCCAGCTCCTAGCGGAATTTGACCTCCTACGATACCGTGACCTCCGTAAAAACCGTGTTCTTTTGAAAAGATATGCATGGATCCTCCCATACCATGCGAAGTACCTGTAACTTTTCCATACAATTCAGCCATTACTCGTTTTGGGTCAACGCCCATTCCAATAGGTTGTACGTGATTTCGGTAAGCTGTAATCATTTTGTCTTTTGATAAGTCCATTACGTGCAATGCTCCTGCTAAAATAGCTTCTTGACCATTGTATAGGTGTAAAAAACCTCTCACTTTTTGTTGGATGTAAACGGCGGCAAGTTTGTCTTCAAACTTTCTCCAGAACAACATGTTTTCGTACCAATTGATATAGGTTTCTTTTGTAATTTCTTTCATGATGAATTTTAATAAATATTCAAAGTATGTCCGCAAAAATAACATTTTACGGATAGATAATTAAGGAAAAACGGGACTTTTTTTAGAATAAGGTACTCGAACTTCCAAAATCATAATTTTTGAATAACAAAAACTAGAAAGCTAAAATGTTTGCTTTGAGTTTTTTTTAATATCATTAATTTTCTAGAGTTTTTTTAAAGATATAGGAAAAGATTGTTTTTGTCCTTTCCTTATAATTCTTTAATGTTTTCGCTAGATTTTTTTGAGTGGAACACTATTGCAATTGTTTCTATTCGTAAGAGTTCTAAACATACTCTTCTATTGGGTTGCAAGAACAATTCAAGTTTCTATCTCCAAAAGCATCGTCTACACGTCTTACAGTAGGCCAGAATTTATTTTCATAACATGATTCCAAAGGGAAAACAGCTTGTTTTCTAGTGTATGAAAACTTCCATATATCATTTGTAGCCATCATTTGGGTGTGTGGCGCATTTTTTAAAATGGAATCCTCTTTGTGAATTTCTTGTGCATCAATCTCGTTTTTGATGCAAAGCATGGCTTCGATGAATTTGTCCAATTCCTTCTTGCTTTCGCTTTCGGTAGGTTCAATCATTAAAGTTCCTGAAACAGGAAAGGAAACAGTAGGAGCATGGTATCCATAATCCATGAGGCGTTTTGCGATGTCAACAACTTCAATTCCTTTTTTTTTGTAGACTCTGAAATCTACGATCATTTCGTGTGCGCAAAATCCATTTTCGCCCGTGTATAAAATCGTATATTCTTTTTCCAACTTTACTTTCATGTAGTTGGCATTTAAAATAGCGTTTTCTGTGGAAGCTTTTAGTCCTTTAGCGCCTAACATTTTTATATATCCGTATGAGATAAGCAAAACCAATGCAGAACCCCAAGGAGCAGAAGATATGGAAGTGATAGGAGAGGTTCCTCCTGTGTTTATAATAGGATTGGAAGGTAGGAAAGGTGCTAAATGTTCAACTACACAGATTGGTCCGACTCCAGGGCCACCTCCTCCGTGAGGTATTGCAAATGTTTTGTGTAGGTTTAGGTGACATACATCGGCACCGATAGTTGCAGGGTTTGTCAATCCAACTTGTGCATTCATATTTGCACCATCCATGTATACTTGCCCACCGTATTCATGGATAAGCGCAGTAATTTCTTTAATCCCACTTTCAAAAACTCCGTGCGTCGATGGATAGGTTATCATGAGTGCTGCTAAATTTTCTTTGTGCAACAAGGTTTTTGTGTTTAAATCTTCAAAGTCAATATTTCCTTCTGGCGTAGCTTTGGTCACAATAACTTTCATCCCTGCCATTACTGCAGATGCTGGATTCGTTCCATGGGCAGAAGAGGGGATCAAACAGATGTTTCTGTGAGCGTCACCTCTTGATTCGTGGTAGGCTTTGATGACCATAAGTCCTGCGTATTCACCTTGCGCGCCTGAATTGGGCTGAAGCGAAGTTGCGTGAAACCCTGTAATTTCATTCAAGTCAGCTTCGAGTTGCTTAAAAATCTCTTGGTATCCATCGGCTTGTTCTATAGGAGCAAAGGGATGTATATTTGCCCAATTTGCCCAACTAAGCGGAAACATCTCAGAAGCTGCATTTAATTTCATTGTACAAGACCCTAAAGAAATCATTGAATGATTGAGCGATAAGTCTTTTCGCTCGAGTTTTTTGATGTAGCGCATCATTTCAGTTTCCGAATGGTAACTGTTAAAAACAGGGTTTTGTAAGAAAGTAGTTTTTCGAGATAGATTTTGAGGTGTGGTGATTTGTGGATCAATAAAGGTCACTTCACTAAAAACTTTGCTTTCTGATTTGGCAATAATTTTTATGATTTCGTTGATGTCTTTGAGGGTTGTTGTTTCATTCAAAGAAATGCGAACGGTTTTTTGTTTTGTATAATAAAAATTTACATTGCATAGTTCGGCATTCCGTTTTACTTTCTCACAATCAGATACGACAACATTGAGTGTGTCAAAAAAGGTGCTATTTGTCTGTAGAATTCCGAGTGCAGTAAGTTCGCGATGCAATGTGTAAGTCAATTGGTGAATTCTATTGGAAATATACTGCAATCCCTTTGGTCCGTGATAAACACCATACATGCCCGCCATTACTGCTAGTAATACTTGGGCTGTACAAATATTTGAGGTTGCTTTTTCTCTTCTGATATGTTGCTCTCTTGTTTGAAGAGCCATGCGCAATGCTCGATTGCCGTCTAAATCTTTGGTGACACCTATGATACGACCGGGAATGTTCCTTTTGTAAGTTTCTTTGGTTGCAAAATAAGCTGCATGGGGTCCTCCATAGCCCATAGGGATTCCAAAGCGTTGGGTGGTTCCTACGACGACATCTGCGCCCCATTCGCCGGGAGGAGTCAGAATTACAAGACTTAACAAGTCTGCTGCAACGGCTACTCTTATTTCTTTGTCATGCGCTTTTTTTACGAAATCAGCATAATCAATTACTTCTCCGTTTTGTGCTGGATACTGCAACAAAGACCCAAAGTAATCTTCAGTAAATTCTAATCTCTTGTGATCTCCAATAATCAATTCAATTCCTAATGGAATTGCACGTGTTTTAAGAATATCAAGGGTTTGTGGGAAAACATTTTCTGAAACAAAAAAATGCAAAGAATTTTTCTTTTTCTGATTTCTTGTTCGTGTATTGAAAAGCATAATCATTGCTTCAGCTGCAGCGGTTCCCTCGTCTAAAAGGGAAGCATTAGCTAGTTCCATTCCAGTCAATTCTGCAACCATGGTTTGGAAATTTAAAAGTGCCTCGAGTCGTCCTTGCGCTATTTCTGCTTGGTAAGGAGTATATGCTGTGTACCAACCGGGGTTTTCTAAAATATTTCTTTGAACGACACCGGGTGTTATTGCAGGGTGATATCCCAAGCCAATATAATTTTTAAACAACTTATTTTGAAGAGACAGCGTGTGCATGTGAGACAAATACTCTTGTTCACTCATCGCTTTGTTAAGATTCAATTCGTGTGACAACAGGATATCGGAGGGAACTGTTTGTGCAATCAAATCGTCAAATGAAGACACACCAATGTCTGTGAGCATTTTGTCAACTTCTTGTTTTGAGGGGCCGATATGTCTTAATTCAAAAGAATCTGTTTTCATTTTAACAGGGGTTTGTTTTGTAAAAACGACAAAATTAATTATAAAACTTAGGAGTATTCTGAATGGAATTTGAAAATTATCAACCGGAATAGAGAGGTTATGAACAATTTTGGTTCTTGGGTATCTATAATTGCTTTATTTTTGCACCATGTCTTTTCTGAAAAAAATAGGAACTTTTTACGTCAATGCTCATATTCACGTGTCTTTAGCAGCTTCTTGCATGGTTTTTATTACGGGGATTGTTTTTAGAATAGCTGTTTTGGAAGTCTCTATTTTCGCTGGGTTTTCAACACTTTTATCTTACAATATCATTCGTTTTATAAAATATAAAAGTTTTGGTTTGAATCAGAATTTGTCAGACTGGTTTGAAAGAAACAAATGGAAAGTATGGATTTTGATGTTTGTCAGTTTTTTTGGAGTATTGTACATGCTCTTGTTTTTAAAAACAATTGCTTTGTTGGTATTGTTGCCTTTTGTTTTGATTGTGATGTTGTATATGGCACCCGTATTTCCGGATGGAATTTCGAAGCGAACATTACGGAATCTTCCTTTTGTTAAAATTTTCAGTATAGCAATTACTTGGTCAGGGGTAACAGTTATTTTTCCGCTATTGAATAGTGGTGTGACCGTGGATCGTGTTGTGTGGTTTTTCTTTCTTTATCAATTTTTGTTTGTATTTGTTTGGACATTGCCTTTTGATATACGAGATATTACGCACGATGCACAAGAAATGAAAACTATCCCTCAGATTTTAGGAGTCAAACGAACAAAAAGATCAGGAATGATACTACTGATTTTAATTTCATTCTTGTTTTTTCATTTCTTTGAGAATTCTGTATTTTTCTTATTACTATCTGGTATCTTGTTTTTAATGGTTGCTATTTTGTTTTCGAAAGCGAAGCAAGCTCCATTTTACGCATCTTTTTGGGTAGAATCGATTCCGATATGGCAATTTCTTTTGTTTGTTTGTATCGATTTATAATTTTGTTTATTGTTGCTTTTAAACAGTTAAACAAAATATGTATATTTGTGAGACAAACATATCCTCATGCTAGAAATAAAAACCAAAGGAGTACTCCATACATTGTCCGCGAAACAAAAAATCCCACTTTCGAAAGAGGAAGCATGGGAGTTTTTATCGAACCCCAAAAACTTAAAGGAAATTACACCTGATAACATGGGCTTCGATATGGTTTCAGGTGGTGAAAAACCCGTATATGAGGGCTCGATCTTGCAATATACTGTGCGTCCTTTATTAGGATTGAAGTTGTATTGGGTATCAGAGATAACAAATATTAAGTTTCAAGACTATTTTATTGACGAGCAAAGGTTTGGACCCTATGAATTTTGGAAACACGCACATTTCATCACTGAAATTCCTGGTGGAATTTTGATGGAAGATATCATTACCTATAAGTTACCTTTGGGATTCTTGGGTAAAGTTTTTCATCCAATTTTGGTAGCTCCCAAATTGAAAGCAATTTTCGCATACAGAAAAAAAATGTTAGAACAAAAATTCGGGAGTTATGAATGATGAAATAGTTGTTTTTTGGTTTCGAAGAGATTTGCGTTTGGAAGACAATGCAGCTTTGTCTGAAGCGCTGCGATCTGGGCGAAAGGTTTTGCCTATTTACATATTTGACGAGAATGTACCGCCCTTTTCTTCTGAGAATAATGTGAAGACTTTATTTATCAATGCTCAGTTGCAAAAGATAAATTTAGAATTTGAAAAATTGGGTGCTGCACTTTCTGTGGCCGAGGGAAATGCTGTCGATGTTTTCAAAGAAATATTGAAGTATTACAATGTGTATGCTGTTTATGCAAATCGAGAATACGAACCCAATTTGATAAAACGAGATCAAGAGCTTTCAAGCTTTTTAACGACACAAAAAATATTGTTCAATACCTCCAAAGATCAAGTTCTTTTCGAGCGAGATGAGATTGTAAAATCGGATGGTTTGCCTTACAAAATTTACACACCGTATTCGAAAAAGTGGTTAGAGAGGATTCAAAATATGGATTTGCCTTTTTTTGAATGTACTTTGAACACTGCGAAACTTGTCCATAATAAATTTTATTTTTCGTCTTCAGAGTCCAAAATGGTATTCTCTTCGAAAGTAAATAAATGGCCTTATGATCTCTCTAAAAAAACAATTGACAATTACACAGATACAAGGAATTTCCCTGGAATCGATGGAACTTCAAAATTAAGCAATCATTTGCGGTATGGTACTTTAAGCGTACGATCCTGTATTCGAGAGGCGATGAAAAGTTCGGATATAACTTTTTTAAAAGAGTTGATTTGGCGTGATTTTTTTACGCAGGTTTTATGGCACTTTCCCTTCTCAGTTACACAAAATTTTAAGGAGAAGTACAATGGAATTGTTTGGAGAAACAATCAATCTGAATTTGAAAAGTGGTGTAAAGGGGAGACGGGTTATCCAATGGTAGATGCAGGAATGAGAGAATTGAATAGTACGGGATTCATGCACAATCGTGTTCGTATGATTACCGCAAGTTTTTTATGCAAACATTTGCTCATTGATTGGAAGTGGGGTGAAGCATACTTTGCCGAAAAGCTACTCGATTATGATATGGCGCTTAATGTAGGAAATTGGCAATGGGTTGCTGGAACTGGATGTGATTCAGCTCCCTATTTTAGAGTGTTCAACCCTTCAGAACAATTGAAGAAGTTTGACAAAGATTTTACCTACGTAAAAAAATGGGTTCCAGAATTTCAAGAATTTACATACACGCCTATGGTAGAGCATACCCAGGCAAGAAAACGTTGTTTAGAGACGTTCAAACAAGGACTGTTAAATGTTACGTAGAAAATGAGACATTATATCAAAGAGAATTTTCGGATCAAGGATTTAGAGAATTTTTCGGGTGTAAAGGCCCATACCATTCGTATTTGGGAAAAACGTTACAATTTGCTATCACCGGAAAGAACTGACACGAATATTCGGTATTACTCGCACGAAAGTTTACAGAAATTATTGAATATTACTTTACTCTACAATAATAATTTTAAAATTTCCAAAATTGCGAAACTTTCTGAGCAAGATATGAAAGAAACTTGCATGGGACTTATTTCTGCAAAGCAGGTGAAAAGTCGTATAATAAATACCTTTAAGATTGCGATGATGCAATTTGATACCGTACTTTTTGAAAAGACCTACCAAGAGATTCTGCAAAAAACGAATTTTAAAGATGTTTTTGTGAATTATTTTATCCCTTTTTTGAATGAAATTGGTTTACTTTGGCAGATAGACTCGATTTACCCCTCACATGAGCATTTTATTACTGCTTTGATCAAGCAAAAGATTCAAGTTCAGTTAGAAAAAAATCAGATGAATGAGATAAAGAAAGATGAGACTTATGTCTTGTTTTTGCCAGATCACGAAATTCATGATTTAGGAATGCTTTATTTGAATTACGAATTATTATGTGCGGGGTATCGTGTTATTAATTTGGGACAATGCTTGCCAATTTCGAGCTTAGAGTTGTTCCGAGACAATAAACATAAAACGATGTTTATTGCCTATTGCACAGTAGCTCCAAGTATGGAAGATATTGACGAATACACAGAAGAGCTCTATGATAAGATTATTAAAGAATCGAATTCGGAGTTGTGGATGTTAGGGAATAATACGGTTGGTATTGATAAAATGAAATCTGTTCCATCCATTTCGATTTTTAAATCGGTTACGGAAGTATTAGAGAAAATACACGCCGCATAAAAATAGATACATGAGTTTAAAAAATACAATTATTATTGGCGCAGGGTTTTCCTCTTTGTCTGCAGCATGTTATTTGGCAAAAGAAGGAAATCGTGTAACAGTATTAGAAAAAAACGAAAATATTGGAGGACGAGCCTCTCAGTATGTGAGGGATGGATTTACCTTTGATATGGGACCATCATGGTATTGGATGCCTGGGGTTTTTGAGAAATTTTTTGCAGATTTTGGAAAAAAGCCTTCAGACTATTATCATTTGGAGAAACTAAGTCCTGCTTACAGTGTTTATTTTGGAGAAAACGATTTTTTTACTGTGGAAGACACTCTAGACAAAATCTATTCGGCTTTTGAAAAAGAAGAAACGGGAAGTTCTAAAAAATTAGAGAAATTTGTGAATCGCGCTCGGAAAAATTATGAAATAGCTATCGACGATCTTGTTTACAATCCGGGAGTTTCTCCTATGGAACTTGTATCTACAAAGACAGTTGCCAATCTACATCAGTTTTTTAGTACCATATCGAGAGATGTGCGAAGTGCTTTTAAAAACCCAAGACTGATTGCAATATTGGAATTTCCAGTTCTTTTTTTGGGGGCGAAACCATCAAAAACCCCTTCATTTTATAGCTTTATGAATTATGCTGATTTTGGATTGGGAACTTGGCATCCAAAAGGAGGGATGTACAGTGTTGTCAATGCGATGATCGATTTGGCCTCTTCACTCGGAGTGGAGTTCAAGACCAATGCTGCTGTAGACGAAATAGTTGTAGAAAATGGAAAGGCAAAAGGAGTACAGGTAAATGGAGGTTTTACGAAGGCCGACATTGTGCTTTCTGGTGCAGATTACCATCATACAGAAACTCTTTTACCAAAAGCCTACCGACAGTATTCGGAGTCTTATTGGGACAAAAAAGTTTTTGCACCATCATCCTTGTTGTTTTACGTGGGGTTTGACAAAAAAATAAAAAATGTCCAACATCATACACTTTTCTTTGATGTTGATTTTGAAGCACATTCGGAAGCAATTTACGATGATCCGAAATGGCCTAAAGACCCCTTGTTTTATGCTAATTTCCCAAGTATTACAGATGCAACTTTTGCACCAGAAGGTAAAGAAGCTGGATTTTTTCTTGTACCTTTAGCTCCAAACCTTAAAGATTCTGAGGTATTGAGAGAAGATTATTTCAAAAAAATCATAGATCGTTTTGAAACATTGACGAATCAAAAAGTGAGTGATGCTGTTCTTTTCAAAGAAAGTTTTTGTGTAAATGATTTTAAGGATCGATACAATTCTTACAAAGGAAATGCATATGGAATGGCAAATACACTTTTACAAACTGCTTTTCTTCGACCTAAATTAAAAAGTAAAAAAGTAGAAGGACTCTATTTTACAGGGCAGTTAACTGTTCCTGGTCCCGGAGTCCCTCCATCATTGATATCTGGAAAGTTAGTCTCTGATTTGATAGATCAAAATAAATAAAACCCCTACGATATGAAAGCTATTTTTGATACGGTGTCTCACAAGACGTCAAAATTGGTGACCAATGAGTACAGTACTTCTTTTTCGTTGGCAACGAAAATGCTAGGAAAATCAATACGTCAAGACATTTATAACATTTATGGCTTTGTAAGATTTGCGGATGAAATCGTAGATTCTTTCCATGATTACGATAAGAAGTTTTTATTTCAAGATTTTGAAAAACAATTATCGGATGCATTGGTCAATAAATTGAGTTTGAATCCTATTTTAAACGCATTTCAAGAAACGGTACATCGTTATGATATTAACAGAGAGAATATTGAGGCGTTTATGAAAAGTATGAATCAAGATTTGACGAAAAAGGAATATACAACACAAAAGGAGTACGAAGATTATATTTATGGTTCTGCTGATGTTGTTGGTTTGATGTGTCTTCAAGTTCTTGTCAAAGGTGATAAAAAGAAATACAATGAATTGAAAGGTGCTGCTATGAAACTAGGTTCTGCTTTTCAAAAAGTAAATTTCTTGAGAGATTTAAAGGAAGATTTTGAGAATCTTGACAGAAGTTATTTCCCGAACGCGGACTTGGAATCCTTGGATGAATACTCAAAAAATGAAATTATTAAGGAAATAGAAAATGATTTTAGAGAAGGGTATATCGGTATTCAAAGTTTGCCTATTGAAGGGAAGTTAGGAGTTTTTACTGCTTACAGATACTACAAACAGCTTTTGTTTAAAATCAAAAAGACACCTGCGCCAAAAATAAAATCAACACGGATTCGAATTTCCAATTCGAAAAAAATTGAGCTTTTGACTAGAAGCTATGTAAAATATCAATTAAACTTATTGTAACGATGATAGGAATTCATACACTCGTTTTTTTAACTGCTTTTAGCGTCATGGAATTCATGGCATGGTTTACACATAAATATGTGATGCATGGATTTCTATGGTCTTTGCACAAGGATCACCACCATAAGGATCACGATTCATGGTTTGAAAGAAATGATGTGTTTTTTATCTTTTATGCCGTTATTAGTATAGGTTGTGTGTTGTTGTGGAATTACCAAATTTTCCAATTTGGATTGGCTATAGGTTTGGGTATTTTTGCTTACGGTTTGACGTATTTTTTAGTACACGATATTTTTATCCATCAAAGGTTTCGATGGTTTAAGAAAACAGACTCGATTTATGCAAAGTCTTTGAGACGGGCTCATAAAATTCATCACAAACATCTAGGAAAAAAAGACGGTGAATGTTATGGAATGTTGTTGTTTCCTTACAAATATTACCAGCAATCCAAATAGAAATTAGTATGAATTACCTATACATACTTCTAGATTTGGGAACGATTTCTGTCCCACTTATTGCAAGCTTTCATCCCCGTTTGAAATTTTATAAAAAGTGGAAGTCCTTGTTTTTATCTATAGGAATTATAGGTGCTTTTTTTATTGTTTGGGATGTTTGGTTTACTCAAATGGAATATTGGGGGTTCAATCCAGATTATTTATTGGGATTTTCGATAGCAAATTTACCCATTGAAGAATGGTTGTTTTTTATTTGTGTGCCCTATGCTTGCGTGTTTACATATGATGCGGTTCTTGTTTTAAAGCCTTCACTAGATTACTCCAACAAGCTATTTTACAGGATTACTTTTTTTTCTACCGCTTTGGCTTCTTTACTTTTTGTTTTGAATTATGACAAATGGTATACTTTTGTCAATTTTTTAACCTTGTCGGCTGTACTTGTTGTGGGGTATTGGAAGTTCCCTTTAGTACTCAAAAGATTTTATCCAATTTTTTGTCTCATTTTAGTACCATTTTTAATCGTAAATGGCGTGCTTACAGGAAGTATGATTGAAAGTCAGGTTGTGTGGTACGATGATATGGAAAATTTAGGAATTCGTTTCTTTACAATCCCTATTGAAGATTTCGGATATGCCTTTTCTTTGATTTTTTCTAATTTGATACTTTTACACTTTTTTGAAGAAAAAAGGCTTCTTAAAAAAGAAGCCTTATAGCTGTTGTTTATTTTTTGAAATACACATCGATCTCAATCGCTGCTTCATCCCAGGTCTTACTAACTCCATCAGGTCCAGTATGTAGCAATTCACAAGCCTTGTGAATCGATTCAAGTGCAGGGAGCGCCCAATCACTAATCTTCATAACAGTGCTCATTTGGATGTGCTGATTGGTAAGTACGTATGAAAAAGGCAACTCTTTTGTGGTGTTATTCATAGTAAGCGAAACTAGTCCAGATGTTTCGTCATTGAGTCGTATTCTACCTGAAATGAGCTCGGTGTTCTTCATAACTCCGAAGAACAAGTTTTTAATTTTATAGTCTCTGCTTGAATTGTTTGAGAATACACTGCTTACAGGAATTGAAAATTCTGCTTCATCCAAGGCTTCAGAAATTGTGTTTCCGGAATGATTGTTCGTAATATTAAAAAAAGTAAATTTTCCTGCTACGGCAACCTTGTTAGTTGTTTTGTAAGCCGTCCAATTGATGGCAGTTCTATTGGTGTCTATTGTATATCCTGTATTGGCATTTTCTTTTTTCTTTTCGTCCGTTTTACAAGAACTTGTTGCTACGATTAGTATCGACAGAAAAATAGTATTGATTAGAGTCTTCATAAAAAAGGTTTAAAAAGTGGTGTTAATAAATATTTCAGGTATAAAAAAAAACGTGTGTTCTCTGCTTATTTGCAATAGGTGTTTACAAGCTCAATGTATTTTATTTTAGCTTCTTCTGATGAAATTCCTTTGAGTTGCATCCAAGCATTAAATTTAAAGGCATTGCGCACATCAAAATTTGCATTGAAAGAGAAATTGTCCCCTGCTGTCGCCTGTTTGTAATAGGCGTAAAACTGCAACATGATGTCTTGTGGCAATTTATCCTCCATCTTAGAAGCTATCGAGAACGCTTTTTTAAAGTCTTGATCTAACTTTGAATCCATTTAAATTCTTTATTTTAAGGAAGCAATAATATCTTGTGCTCCTTTTACTTTTTGATTTAGGGTGACATTAATTTTGCTGTCCAAAGGTAAAAATAAATCTACTCTTGAACCAAACTTTATAAATCCTGCATCAGAACCTTGCTCGACGATCATACCCTCCCTGGCATAATTGACTATTCGTTTGGCCAAAGCTCCGGCGATTTGACGGTATAAGATTTCTCCAAAAGATTTATTTTCAATGACTACGGTTGTGCGTTCGTTTTCTTCAGAAGATTTAGGGTGCCAAGCAACTAGGAACTTGCCTGGGTGGTACTTGCTAAAATTTATTTTACCTGCCAATGCGTATCTTGTTACGTGTACATTGATAGGTGACATAAAAATAGATATTTGGAGCCGTTTGTCCTTAAAATATTCTTTTTCGTATACCTCTTCTATAACTACCACTTTTCCGTCTACCGGAGACACAACATGTTCATTACTGAACTTGGTTTTTCGTTTTGGATTCCTGAAAAACTGTAGTACAATCACAATAAAAAATAGCAGAATTGCATAAAGCGCAATTTGCAAAAATATATTTGTGATGTATTTGTCTGTAGCAAATAATCCTAATGTTGTGATAAAAAGCGTGGCGCCAATAATCTTAAATCCTTCTTTATGAAACATATGTGTTTATAATTTTTAAATAAATAAAAACGATTGGAGCTACAAAAATAATGCTGTCCAAGCGATCAATAATTCCTCCGTGGCCAGGAATGATGTTTCCAGTATCTTTTACTCCTGTAATTCTTTTAAACAGTGAAGCGATGAGATCGCCCAACACTCCAAAAACACTAACGATTAGTGCCATTCCTATCCATTCGATAATTGGCAATACAGGAAAATAAATGGTGATGAGATAGGCAACTCCTAACGTAGCGATTGTACCCCCTACAAAACCTTCAATTGTTTTTTTCGGTGAAATACGCTCGTGTAACTTGTTTTTACCAATCGTAATTCCAGTTAAATAAGCAAAGCTGTCGTTTGACCAAATGAGCAGGAGCAAACCAACAATGAGGCTGTTTTCGTAATTTCCGGTCACAAAAGGAATTTGCACAATGAATAAAAAAGGAATACAGGCATAGACAAGAACTAAAAATGCATGTCCCAATACTTGAATGGCATTTTGTTTTTTAGAAAACAGCTCTTGTAGAAATAAAAATAGTACAGAAAGAACCGTCGCAGTTTCTAATAAAGTCATGTAAAATATGGGAAAAACTTTACTGTAAATAGCAAATAGGAGCGAAGCTGTAATGTAAACTCCCCTTTTTTTTAAGCCGAGCATTTTTGACATTTCAAAAATAGCAATTAGCATGAAGAAAAAGAAGGCTAAAATAAAACTATTTGAACTATATAAAATAGTAAAAAGCAGAAAGGCGACAAATACAAAACCTGCGATAGCCCTAGTAAGCATATTGTTCATAATCTATAAGTCTTCAAGGAGGAGCAAATATAAGTTTTTTGTATTACTGTTGTTTGCGGACAAGTAGTTTTCTTCATCATTTTCTTTTGTGAAGTTTTTGATTGCACAAATATTTGTTGGAATATTTTCTTTAAAATTATTTTTGATTCCAGTCAATCCTTCTCCCATGTTTTTTACAAATTGACTCGTTCTCGCAAAGACAATAAAGTCATCTGAAAGATTGCTCAATTTCATCCCCTTTAATTGGTTGGAAGAAAATAGAATGCTCCCTGAATCGGAGATCAAGTGTTCACAGGTCGAGAAAACCGGAGTTTTAAGATTTGCACTGCTATTAATTTCAATGGACAAACGATCTAAGTAATAAGACAAACTATGTTCATCTAGGCACGTAATGTTTTCCCATTTGTTTTCATCCAAAATCTCGATCAAATGAGAACTTGTGTCTTCAGGACTGGTTGAGTACAGAAATTTACCTCCTTTGTTTATGAAATTATGAACAAACAAATCGTCTAAAGAAAGAGTTACTTCTTGTTCTTTTATTTCGTTATCCTCGGAGGAGTCGTCACTTTTATTAAATAATTTCTTAAAAATACTCATTTGTAGTCGTTACTATTTCAAACGTTTATTGCTCCGTTTTGATTTCTCTCTGTTTTTTTTCCTCGGTATCAGAATTTTCAACAGTTTCTGGTTGGTCGTTTTCTCCAGAAGTATTGATTTCTGCTTCCTGAAAAGGTCTTTTTCCAAAAATTGTTATCAAATCATCTTTAAAAATAACCTCTTTTTCAAGTAACAATTCTGCCAACTTGATCAGTTTGTCTTTGTTTTCCGTAAGGATAGAAATAGCTCTTTGGTATTGTGTTTCAATAATCTGAGAAATCTCTTCATCAATTATTTTGGCCGTTTCTTCACTGTATGGTTTTGAAAAGCTGTATTCACTTTGTCCAGAAGAATCGTAGTAGGTGATGTTTCCTATTTTTTCATTCAAACCATAGATACTTACTATTGCTTTAGCTTGGCGTGTCACCTTTTCTAAATCGTTCAATGCACCTGTTGAAATTTTATCAAACATTATTTTTTCTGCAGCCCTACCAGCCAATGTGGCACACATTTCATCCAGCATTTGCTCGGTTTGAACAATCATTCTTTCTTCTGGCAAATACCATGCAGCACCTAAAGATTGTCCTCGCGGTACGATGGTTACTTTTACTAGAGGAGCAGCGTATTCCAACATCCAGCTAGCTGTGGCATGTCCTGCCTCATGATAAGCAATGGTCTTTTTTTCTTTGACAGAGATGATCTTATTTTTCTTCTCCAATCCACCAACAATACGATCTACAGCATCCAGAAAGTCTTGGTTATGAATTTCAGTGTTCCCTTTTCGCGCTGCAATCAAAGCAGCTTCGTTGCAAAGATTGGCGATGTCTGCACCAGAAAATCCGGGTGTCTGTTGAGAAAGGAATTCAGCATTTACATCACTTCCCAACTTTAAAGGTTCCATATGTACATTGAAAATCGCTTTCCGCTCATTCAAGTCAGGTAAATCCACAAAAATTTGTCTGTCAAAACGACCCGCTCGCATCAAAGCTTTGTCCAGGACATCTGCACGGTTGGTTGCTGCCAATACAATTACATTGGTGTCAGTGCCAAAACCATCCATTTCAGTCAGTAATTGATTCAATGTATTTTCTCTTTCGTCGTTTCCACCCGTCATATTGCTCTTTCCACGCGCACGACCAATGGCGTCAATTTCATCAATAAAAATAATAGATGGTGATTTTTGTTGCGCCTGCTTGAATAGGTCACGAACACGTGAAGCACCCACACCCACAAACATTTCTACAAAGTCTGAACCAGACAAAGAAAAGAATGGCACTCCTGCCTCTCCAGCAACTGCTTTTGCCAATAAGGTTTTTCCGGTACCCGGAGATCCTACTAGTAGCGCTCCCTTTGGAATTTTACCACCTAAAGATGTATATTTTTCAGGAGTTTTTAGAAAGTCAACAATTTCTTGCACTTCTTCTTTGGCTCCTTGCAAGCCAGCAACATCTTTGAAAGTTACTTTTACTTTTTGATCTTGATCAAATAATTTGGCTTTTGATTTGCCAATATTAAAAATTTGACCGCCACCTCCGCCAGCAGCTCCACCACCAGACATACGCCTCATAAAAAAGATCCACAAGCCGATTAAAAAGATAAACGGAAGGTAGGATAAAATCGTGTCAAAAAAATCTGTTTGTTCTTTGTTTGCTTTGTCAAATTCTAATCCAAAATCTCTTTTTTGTTGCTCTAACTTTTTCTCAAAGTTTTGAAGGTCTCCAAACTTGTATTCAAATGCAGGAACCTTTCCTTGAAATAAACTCGGTTGGCTTTTGTACTTTTTATAAGCTACCTTCGACATTGCTTCTTCTTTCAAATAAAGCTGGGCAACATTTCTATTTACAATAATGATCTTGTCAATGTCATTGCTCTGTAAAATAGATTCAAATTTATTTTGAGTAATTTCCTTGTTTTGAATATCACCTCCATTGTAGAACTGATAAAAAAGTAACAAAACAAAAAGTCCTCCATATATCCAATAGAAATTAAATTTCGGTTTGAAACTTGACTCTTTGAGATTTTTTTTATTTTGATTTTTATTGTTTGTCGCCATGTATTAAGCCGTTTATTTAGTGGTTAAGAAGAAATTTTAGTAATGTTTGCATCACCCCACAAACCTTCAATGTCGTAAAATTCTCTAATTTGCTTCTGGAAGACATGTACCACCACATTTACGTAGTCAATAAGTACCCATTCCGCATTTGTTTCACCTTCCACATGCCATGCTTTTTCTTGGGCTTCTTTTCCAACAACTTTTTGTACAGCTCCTGAAATTGCTTTCACTTGTGTATTAGAATTCCCCGAACAAACAATAAAATAATCACAAACGGTGTTGTCTATACTTCTTAAATCGAGTAACTGAACATCTTCTCCTTTTACATCGTCAATACCTTTGAAAATGACAGATATCAATTCATCTGTGCTTCTGTTTTTTTTGGACATTAATTTTTTTTTAATTTAGTAGCAAAGTTATTGAATTTTTTGTCATTAATTTACAATTCATAAACATCATTTCTATCCTTTTTTCGAATGTATATATTCAAACTTGATGCCATCCATTCAACCAATTCTTTTTTAAAAGAAATGGCAGTAAATTCGGAACTCAAAAACTACACGGTTGTCTGGGCAAGAGATCAATATTCTGGCAGGGGACAACACGATCGTACATGGGTTTCGGAACCTGGTAAGAACTTGGTTTTTAGTGTGTTTATAACGCATGAGTCTTTGTCTATTGAACATTTGCCTTATCTAAGCCATGCCGTGTCTCTTGGAATTTATCAATTCTTGAAGGGAAAAAACATCCCAAAACTGAAAATCAAGTGGCCGAACGACATTCTGTCAGGAAACCATAAAATCGCAGGTATTTTGATAGAAAACACTTTCAAAGGAAATTTTGTAAAACACTCTGTTGTGGGAATAGGTTTGAATGTGAATCAAACTACATTTCCGGAAAGTATAAGAAATACAACATCATTGAGAAAAATTTTTAAAAAAGAGTTTGGCTTAGAAGAATTGTTGGGTGAACTCGTAAAAAGTATTCAGCAAGAAATCAAGTATTGCTCGCCTCAATATTTTAAAAAAATAAAAAACAACTACCTAGAGGTTTTGTATAGGAAGAATGTGCCAAGTATGTTTAAAACATCTGATAGTGTTCCTTTTCTAGCGAAAATAGTAGGCGTTTCGGAAACAGGACAGTTACAATTGGCTTTGGAGAACGAAGAAATCAAAGTATTTGAAATAAAAGAAATTCAATTTTTAAATTAAAGTTTCTCCAAGTTGTCGGTTAATGTCTCTATAAAATTGGTCAACGGTTTTTTTACCATCATACTGATCATCGGGTTGAATTCCCCTGAAAATTTAAGGGTTACCTCTGAAATATTGTCAGAAACACGTTCGATTGGAATTTGCAATGTAAAAGGCATTTTACTACTTGCAGCGCCTAATACAATCAATTTGTTTTCCAGTTTTTCTTTCAATACAAGACGAATTTCAGGCATGCCTTTCAGGCCAAATACGAACGATTCCCCATCAATCTCAAATTTCTCTGTATTTTGAGGCATCAATTGCTCGTAATTTTGCAATTGAAGAAGGAAATTAAAAAGGGTTTCAGACGATTTTTTAACAGTTGTTTTTGTTCCAAGTATTTCCATAGTTTATTGCTTCCATGTGCTTGGATCTTTTCTCCAAGAATTCAAAGTATCCAATTCGTTTTCACTGATATATTTATCGGTCAATGCTTGTTCTAATAATTGCTGATAACTACTCAAGGTTGTCAATTCTACCGCGGCTTCTTTGAAATTTTCTTCTGAAATCCCAAATCCATAAGTAAAAATTGCAACCATCCCTTTTACAAATACTTCCGCTTTGTTAAGTGCTTCTACAGCATGAAGACTGCTTTTTCCTGTACTGATCAAGTCTTCCACTACCACGACATTCGATCCTTTTTCTAAAAAGCCCTCTACTTGGTTTTGACGACCGTGCTTTTTAGCTTCTGGACGGACATATACAAAAGGAACACCTAGTTCTTGTGCTACCAATACTCCAATTGCAATAGCTCCAGTAGCAACTCCTGCGATTACATCAGGTTTGCCATATTTTTCAAGAATAGTTTGTGCCATTGTCTCCTTCAAAAAATCTCGTATTTCAGGGTAGGATAACGTAATCCTATTGTCGCAATAAATAGGTGATTTCCACCCAGAAGCCCAGGTGAAAGGATTGTTCGGTGACAATTTGATCGCTTTTATTTGTAAAAGCGATTTCGCGGTTGCATTTGCAGTATCTTTGTTCAAAATCATGCTGCAAATGTATAAAGTTTTTGTGAATGACAAACCAATTTTTGTCACAGATTCCCAACAGATTGAAAATAATTTTTTGTATTTCGACTTTTTAGATTTCAATCTAAAACAAGTTCTTTTGGAACTTGAAAATACAAATTTGAAAGGTGTTCAGCTTACTTCAAAAAACCTCAAAGAAGATTGGAAAACGTTTCAAAAAGAATTTGTTTGTATTGAAGCGGCTGGAGGAAAGGTTGTAGATGATGATAACAAAATACTTTTTATTTATCGTCATGACAAATGGGACTTGCCAAAAGGCCATATAGAGGAAGGAGAAGACAAAAGAAGTGCCGCGATCAGGGAAGTTGAAGAGGAATGTGGTATTGCTCATTTGGTTATTGAAAAAGGACTAGAAACAACTTTTCATATCTTTTATGATAAAAAGGGATCTCCCTGTTTAAAGGTTACCTATTGGTTTTTGATGCATACTTCCTTTTCAGGAGATTTGAAACCTCAAATAGAGGAGGGAATTACTCGTGTTCAATTTTTTGACACCAATGAGCTTTTTCCAATACTCCAAAATACCTATGAAAATATCAAGTTGTTGTTTTAAGGAAATCTTCAGAAAAAGCAACTTGTGGATGTAAATAATAGCTGTACTTTTGCACTTTGATTCAAAACAATGAGTAATGACTGAATTTATTAAAAAAGTAGTTCAAAATCCAAAAGACGACATTTTAGCAGGTGTCACGGTTTCTCTTGCGATGATTCCAGAAGTAGTTGCCTTTGCCTTTGTAGCGCAGATAGATCCCTTGGTGGCATTGTCAGGAGCCTTTATTATTGGTTTGATTACAGCTGTTTTTGGAGGAAGACCTGGTTTGATTTCTGGAGCGGCTGGAGCTGTAGCAGTTATTTTTGTACATATGATTTCAGAAGGACACTCCAAAGGAATGTTGTTTGACATACCGATTGAAAATATGGGCTACTTTTATTTATTAGCAACTGTTGTTCTCATGGGGATTATACAAGTCAGTGCCGGTGTTTTTAAACTCGGGCGTTTAGTGCGTTTGATTCCACATCCAGTGATGATGGGGTTTGTCAACGGTTTGGCCATTGTTATCTTTATGGCTCAAGTACGAATGTTTTCACACAAGGAGATGTCTATAGCTGCTGACGGGGTCAAGAAATACACCAACATACCGATGGAAGGTATTGAATTGTATACCATGTTAGGTTTGGTAGGGTTTACGATGCTGATTATTTGGTTATTGCCAAAAATCACAACAAAAATTCCTGCGGCATTGACTGCAATATTGGCAACGACTGCTATAGTTGTTTTTGGAAACTTTGATGTGAGTACCGTCGGTTCCTATATTGTTGAAGGGGGAGGAGAAGGATTGAAAGGAGAATTCCCAACACCGAATATGGAACTTTGGCAAAATTTACCGTTCAATTTTGATACATTTAAATTTATACTTCCTTACGCTTTTTTAGCAGCTTCTGTGGGACTTATTGAATCTTTAATGACGATGAATCTCGTAGATGATTTGACAGAAACCAGAGGAAATGGAAACCGTGAGTGCATTGCTCAGGGAGCAGGTAATATTGTGAGTGGTTTGTTTGGTGGTACTGGAGGTTGTGGAATGATTGGTCAGACAGTAATAAATATCAATGCAGGAGGAAGAGGAAGATTGTCAGGAATTATGATGGCACTGACCTTATTGACATTTATATTGTTTACAGATAAATACATAGAACAAGTGCCTATTGCCGCTTTGGTAGGGGTCATGTTTATGATGGTTATTGAGACCTTTGCTTGGTCAAGTTTCCGAATTTTAAAGAAAATTCCTTTTGCAGATGCACTTGTTTTGGTGGTGGTTTCTGCCGTTACCGTATTTTTTGATTTGGCAATAGCAGTTTTTGTAGGAGTTATTATTTCTGCGCTTGTCTTTGCTTGGGAGAATGCTACAAAAATTCGTGCTCGGAAAAGATTGAAAGAAGATGGTACCAAAATTTATGAAATTTGGGGACCTTTATTCTTCGGTTCTGTAACAGGATTTAATGAGAAGTTTGAAGTGAAAGCAGATCCAGATTATGTTGAAATTGATTTTGTAGAATCTAGAGTCAGTGACCATTCTGCGATCGAAGCTATTTCCTCGATTGTTGAGAAGTACGAACAGGCAGGGAAAACCATTAAATTGAAGCATTTGAGTCAAGAGTCTAAAATATTGCTTTACAAGCGTGATGACAAATTTCACAAGGTGATTATTGAAGATATTGACGATCCTCGTTACCATTTAGCAGCTGATCCAGAAAGATTCACCAAAGGCATTCATTCTTAACAAAGTACTTGTGAATCGATATTCTAAGCTTTATTTTTATTACTTAAAAAGAACAGGGTTGTTCCTGTTTTTGGGAAGCAATTTATTGAAGTTGTTGGGAGTTCTTGCGGTCTTTTTTGGCTTGATTTTCTTGATGGAAACATTTGTGATCACTTTGAAAGAGATTTTCTCGATCATTGTTGGAAATGTCGATACCTGGGCCGTCTTTACAGTATTTGTCTTGTCGGAATCTTTTTTAGGAATCATACCTCCTGATTTTTTCATTGTTTGGACCAAGGAATTGAGTCATCATATCAATGTAAATGCATGGCTTTTAGTTGGTTTTTTAGCAACATTGTCTTATGTCGGCGGAATGATATCTTTCGCGGTTGGGATGCGCATCATTAAAATTCCTCGTATTCATAAGTGGGCACTGAAGAAATACGGGAATCTTTTTAATAACTTGAAAAAATGGGGAGGTTTTTTTGTCGTTCTATCGGCTTTGTTGCCAGTACCTTTTTCTATTGTAATGATGATTTGTGGAATTACAGGATACCCATTCAAATGGGCTGCATATCTCGGTTTGTTTCGATACCTACGCTTTTTCGGCTATGCTTTGTTTTTGTTTACACTGGTTTAAAGAATTGCCTCGGGCATTAAAGTAGAAGCGTCTCCACCGTTTCTAATAATATCGCGGACAATACTAGAGCTGATAAAGCTTGTTTCAGCACTCGTCAATAAAAAAACAGTCTCAATCCCTGAAAGTTTTCTATTTGTGACAGCAATCGCTTTTTCAAATTCAAAATCGGCAGGATTTCTAAGTCCACGCAAAATAAAAGCGGCATTTATTTTTTGGCAATAGTTCACGGTCAATCCCTCATAACTATCAATGCTTATTTTAGATTCTTTGGCAAAGGTCTTTTTTAGATAATTTATACGTTCCGATAAGGAAAACATATATTTTTTATCGGCATTGATTCCAATAGCAATGATAATCTCGTCAAATAAAGGCAATGCTCTTTTGATAATATCAACATGTCCCAATGTAATGGGGTCAAAAGATCCTGGGAAAACAGCTTTTTTCATATACCGAGTAAACATTGTAATTGCGTTTCAAAGATACACAAATTAAATCTGAATGTTTTTAAAACACTTGTTTTAGACTTCTTTCAATAGTATCGGTAAGCAAATCTTTGAGTGAGATTCCAGCAATTTTTGCTTGCTGTGGTAGCAAACTAGCTTCCGTCATTCCAGGGACAGTATTCATTTCTAAAAAGTAAGGTTCTTCTCCAATAAAAATAAATTCAGATCTAGAAAAACCACGCATTTTTAGAGAATTGTATAAGTGTTTGGCTGCTTGTGAAACTTTTTCTTTTTGCGCTTTGCTAAGACGAGCAGGAGTGATTTCTTTTGATTTCCCATGATATTTAGCTTCGTAATCAAAAAAGTCATTTTCCGAAACAATTTCTGTTATTGGAAGAACCACAATCTCGTTTTGGTATTGAATCACACCAACAGAAACCTCTGTACCATCTAAAAATGACTCAATCAACAATTCCTCGTCTTCATGAAAAGCTGTTTCTAACGCAGGCAAAAGGTCTTCTGAGCGGTGCACTTTTGAAATTCCAAAACTTGAGCCAGCACAGTTTGGTTTTACAAAACATGGTAATCCGACTTTTTCTAAAATAGCTGCTGTATTGATAAGGTCTCCCTTATTCAAATAATAAGACGTGGCTGTAGAAATCCCGTAACCTTTGGCGACACTCAAACAGTCTCGCTTGTTAAAAGTGAGCGCCATTTGATAGAAAGGAGCAGAGCTATGTGGGATTTCCAATAACTCCAAGTAGGCCAAAATTTTACCATCTTCACCAGGGGTTCCATGAATGACATTGACAACTGCATCGAATTTGATTTTTTGACCATTGATCTCTACAGAGAAATCCTGCTTGTCTATGACAAACTCTTGCTCTTCTTCAAGAACAACCCATTTGCCTTTGAGAATATGAACACAATAAGGATTGTATTTCTTTTTGTCAATACAATGGGAAACCATAGTACCGCTTTTGATAGAGATGTCTAACTCCGAAGAGTAACCTCCCATAAGGACTGCGATGTTTTTATTCATTTTTAGAGTGCTTGTTCTTACTTTCAAAAATATCAAATATAAATGAAAAGAGAACCCATTCATTTTATATCTTTGTGAAAAATTTGAAAGTCAAATGAATCTAATAAAATACTTGCTTAGCAAACACTTTTTAAAACAAGTACTTATGGCACTTGCATTGCTGGGATTGGGCCTTTTTTTTATGTATTATTGGCTTTTAGAAACCACCAATCACGAACAAAAAATTCAAGTACCAGATCTTTCAAAAATGGAAATTTCCAAGGTAGAAATAGTGCTCAAAGAATTGCAGTTGAGATATGAAGTCATTGATTCGGCAAGTTTCACTGCCAAGTTCCCCATAAAGTCTGTCATTGAACAGAGCCCAAAATCAGGTAGTTTTGTAAAACAAAACAGAAAAATTTATTTGACGCTGAATCCTTCTAAATATGCAGATATTTCAATCATTGATTTTTATGGAAAAACAAGAAATGAAGTGGAAGCTCAATTGAAATCATTGGGGTTAGTAATAGGAGAATACACCTATATCGAAGATTTGGGAAAAGATGTCGTTCGAAAATTATTACATGAGGGTATTGAGATCAAAAAAGGAGAAAAGTTGCCTAAAAAATCAATAGTAGATTTGGTCCTTGGAGATGGAAAAGAAAAATGATTGATAACATTGCTACGATTTTTAAGTTGATAGTAAAAAAAAATGTCAAACAAGACAAAATAAGGGAATCAAGAGTAAAAAAAGAGAAATGGCGACAGAGTACTCAAAAGAATTAGAACAGGACGATTTATACGAACATTATAAGTTTGTGGCAAGTGATGGACAAATACCGTTGCGAGTCGATAAGTTTTTAATGAATTTTATCGAAAATGCAACACGAAACAAAATACAAGATGCTGCAAAAAAAGGAAGCATCTTGGCAAACGATCTTCCTGTAAAATCTAGTTACAAAGTAAAAGCAAAAGATGTTATTCGAGTAGTTCTGGAGCATCCTCCACATGAAAATTTATTGATTGCTGAAAATATTCCTTTGAATATTGTCTATGAAGATGATGTTTTGTTGGTGGTTAACAAACCTGCAGGAATGGTCGTTCATCCGGGACATGGAAACTATTCTGGAACTTTGGTAAATGGATTGATTTACCATATTGATAATTTGCCCAATAACAGCAACGAACGACCTGGCTTGGTGCATCGGATAGACAAAGATACAAGTGGACTCTTGGTCGTTGCCAAAACGGAAAACGCCATGACTCATCTGTCAAAACAATTTTTTGACAAATCCACTGAGAGAATATACCATGCTTTGGTATGGGGAAATCTTGCGGAAGATGAGGGCACCATTGAAGGTCACATTGGCAGAAGTTTGAAGAATAGATTGCAAATGTCTGTTTTTCCGGAAGGAGACTTTGGAAAACCCGCAGTTACGCATTATAAGGTACTCGAAAGGTTTAGCTATGTGACTTTGGTCGAATGTCAATTAGAAACAGGTAGAACACATCAAATTAGAGCTCATTTCAAATACCTTGGCCATACGCTTTTTAACGATGCTAGGTATGGTGGGGATGCCATTTTAAAAGGAACAACTTTTACGAAATACAAGCAATTTGTAGAAAACACTTTTAAAATTCTACCAAGACAAGCCTTGCATGCCAAAACACTTGGTTTTGTGCATCCTGTGACCAATGAGATGATGCGTTTTAATTCCGAGATTCCTGATGATTTAGGTGCGGCTTTAGAAAAATGGAGAAATTATACAGTCCATAATAAAGAAGAAAATTTGTTTTAACTTTCATACGAAAACAGGACAAAATAGAAACCACTGTGTTGCTACACAACGTATTTAATTTTATCATATGAAAATACTTATCTCTCCCGCGAAATCTCTGGATTTTGAAAATGCTGCCCCGACAGATCTGTGCAGTGAATCCATTTTTTTAGAAGAAGCATTGAAACTCAACCAAACATTAAAAATGTTTTCTCAAAAAGACATTTCTGAATTGATGTCTATTTCAGCAAAATTGGGAGATTTGAATTGGCAAAGAAATCAAGATTGGAGCTTGCCTTTTACAAAAGAAAACGCAAAACAAGCAGTTTTTGCTTTTAAGGGAGATGTTTATCTCGGTATAGATATAGATACGCTTCCGAAAGAAAAACTAGGTCAGCTTCAAGATAAATTGCGCATTTTATCAGGATTGTACGGCTTGTTGAAACCTTTAGATTTGATGCAGCCCTACCGCTTGGAGATGGGAACCAAATTGAAAGTGGAAGAAAGTGAAAATTTATATCAATATTGGGGTGCTAAAATTACTGAAGCACTGAAAGATGAATTAAAGGAAGATGAAATTTTGGTCAACCTAGCAAGTAATGAATATTACAAATCTGTAAAGCCAGTTTTGATAGAAAATACCATTGTGACACCTCAATTCAAAGATTACAAAAACGGAAAGCTAAAAATTATTTCCTTTTTTGCGAAGAAAGCGAGGGGTATGATGGTGCGTTACATCCTGGACAACGACATCAATGACCTAGAATCCTTGAAAGGTTTTAGCTACGGAGGTTATGGCCTGAGTGAAGAGTTTTCGTCAGGAAATGAGCTTGTTTTTGTTCGGTAAAAAGAGTTGTGAAATGTAGGGTTTCTATGGTGCAATAATTTTAAAATCATTTTCGGCATAGTTCAATAACAATCGCACCATATAACTGTAAGATTGAATCCCGCCTTTTTGCTGATTCGCTTTCAAAAAAGTTCCATAGATTTTTTTAAAATAGGGTTCTAAAGGGTTTTGATGAGACTTCCAAAAATCACGGGACGCTTTCATGTCTTCTAAAATACCAGGATGCATTTTTTTCAATAAGTTTTGGTAAGATAGAGGTGAGCTTTTAGACACCTCAGAAAGCATGTATTTCAACGCAGTCAACTTTCCTGTATATTTAAAAAAAGGGTTTTTACTGTGAGTGGTAGCCAAATACGCGATGAAATTTGCTTCATTTTCCGCAGCATATCCAATTTGATGCGCCATTTCATGACAGGTGGAAAATGCATAACTACTCAAAGGGGTTTTAGAATTTACTTGCGCTTCTCCTGTAAAAGGATTGAAGTATCCTGAAAAACCCATATAGGTCAACGGACTGCTCAACAATGAATGCTTGATTGATGGAATTTTGTAAACGAAAAAGGGCATTTGTTTTTCAAGCATTTGGTAGGCCTTTACCGATAATATGTAAATCTCTTTTCGTGTGTAAGGAATTTCCAATTTTTTAAGACGATTGTTTGTGATTTCAAAGTGTGTTTTATTCAATTCAAAAATTAAATTTTCAGTGTGTTTTTCAAGCTTTTCAGCGTCATAGCTGTTGTTTGTCATCCCAAGCCGTGCAGTGAGAGGTTTTCGAAAATAATGAAGCCCCCAGTTTATATAAAAGAAAAAATAAAGAACAGAGAAAGTAGCACCTATTGAAAAAACGTATTTACGAATATCACCAAACTGGTCTCGAATTCCAATATAAAGAAAACGCAACGACAAAATCCCAAAAGAAATGTACAACAAATCTCCTACACTAAAAGGTATCCAACCTATGGATTTTCTGAAAAAAGCAGCCATCAAAGGATACCAAATATGCGCATAGTATTTTTCAATGAAATTCGTTTGCTTGGATACAATTTGAACACAAACGATCTGCAAAAACAAAAAGTAAGTTAGGTAACGAGATAGCAATGGATCTTTCATTTTATTTGAAGTTGAATTTATAAATTTACAAAGTTTCTTGAAATAGAGCTAGGATAAAGGATTTTATAAGATTTTAGATATGTGGCAACTGGAAGTATTTTTTTTATCAACAAAAGGAACGTTTTATCAACAAGTTGTGTAAAATTTATATTTCCGAAAAAACAGATAAATTAAATTATTAGAATTAGTTTTGTTGTTATGGAACAAACGAAGGCATTTAAGGGGCAGAAAATTGACAAAAGTCGTATTATCAATTTAGAGAAAGGAAAGATTCCGCCCCAAGCAGTAGATCTAGAAGAAGCTGTTTTGGGAGCCATGATGATTGATAAAAAAGGAATCGACGATGTCATTGATATTCTGCACCCAGAAGCTTTTTACAAAGAGGCACACAAGGAAGTGTATACTGCCATCTATACTTTATTTCAAAATTCAGAGCCAACGGATTTACTTACAGTTTCCAATCAATTGCGAAAGGATGGTAAATTGGAATTTGTAGGAGGTGATTTCTACCTGATTGGATTGACACAAAAGGTAGCTTCGTCTGCGCATATTGAATTCCATGCTCGTATCATTATCCAGAAATATATCCAGCGAAGGTTGATTACGATTTCAAGTGAGATTATTGAAAATTCTTACAACGAAACATCCGATGTTTTTGATTTGTTGGACGATGCGGAATCAAAACTTTTTGAAGTAACCCAAGGAAATTTAAAAAAGAGTTCTGAGAGCGCAAAAGATCTTGTAAAGCAAGCTGTTTCCAAAATTCAAGAAATTGGAAACAAAGAAGGAATGAGTGGTCTGGAAACGGGGTTCACAAAATTAGATGCTTTGACTTCTGGTTGGCAACCTTCCGATTTGATTATCATTGCAGCACGTCCAGGAATGGGAAAAACGGCTTTTGTCATTTCCATGGCAAAAAACATGGCCATTGATTTCAATCATCCAGTTGCGTTGTTTTCATTAGAAATGTCCTCCGTTCAGTTGATTACTCGTATGATTTCAAGTGAAACGGGTTTGACTTCAGAAAAACTGAGAAAAGGGAATCTAGAAGCACATGAATGGGAACAATTGAATGTCAAAGTAAAAGGTTTGACAGATGCCCCTATTTTTATTGACGACACTCCATCTTTGTCTATTTTTGATTTGCGAGCCAAAGCGCGTCGTTTGGCTTCACAGCATGGAATTAAAATTATCGTGATTGATTATTTACAATTGATGACTGCTGGCGGAGCTGCAGGCGGAAACCGTGAACAAGAAATTTCGATGATTTCGAGAAACTTAAAAGCACTTGCAAAAGAATTGAATATTCCCGTGATAGCACTATCTCAATTATCCCGTGCCGTAGAAACTAGGGGAGGATCTAAAAGGCCTTTGCTCTCCGATTTGCGTGAATCAGGTGCGATTGAGCAAGATGCAGATATCGTATCCTTTATATTTCGTCCGGAATATTACGGCCAAACAGAATGGGATGACGACGACCATTCTCCGTGTGAAGGACAAGGTGAATTTATTGTCGCAAAACACAGGAATGGAGGTCTGGACAATATTCGTTTGAAATTTACAGGGCACTTGGCACGTTTTTCTGATTTAGAGGAAGGATTTGGTAACGAATTTCAGTCAAAAATGAACGATTTCAACCAAGAAATTTCTTCGGGTAATTTTCCAACAGCAGAAGATGCTTTTGGAACTCCAGAGGGATCTGATGTACCTTTCTAAATAGATTATAAGACCAAGGATTTGAGGCAGATGTGTTGGAAAAATAGGGTCTCAATTTTGCATAAAAATAAGTTTGTAAGCTCGCTTTAAAAATGTATTTTTGTCCCACTAATTTATACAAATTACAATGTCAACAACACAAGAATTGAAGGATTTTACGCAACAGGTAAGAAGAGATATTTTAAGAATGGTACACGCTGTAAACTCTGGACACCCAGGAGGGTCATTAGGTTGTACAGAATTTTTAACTGTCTTGTATCAAGATGTGATGTCTTACAATTCTGAAAAATTTGATATGGATGGTATTCAAGAGGACTTGTTCTTCTTGTCTAATGGTCATATTTCTCCTGTATTTTACAGTGTTTTGGCACGAAGTGGTTATTTCTCAGTAGAAGAATTGGCAACATTTCGTTTGTTAAATTCTCGTTTGCAAGGACACCCAACTACCCACGAAGGTTTGGAAGGAATCCGCATGGCCTCGGGATCATTGGGTCAGGGCATGAGTGTTGCTATTGGTGCAGCACAAGCAAAAAAATTAAACGGAGATGCAAAGTTGGTTTACACATTACATGGTGACGGTGAATTACAAGAAGGTCAAAACTGGGAAGCTATTATGTATGCTTCAGCAAAAAAAGTAGACAACTTGATTGCAACTATTGATTTAAACGGGAAACAAATTGATGGGACAACGGATCACGTTTTGGCAATGGGGTCTTTAAAAGCCAAGTTTGAATCATTTGACTGGATTGTATTAGAAGAAAAGGAAGGAAATTGTATCGTAGCAATTCAAGCAGTTCTTGCAAAAGCCAAAGAATTGTCTGGAAACGGAAAACCGGTTTGTATCCTACTAGAAACTGAAATGGGGAACGGTGTTGATTTTATGATGCACACACACGCTTGGCATGGTAAAGCACCGAATGATGCTCAATTAGAAGATGCCTTGTCTCAAAATCCAGCGACTTTAGGAGATTACTAAAACCTCAAGTATACATTAAAAAAAGGCAGCCTCTTAAATTTTAGAAGCTGCCTTTTTTTTTGCCCTATCAAGAAAGTATAAAAAATCAATTTTATAAAATTTAGGAAACCAATTTGTCTTTTAAAAATTGAGCAGTTACCGATTTATTTGAAGAAATCATTTCCTCAGGAGTTCCACAAAAAATCAATTCTCCACCATTTTCTCCTCCTTCTGGTCCAAGGTCAATAATGGTGTCTGCGCATTTTATCAAATCGATGTTATGTTCTATAACAATAAGGGTATGTCCTTTGTCTAGCAATGCTTCGAAAGAATTGAGTAGTTTTTTAATGTCGTGAAAATGCAATCCTGTAGTGGGTTCGTCAAAAATAAATAGAGTTTTGTCTTTTGTATTTCCTTTGACCAGGAAAGAAGCAAGTTTTATCCGTTGGGCTTCTCCTCCAGATAGCGTCGAGGAGGATTGACCTAATTGCACATAGCCAAGACCAACTTTGGACAAAGGCATTAGTTTTTGTACAATTTTGTGTTGGTGGTGATTGTCAAAAAAGGACAATGCCTCTTCAATTGTAAAATCAAGAACATCGGCAATACTTTTTTCATGAAACTTTACTTCTAAAACTTCTTTTTGGAAACGTTTTCCTTTGCAAACGTCACATTCCAAATGCACATCCGCCATAAATTGCATCTCAATTGTTATTTCTCCTTCTCCCTTGCATTTTTCGCAGCGCCCTCCTTCTACATTGAATGAAAAATGTTTCGGTTTGTAATGTCGAACTTTCGCTAATTTTTCAGATGCAAACAAACTTCGAATATCATCGTAGGCTTTTATGTAAGTTACAGGGTTCGATCTTGAAGATCTTCCAATCGGATTTTGATCTATAAACTCCACATTTTTTAAATTTTCAAAGCTCCCTGTTAATTCATGAAATTCCCCAATATTTTCTCCATGGCCTTGTAGTTTTTTTTGCAGAGCAGGATATACTATTTTTTTTACCAATGTGCTTTTTCCGCTACCAGAAACTCCAGTGATAACAGAAAGGGTGTTTAATTGAAATTCGACAGAAATATTTTTCAAGTTGTTTTCTCTTGCTCCTGAAATTCTAATGCTATTTCTAGAGGTGCGTCTTTTTTTAGGAATGTCAATTTTATATTCTTCATTCAAGTACTTTGCGGTAAGAGAAGAAGATTTTAAAATTTCCTGAAAATTTCCCTCGGCAACAATTTTTCCACCATGTGTTCCGGCTTCTGGACCGATATCAATAATGGTATCTGCTTCTCGCATGATATCTTCATCGTGTTCGACTACAATAACAGTATTACCGAGATTGCGCAAATGCTTCAAGACTTTGATAAGTCTTTGGGTGTCTTTGGGATGAAGTCCAATACTGGGCTCGTCCAAGATATACATAGACCCCACCAAACTACTGCCTAAAGATGTAGCTAAGTTGATACGCTGACTTTCTCCACCTGAGAGTGTATTGGAGCTACGATTCAATGTCAAGTACCCCAATCCAACATCGTTTAAGAATTTCAACCGATTTTTAATTTCCATCAATAGGCGTTTCCCAATGTTTTTGTCGTTTTCATCCAGCTTCAAATTGTCAAAAAAAACTGCGAGCTTTTGAATCGGTAATTCTACTAAATCTGAAATATTTTTAGAGGCAATTTGAACGTAATTGGTCTCTTTTCGCAAACGTTTTCCGTCACATACTTTACACTTTGTTCTACCTCTGTAACGAGAGAGTAAAACACGGAATTGAATTTTGTAACTTTTTTCTTCAATATATTCGAAGAAGTCATGGAGACCAGTAAAAGATTTAGTTCCGTTCCAAACCATTTTCTTTTGTGCAGTTGTCAATTCAAACCAGGGCTTGTGGATTGGCAAATCGTATTGATACGCGTGGTCTATCAACATTTCCTTATACTTTAGAAAAGAATCTGTTCTCCAAGGAGCAATAGCGTCCTCATAGATGGATAACGTGGCATTTGGAACAACCAAATTTTCGTCAATTCCAATAGTATTGCCATAGCCTTCGCAGTTCGGGCAAGCTCCATAAGGGTTGTTGAAACTGAAAAAATGAGTATTGGGCTCTAAAAATGTCATACCATCCAACTCAAATTTATTGCTAAAAAATGAAATGCAATCATCTGTTAGATTCTCTAAAGAGCAAATCCCTTTACCTTCAAAAAAAGCTGTTCCTACCGCATCACCTAGTCGGTTGTAAAAATCGTCTTCTTTTTTAACAACAATCCGATCTACGACCAAATGTAATTTGTTTTCTTTTCCAGCTGATTTGATTTCTTCAATTGAAATTGTTTCAAAAATGTTTTCGTCAATACGAACAATCTTTCCGTTTATTTTCAATCGAGCATATCCTTGTTGTCCTAGTAATTTTAGTATGATAGATGGATCTTTATCATCGATAGAAATAGGGGCTAACAATAGCAACTTAGTGTTTTCAGAGAGCCCTTTTACGTGGTGAATCACATCCGAAACAGTATGTTTTTTTACCAGCTTACCTGAAATAGGAGAATAAGTTTTCCCGACACGAGCAAACAGCAGTTTTAAATAATCAAAGATTTCTGTAGAGGTTCCTACTGTAGATCTTGGATTGGTGGCATTTACTTTTTGTTCAATCGCGATTGCCGGAGCGATACCCTTAATATAATCAACTTTAGGTTTGTTCAGTTTCCCTAAAAATTGACGAGCGTAAGAGGACAAGCTTTCGACATATCTTCGCTGTCCTTCCGCATACAATGTATCGAAAGCCAAACTTGATTTTCCTGAGCCCGAAACCCCCGTAATAACAACGAGTTTATTTCGAGGTATAGCGACATCGATATTTTTTAAATTGTGCAATTGTGCCCCTTTAATTAAGATATTTTTCTTGGGGTTGTAATGTGAAATATTTTTTGTCATTTGCTTACAGAAAGGACTGTAAAAATAAACTTTTAGATTTTTGTTTTCTACAAAAAACAGCAATTAATTAGGAGTCAAACCGATTATTTTGCATATTTGTGACTATTATTCATCAAATCTAAAGTGCCTATAGTATAAAATTACTTTAAAAATCACGGAAAATACAGTCTTGTATTCCATTTAAAATAATTTTATGCAACGAAATAAAATTACTGACAAGTCGTTGGTAGCAGCGTATATATTGGGCAACGAACAATGTCTGGAGATATTGGTTCACAGGCACAAACAAAAAATTTACGGTTTTATTTTTTCAAAGGTGAAAAACCGAGACATTACAGAAGATTTGTTTCAAGACACGTTTGTAAGAGTCATCAAAACGTTGAAACAAGGTAAGTACAATGAGGAAGGTAAGTTTTTGCCGTGGGTAATGCGAATTGCGCACAATTTAGTGATTGATTATTTTCGCAAATCAAAACGAATTCCGAAATTTAATAGAACGGATTCTTTTGATATTTTTGATGTTATAGGTGACGGAAACTTAGATGTAGAGTCTCAAATGATTCGAGATCAAATTCACGGTAAAGTGAAATCTTTAATTCAAGATTTGCCAAAGGATCAAAAAGAAGTTTTGATTCTTAGAATATACAACGAACTGAGCTTCAAAGAAATTGCAGAAAAAACAAATGTTAGCATCAATACTGTTTTGGGGAGAATGCGGTATGCTTTGATCAACCTTCGTAAAATAATCGCCAAACGCGAAATAATTTTGACCAATTGATACGAAATCAAATATATTTTCGTTTGTGGTAGTAGAAAACCCAAATGAATACATATGATAGAAAAATACCCAAAACAAATTTCTTTAAAAACAACTATTTCACCTCAGAAACGTACCGTTGCATTTTTGTTGAATTTCTCAAAGTCCATAAGATTTTATAAAATTGAAAATAGCAAAACCTGTACAGAAATCAACTTGAATTAGTTTCCTCTCTTTCAAATAATGAAGCCACACAAAAATACATGGTGACTTAAAAAAATACTAGGAAGTGCGAATGATTTCCGATAAAATTTTTTTAGCTCTCAGTAATCTGACTTTTACGTTGTTGATAGGCTCTTCAATGAAAACTGCAATTTCTTTGTAGCTCATTTCTTGAAAGTATCGCAGATGAATTACTTTTTGGTAATGAGGCTTTAACTGCTTGATATACACAAGCAATTCTGCTAAGTTTTGTTTGATAATGAGCTGATCTTCCGGAGAAGGAGAGTCGTCCTGAATCGACTGAGAGTGTTCTCTTTCATCATCTAAAGAAATGGTCACAGTTTTTCTTTTTCGCATTTCGTCAATGTGTAAATTTTTCGAAATTGAAAGCAACCAAGATTTAAAACTATAATTGTGCTTGTAAAGTTCTAATTTATCAAAAGCTTTGGAAAACGTTTGTATTGTTATGTCTTCTGCTAAATTTTCGTCTTGAATTCTAGAGAGTTGAAAAGTATGCACATCATTCCAATAAAGATTGAGCAAATCCCTGTAGGCAGATTGCCTGCCTTCTTGTGCTTTTATAATCAGTTTTGAATTTTGATCAGACATTGAATGTTGTTATTGAAAAAGAAGGTCCGTTTTTTCTCAAGTTGTTTTTATATGGCGCGTATCTGTTTAATTAATGACTTTAGCCGTTTGATGACTACAATAGAATTGTAATTTATTTATTTTCGCAGTCTTCAGGCATTTTCCCACAAAATCCGCAAGGTTCACCGTCTTCATTGAAATTTGCATTTTGACTTGCGCAGGTACCTGAAAATGTTCCATCTTTCTTAGCCCAGATTTTAATAGCAATTCCAGCAAAAGCTATACCAAGCAGCAAAATTGTAAGTAATAATAACTTCATAAAATATATTTGAAAAACAAAGATACTAAAAGCAAGAAGAACCCCAGTTACAAATTGAATGAACTCAGTGCCAATACCTGTTTTTAAAAGCAATAGGCATTTTTATCAATCAATGCCAATGCAATCTGTTTTCGAAGTGCAATTACATTGGGTGAATTGGTATATTTTGTAAATCTTTTCAATCCCATCAATAGCATGCGTTGTTCGTCACCATCAGCAAACGAAACAATAGCTTCTTTTCCTTTGCTGTTTATTTTTTCAGTGGCATTGAATAAATTCAATTGTGTCATGGCGATTTGTCCATCACATGCCTCAATAGAGGTCTTTTGAACTAATTTTTCTGTTTTTAACAAGGTAGATTCAGCCATGTAAATTTCAATCAAAATTTCTGCAGCGGCTAAAATCAATTGTTGTTGTTCTTCCAGTTCCATTCCGTAATTTTCTACAGCCTTTCCTGCGATCATTAAAAATGTTTTCTTTAGGTTTCCAAGAATCTCTTTTTCTTGGGAAAAAATTTTTGTATCATCAGGGCTTTCAAAGGATGGGATACTCATCAAATCATTGGCTACAGCCATGGCTGGAGTCATCAAGTCTAATTCCCCTTTGAATGCTTTTTTGAGCAACATGCCCACGGAAAGCAATCGATTGATTTCATTGGTTCCTTCATAAATTCGACCGATACGCGCATCTCGCCAGGCGGATTCCATTGGAGTATCCTTGGAGAAGCCCATCCCTCCAAAAATTTGAATTCCTTCATCAGTTACAAATTGTGCAGTTTCTGAGGCATATACTTTCAAAATAGCACATTCAATCGCGTATTCTTCGACACCTTTTAATTCTGCTTCTTGATGCGTTTTACCCGCAGAAATCAATTCATCAATTTTGTTTTGAATGTCTTTGGCTGCTCTGTAACTTCCGCTTTCAGTTACATAGGTTTTTGTTGCCATCTCTGCCAATTTGTATTGAATGGCCCCAAAGGAAGAAATGGAACGTTTGAATTGTTGTCGTTCGTTGGCATAGGTGATACTCTCTGTAGTAAATCTTCGACAAGCATCGATGCAGGCTGCTGCCAATTTAATTCTTCCAACATTCAAAGAGTTCATTGCAATTTTAAATCCCTTTCCTCTTTCAGATAGCATGTTTTCTACGGGGATTTTGGTATCACTATAAAAAACTTGTCGGGTAGAGGAGGCCTTTATTCCGAGTTTTTGTTCTTCTTCACCCATAGTAATTCCATTGGGTTTGTCAGCGTCATACTCCACAATAAAAGCTGTGATATTTTTATCGTCTTCAATTCGTGCAAAAACAATCATTAGACTACAAAAACCAGCATTGGAGATCCACATTTTCTGTCCATTGATCAAATAATGTTTCCCGTCTTCGGTAAGTGTTGCCTTTGTTTTTCCTGAATTGGCGTCACTACCCGCACCAGGTTCTGTCAGACAATAAGAGCCAAACCACTCTCCAGAAACCAATTTGGGAATGTATTTTTGTTTTTGTTCTTCTGTTCCGTACAAAACGATTGGCATGGTTCCAATTCCCGTGTGAGCACCATAGGCCGTAGCCAATGAACCAGTAGCACCAGAAATATAATCACATACCAACATGGTAGTCACAAATCCCATTCCCATTCCTCCGTATTTTTCAGGAACAGACATGCCAAGCAACCCCATTTCTCCAGCTTTTACCATAATTTCTTCGGTAAATGCATAGTCGCTTTTTTCAAAACGTTCCTTGTTTGGCCAAACTTCCTTGTCTATAAATTCCTTTATGGAATCGCGCATCATTTGTTGCTCTTCAGAAAAATCTTCGGTAATAAAAATATTTTCGGATTGTGTTTCTTTGATCAAAAATTCCCCTCCTTTGATAGTCTCCATGATGTTTTATTTAAAATTTAGATAATTTATTTTTTATAATTATTAATTAGGAGAGTACTATTTTAAAAATTCATAAACTCCTGCAGCTCCTTGTCCCGTTCCGACACACATCGTGACGAGTCCATATTTGCTTTTTCTCCTTCTCATTTCATTGATTAGTTGCACAGAAAGCTTGGCGCCTGTACACCCAAGAGGATGACCCAAAGAAATCGCACCTCCATTGACATTTACAATTTTTGGATCGATGTCCAATTCTCTTAGTACTGCTAGTGATTGAGAAGCAAACGCTTCGTTTAATTCTATAAGGTCTATATCCTTCAATGACATGCCTGCATTTGTCAATGCTTTCGGAATGGCTTTTACGGGGCCAATACCCATGATTTTTGGAGGAACGCCTGCAACAGCAAAAGAAACCATCCGTGCAATGGGTTCTAAATTCAACTCTTTGACCATCTTTTCACTCATTACCAATACAAAGGCCGCACCATCACTCATTTGGGAGGAATTTCCTGCCGTAACGCTTCCTTCATTAGCAAATACGGGTCTGAGCTTTGCCAATGCTTCCATAGAAGTGCCTCTTCTCGGACCTTCGTCATGGGATACGACGTAATTTTTACTTTGTTTTTGCCCATTTGTATTTACAAAAATTTCTTCTACGTCTATTGGGACAATCTCTTCGTCAAAAATATTTCTGTTTTGGGCGTCTATGGCTTTTTGATGTGAATTGTACGCAAACAAATCCTGATCCTCTCTCGAAACTTTGAATTCATTCGCCACTGCTTCAGCTGTCAATCCCATGCCCCAATAATAATCTTCATGTCCATTCGCTGCTGCTTTGTAGTTTGGAACAGGGCGATAACCTCCCATGGGGATATAGCTCATGCTTTCCACACCACCAGCAATAATACAATCGGCCATACCTGACTGGATTTTCGCCGCTGCAATACTGATGGTTTCCAATCCTGATGCACAATACCTATTGACAGTCATTCCAGCTACTGTATCAATTTTCAGTCCCATCAATGAAATCAAACGGCCTATATTCAAGCCTTGTTCGGCTTCCGGCATGGCGTTTCCAACGATGACATCATCAACTCTCGATTTGTCTAGTTCTGGAACATTTTTTAACAAATGCTCTATGGTTTCCGCAGCCAATTCATCAGGTCTTTTGAATCGAAAAAGACCTTTGGGAGCCTTTCCTACTGCTGTTCGGTAACCTTGTATTATATATGCCGTATTCATGTTTGCTTGTGTTTTAAATTCGTTTTGTGTTCTCTTGAAAATTGTTAATTTCTTAACGGTTTTCCTGTCTTTAAAGTATGTTGAATCCTTTCCAAGGTTTTTCTTTCTCCTAATAATGACAATATTGCTTCACGTTCTAGATCTAATAAATATTGTTCGGACACATAGGTCGGTTCAGACAAATCTCCACCTGCCATGATATAACCAAGTTTGTTTGCTATTTTTTTATCATGATCAGATGCGTACTGTCCTTTTTGCAAACTATCAGTTCCTACACGGAACATCCCGAGCGCTTGTTGTCCTAAAACTTTCACTTTTTTAGGAGTCGGTTGCGTATAACCGTCATCTAACATTTGCAATGCGTGTTTTTTTGCAGTCGCAATTTGTCTATCTGGGTTTACAATAACCAAATCCTTTCCTTGTTGGTAATATCCCAAATCAAATGCTTCGTGCGCAGATGTTGCCACTTTTGCCATGGCAATATTTATAAAACTTTCCCGCAATCTGTTGAGTTTAACATCGTCTTTTAGAAAAGATTCAGAAGCTCTTAACGTCATCTCTTTGGTTCCAGCACCTGCTGGAATAATCCCAACACCAAACTCTACCAATCCTGTGTAGGTTTCTGCGGTAGCGACCACTTTGTCAACATGCATACTCATTTCACAAGCACCACCAAAAGTCATCCCACGAGGGGTCAAGAGAGTAGGGACGGTTGAATAACGAAGTCTCATTACAGTATCTTGAAACAATTTGGTAGCCATGTTCAATTCATCGTATTCTTGTTCAATCGCGAGTAAAAACGCCATCGCCAAATTGGCGCCTACGGAAAAATTCGCTGCTTGGTTTCCTAGTATAACCGCTTCGTATTCCTGTTCGGCTAAATCAATTCCTTTGTTGATTGCTTTCAGTACACCACCACCAATGGTGTTCATTTTGGATTGAAACTCTACATTCAAAATTCCATCACCTAAGTCTTGAATAGCTGCATCTTGATTGCTCCAGATGGTTTTGGTTTCTCGGATGTTATTTAAAATAATAAAACTGTCTTGTCCTGGAATTTTTTCAACTTTTTTCGAAATGGAGTTGTAATAAAAGCACATCCCATTTTTTACTTCATAGAAAGCAGTGGTTCCATTAGCAACCATATCTTTTACCCAAGAGTTTACTTCCAGTCCTTCTTGTTCTATCAGTTCCATTCCTCTTGTAATGCCTATAGCATCCCATATTTGAAATGGACCGTGTTCCCAACCAAAACCTGCTTTCATAGCATCATCGATACGGTACAATTCGTCTGATATTTCAGGAATTCTATTCGCACTGTAGGCGAGTAAGGAGGCAAAGGTTTTGCGGTAAAAAGCTCCCGCTTTGTCTTTTCCTTTTATCAGCACGGGAAACCTATCTAAAACATTTGAAATATTTTTTGTTGTCTCCAATGTTTTGAATTTGGCTTTTTTAGAAGGTTTGTATTCGTATGTCTCCAAATCCAATGCGAGAATTTCTTTTTTTCCATTTGTAGTGTTTCCCTTCTTGTAAAACCCTTGCTTTGTTTTGCTTCCTAACCAATTGTTTTCCATCAATACTTGCACGAAATCAGGAAGCTGAAACAATTCATGTGCTTCATCATTGGGACAGTTTTCAAAAAGTCCGTTTGCTACGTGTACTAAGGTATCTAACCCCACAACATCAACTGTTCTAAAAGTTGCTGATTTTGGGCGGCCGATAACCGGACCAGTCATTTTATCTACTTCTTCGATAGATAGTCCCAATTCTTTGACCACATGAAAAAGACTCATAATGCCAAAGATTCCAATCCTGTTGCCTATAAAGGCAGGAGTATCTTTTGCTAAAACAGAAGTTTTCCCCAAAAACTTTTCACCATACATTGCTAAAAAGTGCACAATTTCTTGCTTGCAAAAGGGACCAGGAATGATCTCAAAAAGTTTTAAATATCGGGGTGGATTGAAAAAATGCGTTACTGCAAAATTTTCTTGAAAATCCTTGCTTCTACCTTCGTTCATGAACTTGATTGGGATACCCGAGGTATTTGATGTGACAAGCGTGCCTGGTGATCTAAACTTCTCAACCAACTCAAAAACTTGCTTTTTTACTTCTAGCTTTTCTACAACTACCTCCATTATCCAATCAACATTTTTAATTTTATGGATATCGTCTTCTAAGTTTCCTGTTTGAATTCTGGAAGCAAATTCTTGCTTATATATAGGAGAGGGCTTCGATTTCAATGCTGTATTCAAACAATCGTTGACAATTCTATTGCGAACTTTTGTGTCTGCAATCGTCAAATTCATCGATTCTTCTTTCTCTGTTAATTTTTTCGGAACAATATCAAGCAATAAAACTTCAACACCGATATTTGCAAAGTGACATGCGATGCCTGAGCCCATAATCCCTGAACCTATGACTGCTATTTTTTTTATGTGTTTTTTCATTTCAGTATGTAAAACGTTGTTATTATGAATTGTAAATGAGTTTTTCGGAGATCAACTGGTTGATTTTTTTAGTAACTTCAAAAAAATTACGCAACTGGTCGTCTGTAATTTGTTCTTTTATTTTTTTATTGAATTGAATGACAATACTTTTGGAGATTTCTCTTTTTTCTTTCCCAAAATCTGTCAATTTCACGAGTACGCTTCTTCCATCATCTGGGTTCTTTTCTCTAAAAATTAAATTTTTCTCCTCCATCGTTTTTAATATTCTGGAGAGGCTTGTAGCTTCCATACCCATTTGAGGTCCTAATGACGTGGAAGGTGTACCATCCAAAAGATCAATATTTAGCAAGGCAAATCCAGTTGCCATGGTACTTTCAAATTTATTTGCTTCTTCATTGTACATCTTTGCAACTGCTTGCCATGTAGCTCGAAGATGGTGATCTATGGATTCGTCTTTGTAATTCATGGGGATATTTTGTTATGCATGCACAGTAAAAATAGAAAATAAAAAATTACCACCAAAATATTCTGAAAGAAATCTGCCAAAGGGATAAAAATGATATATTTGAAGTACCCCATTCACAATGATTGGCTTTCATCCGATTCATGCGGTTTTATTTCAGAAATGTTAAACTATTTTCAAAAAAGATGAGTAAAATATTAATAATTGAAGACGAAGCAGCCATACGAAGAGTGCTTTCCAAAATTTTATCGGAAGAAAGTACGAGCTATGTCGTTTCCGAAGCTGAAGACGGTCTTTCCGGTCTAGAATTGGCCTCCAAGATTTCTTACGATTTGATTTTGTGCGATATTAAAATGCCAAAAATGGACGGCGTAGAAGTATTGGAAAAAATTAAAAAGATAAAGCCAGAAATCCCCGTAATCATGATTTCAGGACATGGCGATTTGGATACTGCTGTTCAAACGATGCGTTTGGGAGCTTTTGATTATATTTCAAAACCCCCAGATTTGAATCGCTTGCTTACCACTGTTCGAAATGCTTTGGATAGAAACAAATTGGCTTCAGAGAATATTCGTCTAAAGAAAAAAATTCGTAGAGGATACGAAATGGTGGGGAAAAGTGATGCCATCATTGCTATCAAAGAAATGATTGAAAAAGTTGCACCAACAGAGGCACGCGTTTTGATTACCGGCTCCAACGGAACAGGTAAAGAATTGGTCGCAAACTGGTTGCACGAAAAAAGTATCCGATCAAAAGTTCCTATGATAGAGGTGAACTGTGCTGCAATTCCCTCTGAATTGATTGAGAGCGAATTATTTGGGCATGTAAAAGGATCCTTTACAGGTGCAAGCAAAGACAGAGCTGGAAAATTTGAAGCTGCCAATGGCAGTACAATTTTTCTAGATGAGGTCGGTGACATGAGTCTCCCTGCACAAGCGAAAGTCTTACGTGCATTGCAAGAAAATAAAATAAGTCGTGTTGGAAGTGATAAGGATATTAAGGTGAATGTTCGTGTGCTGGCAGCAACCAACAAAAATCTCACGAAAGAAATTGAAGAAGGACGATTTAGAGAAGATTTGTACCATCGTTTGGCGGTTATCTTGATAAAAGTGCCTTCTTTGAATGAGCGAAGAGCTGATATTCCTTTGCTGGTAGATCATTTTTCAAATTTAATTGCCAAAGAACAAGGAAGTCTTGAAAAGAAATTTTCTTCAAAAGCGCTCGAGTTGCTTGAAAATTATGATTGGTCGGGAAATGTTCGTGAATTGCGAAATGTAATAGAACGCCTCTTAATTCTGGGGGACAATGAAATCTCGGAAGCAAATGTAAAAATGTTTGCAAGTAAATAAGTTGCAAGAAAAAAAATTACTGAATTGGGGAAGAAAATTTTAAAAAAACGAAAATTAAGCAGGAATCTATTTCGTAGAACCTAATAAAGTGCGTAATTTTGCAAGGTTTCAAAAAAATAAAAATTGAATAATACTACGCTCACCTCGAAAATAAAATCCAATAAAAAAGAACTCTATGATTATCAAAAAGAAGCTTTAGAGCAGGTTTTTGAGAGATTGGAAAGCAAACCCGACAATTACAATTTGGTTTATCAACTTCCAACAGGAGGTGGGAAAACTGTGATTTTTTCGGAGATTGCAAGAAGCTATATTGCCAAAACGAATAAAAAAGTCTTGATACTGACGCATAGAATTGAATTGTGCAATCAGACTTCGAAGATGTTGTCAGAGTTCAATGTCAACAATAAAATAATCAACAGCAATGTAAAAGAGTTGGACGATCAGGATCAATACATGTGTTTTGTGGCGATGGTTGAAACTCTTAAAAATCGTTTGAATGATGACAAATTAGAGTTGGATCAAATAGGAATGGTAATTATTGATGAGGCGCATTACAATTCGTTTCGAAAGCTATTTAAATATTTTGACAATTGTTTTATTTTAGGGGTTACTGCTACACCGTTGAGTTCGAACATGAAACTTCCAATGAATGAAATTTACAATGAATTGTTGGTAGGGGAACCTGTATTGTCATTGGTGGAAAAAGGATTTTTAGCAAAAGCAAATACGTATACCTATGATGTTGCTTTGGGTACGTTAAAAGTAGGTATCAATGGGGATTATACTGTGAAGTCTTCAGAAGAACTGTACTCCAATAATTTGATGCAAGAAAAATTATTGTATGGCTATGAACAAAAATCAAAAGGTAAGAAAACATTGATCTTTAACAACGGCATCAATACTTCTTTGCATGTGTATGAAACATTCAAAGCCGAAGGATATGCGGTACGTCATTTAGACAACACTAATTCCAAGCAAGACAGGGCTGATATTTTGAAATGGTTCAAGGAAACTCCTGATGCTATTTTGACATCCGTAGGAATTTTGACTACAGGTTTTGACGAGCCCTCTGTAGAAACTATTATACTAAATCGTGCGACCAAATCAATCACTTTGTACTATCAAATGATAGGAAGAGGTTCTCGGGTTTTCGGTCATAAAAAGGATTTTACCGTTTTGGATCTTGGAAACAATGCGGCTCGCTTTGGTCTTTGGGGAACTCCTTTGAATTGGCAACGAATTTTTAATTCTCCGATGTACTATTTGGACAATCTTATTTCTGACGATGAAATAGAAAGACAATTCTCATATCAACTGCCTCCGGAGGTGCTCGCAGAATTCCCAAATTCAACAGATTTTTCATTTGATGTAAAAGTGGAATATGATGAGGCGATCAAACAAGGGTTGAAATCGAAAATTGTTTTGGACAAATCTATCGAGCAACATTGCAAATTGTGTGTTGAAAACAGTGAAGATGTTTTTGATGCAAGAATTTTGTCGAGACTTTTAAACGATGATATTTCTGACAGAATAAAAAAGTATTCTTACTGCATTATCAAAAGCACGAAGAACTATGTGCAGTGGCTAGAAGAAGATTACAAACGAAGGCTATCCACGATGATCAATCAAAGTTTTTCCTAAGACAATATGCTTTTTTTTAAGGATTTTCCAAAGAACGAATGGAATGACAACAAAATAAAGAAAAAACATCTGTATTTTTTAGTCAAGGTGTGGTAATTTTCATGGATCCTTTGAATAATTCATCAAATAATCGATACTTTTGTCGGTATCAATAAATAAAAGTAAAAGAGCATCACTATGAGTGTATTAGTAAACAAAGATTCAAAAATTATAGTACAAGGTTTTACAGGAAAAGAAGGAACTTTTCATGCGAGTCAAATGATTGAATACGGAACGAATGTAGTAGGGGGTGTTACTCCTGGAAAAGGAGGTCAGGTGCACTTGGAAAGACCCGTATTTAATACGGTAGCTGATGCTGTTGCCAAGGCAGGTGCAGATACGACTTTGATTTTTGTTCCTCCCGCTTTTGGTGCAGACGCCATCATGGAAGCTGCAGATGCAGGTATAAAAGTGATCATTTGTATCACAGAAGGAATTCCCACAGCGGATATGGTGAAAGTAAAAGCCTATTTAGAAGGAAAAGAAACGCGTTTGGTTGGACCTAATTGTCCTGGTGTAATTACTCCAGATGAAGCAAAAGTAGGAATCATGCCCGGTTTTATCTTTAAAAAAGGAAAGGTTGGAATTGTTTCAAAATCAGGAACTTTGACTTATGAAGCTGCGGATCAAGTAGTGAAGCAAGGATTTGGAATTACTACTGCCATTGGTATTGGTGGAGATCCAATTATTGGAACTACAACCAAAGAGGCCGTTGAACTATTAATGAACGATGACGAAACAGAAGCTATTGTTATGATTGGGGAAATAGGTGGACAGCTGGAAGCAGATGCAGCCAAATGGATCAAAGCAAACGGAAATAAAAAGCCAGTAGTCGGATTTATTGCAGGACAAACGGCTCCTGTAGGAAGAACTATGGGGCATGCTGGTGCAATTGTAGGAGGAGCTGACGATACAGCACAAGCAAAAATGGCCATTTTAAAAGAAAATGGTATTCATGTAGTAGATTCTCCTGCTAAAATAGGAGAAATGGTTGCGGCAGTCTTAAATTAGAAAATTATTGTATCAAAAAAGCTTCCTTAATTTATTGAGGGAGCTTTTTGTGTGAAAAAAAACATATATTGAACTCATTAAATAAAAACTAAAAAAATGAAACTTCTAGAAAACAAAACAGCATTGATTACAGGTGCAACCAGAGGTATTGGAAAGGGAATTGCTGAAACGTATGCAAAACATGGAGCCAATGTAGCTTTCACCTATAGCTCTTCTGTAAAAGCGGCCCAAATTTTAGAAAAAGAATTGGCTTCTTACGGAATAAAAGCAAAAGGTTACCAGTCCAATGCAGCTGAATTTGATGCTGCTCAAGAATTGGCAGCTGAAGTTTTGAAAGAATTTGGAAGTATTGATGTGCTCATCAACAATGCAGGAATTACCAAAGACAATTTGTTAATGCGTATCAGCGAAGAAGATTTTGACAAAGTCATTGAAGTGAATTTAAAATCTGTTTTTAACTTGACCAAAGCCGTCATTCGTCCGATGATGAAGCAACGTGGAGGATCGATTATAAATATGAGTTCTGTTGTAGGAGTTCAAGGGAATGCTGGGCAAACAAATTATGCGGCTTCGAAAGCGGGTATGTTAGGTTTTACGAAATCTGTAGCCTTGGAATTGGGGTCTCGTAATATAAGATGCAATGCCATTGCACCTGGTTTTATCGAGACTGAAATGACAGCAACTTTGGATGAAAAAGTAGTAGATGGATGGAGGCAATCCATTCCGTTGAAGAGAGGTGGTCAGCCAGAAGACATTGCAAATGCTTGTGTATTTCTTGGATCGGACATGGCTGCTTATATCACAGGGCAAACGTTAAATGTTGACGGTGGTATGATTACTGCTTGATGTTTTTTTTGGGAATGGAGCAACACATTTATTTACTAATAGTTTGATGTTTCCCATTAATATAACTCCTAGCGTACAAAAAAATAATATGGACCACTCGATTGGAATTTTAAAATTTGAACCTCTTTTACAATACCGCATTTGGGGAGGTGAAAAATTAAAAAATAGTTTAGGTAAAAAGGCGCTCACCAAAAATATTGGGGAGAGCTGGGAGATATCTAGTGTTCCCGATTATATGACTCTGGTTGCAGAAGGCAACTTTAAAGGTGGAAATTTACCTGATTTGATCCATCGTTTTGGAAAAGAACTGGTAGGTGAAAATTGTTTTCAAACACATGGGAAAGATTTTCCTATTTTGATTAAATTTATCGATGCGAGTTCTCCGTTGTCTGTTCAGGTACATCCAAACGATGATTTGGCCATGAAGAGACACAATAGTCTTGGTAAAAATGAAATGTGGTATATTATGGAGACGGAAGCAGCAGCAGATCTCTGCATTGGGTTTACAAAAGAACTTCACAAGGAATCTTATCTGGAATATTTGAAAGAAGGGGATTTATCATCCGTCTTAAACACTTTTAAAGTGCATAAAGGCGAATCGTACTATTTGCCCGCAGGTAGAGTACATGCTATTGGAAAAGGAGTTTTGTTGGCTGAAATTCAACAAACTTCTGACGTCACTTACAGGATATATGATTACGATAGGGTAGACCAACAAACTGGGAAAAAAAGAGAATTGCATCTCGAGGAATCCATTGATGCAATTGACTTTAGTTTGGTAAATGAGTATCAAACCAACTATGAAAAAAAGGAGAATCAATCGAATACAATGATTGACACTCCCTATTTTAAAACAAATTATGTCAATGCACAACAACCGTTGCAAATGAAGTATGAAAAGAATCATTCTTTTAAAATTTTTATTTGTACTTCAGGAGAAGGAATCGTAAAATGTGCTTCAAACGAGGCTTCTCTAAAAAAAGGAGAAACGGTATTATTGGCTGCAAATGAAGAGAAATTAACGATTCTTCCAAAAAACAAGATGGAGCTTTTGGAGGTTTCCTATTAAGAAAAAAAAAGAGATGTCAACAGTTATTATCAACAGCTTTGAAGAGTACAAAACCTATGAAGGAAAGGAGTTGGGAACTTCTGATTATTTAGAAATATCTCAAGAGCGCATTCAGAATTTCGCAGATGCAACTCTAGATCACCAATGGATTCATCTCGATCAAGAAAAAGCAGCTGCCGAGAGTCCTTTTAAAACAACGATTGCTCATGGGTATTTGACACTTTCTGTTTTGCCTTATTTATGGGGACAAGTTGTCGAAGTACGCAACAATAAAATGATGGTCAACTACGGAATTGAAAATTTAAAGTTCATTTCACCGGTTCCTGTGGATAGTAAAATACGTTTGAAGGCTGGCTTGAAGTCTATTGTGAATTTGCGCGGAGTTTCAAAAGCGGTATTGAACATTACCATAGAAGTGGAGGGACAACGAAAACCCGCTTTAAAAGGAGACATTGTATTCTTGTACCATTTCAACAACTAATCATGAAAGGACTCAAAGAACAAGTTCTTGAGAATATTGAAAAGTTTCCTGTTGGAGAATTTTGTCCTGATGGGGGATGGCCCAAATTTGACAATTTAGAAGTGCTTGTTTACAAGGAGACACCTCAGGAAGATACCTCTGTTATTTTAGATATTGAACTCGTTTATGATTGCGAAAAAGCGGGTTGTTGTTTTATACCCGGAGGAGACAATCATACCAGACTTCACAAAAGAATAAAACTGTCTGACGCTTTGTTGGAAGTTTTGAATTAAAAAAAATAGGTTCCACTAATTTTTCTTTTTTTGCGTTTTTCTTTTACGGAGAAGTAATTTATTTGTTCGAAACAAAATGAAAAATTGAAATGACTTCCTTGAATTATTTAGTACATTTGATATACAATTCATAAAAAAATAATAAAAATGAGCAATCAACAAATAGAATTTAAGTTCCCGAAGGGAGGAGCGTTTTTAATCATTGTGGCCGTTTTAGCCCTTGTCTTTTTTTCAAAAGCAACAGTTACTATTGGCTCAGGTGAAGCGGGTGTATTGTACAAGACCTTTGGAGGTGGTGTAGTAACTGATGAACCGGCTTTAGGTGAAGGGTTTCATTTGGTGGCTCCATGGAACAAAGTAATTGTTTACGAAGTGCGCCAACAAGAACTTTTGGAAAAAATGAAAGTATTGTCATCCAACGGATTGGACATTCTTTTGGAGGTAACCGCTTGGTACCAGCCTCAAACAGAGCAATTAGGATCATTACACCAAAAAAAGGGGCAAGATTATTTGGATAGAGTAATCAAACCATCGATTCGTTCTGCTGCAAGAAGTGTGGTAGGAAGGTATACACCAGAACAAATTTACTCAAGCAAGCGCGATGCTATTCAAAAAGAAATTTTTGATGAAACGAAAAAAATTCTCGACGGACAATATGTACAATTGAACGAGGTGTTGGTCCGTGATGTTACCTTGCCACCGACAATCAAAACTGCGATTGAAAAGAAATTGAAACAAGAGCAAGAGTTTTTAGAATATGAATTTACCATCCAGAAAGCTGAGAAAGAAGCAGAGCGTCAAAAAATTGATGCGGAAGGTAAAGCGACTGCCAATCGTATTTTGAACGCGTCATTGACGGAAAATATTTTGAAGGAAAAGGGTATTCAAGCAACCTTGGAGCTTGCAAATTCAAAGAATGCAAAGGTTATTGTAGTAGGTTCTGGAAAAGATGGATTGCCATTGATTCTAGGAAACAATTGATTTCCTTAAAATATTTTGAGCAACCGCATGGCCAGTAGCGAAGCAACCTTGCAACAAAAAACCACCGGTAACGGTATCCCAATCAAACATTTCCCCAGCAATATATATGTTGGGGATTTTTTTTAGCGACAAATCACTATTTATTGCATCCATTGAAATACCACCAACGGTCGAAATAGCTTCATCGATAGGGCGTAAACCTACAATAGGAATTTCTAATTTTTTTAATTTCTCGACAAATAGAGTGGGAGTGGTATAGGTTTTTTTATCTGTGAAATTTTTGAGTATACCCAATTGTACCTTGCTTAATTTGAACAGATAACTGTAATTTTTAGTCCGTGTCTGCGAGCTTATTTTTTGTAGCAGTTCTTCATGGGTGTTGAAGGGTTTGAAATCTAAAAAAACAGCTGTTTTCTTGTGAGTCTCGAGCTGTTTTCTCGCTATTGCAGCAATTGGGTAGACTGCATTGCCTTCCAATCCATAATTGGTAAGAACGGCTTCTCCTTTGACCGTTTTGTTATGGCAACGAATCGCAATGTTTTTAAGGGGAATTCCTTCGAATTGTGCAATCAATTGAGGGTTGAAACCTTGGATATGAAGCCCACAATTGGAAGGAGCAAAGGGCGTTGTATGGATTCCTTTTTTTTGAAATATTTCTAGCCAATCGCCTTTGGAACCCGTGACAGACCAAGAAGCCCCACCGAGTGCAAAAATGCAATCATCAAAAGGATAGGTATACGTTTCTGTCGGGGTTTGAAAGTATATTTTTTTTGTGTTGAAATCCACAAATTCATGCTCGAAATACAACTGAACACCCTGTGCGATCAATTTATTTTTGAGCGCATTTAGAACGGCGATTGGTTTGATTCCTATTTCTGGAAAAACCCGTCCACTAGAACCTATGTAAGTAGGAATTCCTAATTTCTCGAAGAATTCTCTTGTTTTCTGAGTGTCGAACTGTTGTAAAAGAACCGAAAATAAATGTAATGGATCGTACTGGTCGTATAAATCTTTTCCGGTCGCTTGGTTGCTCAAATTAAAACCGCCTTTTCCAGCTACTAAAAATTTACGTCCCAATGTTTTCTCTTTTTCGTAGAGATGCACCTCATGAGTCGTGCTCAGTTCTAAAGCAGCCATCATACCAGCAGGACCGCCGCCAATGATGCGGATAATTTTTATTTTTTTCGGGATCGTTTTCATCATCGTAAAAATAAGTATGATTTTAGGAACAATTCAATAGATCTTTGA
>CAJQMT010000012.1 GCA_905479475.1 uncultured Flavobacteriaceae bacterium
GACATTTTTGTAGAAAAGGGTCGTTTTGGTTTTTTGAGGGAGCACATCCAATGAGGTATTATCAATATACACACTAAAACCAAAACCAACTTCTTCAATTTCAGAACTGATCGTTCCCTCAATTAACACTTTCTTTAGTTTATTGCGATAGATACTTGATTGAAGTTCGATAAAATTCAAAAAGTTAAAGGTGAACTCTCCAGGATAGAATGCTTTTACAGCGTCTCCATTTGCCAATGATTTTATCAAAAAATAACGTAACACAGCGCTGAATTGTTTGGAATCCAGGTCGGAAAAATGAATTTGATCTTGAATTTTGATCAAGGCTTGTTCTATTAGAAGCCAAGATTGAAAATTTGTCTTTAACAGTGCGGAAAATACTTTTTCTGTAGAAGGCTGAAGGCTTAGAACTGAAAAGCTGTTTAACACCTCTTCCCTAAATCTATAGGCTTTTAAAAATTCAAGAAGAGATTTAGTGCTTTTTAAGATGTCTTTTATGCTTATAAAATCCGTTGATCTTTGTTTGGATTCTTCAAGATGAGTCATCTCATTATCAATGTTGAGGATAAATTCAAAATAATTTGAGTCTAACGAAGTAGGTCGATTAGGTAAAGTTTGCATCTTCCTTACTTGCTCAATAATCTTCGATACCTTTTGCTCATCCAATGAATCCACCTGAAAGAAAGTAGGAAGCTTGCGATCGACATCAAAACTTTTTAGGATTGCAACAAAAAGTTCATTGATTTTTGTCTTTTCTAAAGAAGGGTATAATGCTTTTAAAGCCCTTGCTTGAATCTTGTGTTTTTCGATACTCCTACTTGCTAAAGTGAGTATGGTATCTATTATATCGATTACTTCTACAAAAGATTCTGCTGATTTTATTTTAAGGGCACTAAGAAGGTTTTTAAAACTGATGGAGCTCCTCAAAGACTCGAATTTTCTCTCACCAAAAATAGCCTCTCCAAGTGTTAATACAACGTATTGTTCAAACCGATTAGAGGCCTTATTTTTAATTAGGAAATCAAGCAATTTTTTGACCAGTTTTTGCTCACTTAAATTTTGATCTTTTTTATAAAGCTGTACTATTTTTCTGAGCGTTTTAAAAAAATCTCCCTTTACAAAAAACTTGTTCACAGAACTAGGGTCATTAAAATCACTAAAGCCAAGCGTTTTTTTGAGGCTTTTATTGTCTTCCAGTTTAATAAGTAACTTAATGAGTTGCTTGAAATGTTGCACTTTAAACGCCGATCCTGTGAGCTTCAGTTGTTCATTAAGTGACTCACTAGATGCGTTTCCCTTCTTATCAATACGATTGATCTTACTCTTTTCTTTTGCGTTTGGAGCGTGTATTTTTTTTAGATGGTCAAAGCTTTGCTGTATACTTCGATCAACTGATTTTATATTGAGGGCACTAAGAAGATTTTTAAAACGGATAGTGCTTCTCAAAGACTCGAATTTTTCTTCACTAAAAATGGCATTTCCAAGTGTTAATACAACAGATTGTTCAAACCTATTGGAGGCCTTATTTTGAATTAGGAAATCAAGCAATTTTTTGACCAGTTTTTGCTCACTTAAATTCTGATCTTTTTTATAAAACTGTACTATTTTTCTAAGCGTTTTAAAAAAATCTCCTTCTACAAAAAACTTGCTCCTGGAACTGGAGTCATCAAAATCGCTAGAGCCAATCGTTTTTTTGAGACTGTTATTGTCTTCCAGCTTAATAAGTAACTTAATGAGTTGCTTGAAATGTTGCACTTTAAACGCCGACCCTGTGAGCTTCAGTTGTTCATTAAGTGACTCATTAGTTGCGCTTTCTTTCTTTTCAATAGGATTGAGTTTACTCAGTTCTTTTGCGTTTGGAGAATGTGTTTTTTTTAGATGGTCAACGCTTTGCTGTATACTTCGATCAACTGATTTTATATTGAGGGCACTAAGAAGATTTTTAAAACGGATAGTGCTTCTCAAAGACTCGAATTTTTTTTCACTAAAAATGGCATTTCCAAGTGTTAATACAACAGATTGTTCAAACCTATTGGAGGCCTTATTTTGAATTAGGAAATCAAGCAATTTTTTGACCAGTTTTTGCTCACTTAAATTTTGGTCTTTTTTATAAAGCTGTACTATTTTTCTAAGCGTTTTAAAAAAATCTCCTTCTACAAAAAACTTGCTCCTGGAACTGGAGTCATTAAAATCGCTAGAGCCAATCGTTTTTTTGAGACTGTTATTGTCTTCCAGCTTAATAAGTAACTTAATGAGTTGCTTGAAATGTTGCACTTTAAACGCCGATCCTGTGAGCTTCAGTTGTTCATTAAGTGACTCACTAGATGCGTTTCCCTTCTTTTCAATACGATTGAGCTTACTCAGTTCTTTTGAGTTTAAAGAGTAGGTTTTTTTTAGATGGTCAATGCTCAGCTGTATACTTCGATCTAAATTATTTGCGTTTTCGTAAAAGTATTTGAGAATTTGATATTCCTCTTTTTTGATTGAACCAAGCGTAGGGGAGAGTCCCCTTAATTTGACTAAACTTTTATTAAAATCCTGTAAGCGCTTATAATGTGGATAATCCCTTTTTAAAAGAAATTTTAAAAATAGCTGGCTACTTTTGGGGTCAAGTACATTAAAAATTCGTCTGTATGCAGTTTGATTACTGACCAAAATATTGAAGAGTGCGTTGTTGTTTTTAAATTGTTCAATTTGATCTTTAAAAAATGAATTAACCTTTTGTTTGGTATTGTAGCTCCAGGGTAAAAGACCATATTCAGCGATGAAATTCAAGAGTTCTCTGAGCGATAGAGATTTATTATCAAGCGGGTCATAGTTGTTTGAAGGAATCTCTGTAAGTCTTAATTGATTGAACAATTGATCATATACAGTTCCTTCGTATGCCTCCCAATTCTCCAGATCAATTTCATCTAAATTAA
>CAJQMT010000013.1 GCA_905479475.1 uncultured Flavobacteriaceae bacterium
AGATTATAAAGTATATGCAGATATTATATATAAAAACGAAACGGCTCATACGATTGGATATTTCCAATATGACACCAATGGATTTCAACAGCTCATATTTGAATTAGAGCCGAGTTCAGAAAAAAAAATAGAAATAAGAGAGAGCGGTCCGAATACAAATATTACAAATTGTTGTCAAGGAATATTTGAAGATATTCAAGGTATTCAGGGAATAAAAATAAGTTACAACAATGATAGTAAATGTTTAATTTATGAAAATGGTCAGGGTCCAACAACAAGTAATATATTAAACGCTTATGAAAGTAGAGAAATTGAACAAAAGTTTTATGAGTTTGTTTACACGTTTACCGAGGAGGAATACAACAATGCTACAAACTGTGTCACTAAAGTTTCAGATTTGATTGATGATGAAACTACTGATAACACAAATGAAGGTTATGGTTCTATTAAAACAGGAAATGACGAACAAGATCAAGTTTCAGGATTTACCATTGCCCAGTTGGAATATTCTTTAAGAAATGTAAGGTCTTGGAACGATTGGCGAGACCGTTTGATTGCCATCAAAGGAGGCTACGATTACAACAACAATAGAATCCGATTATTTGCAGCGTATGAATAAAAAATTAATTTTTGCCTTTTGCACAGCGATGCTGTGTTTTGGCTGTTCAAAAACAGGTTGTTGCCTATATAAAACGTCAGCAACGATATACCTAATAAATGAAACGTCTTCTGTTATAAGGTCAGAAAGCGGTCTGGGCTATGAGATACAGTCTGGAGAAACAATAATTCATGAAGAATCAGAAGAGGGGGAGTATTCAAAAAGACCAACCGTTGATACCTACCAGCCTTTCTCCGGAGAATATGTGTTTTATTATATAGATGAATCCAAATGTGAAGTGGGGTTGACGGATATTGAAAATTTCGAGAATAGGAAAGAGGTAAGTCCTTTGCATTTTGAACTCACTTTTCGTTTTACAGAAGAAAAAAAGGCAAATGCAGAGCCCTGTACGATTCCTGTATTGGATTGATTTTTGCAGCCTATGAATAAAATAAAACCATGAAACAGAAAATAATTTGGAGAGCACTTTTTCTTTTTGGAACACTAAGTAGTTTTATTTCTTGTGAAACAGAAATTGATCGAAAACATTACACGAATTATATGTATACAAATAAGACAAATTATAAATTAAATATAGATGTATATAATAAATTTTGGGATGAGAATTCGGGGTTTAGATATGTTAAAACAAGCTATTTACTATTAAAAAATGAGGTTTTGTTTCAAGAATTTGAACTATTGTTTGGTGATAAAACAGGCATAATTCTTGAGGCTGATTCGGTAACAGTCTCATATGAAGGTTTGAAAAAAGCATATTTTTCTCCGGTTGAAAATATTTCTAGTTTTAATATAACTAATGCCAATAATTATAATTTCAATGAAATTTCAGAGATTCATAAAGAGTATTCATATGTATTTACAATGTTAGATTACGAAAATGCAGAAGATTGTGAGGGTAGTTGTGAATAAATGGAATTTTCTTGTTGAAATAGACGTTTCGGAATTTTTGGCCTTCGAAATTTATGAAAACAAAATGTGGTGTTTTTTTTATGGTGGTGGTTTTTTTAAATGTTTCTTCCCTAAAAAGTCAATCAAACGATGCCGAAGCGGCTCTTTACAATATAGGCTTCGGGGCTGTTTTTAGTACGGTGGGGGCCATTTTAAACAAAAAGCCCGAGGACGATTTGGGGAAAATCATCAAAAAATCGTTGTGGCAGGGGGCACTGGGTGGCTATATCACCTTTGAAAGCAAACGTATGTTGAGAGCCGCCCAGCAACAACACAAATGGGAGTATGTATGGGCTGCGAAATTGGCAAATGCCATGGGAACCTCGGTAAAAGAAAACGCCGCCTTGAACAGAGATTTTTGGGAAAAGTGGCACCTAAACATCGGCTTCAATCGCTTGGAATTTACCACAAAAGACAATTTTTCGGTACACTACAAAATCATGCCCGTGGCATTTGTCTTTGCCGTAGATGCTTTGGCAAGGCATCGATTTGAATGGAAAAAGTCGTGGCAAACAGGAGAATTTGTTTTTTCACATAAAAAAAACAACTACCCTATAGCTTCTGCATACCCTGGAATTATTTTATACACCCGAAATTTTATTGATGAAATTACTTCAGATCATGCAGTTTTTAGTACCGCTGTCCATGAAATCGTGCACCTGTACCAGTCCAATGATTTTTCTGTGATGAATACCTATGTACACAAGACATTAAAAAAGGGCGCCTCAAAAAGCAAGCCGCATAAATGGGTGCACAAATACTTGTATCCTGAATTTCATTATTTGATTTTACGGCCAGCCTATTTGTTGGAAAGCAAAAACATTCAGAACTACTATGACAATTTTTTTGAACACGAAGCAGGGTATTATTCGGGAACCTTGTACAGAGGCAACTAGCGGTTGTACAGCAAGAGTCAACCGTCTGTCAGCCTTTTGTTCATGTACCGAAACCACAAAGGAGGTACGAGAGACAACAACATCATGCCCGGATACCCTGTGGGCATTTGCGGGCTCTCTGGATGAGAATTCAAAACCTGATAGGTTTTGCTTGCATTTTTATGATGGTCGGAATGTCGTGACAAATTGAACAAGAACAAGCGGCCAATGGGGTGATCTGAATTCCAAGAATGACCCGGATTCACGCGTTCGTAGCGGTTGTTTTCTTTTTTTCGAAGCAAGCCGTAATGCTCTATATAATTCACCGTTTCTAACAAGAGAATTCCAAAAAGGGCTGCCCCTAGAAAACCTAAGAATGCAGTTTTTCCAAAAAAGAAATAGATGACGCTCAACAACACAATGTTCCAAAGGGTATAGCAAAACATACGGTTGCCCAAACAAATGTTTTTTTGCTGCAGTCGTTTCAATCTTTTGAATTCCAACTGCCAGGCCATCACATAACTTTTGAAATGCGATCGGAACCAAAAGGCATACACACTTTCGTTTTTTCTGGCCGTAGCCGGATCTTCTTTGGTGGCAACCAAGTGATGGTGCCCCGCATTGTGGTACGGTAAAAAATGCGTATTCAAAGAAGAAAGAAGCAGTATCTCTCCCAAAAATTGGACAAAGCGGTGGTTTTTATGCCCCAATTCATGCCCTACATTCAAGCCCAAAACCCCGCACGCAATGCCCATGCTGCAAATTTTTCCAAAATAAGCAGTGCTCAAAAAAGGTGTTTCAGCAATGTTTTTGAAAAAATACAAGAGCAACCCACATTGCACAGGAACCAAGAGGTACAAAATCCAAACGTAAAATTTCTTTTTGCGTTCTTTCAAACCTTCCGTTCGATCTATATTCGAAGGGTCCGGAGGAATGATGAGTTCCAAAATAGGAACCAAACCAAAAAAAACCGCCACCGTTAAAAAAGTAGCATAGCCTTTTAATTGGAATGAAATCATGACAATGATAGGCAAGGTGTACACCAATACATATTTCAATCTTTTCATCTCAGTGAGGTGTTTTAAGGGCTTGAATTTCTATCAAACAGTTTTGATTAAATCCTACAAGAAACAACAGGAAGATGTAAATTTAGGAAATAATAAGGTTTAAAATTCAATTTTCAGTGAAAAAACCGCTTATTGTGTTTGAATATCCTAAAATAATTTTGGATATTTGCAACCACTAAATGAAAAACACAATTTTAAATAAAAACGTCGCGTTCCTTGTCGCTGTGGTTGTCCGATCACAAAGATGAAAAGGAACTTGTTTTGTAAAGATACAAAGACCTTCCTTGATTCTTAGATTAAGGAAGGTTTTTTTTGAAAGTTTATCATTGTAGAAAATAAATATTAAAGCGCTGTATTTCAATTCTTTACACTGTTTTTTTTAGTGTTGGATAGCGTAAAACAAAGCGTATAAGAACCGTTAAAACCAGAGACAATAATACATTTGTTGAGAGAGATAGCACCTGTTGAAAAAACAGCGCAAGCATAAAAATAAAAAGAACAAAAAATGGCATTAAACAAGCACAGTAGAAGACTGACACAAGACGAATCGCAACCAGCATCACAAGCAATGTTGTATGCCGTAGGGTTGAACGATGAGGACATGAACAAACCCCAAATTGGAATTGCAAGTACCGGTTATGATGGAAATCCGTGTAATATGCACTTGAACAATTTGGCTGCTGAAATCAAAAAAGAAGCCAACAAATCAGGATCGGTCGGATTGATTTTCAATACAATTGGTGTCAGTGACGGGATTTCTATGGGTACTTCAGGAATGAATTATTCCTTGGCTTCGCGAGACATTATTGCCGATTCCATGGAAACTGTGGTCAATGCACAAAGTTACGATGGTTTGGTGGGAGTAGTTGGATGTGACAAAAACATGCCAGGCGCTATCATTGCCATGTTGCGCTTGAACCGTCCTTCTTTGATGGTGTACGGAGGAACCATTGCTTCCGGAAAATACAAAGGAAGAAAGCTGAATATCGTTTCTGCTTTTGAAGCACTTGGACAAAAAGTAGCCGGAGAAATTGACGACAAAGAATACCGAGAAATTATCAAAGCATCCATTCCAGGAGCAGGTGCCTGTGGAGGAATGTATACCGCCAATACGATGGCTTCCTCTATAGAATGTATGGGAATGGCATTGCCATACAATTCCTCTATCCCCGCAGAAAACCCAAACAAATTATCGGAGGCCGAACGCACCGCTTTGGCCATGAAAAATTTGTTGGAATTGGATTTGACACCCAAAGACATTGTCACCAAAAAATCCATTGAAAATGCAGTTGCTTTGGTCAACGCCTTGGGAGGATCTACCAACGCAGTATTGCATTACCTCGCAATCGCTTATGCAGCAGATATTGAATTCACCTTAGAAGACTTTCAAAGAGTTTCAGACCGAACCCCTTTGATTGCCGATTTAAAACCTTCCGGAAAGTATCTGATGGAAGACGTGCACAGTATTGGAGGAACCCCAGCAATCATGAAATATTTGTTGGAGAAAGGTTTTTTACATGGAGACTGTATGACTGTGACAGGAAAAACATTGGCTGAAAATTTGGCGGATGTAAAAGCCATGGAATTTGAAGAGCAAGATGTTATTTTCCCTACAGACAAAGCCTTGAAATCTTCAGGGAACTTGCAAATTTTGTACGGAAACCTCGCTGAAGAAGGAGCCGTGGCCAAGATTTCTGGAAACGAAGGATTGACATTCAAAGGAAAAGCAGTGGTGTACGATGGCGAACAAGCCGCAAATACAGGAATTTCGAACGGAGAAGTAGAAAGAGGTGATGTGGTGGTCATTCGTTATGTTGGACCGAAAGGAGGGCCAGGGATGCCAGAAATGTTAAAACCAACTTCTTTGATTATGGGTGCCGGTTTGGGAAAATCAGTGGCCTTAATTACCGACGGTCGTTTTTCAGGAGGAACACACGGATTCGTAGTAGGTCACATCACACCAGAAGCACAAACAGGTGGATTGATTGGATTGGTGGAAACAGGAGACACCATTTCCATCAGTGCCGAAGACAATTCCATCACCTTACAAGTTTCGGAAGAAGAAATCGCAAAACGCAAGTCAAAATGGCAAACACCTGCACCAAAACACAACAAAGGAATTTTATTCAAATACGCCAAATCAGTTGCCTCAGCATCTGAAGGTTGCGTTACCGATAAATACTAATTAAAAAACCCCTACTGTCTTCAATTTATAGAGACAGTACAAATATTTTGAACATGGAAAATTCAACAAATACAAACCCAACAGAAAGAATCTCTGGAGCAGAAGCTGTTGTGAGATCTCTTTTAAGAGAAGGTGCAGATTTGGCCTATGGATATCCGGGAGGAGCCATCATGCCGATCTACGATGAATTGTACAAATACCAAGATAAATTACAACATGTGTTGACGCGTCATGAACAAGGAGCCATACACGCGGCACAAGGATTTGCAAGAGTCTCAGGAAAAGTAGGAGTTTGTTTGGCAACCTCTGGACCCGGAGCAACCAATTTGATCACCGGTATTGCCGATGCACAAATTGATTCCACACCATTGGTTTGTATCACAGGACAAGTAGCCTCACATCTTTTAGGGACCGATGCCTTTCAAGAAACAGATGTCATTAGTATTTCAGCACCCGTAACCAAATGGAACATTCAGGTGACGAGGTCAGAAGACATTCCAGCAGCGATTGCAAAAGCCTTTTACATCGCCAAGTCGGGAAGACCAGGACCTGTATTGATTGACATCACCAAAGATGCGCAATTGGGAGATCTCGATTATTCCTATGACAAATGTACTTCCGTTCGAAGTTACAAACCTGTACCAAAAACGGACATAGAACAAGTAAAGGCAGCGGCTGAGTTGATCAATTCGGCAAAAAAACCCTTCATCGTTTTCGGTCAAGGCGTTATTTTAGGAGAAGCCGAAGCGGAGTTCAAAGCCTTCATTGAAAAAGCAGGAATTCCTTCTGCTTGGACAGTTTTAGGATTGTCAGCTTTGCCCACAGAGCATTATTTGAATGTGGGAATGGTGGGAATGCACGGACATTATGGACCCAATAAATTGACCAACGAATGCGACGTATTGATTGCCGTTGGAATGCGTTTTGACGATCGAGTAACCGGGAGTCTAAATACCTACGCAAAACAAGCCAAGGTGGTGCATTTTGAAATTGATCCCGCAGAAGTGGATAAAAATGTAAAAGCAGATGTAGCCGTATTAGGAGACTCGAAAGATACCCTTGGCAAAATATTGCCTTTCATCAATGAAAACAAGCATGATGCGTGGCACAACGAGTTTAAAAAACACTGGGAGACAGAAGTAGAAGCAGTGATCGATCCACAGTTAAATCCAACAAAAGAAGGGTTGACGATGGGAGAAGTGATCAATCAAGTAAACAAAGAAACCCATGGAGATGCAATTATTGTATCCGATGTTGGACAGCATCAAATGTTTACCGTAAGGTATGCGGATTTTACCAAAACAAGATCCAACGTAACTTCCGGAGGTTTGGGCACCATGGGCTTTGCTTTGCCTGCAGCTATTGGAGCTAAAATGGGCGCTCCAGAGCGAGAGGTAGTTGCGTATATCGGAGACGGAGGTTATCAAATGACCTGTCAAGAATTGGGAACAATTTTACAGACAGGAGTGGCGGTCAAAATTGTGGTATTGAACAACGAATATTTGGGAATGGTACGTCAATGGCAACAACTGTTTTTTGACAAGAGATACGCTTCCACAACCATGGTCAATCCAGATTTCATCAAATTGGCAGAAGCCTACGATATTCAAGCTCAAAAGGTGTCAAAAAGAGAAGATTTGGCCGGAGCTGTCAAAGAGATGATTGCTTCTGACAAATCCTACTTCTTGGAAGTGATGATTGAAAAAGAGGACAATGTATTTCCAATGGTGCCAACAGGAGCCTGTGTCTCTGAAGTGAGGCTAAGCTAATTTCAGTGCTGAGTATTGTGTGTTTGTTTTGCAGCTTTGAAAATAGCGAGTACAACAGACCATTCAACAATTAAACAACTATTAAAATGGAAGAATTATTTACCATATCCGTATATACTGAAAACAACCCGGGGTTGTTGAACAGAATTGCGACGATTTTTTTGAAAAGACATATCAATATTGAAAGCTTGAATGTATCTCGTTCAGAAATAGAAAACGTACACCGGTTTACAATTGTAGCAAGAATGAAAGAGCTTGCTGTGAAAAAATTAGTGGGACAGATAGAAAAGCAAATAGAAGTAATCAAAGCTTACTATCACACCGATGATGAGATTATTTTTCATGAAACAGCGCTTTACAAAATGGCGTCAAGCCTGTTGTTTGAACAAAGAGAAATTCAGAATGTGATCAAAAATAGCAGTGCCAATATTGTGACAGTAGATCCGGAATTTTTTGTAATCGAAAAAACAGGAAGAAGAAAAGATACAGAAGAACTATATGATCAATTAGAACCTTATGGAATAATGCAGTTTGTGCGTTCCGGAAGGATCTCTGTTTCGAAAACAGAAATGAATATTTCAACGTTGCTTGACAAACTGAAATAGAATAAGTTTTTAATTTAGAGAAAATTAAGATATAAGCAAAGGATTTTATACTTTTGCAGACGAAATAAAACAAAGAAATAAAAAATTGGTTTTGGGAGTAAAAAACTTCTTCGGTTCGATTTTTTGATTTTGATACAATTTAACAAACAATAGAAAAAATGGCAAATTATTTTAACACACTTTCTTTACGTGAACAATTGGAGCAATTGGGACAATGTGAATTCATGGACAGGTCAGAATTTGACGGAGGTGTAGCAGCATTGAAAGGTAAAAAAATAGTTATAATTGGATGTGGAGCGCAAGGGTTGAACCAAGGCTTGAACATGAGAGATTCTGGATTGGATGTATCTTATACATTGAGAGATGCAGCAATTGCTGAAAAAAGACAATCTTTTTTAAACGCCTCTGAAAACGGTTTTGCAGTAGGAAATTACCAAGAAATGATTCCAACAGCAGATTTGTTAATCAACTTGACTCCAGACAAACAGCATACTGCTGTGGTAACTGCTGTCATGCCATTGCTAAAACAAGGAGCGACATTGTCTTACTCACACGGATTCAATATTGTGGAGGAAGGAATGCAAGTAAGAAAAGATATTACTGTAATCATGGTAGCGCCAAAATCACCTGGTTCTGAGGTGAGAGAAGAGTTCAAAAGAGGATTCGGAGTACCTACATTGATTGCTGTTCACCCTGAAAACGATCCAGAAGGAAAAGGATGGGATTATGCAAAAGCTTATGCAGTAGGAACAGGAGGTCACACGGCTGGAGTATTGCGTTCTTCATTTGTAGCAGAGGTAAAATCAGATTTGATGGGAGAACAAACCATTCTTTGTGGATTGTTGCAAACAGGATCTATTTTGTGTTTTGACAAAATGGTGGCAGAAGGAGTAGATGCTGGATATGCTTCAAAATTGATCCAATACGGATGGGAAACCATTACAGAAGGATTGAAGTATGGTGGTATTACAAACATGATGGACAGATTGTCAAATCCAGCAAAAATTGCTGCCTTCAAGGTTTCTGAAGAATTGAAAGACATCATGCGTCCATTGTTTCAAAAACATATGGACGACATCATCTCAGGTCATTTCTCTAAAACTATGATGGAAGACTGGGCAAATGACGATGTAAACTTATTGACGTGGAGAGCCGCAACAGGAGAAACAAACTTTGAAAAAACACCTGCAGGAGACGTTGAAATCTCTGAGCAAGAATTTTACGACAACGGAGTGTTGATGGTAGCGATGGTAAAAGCAGGAGTTGAATTGGCTTTTGAAGCCATGACGGACTCTGGAATTATTGACGAGTCTGCTTATTACGAGTCGTTGCACGAAACGCCATTGATTGCAAACACGATTGCAAGAAAGAAATTGTTTGAAATGAACAGAGTAATTTCAGATACTGCGGAGTACGGATGTTATTTGTTTGACCATGCATGCAAGCCATTGATCGCGGATTACGTGAAAAATGCACCAAGCAACTTAGTAGGTCGTCCATTTAGCGATGGAGATAACGGAGTGGATAACAAAGAATTGATTGAAATCAACGCGGAGATTAGAAACCACCCTGTTGAAGAAATTGGAGAGTACTTGAGAGAGTCTATGACAGCAATGAAAAAAATCGTATAACAACATACGAAACCATATTAAAAAGCCCGATAGACGAATGTTTATCGGGCTTTTTTACGTTTTTCAAAATAAGAAACTCTGAGATTTTTTTTGAAGTTTTTTCAGGATTCCGAATAACAAGCGTCCCATACAGGATCTTTCGGTGTGGGGGCTTCTATCGAGATCACTTCCTTGGAAACGGGATGCGTAAATTCAATTTTCTTCGCGTGTAAATGAATGCCGGCATTTTTATTAGAGCGATTGAAGCCGTATTTCAAATCTCCTTTAATAGGACAATTGATATGTGCCAATTGTGCACGAATTTGATGGTGCCTTCCTGTTTCTAAATCAATTTCTAGAAGGTAATAATTGTCGAGGTTTTTGACAGTTTTGTAATGGAGGATTGCTTTTTTTCTATCTTTTCCGTCTTGGCCAAACACAGTAGCTTTGTTGTTTTTCGGGTTTTTTTTAAGGTAATTTGTCAGTGTGTTGGAGGCTTGAGTAGGCTTGTTTTTTACAATGGCCCAGTAGGTTTTGTCAATGGTTTTATCGCGCAACATTTTGTTCAGTCGTTCCAAAGCTTTAGAGGTTTTTGCAAAAATAACAATCCCTGTTGTGGGTCGGTCCAAACGATGCACTACCCCCAAATACACGTTCCCTGGTTTGTTGTATTTGATTTTTAGGTACTCTTTTAAAAGATCATTCAAGGGAAGATCTCCTGTTTTGTCTCCCTGTACCAAATCACCAGCCCTCTTGTTGACGACAATGATGTGATTGTCTTCAAAAAGAATTTTAAGATTTGTAGCAGTAGATTTCATTTGGGAATTTGGGTTTTAGGAGCCTTCAATTGCACGAGAGGTTTGTTTTCTTTAAAATCATTCCAAAGAAAAACAAGTAGCCATAGGCAACCTTACGAATTGTCAAAGTTTGTATTGATGTTGTCAATAAAATTCAAAAGGGCGTCTCTTCCGTCTTTCGAAGTAGAAGAGGTTACAAAATAATCAGGAAAGGTGTCCCACGAATCGTCTAACAATTCTTTTTGGTAAGCCTCAATATTTCGATTTAAAACGGTCGGAGTCAATTTGTCTGCCTTTGTAAAAACAATACAAAATGGAATTTGATTCACACCAAGGAATTCCATGAACTCAAGATCTATTTTTTGCGGCGTGTGTCTGGAGTCAATCAATACAAATGAGCAGACAAGCTGTTCTCTTTGCGAAAAATAATTTTTGATAAAAGACTGGAATGTTCTTTTTGTTTTTTTAGAAACACGTGCATAGCCGTACCCCGGTAGATCTACCAAAAACCAGTTGTCGTTTATTTTAAAATGATTGATGAGCTGTGTTTTTCCTGGAGTACCAGAAGTTTTTGCCAATTTTTTATGATTGGTTAACATGTTGATAAGAGAAGATTTTCCAACATTGGACCGTCCAATAAAAGCGTATTCAGGAATGCGTTCTTTTGGACATTTGGCGACGTCAGAATTGCTAATTTCAAAAACAGCAGACTTGATAAGCATCGTTTCTAAGAGTAATGAGTTTGTAAAATAAAACAGGATTTAGAAAATTCTAAACCCTGTAAATACGTTGTTATATATTGTTCTTTTCGAACCAGCCGTGCACAATTTTGTTGAATTGTACGGGATGTTCTTTCATTGGAGAATGCCCGCATTTATCGATCCAGAACAATTCTGAATTAGGCATCAATTTGTCAAAGTCTTCTGCAACATTCGGAGGTGTTACACTGTCTTGTTTTCCCCATACCAGGCAGGTAGGGACATCCATGTCAGGCAAATCGTTTGCCATATTGTGACGAATAGCGCTTTTGGCTAGCGAAAGAATTCTCAGCACACTACCTCTGTCGTTGACAATTTCGAAAAGGTTGTCAATCATTTCAGGGGTCGCATGTTTTGGGTCGTAAAAAACCGATTCTGTTTTGTTACGGATGTATTCTATGTCACCTCTTTTTGGATAACTGTCTCCCATGGCGTTTTCGTACAAACCGGAGCTTCCTGTCAGAACCAGAGAGTGTACCAATTCAGGGTAATTTTTAGCCAAGTACAATGCGATATGACCTCCCAAAGAGTTGCCAATTAAAATAGCATTGTCTAGCTCTTTATGATCGATAAATCTCTTGATAAAAAGAGAGAAGTGTTTTACGTTTGTTTTGAGCATTGGTAAGCTATAAATAGGAAGCTCAGGAACCAATACTTTGTATCCATTTTCACAAAAATAAGTAAAGACATCGTCAAACATACTTGCCGTTCCCATAAGTCCGTGCAAAAGAATCATGGGTTTCCCCTCTCCTCCTTCTTTGTATGTGAATTCTCCTTCTGTAATTAGGTTTTCGACCATGTTAAAAATCAGTTTTTTTACAATTGACAAATGTACTCTTTTTTTTATAAAAAATTAGTTTCCATTTTTTTGATAAATGTATGTTTAGGACAATTACTAACCTGCGGGAAATGAGAATTCTAGAGTTTTTATGGCCTTGCGTGAAACTTATTAACAATGTGGTAAATTGTGGGAAAAAGTGGTTTAAAATTAGTATTTTTGAATTCTAAGACCGAAATAAAAAGACGTGAACGGATTGATAGGAACATACGAGTGCAAAGCAGATTCTAAAGGTAGAATGATGCTTCCAGCTGCTTTGAAAAAGCAGTTGGATCCAATTTTACAGGATGGTTTTGTGCTGAAAAGATCGGTCTTTCAACCTTGTCTAGAGTTGTATCCCATGGGAGAATGGAAGGCTATGATGAAACAAGTGAATGGTTTGAATCGTTTCGTGAAAAAGAACAATGATTTTATACGAAGGTTCACTGCCGGTGTGAAGTTGTTGGATTTGGACGTTTCAGGAAGACTTTTAGTTTCTAAAGATTTGCTTGCTTTTTCTGGGATTTCAAAAGAAGTGGTGCTGTCTTCTTCGGTAAATATTATCGAAATTTGGGACAAAGCACAATATGAAATTGCCATTGACGAAGCGGCCTTGGATTTTGCAGATTTGGCAGAGGAAGTAATGGGAACTGTAAATACAGATGAAGATGGAGGCGTATCATAATCCGGTCTTATTGAAAGAAAGCGTGGATGCTTTGAACATCAACCCAAATGGGGTGTATGTCGATGTTACTTTCGGAGGAGGAGGTCATTCAAGAGAGATTTTAAGCCGTTTAGGGAGCAAAGGGAGGTTGTTTGCTTTTGATCAAGATCCTGATGCAGAAATAAATAAAATTGAAGATCCTCGGTTTACATTGATTCAAGAAAATTTCAGGTATATCGCACGTTTTTTAAGATTTTATGGAGTTTTAAAAGTGGATGGAATCCTAGGAGATTTAGGGGTTTCTTCGCATCAGTTTAATGAAGCAGAACGCGGTTTTTCAACCCGTTTTGATGCGGAATTGGACATGCGTATGAATAAAAAAAATGAGTTGTCGGCTTACGACGTTGTCAATACCTACAGCGAAGAGCGTTTGAGCAACGTGTTGTTTCAATACGGAGAATTGCGAAATGCAAGAACGCTGGCAGCTAAAATTTCAGAAGAGCGAAAAGTAGAAAAAATAGTGACCAGTTTTCGTTTGAAAGAGGTGTTGCAGGCTTTTTTACCAAAAGCAAAAGAGCATAAAATCTTGGCACAGATCTTTCAGGCGGTTCGAATTGAAGTCAATCAAGAATTAGAAGTATTGAAAGAGTTTTTATTGCAAACACCAAATTTGTTAGCCGCAAAGGGTAGGTTGAGTCTAATCTCTTACCATTCTTTGGAAGACAGGTTGGTGAAGCGTTTCTTTAAGAACGGACTTTTTGAAGGAGAGCCAGAAAAAGATTTTTATGGGAATACAAATGTTCCGCTCAAGAATCTAGGAAAAATGATAGTGCCTTCGGCTGAGGAAATCAAAGCAAACAATAGGGCGCGTAGTGCGAAACTAAGAGTCGCTGAATTAAAGTCTGCTTCTAAAAAGTAATGTGATGGAATTTTACAAAGTTTTAAAAGGAGGGTTTTTAGTGGACGATGGTGCTTTTAAAAACTGGAGAATCATTTTTTTTGTTGTTTTTCTGCTCTTATGTATGATTACCAGTGCGCACAAAGCTGATCAAAAAGTGATGAAAATTGCGCAGATGAATTTGGAAATGAAAAGGTTAAAGGCCTTGTATATAGATTCAGGAACCATTTTAACTCGTATGAAAATGGAATCTTCTGTTCGTGAAAAGGTGAAAGAGTCAGGGTTGTACCCCTCAAAAACACCTCCCATAAAAATAAAAGTAATTTCAAAAAGAAAGTAAATTGAAAACAGTTCAAAAAGGCATATTAAACAGACTCTATATTGTGGTTGGTTTGATGACTCTTTTTTTGATTGTCATTTTTGTAAAAATCACCCAGATACAATATTCAGAGGGTGATAAGTATCGTGCCTTGTCAGAAGATAGAACGGTTCGAAACGACACCATTTTTTCCAATCGCGGGAACGTTGTTTCTGAAGGCGGAAATTTATTAGCGACGTCCATGTCCAAGTACGATATCCGTATGGATGTGGTTACCGTGAAAACGGAAGTTTTTGAAAAAAACATACATGATTTGTCCGAGGAGATGTCTGCGATGTTTGGCAAATCTGTTTCTGAGTACAAGGCGTACTTTCGCAAAGCCCGCAGAAATAAAAACCGTTATTTGCTCATTGCTCGAAACTTAGGGTATATGGACTATCTCAAAGTCAAAAATTTCCCAATTTTTCGTTTGGGAGTTTACAAAGGAGGTTTTATCACAGAACAAAAAACGGTGCGGGCACATCCGATAGGGAAAATTGCAGAACGAACAATCGGCCGTGGAAATGTGGGATTGGAAGGAGCGTACGATTCGTATTTAAAAGGAAGTTTAGGTTGGAGAATGAAGCAGAAAATTGCCAACAACCAATGGAAGCCGATCAATGATAACAATGAAGTAGAGCCCAAAGACGGCAGTGACGTGATTACCCATCTAGATGTAAATGTGCAAGACATCGCACATCATGCCCTGTTGGAGCAATTGGAAGTATTTGAAGCCGATCACGGTTGTGTGATTGTCATGGAAACCAAAACAGGTGCAATCAAAGCCATCTCTAATCTGGGAAGAACTTCCGAAGGAAAATATTACGAACGTTTGAATTATGCTGTTGGAGAATCTCATGAGCCGGGGTCTACATTTAAATTGGCGAGTCTTTTAGTCGCTTTGGAAGACAAAGTCATTGATACAGGGACTGTCGTGGATACTAAAAAAGGAAAAATGTTCGTCTACCGAAAAAAGGTAGAAGATTCACACAAAGGAGGTTATGGGGAAATTTCTGCAGCACGCGCTATTGAAGTTTCTTCCAATGTAGGCATTGTAAAATTGATACAAGAGCAATACAAAAAACAGCCTCAGAAATTTGTAGATGGCATTGTAAAATTAGGATTGGCTTCAAAGCTAGGATTGGAAATAAAAGGAGAAGGAAGACCTTATATTCCCAGTCCTAAAAACAAAAAAAGATGGAGTGGTATTTCGCTCGAATGGATGGCTTGGGGTTATGGTGTTTCTTTGACTCCTTTGCAAATCTTGACTTTTTACAATGCCATTGCAAACGAGGGAAAAATGGTGAAGCCACAATTTGTAAAAGCATTGCGGACAGAAGGAAAAATAGAAAAAGTTTTTGAGCCAGTTGTTCTCAATGAAAAAATTGCCTCGCCTGCTACGATCAAGAAATTACAACGAATTTTGGAGAATGTTGTAAAAAGAGGTACTGCCGAAAACATTTATACTCCAAATTTTTCCATGGCTGGAAAAACAGGAACCGCAAAAAAAGTAGTGAATGGGGTGTATTCCAACCAAGATTATGTCGCCTCTTTTGCAGGTTTTTTCCCAGCAGAAGCCCCAAAATATTCTTGTTTGGTGGTCATTCACAAACCGAACAAAAGAAAAGGGTATTACGGCGCAACGGTAGCCGCTCCAGTATTTAAAAAAATTGCACAAAAAATGTATGCCTCCGTACCTGTTTCTGAAGAAATAGCAAATGAAAAACCAACAATTCCTGCATTGGATGTAGCGCGTAAAAAATATTACAGTTTGCTCAATAGCGAAAAAAAGACCGTACCAAATGTAAAAGGAATGGCCGGTATGGATGCTGTTTCTATATTGGAAAACCTCGGTTTAAAGGTGGTTTTTCAAGGTATAGGAAAAGTGAAATCCCAATCGCTTCGGAAAGGGCAGAAAATAAAAAAAGGAAACACCATTGTTTTGAAACTGAGTTCATGAGGATATTGAAAGACATATTGAAAGGCGTTGCGGTATGCAACCTACACGGTTCGCAAGAAGTGAAGTTGTCTGCGGTTGTTTTCGATTCAAGAAAAGTAGTAAAAAACGCTCTATTCGTCGCTCAAAAAGGAGTCTCTTTCGATGGACATTTGTTTATTGAAAAGGCCATCTCCTTAGGAGCTTCGGTAATAGTTTGCCAAACATTTCCGGGTGAGTTACACGACGCAGTTACCTATGTGGAGATTGAAAACAGCAATGTCGCTTTGGCAAAAATAGCTGCCAATTATTTTGACAATCCCTCTTTGAAATTGAAGTTGATTGGTGTCACAGGAACCAATGGAAAAACAACTGTGGCGACACTGATGTACAACTTGTTTCAAAAAGCAGGTTACAAAGCCGGTTTGTTGTCAACTGTAAAAATCAAAGTAGGAGCAGACACTTACAAAGCGACACATACAACTCCAGATTCTGTTGCAATCAACACCTATTTGGCAAAAATGGTCGATGAGAAAGTAACCCACTGTTTTATGGAAGTAAGCTCTCATGGGATTCATCAAAGTAGAACAGAAGCATTGGCATTCGATGGCGCTGTGTTTACCAATCTTACACACGATCATTTGGATTACCACAATACGTTTTTAGAATACCGAAATGTAAAAAAGAAATTTTTTGATCAGCTCCCGAAAGAGGCTTTTGCTTTGGTGAATAAAGATGATAAAAATGGGCAAGTAATGTTGCAAAATACCGCAGCAGAAAAGGCAAGTTATGCGCTAAAAACTATGGCAGATTTCAAAGTAAAAATTCTTGAAAAAGGACTGTCAGGCATGCTTTTGAATGTCAATCAGAATGAAATTTGGTGTCGTTTGATTGGAGATTTCAATGCTTATAATTTGGCAGCTGTTTATGGATTGGCAAGTTTGTTGGGGATGCCCTCAGAAAAAGCTTTGTGCGGGATGAGTGCCTTGGAAAGTGTAGATGGGCGTTTTCAGTACGAAGTATCCAAGGGAGGAATTGTGTCTATTGTAGATTACGCACACACACCAGATGCATTGAAAAATGTTTTAGAAACCATCATAACCTTGCGTTTAGGAAAAGAAAAAATTATTACGGTGATGGGTTGCGGAGGAGATCGAGATAAAACAAAAAGATCAAAAATGGGGCATATTGCTGCTGCATTGAGTGATCAAGTCATTTTCACATCCGACAATCCTAGGTTTGAAAACCCACAAACAATTATGAATGAAATTGAAGATGGAGTTCAGGCGAACGATCGCAAAAAGACACTGGCTATTGTCGATAGAAAACAAGCAATCAAAACAGCGATTCGCTTTGCTGAAAAAGGAGACATCGTCTTAGTAGCCGGAAAAGGACATGAAACCTATCAAGATGTTGAAGGTGTAAAAATTGATTTTGACGACAAAGAAGTGTTGTCAAAAGTGTTTGCAGAGTTCGAAAAATAAATTCAAAAAAAGACCAATGTTGTATTATTTGTTTGATTATTTAGAAAGAGAGTACCAATTGATGGGTGCAGGTTTGTTTCAGTACATTTCTTTTCGATCTTCCCTTGCGTTTATTTTGGCTCTTGTGATTTCTACAGTCTATGGAAAAAGAATCATTCGTTATTTGCAAAAAATGCAAATTGGTGAATCGGTTCGCGATTTGGGATTGGAGGGACAAATTCAAAAAGCAGGAACACCAACGATGGGAGGATTGATTATTATCGGAGCCACATTGATTCCCGTTTTCTTGGTTGCAAAAATGGACAATATTTACATCATTCTTTTGTTGATAACAACCCTTTGGATGGGGACAGTAGGTTTTGTTGATGACTATATCAAAGTGTTCAAAAAGGACAAAGAAGGCCTGAAAGGAAAGTTCAAAGTGTTAGGCCAAGTAGGTCTTGGAGTGATCGTTGGAGGGATGTTATTTTTTCACCCAGAAGTTACCATGAAAGAACAATTGCCTAGCAATCAGACAGCAGTGCATTCTGAAAAAGGGGAGGCGAAATTATTCGGGGAAGCTCAAAAAGCAACGAAAACGACCTTGCCTTTCATCAAAAATAATGAATTTGACTATTCCTCATTGATCGAATGGATAGGGGAAGGGTATAAAAGCTGGGCTTGGTTGGTGTTTGTTCCGATCGTAATTTTTATTGTAACAGCCGTTTCCAATGGTGCCAATTTAACGGACGGTATAGATGGACTGGCCGCAGGGAGCTCTGCAATTATTGTGGCAACATTGGGTGTTTTTGCTTGGGTTTCAGGGAATATCTTTTTTGCAAACTACTTAGACGTCATGTATATCCCGAATTCAGGTGAAATGGTTGTTTATATCAGTGCGTTTATCGGCGCATTGGTCGGCTTTTTATGGTACAATACCTTTCCTGCACAAGTTTTTATGGGCGATACGGGAAGTTTGACTATCGGAGGAATCATTGCAGTGATTGCAGTAGCGACAAGAAAAGAATTGCTCATACCTGTATTGGCAGGAATTTTTATGGTGGAAAATTTATCCGTTGTTTTACAGATCTTTTATTTCAAATATACTAGAAAAAAATACGGAGAAGGAAGGCGAATTTTTAAAATGGCGCCTTTGCACCATCACTATCAGAAATCGGGTTATCACGAAAGTAAAATTGTTGCTCGGTTTTGGATTGTAGGCATATTGTTGGCGATTATTACCGTCATAACCTTAAAGATAAGATAAATAAGAGATGAAAATCGTGCATCGTATATGAAGAAATTGGTCATACTTGGAGGAGGAGAAAGTGGGGTAGGAACCGCTTTGCTAGGGAAGCAAAAAGGCTATGCCGTTTTTTTATCCGACAGCGGATCCATTCAAGAGAAATATCAAAAATCGCTCGCAGCGAATGAAATTGAGTACGAGTCAGGAAAACATACAGAAGCCAAAATTCTGAGTGCCGATATCGTGATGAAAAGTCCAGGAATACCGGATACAGTTGGGTTGGTTGTGAAATTGAAAGAACAAGGAATTCCTGTGATATCAGAAATAGAATTTGCAGCTCAGTTTACGGAGGCTACAATTATTGGAATTACAGGTTCGAACGGAAAAACGACCACGACGATGTTGTTGCATCATATTTTGAGCAAGGCAGGTTTTGATATTGGCATGGCAGGAAATATAGGGGATAGTTTTGCGGCCCAAGTGGCAACAGTAACGCGTAAAAATTACGTTTTGGAGCTCAGTAGTTTTCAATTGGATGGAATTGTTGATTTTGCTCCACATATTGCAATTATCACGAACATAACCCCCGATCATTTGGATCGATACGATTACAATTTTGAGAACTATATAGCCTCAAAATTTCGAATTACAAAAAACCAAACAGCAGAAGATTTTTTGATCTATGATGCTGATGATCCAGTGATAAAAAATTGGTTGGAAACAAATAAAACGAACGCACAATTGGTGCCTTTTTCTCTCAACGAAAAAATAGAAAATGGAGCCTGCGTGTTAGAAGATAAAATACAAATGAAACTTAACAAAGAAATTATAACGATGGATATTTCCAAACTAGCAGTCAAAGGAAAACACAATACAAAGAACGCAATGGCGTCCTCTATGGCGGCACAATTGTTAAAAGCAAGGAAGCAAGTGATCAAAGAGAGTTTAGAGGATTTTGAGGGGGCAGAACATCGCTTGGAAAAAGTGTTGCGTATCAATGGGGTACAATATATCAACGATTCCAAAGCCACCAATGTCAATGCAACATTTTATGCCTTGGAATGTATGGAAGTTCCCACAGTTTGGATTTTAGGAGGAGTGGACAAAGGGAATGATTACTTGGATTTGATGCCTTTGGTAAGAGAAAAAGTAAAAGCAATTGTTTGTTTAGGAGTAGACAATTCTAAAATTATACAATCTTTTGACGGTGTGGTGGATACCATTGTAGAAACAAGAGGAGCAGAAGAGGCTGTGAAAGTTGCTTACAAGTTAGCTCAAAA